>JAUCCA010000009.1:0-10315 GCA_034676525.1 Giesbergeria sp.
ATTGATGGCCAACAACGCCTCACAACTATCAGCATCATTGTTCTCGCCATTCTCAAGAACATCCAGCGGCTGATCAATGCGGGCAATGACGCCGAGCCGAACAAGCGCCGCATGGATCAGATTCGGCAGACCTACGTGGGCTACCTCGATCCCGTGACGCTGGTCGCGCGCCCCAAGCTGACGCTCAATCGCAACAACAACACGTATTTCCAGACCTATCTGGTGCCACTCGGGCATCTTCCGCAGAGGGGCTTCCGCGCCTCGGAGCATTCACTCCGCAAAGCCTTCGAGTGGTTCGACAAGCGCGTAGCCGAATACCTCAAGGCCAGTACAGGCGACGAGGGCATGCGCCTCGCGAAGCTTGTGGAAGACATTAGCGACCGCCTGTTTTTCACGGTGATCACCGTTACCGATGAACTCAACGCCTACAAGGTGTTCGAGACGCTCAACGCCCGTGGTGTGCGCCTGTCAGCGACCGATCTGTTGAAAAACTACCTGTTCTCGGTTCTCGACCGGGGTGGAGAGACCGATCACGAACTGCGCAACCTGGAAGACCGGTGGGAGTCCATCGTCGGCCGGCTCCAGTCAGAGAACTTCCCGGATTTCCTTCGCGTGCACTGGAACAGCCGCCGCAGCTTTGCGCGCCAGGCCGATCTGTTCAAGACCATCCGGGCACAGGTCAGTACAGCGGAGGCCGTGTTCCAGTTGCTGCGAGACATGGAAGAAGACCTTGATACCTACTTGGCCTTGTCTTCGCCGGAACCATCCGACTGGCCACAGGAGGACAAGCAACTGGCGGGGGTACTGAAGACCTTCCGAGTGCGACAACCGTTCCCGCTACTGCTCGCAGCCAAGCGAATCTTCGACGCTCCCGATTTCACGGGGCTACTGCGCTCGACGGTTGTTATCTCGATGCGGTTCAACGTCATCGGCTCCTACAGCACTGCGGAGCAAGAGCGAAAGTACAACGAGGTCGCCGAGCGTGTAGCGAGGAACGAATTGAGAACTCTCGGTCAGGCACTGCAATCCTTGCGCAGCATCTACCCGGATGATGCCGCGTTCAGAACAGGCTTCGCCGAGAAAACGATCCGAACCACCGATTCTCGAAACAACCGCGTGGTCCGCTTCATTCTCTGTGCCCTTGAAAAACACCTGTCCGGTCAAGCCCATGACTTCGCCAGTGACGCCTTCAATATCGAGCATATCCTGCCGCAAAACGCCCCGGATGGTTGGGGCGGGATCGGCAACGACGACGCGGAAGCCCTCGTGTACCGACTTGGCAACATGACGTTGCTCCAGGCCGGAGCAAATCGGGACTTGGGCAACCTGGATTACGCCCAAAAGCGGCCGACATACCAACAAAGCGGCTTTGCGATCACCAAGAAACTCGGTAACGACCATGCGGACTGGACCCCCGAGCGGATCGCTGCGCACCAGAACTGGATGGCGACGCAGGCCACGGCAATCTGGCGCATCGCGCAATTGAGTTGAGGCGCGCATGAGTCACTACAAGCCATATTCGGCCTACAAGGATTCCGGCGTGGAGTGGATTGGCAAGGTGCCGATGCATTGGAGTGTGGTCAGGATCAAGCGCACGGCGCAAATTGCCACAGACCGCTGCAATGCCATTCCGGATGGATTGCCCTACATCGGACTGGAAGATGTCGAATCTGGCAGCGGGCAGTACAAGCCTACAGCAACGACATCTCGCCAGACTGAGGATTCAACGGTTGGACTGTTCTGTGCCGGTGATGTGCTGTACGGCAAACTCCGTCCATACCTTCGCAAATGCATCACTGGGCCAACAGATGGCGCTTGCTCAACTGAATTTCTCGTTCTCAAGCCATCATCGGTATTGCCGGCATGGCTCCAGAACTGGATGCTCACCACCGAGGTCACGCAACAGATTGAAGCTGGATGTGATGGGGCGAAAATGCCAAGAGCAGACTGGGAGCACGTCGGGTCGATTCACATCCCAATCCCGGATAGCACGGAACAGGAGTCCATCCTTGCCTCGCTCGACCGCGAAACCGGCCGTATCGACGCCCTGATCGCCAAGAAAACCCGATTCATCGAACTGCTGAAGGAAAAAATCACTGCTCTGGCGTCGCCTCCACCCGATTCGCCGAATCTCAGATGGGTACGACTTTCACATGTCTGTGACGTGATTTCGCGCCCAGTTCTCCAACAAGCTGGTAGCAGCTACACGAAGCTCGGGTTGTTCAATAGAGGGCGCGGAATTTTCAAACGTGACGATACCGACACCGAGGATATGGGTGACTCCGACTTCTTCTGGATTCAGTCGGGCGACTTAATTCTTAGCGGGCAGTTCGCATGGGAGGGAGCTGTAGCTCTGGCAAATGAAGAACATGTCGGGTGCGTTGTCTCTCATCGCTTCCCCGTGATTAGAGGTCGGGAGAAAGAGGTCCTAACCGAGTACCTTTACGCCTATTTTTTGACCGCGCACGGTGATTTTGTACTAAATGATTGTTCGCGTGGGTCTGCTGGCCGTAATCGCCCCCTGAACATGAATTTGTTGCTGGGGTGGAAGATTCCGATTCTTCCTATGCAAAATCAATTAGAAATAGCACGACTTGTTCAATTGGAAAGAGTAATTGGGGCGAAGGTAAACAGGAGCGTTGCTCTACTCAAAGAGCGCCGCTCCGCCTTCATCACCGCCGCCGTGACCGGCCAGATCGACCTGCGGGGAGAGGCGTAATGGGCCGTCGCTACTACCGCAGGCGCAACAGCAACTCGGCCGGCGCCCTGATCCGCGACTCCGTGGAGGTGGGCAACCGCCTGCCGTGGTGGGGCGCGGCCCTCATGGGCGTGGTGATGTTCTCGCTCTTCTACTGGGGCGTTCCCGCCTGGATTTATCACCAGTGGGAGAGCAATCCTGTTCGCTCCCCGCTTGGGGATCTGGTCCGGCAAGTCTTCGAGCGACGCATCCACTGGATTCAATACCTCGGCATCGTGCTGGGGCTGGTCGGCGCCTTCTTCGCCATCAAGAACTACTTCTGGTCCGAGCGGCTATCGCGGCACGGCGAACAGAGCGTCGGCCTCTTCTCGCGCCTACTCGGACGGCTCCTTGATTAACCCCTACTGAATCGGTGACTCGGCATGAGCGATACCGCCCATCAAGAAAAGCACTTCGAGAACTACATCGTTACCAAGTTCGCCGAGCAGGGCTGGCTGGTGGGCAATACGGTTGATTACGACACCGAGCGCGCCCTGTACCTCGACGACTTGATCGCCTGGCTCAATGATTCCGGCCAGGGCGAAAAGTGGGCCAAGCTCCAGAAGGACAACGGCGAGCGTGCCGGCGAAGTGCTGATGGACCGGCTCGCCAAGGCGCTGGCCGATCACGGCACCGCCAACGTCTTGCGCAACGGCTTCTCGATTGCCGGCTGCGGGCACATCGATCTCTCGGAAGCTGCGCCCGAGGACAAGCGCAACGAGACCGTGCTGAAGCGCTATGCGGCAAACCGTCTGCGCGTGGTGCCTCAGCTCGAATACCACCCGACACGCAAGCTGGCGATTGACTTGGTGCTGTTCATCAACGGGATTCCCGTCGCCACGGTCGAACTCAAGACTGACTTTACCCAGTCAGCCGCCGCCGCGATGGAGCAGTACCGTACCGACCGCCTGCCGGTCGATCCAAAGACCAAGCGTCGCGAGCCGCTACTGACTTTCAAGCGCGGCGCGGTCGTGCATTTCGCCATGTCGGACTCCGACATTCAGATGGCGACCAAGCTCGATGGCGAGAACACCTTCTTCCTGCCGTTCAACCAGGGCAACGAGGGCCATGCGGGCAATCCGCCGCGCCAGGATGGCGAGTACCCGGTCGCCTATTTCTGGGAAAAGATCTGTCAGCGCGATGCGTGGCTGCGCATCTTCCACAGCTTCGTCTACGTCGAGAAGAAGGATGTGGTCGATCTGAAAGGCAACTGGTCGAAGAAGGAGACCCTGATCTTCCCGCGCTACCACCAGTGGGACGCGGTGAATGCCATGATCGCGGACGCCAAGGCCAACGGGCCGGGCATGCAGTATCTGTGCGACCACAGCGCCGGCTCCGGCAAGACCAGCACCATCTCCTGGACTGCGCACGATCTGGTGAAGCTGCGCCGGGATAACGGCGACCCGATCTTCAACAGCGTCATCATCGTCACCGACCGGACGGTGCTCGACGGTCAGCTTCAGGACGCCATCAAGCAGATCGACCACCAGTTTGGGGTGATCGCCGCCATCGACCGGCAGAAGTCGTCCAAGTCCAAGAGCAAGCAGTTGGCTGAAGCCTTGCTGGCGGGCACGCCGATCATCGTGGTGACGATCCAGACCTTCCCGTACGCGATGGAGGCCATCGTCACCGAGGAGGGGCTAAAGGACAAGAACTTCGCGGTCATCATCGACGAGGCCCACGCCTCGCAGACCGGATCGACGGCGACCAAGCTTCAGGCGACGCTCTCCCTCTCCGGCGGCATGGGTGAACTGACCGTGGAGGAATTGCTGGAGAAGCTTCAGCAGTCCCGTGTGCGCCCCAGGAACATCAGCAACTTTGCCTTCACCGGCACCCCGAAGCACTCGACCTTCATGCTCTTCGGTCGCCGGCCCGACCCAATGCGCCCGGCCTCGAAGACCAACATGCCCGGCGCCTTCCACCGCTATTCGATGCGGCAGGCCATCGAGGAGAACTTCATTCTCGATGTGCTGAAGGGCTACGTGCCCTACAAGACGGCCTTCAATCTCGGCAAGCAGATCGAAGACAAGAAGCGGGTCAGCAGCAAGCAGGCCAAGAAGGCGCTGGCGCAATGGATGTCGCTGCACCCGACCAACGTCACGCAGAAGGTGCAGTTCATCGTCGAGCACTTCAGCAAGAACGTGGCGCACCTCCTGGACGGCAAGGCCAAGGCGATGGTCGTGACCAGTTCGCGGGCTGCCGCCGTGCGCTACAAAAAGGGGTTTGACGCCTACATCGCCAAGCATCCCGAACATGCCGGTATCCGCTCGCTGGTGGCCTTCTCTGGCAAGATCACCGGCAAACAGGTGATGCACGCGGACGATGAGCGCCTGGCCGGCGACGTGTTCATCGTGGATGAGAAGGACGAGTTCACCGAAATCAACATGAACCCGGAGGTGAACGGACAGGATCTTCGCCTCGCCTTCGACCGTCCCGAATACCGGGTGATGCTAGTCGCCGACAAGTTCCAGACCGGCTTTGACCAGCCCAAGCTGGTGGCGATGTATATCGACAAGAAGATCGCCAACGATGTCGAGATCGTGCAGACCTTCGCCCGCCTCAATCGCACGGCGCCCGGCAAGGACGAAGTGTTCATCATCGACTTCGTGAATGACCCGGAGAACGTCCGCCGCGCCTTCTCGATGTACGACGAGGGGGCCGAGATCGAGGACGTGCAAGACCCCAACGTGGTCTATGAGATCAAGGAGCCGCTGGACGGGATGGGCTTCTACGATGCGGACGACTTGGCGGCGTTCAAGGAGGCCCGCTTCAAGACCATCCGCGACATCACCCAGGCCCATGATCCGCAGCATAAGGCACTGTACGCAGCGACCGAGCGACCGACGCGCATCTTCAACCAGCGCCTCAAGATGCTGCGCGATGCCGTTGCCACCTGGGAGGATGCCTACGAGAAGGCGCATCGCAATGGCGACGAGGCGGGCATGAAGTCCGCCGACCACCAGCGCCGCGACTTTGCCAATCAGGTCGCCGAACTGATGGCCTTCAAGAGCGGGCTTGGCCGTTTCTGTCGCACCTACGCCTACGTTGCGCAACTGATCGACTTCGGCGATCCCGAACTGGAGAACTTCGCCGCCTTCGCCAAGCTGCTCCAGAAGCGGCTCAATGGCGAGTCCCCGGAGAATGTCGATCTCAAGGGGCTGGTACTGACCGGGTTCGACATAAAGGCCAAGCCCGATCAGAAACCGGAGGACGAAGATCAGCCGACCCTCAAGCCCGTTGGTCCCGGTGGCAGAACCCAAACGGGCGACGATGCGGACTACCTGAGGGAGATCATCGACCGGCTCAACCGCCTGTTTGGTGACGCAGCGCCGGTACGCGACCAGATGGCCTTCGCCAACCAGGTCGCCGCAATCACCCGCGAGAACGACGTGGTGATGGCGCAGATCGAGAACAACACGCGCGATCAGGTCATGAAGGGCAACCTGCCCGGCGCCGTGCAGAGTGCGGTAGTCCGGGCACTCAGCTCGCATCAGAAGCTCGCCACGATTCTCCTGAAGGCGGACAAACAGGCCATGACGGCATTCACGGACCTGATCTACGAGTTGGATCGCGACCGGCGCAATCTCGACCTGGACGACACGAGTGCTTGACCTGCTCAATCTCTCCGGCGTCGAGCCAGCGGACCTGCGCTGCGAAGATGGTGTGATCACCGTCGTCGCCAACGCGGTCGATGGGAGTCCGCCGAAGTGCCCGGAATGTGCTCGCCCCATGTACCGGCACGGCAAACGCACCAGTATCTTCGCCGATACGCCATTGCAGATGCAGCCGACCCGGCTTGAGATCGTTCGGCCGCGCTACCGCTGTGATGCCTGCGGGAAAATGACGCTCCCGGAGCTTTCCTTCGTGGATGAGCGGCGGCGTGCCACGCGGCGTCTGGTCGATGCCATACGCGAACGTTGCCTCTCGACGACGTTTCACAGCATGGCGCAGCAGACGGGTCTTGCCGTCAACACGATCAAGAACATTGCGCATGACTTGATCGAGGAACTGGAGCGAACCGTCCGCTACGAGACCCCGGTCATCATGGGAATCGACGAGGTGAATCTGGCCGGCGGATACCGCTGCGTCATTACCAATCTGGCGACCAACAACGTCTTTGACATGCTGGAGGAGCGGACTCAGGAGCACCTGAAACCCTACTTCGAGAAGCTGCCCGACCGTGAGCGGGTTGAGTGGGTGTGTACCGATATGTGGCGCCCCTTCAAGAAATCGTTTGGCGCCTTCCTGCCCAACGCCCGGCTGGTCATCGACAAGTTTCACGTCGTCGAGAAAGCATCGAATGCGCTGGACGAGGAGCGCAAGAAGTACCAGGCCGCGCTATCGAAGCGAGAACGGGTGTTTGTGAAGAAGTCGATCCGGTGGCTCACCCTGAAACGCCCATCTTCCCTCACGCCAGCCGAGCAGGAAGCGCTACACGAAGTCCGCAAACACATTCCGGAATTGGCGGTGGCGTACGACTTTAAGGAAGCGTTCTACCGGATCTATGACGATCCCGACAAAGGCTCGGCAATGCGAGCCTTCGAGGCTTGGGAGAACGTGCTGCCAGCGAAAGGAATGGAGGGGTTCAAGACACTGGCGAAGACCGTCCACAACCATTATGAGGACATCTTCGCTTACTGGGATTCGCCGGTTCAGATCACCAATGCCTATACCGAGAGCCTGAATGGCTTGATCAAGATCGCCAACAGGCTAGGCAGAGGCTACAGCTACGAAATCATCCGGGCCAAGACGCTCTACGCGAAGTACGCCCGAAAAGTGGGCTCTGGCGTTCGCGTAGATGCAGCAGGAAAGGCTACGATTCCAACCACGGGGGTCTCTCAGCAAGTCGAGTACGGTCCCCACATTCCAACCTTGGTCGAGATTGCGGAATCAGGCGGACTGGACTGACAGACCTCCCGATTCCAACCTCATTCTGCAAAAAGCCCTTTTTTCGAGCCCCCGGCCTTCGTGGTGGACCTTTGTTGTCCTTGGCACCTGTCTTGCCATGATTGTGCTCTCAGAAGCGCGTACCGCGGGCTTGGCGTTAGTTCTAGGAATTTTTCTTGCCGTGCTCACAGCGCCGGCATTGTCGGGACGAAGCGTGAAGGATGTGCTACCGGGTTTGCGGAGTCGTCGATTGTTACTTGCCGGCACTATAATGCTAATTGTTTCCACATTAGCTGCGCCAAAACTTGCAGACATTGCTGCAAGCTATCTTTCGAAGAGCGGAAGGGCCTCTATAACAGATCTCGTAGATGCGTATAAAAACTCGCGCGGGATCTTGATGGACCCGATGTGGGAAAATATCGAAGTCGATCCGTTTTTCGGGATAGGTTTCGGTATTGCATCGCAAGCCGACGAAATGGAAGTCACGCGTGATCCACTACTTGGCTTGCCCACCGGCGCTGCGGTCGAGAAAGGTGTGCTCCCCCTTGCAGTATGGGAGGAGGTAGGTTTGATCGGATCGATTGGCGTTATTGCTTGGATTTTAATGCTACTCAGTCGAGGAGCACGCGGGGGAGTAACACCTCTCGCAGTGGCGATAACGACGCTGTTGCTCAACCTGGGTGAATCTACCTTGTTTTCACCTGGTGGCCTTGGATTGATTTCGCTAGTTTTGATTGGCTGGATATTTTCCGCTGGACAAACGAAAGGGACATTGAGATGAAGCAAGATGTTTTCTCTGTCTGGTTTTGGCAACGCATCGTCAGTCCGCACATGGCTGGGCTCGCTTCAGCCCTCGCGAAGCGAGGGTGCCAGGTCGTGTATGTGGCTGAGCAACCTATGACAGAAGACCGAGCGCTCCAAGGTTGGGGGCCACCTGACCTTGTTCCGGCGCAGCTTGAACTAGCACCAAGTAAAGAAGCAGTGCGTAAACTCGTAGAGCGAGCGCCGCCACTCTCCATTCACATCTGTCAGGGTATTAGAGGTAATGGTCTTGTAAGCGTTGCCCAGACCGCGCTCGCAGAGCGTCGCCTGCGTCAGTGGGTGGTGATGGAAACGGTAGAGGATACCGGTTGGAGAGGGATCATCAAGCGTTTCGAATACCGCCGATTATTCGCTAAAGCACGACCACATTTGGACGGGGTCCTCGCAACAGGTGCACTAACGCCCACTTGGGTCGTGGCGCGTGGTGTGGCGCACGAGAATGTGTTTCCATTTGCCTACTTTTTGCCGGATGGAATGGCGGAAGATACGACGGTAGATACTGAAGGGCAAGCATTCCGATTTATCTATGTCGGGCAGTTCATTGAAAGAAAACGCGTTGACCTCCTGATCACCTCGCTGAGCGAGCTCCATCGCGAATTCGAACTCACTGTGATTGGATCCGGGCCGCTGGAGCAGGAATTGCAAGACTTGGCCCACGCCCGTTTATCGAATAGGGTTCGTTGGATGGGACAGATGCCTATTACAGCGGTGCCAAAACACCTGAGCCAGGCTGATTGCCTAGTGCTACCCAGCCGCCATGACGGTTGGGGCGCTGTGGTATCAGAGGCACTAATGGCGGGAACTCCTGCGATCTGCAGTGACTCGTGCGGCTCGGCCGAGGTAGTTCGAGCTAGCGGAATCGGTGGGGTATTCAGAGCTGGAAACGGGATGGAACTAACCAACTTGTTGCAACAGGCTGTGGATAGGGGTCGTGTGAACGGGCTAATGCGCACCGCACTCGCTCGATGGGCCACCAGCTTGGGGGCGCAGGCCGGCGCTGAATACTTGCAAGAATTGCTTGAGCACCGTGCGGGCGTGCGGGAGAGACCTGTTCCGCCTTGGCACAATGCGCATCAAACCACTTGATTCACATACGTTCCAGTGACAAGCCTTTTGCAAGCCAACCAACATATGTCTGACTTATCACCTAACGAGCCCCTTAAGATATTGGCGTTCTCCGACGTTTTCTTGCCTGGTTACAAAGGTGGCGGCCCTATTAAGACTATAAAGAACTTGATTGAGCAGACAGATAAAGAAATTTCTTTTCAACTCGTCACCAATGACCGAGATCTTGGCGATAGCGCCCCCTACTCCTCGATTGTCTGTGGAGAGTGGAATCAAGTAGGCAATGCATCAGTCTTTTACGCAAAGCCCGGCAGTCGCGGCTACAAACAAATCGCACATATCCTCAGAGAGAAAAACTACGATGTTATCTATTTGAATAGCTTCTTTTCTCCGCGTTTTTCTTTTTACCCATTATTGCTAGCCAAATTCTTAAAGAAGAAAATTGTGCTGGGACCTCGGGGAGAATTATCCCGTGGCGCACTAAAAATTAAACCAATAAAAAAGCGTATTTTTATTGCCGCCTTCAAACTCCTCAAACTTCAGAATGGAGTTACATTTCAGGCATCGAGTGATTTTGAACTTCGAGATATTAGTCAAACCCTTGGGCCAAAAGTAGATATCCGTATCGCCGAAGACATAGGATCCAAAGATTTTGCCGAACCCTCTCATGAACGCCAGTCGAACACGCTGCGCGCAGTATTTGTATCTCGCATTTCACCAATAAAAAACCTTCTCATGGCGCTTGAGTCTACGCGCAATATTAAACGCCCTTTTATCTACCACGTATATGGCCCGATAGAAGAT
>JAUCCA010000010.1:0-12383 GCA_034676525.1 Giesbergeria sp.
TGAGAAAATGGGAGAAATGGGGGTCAAAGAAAAGAGATACCTACATGAGCAGAACGTTATTGCAATCCTGGCGCCGCCAGGTGTTGATGCACCGAGGGCCTGCGTTGGGGTTGCTGCTGGCGTTGTTGGCCATGACCTGGCTGCTGCTGGATAGCGGGATACGGTCATTTGCCGGGTATAACCGCACCTACCTGGGGTACGCCGCGCTAGGTGGACTGGCAGGGTTTGGGGCAACAGCGCTGGGGGCCGTGTCGGCGCTGGCGCTACGGCGGGTGGATACCCGAGCGCAAGACTGCATGCTGGGGTTTGCCGCAGGCATGATGCTGGCGGCGGCGTCTTTTTCGCTGATTTTGCCGGGGCTGGATGCAGCGCGTGATTTATTCGATAGCAGCATTGCGGCAGCAAGCACGGTGGTGGTAGGCCTGGGGTTAGGTGTCTTGCTGATGCTGGGGTTGGATTATTTTACGCCCCACAGTCACGAAAGCAGCGGTCTGTCTGGCCCCGAGACGGACCGGGTCAACGGCGTGTGGCTGTTTGTTTTAGCCATTATTTTGCATAATCTGCCCGAAGGCATGGCGATTGGCGTGGGTTTTGCCAAGGGGGATTTGTCCGTGGGCCTGCCGCTGACCACGGCTATCGCCATCCAGGATATCCCCGAAGGGCTGGCCGTAGCGCTGGCGCTGCGGGCAATCGGCCTGCACCAGGGCTGGGCCGTGGGGGTGGCGGTGGCATCCGGTCTGATGGAACCCTTAGGCGCCCTGATCGGGGTAGGCATGGCCAGCGGCCTGCCCATCGCTTATCCGATCAGCCTGGGGATTGCGGCAGGCGCGATGATTTTCGTCGTGTCCCACGAGGTGATTCCAGAGACCCACCGCAACGGCCACCAAACCGCTGCAACAGTAGGCCTGATGGCGGGATTCGGGGTGATGATGTTTCTGGACACAGCCCTAGGTTGAACGGGAAAAACGGGGTCTGACCCCATTTAGGTTTTAGTCTCGGCTTCGGCCATTTTAGTCAGGATGGCCTTCATCCGGGCATACGCTGGACGGCCCTGGTTGGAAATCAGGTCGCGAACCTGGGCAAAGCGTTCGGCGCGGGCGGTGTCCAGGATGTGTGCTCGAACTTCGCGATAGGCCCGCAGCGCCTGCTGAAACGGCTGGCGGGTTTCAGCTGTCGGATGGCGGCGGCAATACTGCATCCAGGCACGGTCCAGCAGTTCGTCGATCTGGATAATACGCTGGGCGACGGGCTCGACCTGCGCATAGGACTCGGCGTTTTTGATCAAAATGTTGCAAGCGCGCATTTCCTCGGCGCAGGACACCAACACGTCCAATGCGCGCTGGCTGGGCAATAAGGCCGAGACATCGCGCTTGAACGAACCGATCAGCCCCTGGATATCGCGAATTTCAGTGTTGCTCTTAGCCACCCATTCGATGGATTTTTCAGTGGCTTGTGACAGAACATCCACATCGCGAGCCATGGCCTGACCCAACACCACCTGATCTTGAGCCACCGCAACCATTTCATCCGACATCTGGCTGGTGTGCTGAGAGTGCTGGCAGATATCTGTCAGCAGGGTTTCGACCTGGGCGGTCTGGGTAGCCCCCAAGCGGATGTCATCCAGCACGGACTTCAGGAAACCGTCGGCTGCTGTGGTACTGCTGGTGATGCCTGCGATCATCTGTCGGATATCGGTGGTGGCTTCTTCGGTGCGTGAGGCAAGCTTGCGGACCTCGTCAGCCACCACCCCGAAGCCCCTGCCGTGTTCACCCGCCCGCGCGGCCTCGACGGCAGCATTGAGAGACAGTAGATTTGTCTGCATGGCGACATCCTGGATCAAGCGCAAGATGGATTCAATCGCACCCGCCTGACGGCTGACCTCGGCAAAGCGTTCGTTGAGTTCCTGGGCAGAATCCACCAGCGCACGCGTGCGGGCCGAGGTCTCGGCCAACAAGGCGTTACCCTGCACTGCCAGGCGGTGCACGCTGTTGACTTCAGTCTGCGTCGCCTGGGCGGACTGATCCACGGCGTCCACCTGATCCACCAACCGCCCCATCTGGTTGCGCAACTGTGCCAATACCGTGGATTGTTCGTGGGCGGCTGACACTACGTTGGTGAAAGCCGACATCATGCTGGCGTTGCCCATCACGACCTGCAGGGCCTGCGAATCTAATTGCTGAAGGGCCGCCGTGTGACGGCCCGAAGCCCATGACAACATGCCTGCCTCCTATTAACTAATATATTAGTAATAATATGGTTAGAATAATAATCAAATAAGAGACTTCAGGCAATCTATGTAAACCCTGCCCCTATGCATTGTAGGGGATTGTGGTTTTGAAAAATGGGGTCAGGGCAGCGTGTTAATCAGCAATCCTGAAGTTGCAACAATACCGATTTCGACCCGGCGCTACCGCGTCTGGTCATGCACGAGCTGTGCGGTGACATCTTTCGCAAGCGTGCTACGACGTACCCAAGACCGCAAACAATTCGTGTCTCATTGTATCGCCCGCGAAGTCTGTTGAGCAGCAACCGCCACGGCGTTCAGCTTGCCGTCCGCGTCGGGAATGACTGGCGTTTCTCCTGTTCCGGGCTGCCGCACGGGACGATGATCCAGACGCGCTGCAACCAGGCTGTAGAGCATCCAGCCAGCAAAGGTAACCAGGCCACCGTAAAGCATGGCCTGAGTGCCTGTCGCGTAGAGCGCGTACAGGCTGTAAAGACCCGCAATAAAGGCAACGACGTTGGCGACTCTCGCTGACTGCGGTTGTACGTTCTCAGCCCTTTGCAGAGAGCTGAGCGCAGACATAGACAAAATATATGGGATCAGATTCGTCATTACCGCCAGGTTCACCAGGGTGGTAAATTGCCCATTAAGCGTGGGGCTGATGGTCATCAAAGACAGAACCGTCTGAGCGAGCGTGATCACACAGATGCCAATGATGGGTGCGCCAGCTTCGGTCGCTTTGGCAAAGAACGGAAGAAAATAGCCAGACACTGCTGAGGATCGCGCCACCTCAGCGATGGTGAACTGCCAACCCAGCAAAGAGCCAAAGCATGAGAGCACCATTAAGCCAACCACAATTTTTCCTACCGTCGGGTTCATGATCTGCGTGAATACCAAACCAAAGGGCGCATTGGACCCAGCAAGTTGATCCATTGGTACGATGCCCGCAATCACGCTGGTGGAAGCAATATAAAGAACAGCAGTAAACCCGGTCGCTATCAAGACAGCCAATGGTACGTTTCGCTTCGGATTGTCCACCGCATCGCCATTGGCACTGGCCGACTCCAGTCCCAGAAAAGCCCAGAGCGTAATGGATATCGAAGCGCTTAATGCCTGAAATGCGGGTATGTCCTTGGGATTCCAGGCGCTCACATAGCGTTGTGGGTCAAACCAGAACCAGCCGATTACCGCGATACCGACCACCGGGATAATGACACCCCAAATCGTGAAGCCACCAATCCTGCCCGTGATCTTTGGCCCTCCAAAATTGAGCACGGAGGCCAGCCAAAGGCAGGCAATGGTCAGCATGCCTGTGGAGATTGGCGACAGATTGACGCTCATCAGCGAAGCACCATAACTGACGGTTGTGACGGCGATGGCGATATTTGCGATGGCCAGGGACACAAAATAGGTGTAATTGGTTAAAAAATTTCCGGATCGACCGTGTGCGTACTCGGCATATCCTCCCATACCGCCTTGGTGATTAGAATAGGTGCCGGCCCGTGCGAAAGCGTAGGCAAGCAGCACCGCGCCAATCGCGGTCACCACCCATGACAGCACTGAGATGTTGCCGACCTGGGCTAGGTTGGCCGGCAGCAGAATAATGCCAGATCCCATCATGTTGATAATAGTGATCACCGTCAATGAAATCAGACCCATCCGGTTTTCAGTTTTATGTGCCATGTTTTACCTCTTGTCCTGGTTTCTCAGCACATAGCCGTAAGCACGAATACGCCCATTCGTCTCGGTTTTCAAATGCACACCTTGCAGTTCAGGTGCGAAACCGGGCAATTTATTGATGCCCTCTTCAAGAGTGAGGAAGTAATCACGAGACAGTTCAGTCCATTGCTCTCCGGGCACGACGCAGATAATGCCAGGGGGGTAAGGCAATGCCCCCTCGGCGCACACCCGTCCAGAAATTTCCGACAGCGGCACCAGATCGACTTTGCCACGCTGAAATTTCCAGTTCGCTTCATGAGCTTCCATCCGCACAAGTGGGAAATTGCATTCCCGGAACAAATCCTTTTGCATCTGCTTGATGTTCTTTTCTTTATAAAAGTCGTGCATCTCCTGACACAGCTGACGTATGGTGTACCCGCGATAGCGATTTTCGTACTGCGCATAGATGCTGGGCAGCACCTGCGCAAGCGGCGTGTTCGACTCAACGGCATCCTCAAAGCGGATCAACATGGCCACCAGATTTTGCATCTTGGTAATCAACTCTGCAGGTGTTATCAGAAATAGAATAGAGTTCAAATCCGCTTTTTCATTGATGATGTTGTTGTCTCGTAGATAGTTGGCCAAGATGTTCGCGGGGATGCCGAAATCTTCGTATTCAAAGGTTTCCGGCTTGAGTCCGGGAGTTGTTAACAGCAACTTGTTCGGATCCACGAAATATTGGCCCTTCTGATAGCCATCGAAGCCGTGCCAGTCGTCATTCGGGTCAAACGCAAAGTAGGCGCGATCATTCATGATCTCGTCAGTAGGCGCCTCACTCCATGGGCGGCCGTGTACATGCTTGGGGACGAACGGTCTAATCATCGAGCACTGCTTGAGTATCATTTTCCGCGCTTCAATACCCACGCGCAAAGCATGAGCCCACAGCTTTTCGCCACTGCCGTCGGCATGCATCTTTGCGTTTACGTCCAGCGACGCGAAGAGCGGATAGAACGGGCTGGTCGAGTAATGCATCATGTATGCATTGTTGAAACGATCGTCGTTCACGTAGCGCGCCTGGCCCTGCAAGTGGGCGTCTTTTTTATGAATTTGTGATGCCTGCGAAAATCCGGCCTGCTGTTTGTGTACGCTTTGCGTCACGAGGATTCCAGGGTCATCGACGGTCAGATCCAAAAGCAGCGGCGAGCAGTCTGACATGATGGGGATGAACTGCTCATAACCGACCCAGGCACTGTCAAACAGAATGTAATCACATAGTTTTCCAATGCGGTCTAGCACTTGCCGTGCGTTGTAGATCGTTCCATCGTAGGTTCCCAACTGGATGACAGCCATTCGAATGGGACGTTCGGCTTGAGCCTTGACGGGGTCCTTGCGGGCAATGCGTTCTCGAATGTAGCTTTCATCAAAACAATGCTGATCTATGCCTCCGATCAGACCATAAGCATTGCGCGCAGTCTCCAGATAAATGGGCGTGGCTTGCGACAAAAACAAAGCGCCGTGATGCACTGATTTGTGATTGTTTCTGTCGAATAACACAAGGTCGCCAGGCGTTAGCACCGCGTTCAGGCAAATCTTGTTTGATGTAGAAGTGCCGTTCAGCACCAGATAGGTGTAATCCGAATTGAACACCTTGGCGGCATGCAATTCGGCTTGTTTGGCAGGGCCGTCATGGATCAGAAGGTCGCCCAACCTGACGTCGGCATTGCATAGGTCGGTACGAAAGATATTTTCGCCGTAAAAGTCATAGAAACGACGGCCTGCAGGATGACGCTGGAAGAACTGTCCGCCTTGATGCCCCGGGCAGTCGAACTGTGCGTAACCTTGACGCTCATACTGCGCCAGTTCGCGAAAAAAGGGAGGCAGGACATCGTGGTCAAATTTCTTTGCAGCTACTTCGACCATACGTCCAAAGTAATCTGAGTTGATCTGCTCGCGGGCGATGACACCGCTCAACCCTTTAATCATGGGCGTGGTGTTCGGATCCTCATCCGACACAGCAAAAATCGGGATACCGAAGCCCAGCGACCGAACGCGATCCAGCACACCAGCATCAATGTCTTTTTCTGACAATACTACAGCCGAAATATCCGTGAAGTTGGTATCCCCAATAGCAACTGTTTCTCGCTCGGTCTTTACATACTCATGCATATCGGAACTGAATGCAATTTTTCCTTCAGGTGCATGTGCCATTTCATCCTCGTTGCTAGAGCCAGTGCTAAGACAGTCACTCAGGGGCGACTTGGTCATAGACAGCAGGCGATGGCGGCACTCAGCCCTTTAATCGTGGAGGGGTGCCCAACAAGCCGATACGCTGTAATCTTGTATTCCACAAGATGTACTGTACCCCTGCTGTGGGATAAAAATTGACTTCATTCGTAAGCAATCTGCGGGAGCGAAGACGAGCTTTCAATGCGACGCCCACCGAAGGCGTGACAGTAGACTCACGCACGCATTTGCTAATGGAGCAACAGATTCAGACCGCAGGCGCACCGTGACTTTGTTGTAAGCGGTGCATCTCCCCCATTATTCCCAGGCAGCCAGATTCATGGCTAAATCCTGGTCAGGGGTATTCCACGGCAACAGCGCCTCAATCTCGTCCACCGTTGGGCCATCAGCAGATGTTCCAGCACAAATCGCAGTCATGCATACGGTTCGCGACCATTGGCCTTGGCCGTCTCCAGCAGCGAATACAGTACCGCGCTGGCGTGCGCGCCTGCTTGGGTATCTGCAAAAAGCCACGCTTTACGACCAATCATAAATGGCCTGATGGCGTTTTCCGCAGGGTTATTATCAATGGGCAAGTCGCCGCGTTCGGTGTAACGCACCAGCCGGGGCCAGATATTATGCAGGTAACCCAGCGCTTCGCCCAGCTTGCTTTTAGGCGCCACTTTGGCCAGCGTGTCGTCCAGCCACACTCGCATCGCATGCAGCACCGGCAGGCTGTGCGTCTGCCGGCCTGCAAGGCGTTGCACATCGCTGGCGTCTTTCAGGCGCGCTTCAATGCGGTACAGCTGGCCAATCAGGTCCAGCGCGTAATCGGCCCGCGCACTTTTACCCTTGGCATTGGCCCGCTTGGCTTCCACAAATTTGCGGGACCCGATCAAGCGCCCCATGCTTAGCCGGTAACGAAGTTGCCGACATCCAGTGTGCCAACCATGCCCGTCAGGATGATGACGGCATCGCTGGCGGCGTTGTAATCAGCGGCTGCATCATTAATGATCAGGTATGTGCCGGCATTTGACCCGGTGATCTCCAGCTGCAGCACGCCATGTGCGCTGATGCCTGTTGCGGTAAAGGCGGCAGTGATGGTGGTGTCCCAATCGGTATTCCATGCCTGGGTATTGGTCTTTACACCGCCACCGATCACACCTGCCACATCGGCACTTACCCTGAATACATCATTTCCCACAACAAAATCGGTAATAGTGTCGGCGCCGGCGGGGCCAGTTGTGCTGCCATTGGCCACTGAATCCGTCAAGGTGGCATAGACAAAAACATCATTGCCCGCACCGCCCATTAATGTGTCGGCACCTGCGCCACCCGTCAGCACGTCGTTGCCCGCACCGCCAGAAAGGCTATCGTCCCCCGCACCACCATTGAGCGTGTCGTTGCCGCCGCCGCTCTGGATAGAAACATCAAACCCGGATCCTGCCGCTGCGGTCACAGAGATTGATCCGAGCGTCAGACCGGCTGCCTGGATATCGCCTTTCAGGTTGATGATATCAAACCTGTGCCCTGCAGTTGACACGATAAACTCATTCAGCACCAGATCTTTGCCGTCGGCCAATGCCCCCGCATCCACCTTTATCGTGCCAACGTCAGCATGATCGTAGCGCAACGTGGTATCACCATCACCCAATACAATGGTATTGATCCCCACGGTAGGCAAAACATCGCCCAGGTTGATATGGTTTGAGCCAGATAGCTCGATCCGTTCTACGTTGCGGACTTTTGAAAAATCAGCATGGAAATTATTGCCCTGGGAGCCGCCATTCAAGGTATCGATTTCCGAGGTGAATCTGATGGTGTTGATGCCGCTACCCCCATCTACGAAAGCATCGTTGCTCAACTGGACATTGTCGGTATAAAGAAAGACATCATCGCCCGCACCGCCGTCAAGCGTATCGCTGCCCGCGCCGCCCTCGATCGTGTCGTTGCCGTCAGAACCTATCAGTATGTCGTCACCGCTGCCGCCTTTAATAGAGACATCAGTCCCGGCCACTGCTGTAACAGCGATTGACCCATTGTTATCAGTCAGCGCCGTCGCGTCCACATCGCCTTTTAGGTTGGTGATCTGAAACCAGCGCCCCGCAGCAACACCAGCAGATTGCGTCAAGGTCAATTGATTGCCATCAGCCAACGCCGTCGCATCCACAGTCACGGTACCCAGGTCAAAGCTATCGTAGCGCAAGGTGGTCGCACCATCACCCAATAGAATGGTGTGGACCTTCGCGGCAGCCAAGGTGGCGCCCAGGTCGATCTGGTTCGAGCCAAATAGCTGGATCTGTTCTACGTTCTGAACTGCTGAAAAATCACTATCGAAATCATCACCCTGGGGGCTGCCGGCATTTAAGGTATCAATGCCTGAGGAAAACCGTATGGTGTCAGTGCCGTCCCCCCCTTGTACCGAAGCATCACTGCGCAGCAGGATATTGTCGGCATAAAGAAACGTATCATTGCCATCGCCGCCATCGAGGGTATCACTGCCCTCGCCGCCGTCGATCTCATCATCGCCAGCATCGCCATAGATCGTGTCTGCGCCTGCGCCGCCATCGATTGTGTCATTGCTGTTGCTGCCGTGAATTTCCAGCGCCTTGGTGTAAGCCGCCGCGCTGATGATAGCGCCACCATCTGCGCCATAAACCTTCAATGCGCCATCCGTGATGATCGCGTTCAGGCTGGCCGCATCGGCAACACCGAAATTGGCGCTGGAGATTGCCATATCTGTGACCTGATCTGCCTGGAACTTGGCGAGATTGGCCAGCACATCGGGCTGCGCGGTGGTAATGGTGCCATCTGTCAGGGTGATCGAACCCGCTGCCAGGGCATCACCGCCGACTGCGGCAGCGGCGTCACGGAGCTCACCATTACCGGCATAAGTGATTGCGGTAATGCCATTGGCCTTGACCTTGGCAATATAAGCGGTCAGGTCAGCCTGGTTGGATGTCACCGCTCCCAGCGTGGCCGCACCATCGGCCAGGGTTGCCGCCAGGCCCGGGGTCACCAGCGTGGCGGCGGTCATCGTCACCCCAGGGACAGTGGCAATGCCGCCAGGTGCCACGTCGGCGATGGCCGGTTGATTGCTGGCCGCCACCCCGCCGCGCATGAAGGTCAAGAGAGTGCCATCCGTGGTCAGGCTGATAAGGCCGGTTTCTGTTCCGCCAAACGTGATCTTCTGCGTCGTGGCATCCAACATCACCGTAAAGGCTTCCGGAGTGACACCTCCGTCGTCACCACCACCTCCACCACCTCCACCACCTCCACCACCTCCACCACCTCCATCACCTCCATCACCACCATCACCACCACCGTCGTCATGTCCACCGTCGTCATGTCCGTCATCATCGCTACCATCATCGGGCACATCGAAAACGTCTTCCGACAGCACCAAACCGTCGGGGACGTTGACTTCAGGCGGGACGACCAGCCGTAGCGGTGAGCCTTCGTGCGGCAGAAAATCCACCGGAATAAAGGCATCGGCATCCGGCATCCAGCCGGCCGGGCGCTCGAAGGTGGGGAAGAACGGCGCCACGGCTTCGACCCGCAGCAGGGCCTGTTCGATATCACCCGCTGCCAGAAACTGGTTAAAAACCGGATCGCCGGAAAAATCGGACAGGGTGACGCCATTGCCCAAATCCAGGCCCTGGTGCACCCCATAGGTCATCAGGTGTTCGTAGGCGCTCAGGCCACTGTTGGCAATGTCGGGATTGGCGCTTAGGTATTTGCCCAGGTCGATCGCCGGATTGATCGCGCGGGATTCGGCGTAGCCGTACAAGACAAAATGCTGGACGGCCGACTGAGCCGTGCTATTGGCAATCGCAGCGGCCACATCCGGGTTGTGCTGCAAATAAAAGGTTTCATCAAACAGCGGCGTGGAAATCCGGCCCTCGGCGGCACCATAGTCCTGAAAATGATCCCAGGCCGTGGTTTGCCCCGCGTTAACCGCCGCGGCGACATCCGGGTACCGGGCAAGATATGCCTGCGTACCGAACAGCGGCGAAGCACTGCGGCCTTCGGCGCGCCCAAACTGATCAAAGTGGGTTTGGGCATCGGTCAGACCGGCCTTGACAGCTGCCGCCACATCGGGGTTTTGGCTAAGGTACCAGGCGGCGTTAAATGGTAATGGAGTAAACATAATGGGATCCCAGACGCTAGAGACAAATCCGCTGCGGAAACAAGCACCAGCATGACTCAAAGAACCTTATCATTTTCAATGGGGGTCAAATACCATTAACCCACTTATTTATTCAAAATTAAAGAATGCAGAGAATAGGGCCTGATCCCGTATCCCGTTTGCCCGCTTAGGCGATTACCCTGATATCGCGTGCTGTGATGGTGACTTCTCTGACTGCTTCGGGGTTGCGCTCGATGACATTAAGCAACACCAGCGCAGGGCCACGCGGGCTGCGGTCACCCTGCTCCCAATGGCGCAAGGTTGCTGTGGAAAAACCAAAACGGGCAGCAAACTGCTCCTGAGTCATCCCCACCTTGGCTCGCACGGCCTTCACATCGACAACACGAGGACGATGCACATGCACACCTCGCTCATCGTCCTGCGCATGGGAGATGACCTCTTGCAGACCTTGCTTGATGCTTTCGAACGCGGTGCTCATGCGTTTCGTCCTTTCCAAATGCTTACCAGTATTTCGACTAAGCCGGCCAGCTCATTGCGCTCAGCCTTGGTCAAGTTGGCCTTGTCCCCTTTAGAGAAAAGCGTCAACAGATACAGCGGCATACAGTCATCATGGTAATAGTAAATAATACGCACGTCTTCGCTCTTGCCATGTCCACCGCGACGCCAACGCAACTTACGTACGCCACCTGTACCTTCCATGATGTCGCCCGCCTGCGGGTGTTCGGCTAAGGAGTCGATCAAATCGCGACGTTCATCCTCATTGAGAAGTTTGTTCGCCAGCCGAATATACGAGGGTAATTCCGCGATCCCGTACATACCAGATTGCAATCCAATGGATTAGTTAAATCAATTGCAGCTTTACACCTGCACAGAAGCGAACCCCCCCACTTATTAACACATCCTACAAAAGCTTACTGCTAGAAATGGGGGGATTACCCAAACGCTTGAGCACGTAATCAGCATGCTGTTTTGTTTTGTTCACCGCCCAATGCTTGTGCCAACGGCGGGCCTCAAGATGCCGTTCCCGAGCCACCGCCAGACATGAGAGAATCCGTAAGCCGTTGTCGGTATATTTCTGCCCCCGCAGTGGGTACCAAAAAAGATACCCACACTTTTGCGAGACAGCAAGGTCATAAAAAAACGGCTTGGAAAACAAAAAAGCCCTGAAACCTAGCGTTTATGCTGTTTTCAGGACTTTATGAGACTTTGTGATCTGGTTTGATAAATATAACTGGCGGACAGAGGGGGATTCGAACCCCCGATACGCTATTCACGTATACACGCTTTCCAGGCGTGCGCCTTCAACCGCTCGGCCACCTGTCCTATACGCCTACTAAATTAATTTCCAGCAAACGAAGTCCGTAATTCTAGCATGAATTCCGCGAAGACTAATCCATGCTGAATCGGCCCGGGTGGTGTAACGCACACAAAATACAAAGATCGGCACAAGCCGCATCAGGCCAGTGTCGGCGCGGGCATGATAACCGAGCCCACGCTGCCGACCATGCGTTCGACATAGCGGGCAATAAGGTCAATTTCCAGATTTACACTGCTGCCGACCTGGAGATTGCGCAAAGTGGTGACCTGAATAGTATGAGGGATGAGGTTGATGGAGATCTCGGTGCCCTCTTCCTGGTCGTCGACGCGGTTGATGGTGAGGCTGACGCCATTGACCGTCACCGAGCCTTTATAGGCCATGTATTTGGACAAATGTGCAGGCACGATAATACGCAATTCTGTGGATTCGCCAACGGCATCAAAGCAGGTGACCTGACCCACGCCATCGACGTGCCCAGAGACCAGATGGCCGTCCAGGCTATCGCCCACGCACAGGGCATGCTCTAGATTTACCTCGCCGGGAGTGTCTAGGCCGCAAGTGCGCACCAGGCTCTCGCGCGAGACATCAACCTCGAAGTGGTCGTCTTGCAGGGCGACGACGGTCATGCATGCCCCCTGAATCGCGATCGAGTCGCCCAGACGACTGGCGGTCAACGGCAGGTGACCCGCGTCAATCACCAGGCGCACACCGGATTCAGCTTGGTCGTCCAAGGAATTTACCTGAGTAATGCGGCCGACAGCTGCGACGATTCCTGTAAACATGATCATGTCATCCTTTAAATCCCACAG
>JAUCCA010000011.1:0-36220 GCA_034676525.1 Giesbergeria sp.
TAATCCCATTAAAATTAACGGCGCGTGCTTACCAAGCTTCAGCAATGTTTCCGGCAATAAAATCACCTAGCGTGACGCCAACCAGCTGGACCACTTCACTACACTGGTCCCGACGGCACGATGCCGTTGGGGTTGATACTGCCGTGGCTGCGGTAATAATGCTGCTTGATGTGGTCGAAGTTCAGCGTGTCCGCCACCCCCGGCCATTGATATAGCTCGCGGGTGTGGCGCCACAGATGCTGGTAGTCGATCAGGCGCTTCAAATTGCATTTGAAATGGCCGTGGTAGACGGCATCAAAGCGAATCAAGGTTGTGAATAAGCGCCAGTCGGCCTCGGTGATGCGGTCACCCAGCAGATAGCGCTGTTGGCCCAACGTGTCTTCCAGCTGATCCATGCGCCCAGCAGATTGGTCATGGGGCACTTTTGCCCGTGCGTGGTTTTACGATGCTGCGAAACCCTAAATGCCTGATGCCGGGCTAAACCATCGCCTGCGATATAAAAAATGGGGCCTACTAGCCCCATTTTATTGCTTAGCTGCCCCGCACTCCTAGCAGGCCCGCGCTCTCTAGCGCCTCGATGGAACGCCGAACTGCCAGAGCAGTGTCATACTGCTGTTTCGTGCCTTCTGACCAGTCCACCATCTCTTCAGGTGTCACATTGCCTAAGCGACTACCCCACGGATCGGCCACTGCCGCCGGGCCGTAGTAGCTGCTGAGAAATGAGGTGTATCGAGCCGGATCTGCCTGTGCAGCATGGTTGCTTGAGCTGGTGGATACCTGCACCGCCCCCAGATAAGCCTCGAACGTATCGTAGCGATCTGGATCGATGTAGTACGGATTGGCCTTCTGCCACGCCGACAGGGCCTTGCCAAACTCGGTGACGCTTTCACCCATTTGCGGCTTTTGCGCCAGCCAATCCTGGTACAAAGGCGAATTGCGATAATTGACTGGCAAGCCAGCACCGGGTTCTCCGGGGAGCAAATAATGGCCAACAGCATCGGGCGTTTTATTCGCTGTCGGGGGCGTCGCTGTAGCCTGGGCGGCGTCCGTTTTGGCGGGCACTACCGAGGCTGTTCCCAGCGCCTGCGAGGCTTGCAATTGCGCGAGCACGGATTCCACTGCTTGGGTGACCTGCGCAACAACTGGCGCCACCGTGTTGCGCACCGTCGATGCGTCCCCACCCAGACTTGCCATTGCAGACTGCATCTGACGCGCAAAATCGTCTTGCGCCCGCTGCAACGTGCCACGGGCCGACCCCGTCAGACGCGTGATTTGGTCAACCGTTGATAAGTCTGATACAGACATGCAGCAATCTCCTATGACTTCTGATGCGCTGGGTAAGGCAGCGATAGGCCCGCTTAAACGTGGTGGTACTTATTTTTTCGGCTTGGCTTCAGCGTCTAGCTCGGCTTTGAGTGCATTGGCGTAGGCGGTGCGCGCGGTTTGCAGCATCGCCATCAGCGCCTGGGCACGTGCTAGTTCCTGATCGGTGGCACGCAAATTGACCAATTGCGCCCGTGCGTTGTCGGACAGGCTGTCCAGATCGTAGTCTTTCCCATCAATCGTGATTTTCTGTGCCATTTTTTGGGTTTCCTTAGCTAAAGTCAGCAGCAGGCCAGCAGCCTGCTGTCTCCAATGAAACTGGATGAAGCCGGTTAGTGTACACCATCACCATGGGGTCAGACCCCGGTTTTCGCACCGGTTTTCCGGGGCCTGCCTGAGGCTTTTGGAGTAACCCGGCGGCCCAGTGCCACCTCGATTTCTTTGGCGAAACGGGAATTCCCCAGGACAGAGTTTCCGTTGCACGCCTGTCGAATTTTGTCGATCAGGCCGGGTTCGAGCGCAGCGCGAAACAGATCCCGGTAAGCCGCGCGTCGGCTTTCATCAGAATCCCCCAGCCCAAGATAAATCTTGTGTGGCGTGACCAAAGCCCCCGCACCCCCTTGAGCATTGGAGCGATAGCTGGACCAGTGGTATTCCGCAGGATGGGACACCATACCCGCCCTGATCGGGTTCAATTCGATATAACGCTGGCAGGCCATAAAATAATCGTCCGTCTGAATCGGGCTGGAGCGAAAGCGGCCTTCCCACAAGGTCCCGCTGCGGTGATAGGTGCGATTAAAATACTGGGTATACCGCTGACCCAAGCGCTTCATCAGCGCACTCGGGGCCTCTTTCTCGGCCGAACTGACCAGCAGATGCACATGATTTGTCATCAGCACATACGCATGAACCTGGCAGCCCGACTGATTTGCATAATCCGCCAGCCAGTTCAGGTAGTAGTGATAATCATCCCTGGTCACAAAACAGACCTGCCGATTATTGCCACGCTGAATCACATGCAATGGGACATGCGGCAACACCGCACGAGGAAGACGGGGCATGACGCCTCCAGCAAAACACCAATGCGCTCAGCCTAGCAAAAAAACTTTCCACCCACTGTCTCAAAAGACAATTTAAGCACACCAAAACCAGTACCCACCCCCTCAATTGAAAAGGCCCCATGCGTCAACACGAAGCCTGATACTGCCAAAAACCGGGGTCTGTCCCCCTATTTAGTCATTCTCTGAACACATCATCCAGGGTTTGAGCATCCACAAAATTCAATGACCAAATCTCCAACTGAGGACTGCTGGCCGTGCGAATTTGCTCGTGGATATTAGCAGGTTGACTGCCAAAACGACGTTCGATCAGACGCAGTAATAAATTGGCCTGACCCTGCTCGATGCCTTGCTCAATACCCCGCTCAATACCCTGTTCAATGCCTTTCTGGGTATACACGCGTTCGGCAATCGTGACGTAGCTCATTTCATACTCCTGTTCCAGCTGTTGCGCAGCTTCCAAGTAATCCGTTTCCAGCTCCGGGGGTAGGCGCACCACCCATTCAACCAAGCGCAGCAGTTGGCCAATCTGGGGCTGACTGTAGCCGTAGCTGTACAAACGGCGTATCAGGTCAATCAAGGGACGCAGCCGGGTGGCTTTGTCTGGGTGACGGGATGCCTGGATTTGCGCCATCACAAAGATGGCAAACGGGTTACCGGGGGCCTGGGCGTCCAGTTCGTCCAAGCGGTTGGCCCATTGGCTTAATTCTACAACCGGAAAGATAAATTCGGTCTTTTGTGACAAGAACTTATCTTGATGGCAAAGTTGTGTGATTGGCGGATCTGCGCTGGCGGGCTGGTCAATCAGGATTCCCAGGCTGTAGATAGGAGGTGGGGTCTTCAGATTGTGCTGACGCATGTCGCGGATTTGCAGCAGCGTGCGGTATTGAAAGACGCGCCAGGAAAAGGCATGAAAATCAGCATCGCAGGCCAAGTGACCCTGGGCTTCCAGGTGGACTTGCAGGTGCGCCAGATGCCCTGTGCGCAAGCGCACTTTAACCAATTTATCCACCAGCAAACGGCCCTCGGCGGGGACTGCTGCGCGCTGGATGGCCTGCAATTCTTTGTCCAAAAACACCGGCGGGATGGACCAATCGATCAGGGCGTACAAATCCGGGGCCAGCAACTGGATGGCTTGTGGGAAAAACTGCTCTAACCCCCTATTTAGTCGAACACATCATCCAGGGTTTGAGCATCCACAAAATTCAATGACCAAATCTCCAACTGGGGACTGCTGGCCGTGCGAATTTGCTCGTGGATATTAGCAGGTTGACTGCCAAAACGACGTTCGATCAGACGCAGTAATAAATTGGCCTGACCTTGTTCGATGCCTTTTTCAATGCCTTGCTCAATACCCCGCTCAATGCCCTGTTCAATACCTTTCTCAATACCCTGTTCAATACCTTTCTCAATACCCTGTTCAATACCTTTCTGGGTATACACGCGTTCGGCAATCGTGACGTAGCTCATTTCATACTCCTGTTCCAGCTGTTGCGCAGCTTCCAAGTAATCCGTTTCCAGCTCCGGGGGTAGGCGCACCACCCATTCAACCAAGCGCAGCAGTTGGCCAATCTGGGGCTGACTGTAGCCGTAGCTGTACAAACGGCGTATCAGGTCAATCAAGGGACGCAGCCGGGTGGCTTTGTCTGGGTGACGGGATGCCTGGATTTGCGCCATCACAAAGATGGCAAACGGGTTACCGAAAGCCTGGGCGTCCAGTTCGTCCAATCGGTTGGCCCATTGGCTTAATTCTACAACCGGAAAGATAAATTCGGTCTTTTGTGACAAGAACTTATCTTGATGGCAAAGTTGTGTGATTGGCGGATCTGCGCTGGCGGGCTGGTCAATCAGGATTCCCAGGCTGTAGATAGGCGGTGGGGTCTTCAGATTGTGCTGACGCATGTCGCGGATTTGCAGCAGCGTGCGGTATTGAAAGACGCGCCAGGAAAAGGCTTGAAAATCAGCATCGCAGGCCAAGTGACCCTGGGCTTCCAGGTGGACTTGCAGGTGCGCCAGATACCCTGTGCACAAGCGCACTTTAACCAATTTATCCACCAGCAAACGGCCCTCGGCGGGGACTGCTGCGCGCTGGATGGCCTGCAATTCTTTGTCCAAAAACACCGGCGGGATGGACCAATCGATCAGGGCGTACAAACCTGGGGCCAGCAGCTGGATAGCTTGTGGGAAAAACTGCTCTAACGCGTCTTTCCACGGGCTGTCATAGTCGTTGGCGACAGGTTTAGACAGCTTGGGTTTTATCGAAACAGCCTGGGTTATGGGGGGATGATCCTGGCGTTTTGGCATGATCGGCATCCGGGTGTGTGGATGCCCCATTATTCCGAAAAGCGCGTGGATTTTTAAGAACATCGGGACTGAATTGGCATACCCGATGATTGGGGTCTGTCCCCCTATTTTCGCCCCCAGTCACCTTCATGCAGTAGCGTTTCGCTTCGTTCGTCGGTAAACGCTCCATTTTTCCCATGATTGTTCGCGCCCGCTCTGTGGGGCATCGTATCAGTTCTGCAAGCAAACAGGAGAACCGAGGATGTCGACGAGTCGAGGACCAGGGCAGGCCTGGTGGGAAATGCACCTTGACGCGATAGCGCGCGAGGGCATTGGCGCCACGGCCTACGCGCAGCGTGAGGGGTTGCCGGTCTCAAGCCTGTATTATTGGCGCCGGCGCCTCAAAGCCCTGGAGCGGAAGGCTCAGGTGCCCGTCAAGGCGGTGGCTGCGCCGGTTGCGCGCCAGTTTGTGCCGGTCAGCGTGGGTCCGCTCGCCGCTGTCGATCACCCTGTCGCGGCGGATCGCCATGTACTGGTGCTGGGCGCTGGCCTGCGTCTGGAGCTGCCCGGCTTGCCCAGCCCGCAGTGGCTGGCGCAGGTGCGTCAGGCGCTGACTGAGCAGGTGCATTGATGCACCCGGGAGTGGCGATTGGGCAGGTCTACTTGTGCTGCGTGCCGGTGGACTTTCGCAAGCAGATCGACGGGCTGGCCGCGCTGGTGCAAAGCGAGCTGGAACTGGATGTCTTCGGCGATACGTTATTCGTGTTCGTGAATCGCCAGCGCAACCGCATCAAGATTCTGTATTGGCATCGCAACGGCTTTTGCCTTTGGCAGAAGCGGCTGGAGAAAGAGCGCTTTGCCTGGCCCGCGCCAGGCGCGCAAGCGACCGTGACACTCACCCCCAAAGAGTTGGAGTGGCTGTTGGAAGGGTTTGATTTATGGGCGAATTATCCTCATAAAACACTGAAATATCAGTCAGTTATGTGATAATTCTGGTATAATTATGCATGTCTGATCGCCCTGCAGCCACCCCATCCTTCCCCCCTGAGCTCAGCCCCGAAATCGGCGCTGTGCCGACCTCGGTTGAAGCCTTCCAGGCGGCATTGAAAGCCGAGCGCGAAAAGACGCTGGCCGAGTTACGGGCCACGCTGCAGGCGCAGAACGAAACCCACCTTCACGCCTTGCGTTCGGCGATGCAATCCGAGTTCGAGAGGAAACTGCAAGAAGGGATTGCCGCCGGCGTCGCCACAGGGGTCGCCGAGGCGGTGCAACGCATCCTTGAGCAATGGCGCTTGGCCCGGCATCAGGTGTTCGGCCCCAGTAGCGAGTCGCACCAGGGCGAGCTGTTTAACGAAGTGGAAGCCTTGGCCGAGCAGGCCGCTGATCTCGAAGACGCACACGAGGGCGCGCCCGCGCACAACACGCCTCGCCCCAAGCGCGGTCATCGCCGCGCTTTGCCGCCCGAGCTGCCCCGCGTCGAGTTCCTGGTCGATGTCCCCGAAGCAGAACGCCAATGCGCCTGCGGCACCCCCATGGTGCGTATCGGCGAAGACGTGAGTGAACAGCTGGACATCGTGCCGATGCAAATCCGCGTGATCCGCACGGTGCGCCCGCGCTACGCCTGCCCCAAGGGCGATCAGGCACCGGTACAGCAGCCGGCATCGGCGCAGGTCCTGCCGCGCAGCAACTTCAGCGCCGGGTTCCTGGCGATGATGGCGGTGGTGAAGTATGTCGACGGCCTGCCTCTGGCGCGCTTCGAGAAGGTGATGGCCCGCCACCAGGTGGACGTCCCACGCCAGAGCATGACGCGGGCCATGATCAGGCTCGCCCAGGCCTTGCAGCCGCTGCACAATCTGGCCCGCGACACCTTGCTGGATGCGCCCGTCATCCACATGGATGAAACCACGGTTCAAGTGTTGAAAGAACCAGGGCGAAGTCCGACCTCTAAAAGTTATATGTGGGTGCAGCGCGGCGGGCCGCCGGGGCGCACGGTGGTGTTGTTTGATTACGAGGCGAGCCGTTCGGGGCAGATACCGGTACGCCTGCTCGAAGGCTGGCAGGGTTACCTGATGACCGACGGGTACGAAGGCTACGCGCCGGTGGCGCGCCTGCCCGGTGTGGAGCACCTGGCGTGCGCAGCCCATGCTCGGCGCAAGTTCGTCGAAGCCAAACGGGTCAGCCCCAAAGGCAAGAGTGCCCGCGCAGACCACGCGCTGGATCTGTTCGCCCGGCTATATCGTATCGAGGCCAAGCTGAAAACAGCGAGCGATGCGCAGCGCTTCGAGGCGCGCCAGACCCACAGCCTGCCGATCCTGCAAAAGCTGCGTGCATGGTTGGATGAAACCCTGCCGGGGGTCACGCCCAGGAGCAAGCTGGGCGAAGCGTTGGGATATCTGCACAAGGTCTGGCCGCGCCTGATCCGCTATACCGAGTGCGGCGATTTGCCCATCGATAACAACCCCGCAGAAAACGCCATCAGGCCGTTTGTGATTGGCAGAAAAGCGTGGCTTTTTGCGGATACCCCGGCGGGTGCACACGCCAGCGCGGTACTGTATTCGCTGCTGGAAACGGCCAAGGCCAACGGGCGCGAGCCCTATGCGTGGCTGCGCTTTGTGCTGGAACACCTGCCGATGGCCCAAACAGTGGACGAAATCGAGGCGCTGTTGCCGTGGAATACTCATGACCAAGATTTAGCCATGAATCTCGCCGCCTGGGAATAATGGGGGAGATGCACCGCTTACGTTCGTCGTGACCAACTTACGGCGGGACTTGCACCCATAGGTGTGCGTCCATGTCGGGCGCACCATAGAAAAAGCCCCGCACCTCGAAAAGTGTGGGGCTTTGTACAGCTGTCTAACTGAGAAATCGCTGATTACCTGCGTTCCATTTGCCTAGCCATCCGGCAGCCTGGCTAATCCACTCCAGCCACCTGCAGCTTGCTTCAGAACAACAACCAATCAGCCAAAGACAAACCCCGTAAATCGGGGTCTGTCCCCTATTTCTATGGTTGGATGAAACCCTGCCGGGGGTCACGCCCAGGAGCAAGCTGGGCGAAGCGTTGGGATATCTGCACAAGGTCTGGCCGCGCCTGATCCGCTATACCGAGTGCGGCGATTTGCCCATCGATAACAACCCCGCAGAAAACGCCATCAGGCCGTTTGTGATTGGCAGAAAAGCGTGGCTTTTTGCGGATACCCCGGCGGGTGCACACGCCAGCGCGGTACTGTATTCGCTGCTGGAAACGGCCAAGGCCAACGGGCGCGAGCCCTATGCGTGGCTGCGCTTTGTGCTGGAACACCTGCCGATGGCCCAAACAGTGGACGAAATCGAGGCGCTGTTGCCGTGGAATACTCATGACCAAGATTTAGCCATGAATCTCGCCGCCTGGGAATAATGGGGGAGATGCACCGCTTACCGCTCAATGCCTTGCTCAATACCCCGCTCAATACCCTGTTCAATACCTTTCTGGGTATACACGCGTTCGGCAATCGTGACGTAGCTCATTTCATACTCCTGTTCCAGCTGTTGCGCAGCTTCCAAGTAATCCGTTTCCAGCTCCGGGGGTAGGCGCACCACCCATTCAACCAAGCGCAGCAGTTGGCCAATCTGGTGCTTGCTATAGCCATCGCTGTACAAACGGCGTATCAGGTCAATCAAGGGACGCAGCCGGGTGGCTTTGTCTGGGTGACGGGATGCCTGGATTTGCGCCATCACAAAGATGGCAAACGGGTTACCGAAAGCCTGGGCGTCCAGTTCGTCCAATCGGTTGGCCCATTGGCTTAATTCTACAACCGGAAAGATAAATTCGGTCTTTTGTGACAAGAACTTATCTTGATGGCAAAGTTGTGTGATTGGCGGATCTGCGCTGGCGGGCTGGTCAATCAGGATTCCCAGGCTGTAGATAGGAGGTGGGGTCTTCAGATTGTGCTGACGCATGTCGCGGATTTGCAGCAGCGTGCGGTATTGAAAGACGCGCCAGGAAAAGGCATGAAAATCAGCATCGCAGGCCAAGTGACCCTGGGCTTCCAGGTGGACTTGCAGGTGCGCCAGATGCCCTGTGCGCAAGCGCACTTTAACCAATTTATCCACCAGCAAACGGCCCTCGGCGGGGACTGCTGCGCGCTGGATGGCCTGCAATTCTTTGTCCAGAAACACCGGCGGGATGGACCAATCGATCAGGGCGTACAAATCCGGGGCCAGCAACTGGATGGCTTGTGGGAAAAACTGCTCTAACCCCCTATTTAGTCGAACACATCATCCAGGGTTTGAGCATCCACAAAATTCAATGACCAAATCTCCAACTGGGGACTGCTGGCCGTGCGAATTTGCTCGTGGATATTAGCAGGTTGACTGCCAAAACGACGTTCGATCAGACGCAGTAATAAATTGGCCTGACCTTGTTCGATGCCTTTTTCAATGCCTTGCTCAATACCCCGCTCAATGCCCTGTTCAATACCTTTCTCAATACCCTGTTCAATACCTTTCTCAATACCCTGTTCAATACCTTTCTGGGTATACACGCGTTCGGCAATCGTGACGTAGCTCATTTCATACTCCTGTTCCAGCTGTTGCGCAGCTTCCAAGTAATCCGTTTCCAGCTCCGGGGGTAGGCGCACCACCCATTCAACCAAGCGCAGCAGTTGGCCAATCTGGGGCTGACTGTAGCCGTAGCTGTACAAACGGCGTATCAGGTCAATCAAGGGACGCAGCCGGGTGGCTTTGTCTGGGTGACGGGATGCCTGGATTTGCGCCATCACAAAGATGGCAAACGGGTTACCGAAAGCCTGGGCGTCCAGTTCGTCCAATCGGTTGGCCCATTGGCTTAATTCGTTGGCCATGAAATATCAATAACGCATTGATTTCAATGTAAAATACAATCCTTCCGGTCTATCAAATCTCTCAAAAATAGCCTTTTTGGCACGATTTTCTGGGAGATTGCCCTAAATTCGCATGAATCAAATCGACGATTTTTTCCGCAGCCGCCTGGATCAGATGATTGATCTGCGTAAACCGCTGGCGGTGCTTGCCACGCATATTCCCTGGCAAGAATTGGAGGCCGCCGTCGCGCACCGTTTCGCTCGCCAGGTGCGCACCGGCAGAAAGGTTGAGGATAGTGATCTATTTGGTCCGACGGTGGCGGTGGTGGGAACCGGTCATTCAAACGCGGGGCGCCCTCGGCTGCCGATGCGACTGATGATTTCGCTTCTCTATTTGAAACACACCTTCAACGAAAGCGACGAAGGCGTGTGCGAACGGTGGAGCGATGCGCCCACCTGGCAGTACTTCTCGGGTCAGGAGTATTTCGAGAACCGCCTGCCGTGCGATCCCAGCGCCATCAGCCGATTCCGGGGGCTACTGGGTGAGGAAGGCGTCGAAGAGCTGCTGGTACAGACCTTGGTGGTGGCCATCAAACTGGGGCTGATCGAGCGCACGGCGATGCAGTCGGTGATAGTGGACAGCACCGTGCAAGCCAAGGCGGTGGCGCATCCCACCGACAGCCGTCTGCTGGAGGTGGCTCGCCAGAAGATCGCCTGCGCGGCCAAGGCGCACGGCATTGCGTTAAAGCAGAGCTACGCCAAGGAAGGCCGGGAGTTGGCCAGGAAAGCGGGCCGCTATGCGCATGCCAAGCAGTATCGGCGCATGCATAAGACGATCAAGCGCCAGCGCACGATTCTGGGCCGTCTGGCGCGTGACATTGGGCGCAACAAGACAGTGCTGGCGCAGAGCATCCAGGACGCCTTGGACCCGTTATTAGCTCGCGCACATAAGATCGCGGCTCAGAGCCGTCGGGGTGCCAAGGTGAAGGGAAAAGACAAGGTCTACAGCTGGCACGCCGATGAGGTGGAGTGCATCAGCAAGGGCAAGGCCCGTACGCCCTATGAGTTTGGAGTGAAGGTGGGCATTGTCACCACCTTGAAGGGGAATCTGATCGTGGGAGCACGCAGCTTCCCTGGCAATCCGTACGATGGCCACACGCTGGCCGAGCAGTTGGAGCAGTCCCGCATCCTGATGGAGGCGGTGGGCGTGGCCCCGCAGACCGTCTACACGGATCTGGGCTATCGAGGCGTTGATGCCGAGATCCCGGAATATAGCCTTAAACACCGAGGCAAATTCAAACGCCTCACCGACCAGGAGCGTCGAATGCTTAAACGACGGCAGGCGGTGGAGCCGATCATTGGACATCTGAAAAGCGATCATGGAATGAATCGCTGTCATTTGAAAGGCCAAACGGGTGATGCGATCCATGCGGTGTTGTGCGCGGCAGGCTTCAATATCAAGTGGCTGCTGCGCATGATTGCCCGCAAGGGCATCGGCCCTTTATTTTTGTGCCGATTTATTGCGTGGATTGGTCGTCAGATTCAACGCCTGATGCCCATGATGGGCTCGAGAGGCGATTGGGTTGATCCGGTGGGCTGCCTGCCCTATCGAAATCCGTGGCCTCAGATCGCCGGAAATCCGGCCTGAAACAGGGCAAATGAATTTTTCAGGGACGACTAATTCTACAACCGGAAAGATAAATTCGGTCTTTTGTGACAAGAACTTATCTTGATGGCAAAGTTGTGTGATTGGCGGATCTGCGCTGGCGGGCTGGTCAATCAGGATTCCCAGGCTGTAGATAGGAGGTGGGGTCTTCAGATTGTGCTGACGCATGTCGCGGATTTGCAGCAGCGTGCGGTATTGAAAGACGCGCCAGGAAAAGGCATGAAAATCAGCATCGCAGGCCAAGTGACCCTGGGCTTCCAGGTGGACTTGCAGGTGCGCCAGATGCCCTGTGCGCAAGCGCACTTTAACCAATTTATCCACCAGCAAACGGCCCTCGGCGGGGACTGCTGCGCGCTGGATGGCCTGCAATTCTTTGTCCAGAAACACCGGCGGGATGGACCAATCGATCAGGGCGTACAGACCTGGGGCCAGCAGCTGGATGGCTTGTGGGAAAAACTGCTCTAACGCGTCTTTCCACGGACTGTCGTAGTCGTTAGCGACAGGTTTAGACGGCTTGGGTTTTATCGAAACAGCCTGGGTTATGGGGGGATGATCCTGGAGTTTTGGCATAATCGGCATCCGGGTGTGTGGATGCCCCATTATTCCGAAAAGCGGGTGGATTTTTAAGCGTATCGAGACTGAATTGGCATACCCGATGTGTAGATAGTGGTTTGGCCTCTATGTGCTTTTAGTTATCCTGTATCCATTATTGGGGTCTGTCCCCCTATTTAGTCGAACACATCATCCAGGGTTTGAGCATCCACAAAATTCAATGACCAAATCTCCAACTGGGGACTGCTGGCCGTGCGAATTTGCTCGTGGATATTAGCAGGTTGACTGCCAAAACGACGTTCGATCAGACGCAGTAATAAATTGGCCTGACCTTGTTCGATGCCTTTTTCAATGCCCTGTTCAATGCCTTGCTCAATACCCCGCTCAATGCCCTGTTCAATACCTTTCTCAATACCCTGTTCAATGCCTTTCTGGGTATACACGCGCTCGGCAATCGTGACGTAACTCATCTCATACTCCTGTTCCAGCTGTTGCGCAGCTTCCAAGTAATCCGTTTCCAGCTCCGGGGGTAGGCGCACCACCCATTCAACCAAGCGCAGCAGTTGGCCAATCTGGGGCTGACTGTAGCCGTAGCTGTACAAACGGCGTATCAGGTCAATCAAGGGACGCAGCCGAGTGGCTTTGTCTGGGTGACGGGATGCCTGGATTTGCGCCATCACAAAGATGGCAAACGGGTTGCCGGGGGCCTGGGCGTCCAGTTCGTCCAAGCGGTTGGCCCATTGGCTTAATTCTACAACCGGAAAGATAAATTCGGTCTTTTGTGACAAGAACTTATCTTGATGGCAAAGTTGTGTGATTGGCGGATCTGCGCTGGCGGGCTGGTCAATCAGGATTCCCAGGCTGTAGATAGGCGGTGGGGTCTTCAGATTGTGCTGACGCATGTCGCGGATTTGCAGCAGCGTGCGGTATTGAAAGACGCGCCAGGAAAAGGCATGAAAATCAGCATCGCAGGCCAAGTGACCCTGGGCTTCCAGGTGGACTTGCAGGTGCGCCAGATGCCCTGTGCGCAAGCGCACTTTAACCAATTTATCCACCAGCAAACGGCCCTCGGCGGGGACTGCTGCGCGCTGGATGGCCTGCAATTCTTTGTCCAGAAACACCGGTGGGATAGACCAATCGATCAGGGCGTACAAATCCGGGGCCAGCAACTGGATGGCTTGTGGGAAAAACTGCTCCAGAGCGTCTTTCCACGGGCTGTCGTAGTCGTTAGCGACAGGTTTAGACGGCTTGGGTTTTATCGAAACAGCCTGGGTTATGGGGGGATGATGCTGGCGTTTTGGCATGATCGGCATCCGGGTGTGTGGATGCCCCATTATTCCGAAAAGCGCGTGGATTTTTAAGAACATCGGGACTGAATTGGCATACCCGATGATTGGGGTCTGTCCCCCTATTTTCGCCCCCAGTCACCTTCATACAGTAGCGTTTCGCTTCGTTCGTCGCGATCAACTTACGGCGGGACTTGCACCCGTAGGTGTGCGTCCATGTCGGGCGCACCATAGAAAAAGCCCCGCACCTCGAAAAGTGTGGGGCTTTGTACAGCTGTCTAACTGAGAAATCGCTGATTACCTGCGTTCCATTTGCCTAGCCATCCGGCAGCCTGGCTAATCCACTCCAGCCACCTGCAGCTTGCTTCAGAACAACAACCCATCAGCTAAAGACAAACCCCGTAAATCGGGGTCTGTCCCCTATTTCTATCCTCCAGCCACCTGCAGCTTGCTTCAGAACAACAACCCATCAGCCAAAGACAAACCCCGTAAATCGGGGTCTGTCCCCTATTTCCTTCGTTTCCTTCCCAAAGACAAACCCCGTAAATCGGGGTCTGTCCCCTATTTTTTTGGGTTATGGGGGGATGATCCTGGCGTTTTGGCATGATCGGCATCCGGGTGTGTGGATGCCCCATTATTCCGAAAAGCGCGTGGATTTTTAAGAACATCGGGACTGAATTGGCATACCCGATGATTGGGGTCTGTCCCCCTATTTTCGCCCCCAGTCACCTTCATACAGTAGCGTTTCGCTTCGTTCGTCGCGATCAACTTACGGCGGGACTTGCACCCATAGGTGTGCGTCCATGTCGGGTGCACCATAGAAAAAGCCCCACACCTCGAAAAGTGTGGGGCTTTGTACAGCTGTCTAACTGAGAAATCGCTGATTACCTGCGTTCCATTTGCCTAGCCATCCGGCAGCCTGGCTAATCCACTCCAGCCACCTGCAGCTTGCTTCAGAACAACAACCCATCAGCTAAAGACAAACCCCGTAAATCGGGGTCTGTCCCCTATTTCTCAGGATAGACCAATCGATCAGGGCGTACAAATCCGGGGCCAGCAGCTGGATGGCTTGTGGGAAAAACTGTTCTAACGCGTCTTTCCACGGGCTGTCATAGTCGTTGGCGACAGGTTTAGACAGCTTGGGTTTTATCGAAACAGCCTGGGTTATGGGGGGATGATCCTGGCGTTTTGGCATAATCGGCATCCGGGTATGTGGATGCCCCATTATTCCGAAAAGCGGGTGGATTTTTAAGAACATCGGGACTGAATTGGCATACCCGATGATTGGGGTCTGTCCCCCTATTTTCGCCCCCAGTCACCTTCAGACAGTAGCGTTTCGCTTCGTTCGTCGCGATCAACTTACGGCGGGACTTGCACCCATAGGTGTGCGTCCATGTCGGGCGCACCATGGAAAAAGCCCCACACCTCGAAAAGTGTGGGGCTTTGTACAGCTTTCTAACTGAGAAATCGCTGATTGCCTGCGTTCCATTTGCCTAGCCATCCGGCAGCCTGGCTAATCCACTCCAGCTACCTGCAGCTTGCTTCAGAACAACAACCCATCAGCTAAAGACAAACCCCATAAATCGGGGTCTGTCCCCTATTTCTCTTAACTTAGGCGATTGCCGTAATGTCACCACCGGTAAAGGTCAAGCCAGCTGTGGCGTTAACGCCTTGCAGTTCAATCAAGACATCATTAGCACCAAGGCCTGCAACACCATCAGAAATGAACAGGTAGCTATTGGCACCATCGCTAAACACAAGCGATGTACCTGCTGTAGCTGTTGAGGAACTACCCAGGTCAGCCAAAAAGCCCGCCAAATTATTATATGCAGTAGATGTCACCAGCCCAGCTGCATTAACTGAGGTTGTGCCAGCCAAACCAGTCCCGGCATCGGCAGTCAAAACTGTAGCACCGAAGTCGATCGAATTAGTACCGACAGCCCAGTCCGTGATGGTATCCAGCGTAGTTGCTGTCTGACCAGAATCACCTGCAGCAAACACAAATGCATTGGTACCAGCACCACCAGTCAGGACATCAGCACCAGCACCGCCAGTGATGGTGTCGTTACCAGCACCACCGTTAATGGTGTCGTTACCATTACTGCCGGTGATCACATCAGCTTGATTACCACCAATCACCGTGACGGCATTCGTCATGGCAGCCAAGTTGATGACGGAGCTGTTGTAGGTCATGCCGCTGATATCAACAATTTCAACACCAGTCGTGGAGGTACCGACATTGTGTACAGTCGACGTTGCATTGGTTGTGAATACATGCGTGCCATTAGCCGTGCCCAGGAGGACACCACCAGATTGGTTGATCACTACACCGTCAACACCACCCACTGCACCATTAGCAGTACCAGTCCAATTGACCCGGTCGCCTGCAGTGAGACCCAAGTTCAGCGTGCTGCCTGTACCACCGACGTTGGAATCCAGGTTAATGATATCGGCACCACCGCCGCCCGTGACATTCAGCGCATGGAAACCTGTCACTTGCGTGGCATCAACATTAAGCACCGAGTTGGATGCACCATCAGTCGCCACAATGCGCAGGACCTCTGGTGCAGCTGCGGTTGCCATGCTGCTGGAATCCACCAAGGCTCCCAGAACGGTATTGTTCAGAGCCAGCGTCAGGGTTTGATCTGTCGCTTGGTTATTGGTGAAGTTGATCAAACCAAAGTTGCTGGTGTTGGCCAAATCATTAATGGACACATCAGCGGTATTGCGCACTTCGTAGACGTTGTTGTTGCCAGCCACGTAACCCGCTGTAGCAGCATCACGCACATCGGTGTCGCCACCGTTGAGGTGCTGACCGCTCTTGGCGCTGGAATCAGCGACCACGACACGGTTGGACGAGATGCCTGCAAGGCCCACGCCATTGGCACCCACGAAGGTGGTGAACATGTTCTGGCTAAGGCCAGTCAAGTCAATCACGGCATCGGATTCGGTATTATGAGCCAGGTCGCCATCGTTGTTGACGATGGTCAGACGGTTACCGGCATCCGTTTGCTGGATGAACTCGTCGTCGATGCGGATGTAGTAGGCGCCACCAGCGTTGGTGACTTGGTTCCCATTACCCACATTGGCCACGCCTTCGTTGTTGCCCAGACGCAGGGCATCAACACCGGACACGTTGTCCCACTCGGAGGTTTGGACGCTGATACGCGGGGTACCGGCGATCGTGGCGGTGTTGCCGTCAATGACCAGGGTATCCCAGCCTCCGCCAGTAGTGATGGTATCACCCGAGGTGAAGCCGGCGTTGGTGCTGCCGATGGCATCAAAAATCAAGGTATCTTTGCCGCTACCGGTTTTGATGACCATGGACGTGGTGCCATCAGCGCGGGTGACATCACCCAGACGCACGATGAAATCGCCGGTAAAGGCGGTGGTGTCGATGTTTTCGACAACATGGCGGACAGCGCCATCACCAGCCGTACCTGCCGTACCGTAGAACACACCGCCGATGTCATCGCTAACCTTGCCATCGCGTGCGCTGGTGCTGACTGCTGTGGGAACACCAGCGATAGCTCCCAGCGCAGCTACTGCCGTCGTGTAAGAACCAGCTGTGCCATCCGTAGCAAAGCCATAGCCATTGCCATTAACTGCGCCAGGAACAAGCGCCGCAGCTGCAGCCGATGCTGCACCGAAGCTATCCAGATTGAAGTACTGGTTAACGTTATTAGACTCTTCGCCGTCTTGGACGGTGATGGTGCTGCCAGCCTGGGTGTAAGCACCCTGGCTGAGGTTGATGGTGTTGGACTCGGAATCCGAATCCACAAACGTGACCTTTTCAATGGCAGTGGCCGTGATGTTGGCGTTGAACACCGGATCAGTGTTGACACCGTCAACAATGGTGAACGTGGCCGAATCAGAAGCCGTATTGGCCTTTTGGCTGATGGTCAGGTTGTTATTGGCCTTGCCGCTGTTGCCCGTGGTGCCGTGTGCCAGGGTGATGCCATTGGCTTGATCAGCTGTCAGGTTGGTCAGGTTGACGTTCATGACTTCGAAAGCGGACACCCACTGGCTGTTAGCAGCATTAAACGTCTGGCCTTCGTTGCGCACGTAGATGGTTTCGAGGCCATCGAATGCATTGGCGTTGACATTGACGGTGTCCGGAAATGGAGGAAGAACATTATCATCATGCCCAGTGCGGATTTCCAGACCTTGCACGTTGGCGATGGTGGCTGCGGTGCCTGCCTGAATGATGGTACCGCCATTGATGACCAGCGTGTTGTTGCCCGCGCCGCCGTCGATGGTGTCGGTGTTGGTAGCGGTGCCGCCAATAATCACGCCATCCGCCAGACGGAAGGTGTCGTCGCCGCTGCCGCCCTTGACCTGGAAGTTGACTGGCACGCCGGAGGTGTTGTCCAGGGTGGCGTTGATTTCGGCACCCAAGGTGATGTCCAGATCACCGGTGAAGCCGGAGGCATCAATAGTGTGCAAGGAGCCAGCAACATTGGCCAGACCGTTGTCGTGACGCTCGGCTTCGATGCGGCCATTGACAACCTGGCGAACAACCCCATTTCCACCCAGGGTCAGGTTCTGGTCGCCCGCGATGTTCAGGACTTCGAGGTCTTCAGCAAACAGGGTGCCGACAGTGTTGGCAGAGCCGACGCTGTTGAGGTTCAAGGTTTCGTAACCTTCGGTACCATCAACGCTTTGGATGACCAGATTACCGAGGGCAGCGTTGTTCAGCGTGACATCGGCAGCATTGTCGCCAGCGGCCAGGGCCTTGTTCAGGAAGGTGAAGGCCACATTGGCCGTGGAGGCCTGGGAATTGTTGACCGACATGGAGGTCAGGGCTTCGGCGATGTTGCTGGCAGCGAAGTTTTGGCCGTCATTGATGCGCGACACATTGACATGATCCACGCCGGTGGCGTCTTGCAGGTCCAGGACCTTAAGGTTACCGGCAAGATTAGGCGTACCAACCACGGCCACGTTGATGGTTTCGATCCCCGTCAGCGTGGGGGTGATGACGTTGATACCCGTATCCGCATCATCCACATAGGTGAAGTTCAGCGTGGGATTGTCACCAGTACCCGTCAGCACGTCGTCGTCGTTCAGCGTGTTCATCTGATCGGTGCCGCCCGGCGTCCAGCCGCGGTCAGCGTTGAAGATGTTGGCCGTGGCGGTGTCGGGATTGACCGTCAGGTTGAAGGTGGAGCTACCACCGTTGTCCCAAGGATCGAAAGGCGCGTCAGGGCGGCTTTCGTTGTAGCCGTAGGCGTAGTACTGGTTAGCCAGGTCTTGCTGTTGAGCTGCGGTCAAGCTGGTGGCACCGGCATCAATGCCGAAAGCGGCCATCAGGTCGGGGTTACCCAGGGCGTAGGCCAACAGATTGGCTTCGGTCATCTGGCCAGCGGCTTCGGACGACGGCGCACGGCCTTCGTTGATGCCATAGGTGGTGAAGTGCGCGAACAGGTCACCCGGGGCAATACCTGCTGTCAGGAGATCCGGGTTGCTGGACAGGTAGTAGTTGATATCAAACCAAGGCGCGGGCGCACGAGACGTAGCGCCATTCACGGCCTCGGAGGCGCCGTAATTGACGTAATGGGCCCATGCCCCGTCCGCCGTGTTGATACCAGCGGCGGTCAGGTCTGGGTTGTTTGCCAGATAGTATGTGGCATTGAAAAACGGATTAGCCATTTGATGATCATCCTAGTTGTTACGGGTCGAACCCTTCGATGGATGTTAGCTGTTGCCGGCCAACTGACCCTATGTCGTCAAACCCAGCCTTCAGTAACAAAGGCGGAGTCTAAACATTAAGAGAAAAACTGTCAACGGCGGACGGCAAGACAGCCAACCGAATAGACAAGTGAGCCTAGTTTACTCATCCTGCACGGATTCAGCCTACATCGAACGGCCGATTTTCCGATTTCTTGGCACAAAGCCCGATGCAAGTTGCAGATATGCAACATGCATCGGATGCATCATCTTATCTGCGACCTAAAGCATTTGGGGCTTTAATTGGCAAATATTGGGCGCAGGGACTAGTAAATTAACGCGATACCCCCTGCAATTTGTGATATAGCCAGATTATCTATGCTGGCCAGCATCTGAATCCCCGCACCGCCGTCGTCCTGGCCGCCGTTGTCATCCAGCCCCAGCCATACCTGACCACTGGCGTCCTGCCAATACACCAGGGCCGGATCGGTCGTGGACAGACGAGATTCCAGGGCGGCCTCCACATCGGCGATGGTGTTGTGCTGGCCGTATAGCACCACCGGGGCGTCGATGACGGCATCCAACCCTCTCAGCACCAGGGTGTCGTGACCGCCGCCGGTAGACACATGCACCACCTGGGATGCCTGGGCGCCAATCGTAAAGCTGTCGTCCCCCGCCCCGCCGTGGATGAACAGATGCGGGCTGGTGACCTGGCTAAGATCTACCGTGACCCCTGCCAGGGATAGTCCCGCATCAAACTGCTGCAGGCTGGGGGTGGCCAGCACGCCCAGATCGACGGTGTCCTGGGCGTTGACCTGCACGCGGTGGGTGCCGTGCAGAATGCTGGATGCAGTCGGCTGACCGATTTGGGGGGCGCCTTCGATGCCGGCCAGGGTGGATGCACTGGTAACGGTAATGTCCAGCACAGCCAAAGTAGCAAGACCACTACTCTCTAAATATAGTTTGGTGCCGCCGTCCTTCAGCCAGACATTATCCAAGGTCATGGTCTGCACACTCTGGCCCGCCAGCGCCTGGGATTGGTAGCCCAGGGTGATGTGGTTGTTTTGCCCGCCGAGTTGGGTGGCCACCACATCGCTTAGGGTCAGGTGCACCAGATTTTGCAGCTGCTGCACGGCCAAGGGGGCCAGGGACTGGGTGATGGTCAGATCGGCCAGGCCCTGGATATGGGCGGCCTGCAGGGTGGATGGGTAATAGGCACTGAGCTGGATGTGTTCTACCCCGATGATGTGCGGGGCTACTGTATTGCCCGCCAACTGGGCCACCAGGGTATCGAAGCCCCCGCCGCCGTCGATGCGGTCGCCGGGCTGCAGGGTGCTGGCGTGGGCATTGTCCAGCATTGCCAGGGGTGCGTAAAACGTGTCATGGTCGGCGCTGCCGGTCAGGCCATCGTATAGCGGGGTCAGGGTGTGGTCGGCCTGGGTGGCGATGCGCTCGTCCTGAGTCAGGCGGTGGTCGGCCTTGGGCAGGCGGCCTTCGGCTTGGCCCCAGTTTAAAAAATGCAGAAACAAGTCAGGGGGCGACAGGCCTGCGGTGGCCAGGTCCGGGTTTTGGGCCAGATACCAGGCGGCGTCAAACCACGGGGCGGGCGCGCGGCCAGCGGCCCCCCGCAGGGATTCGGCAGCGCCGTAATTCAAATAGTGTTGCCAGGCGTCGGCCGCGTTGTTGATGCCGGCGGCCAGGAGATCTGGGTTGGCGACAATGTAGTGGGCGGCGTTAAAGGCCAAGGGGATGGGGTGTGACATGGAGGGCTCCTTGTTTTGATTAGGCGCGCTGTATTTAGCGCCTCGCCAGTGTAAGGAGAATCTACTATTTGATTACTTTGAAATATATATTTAAATGGTTGATTTTTAATGAAATCGTGAACAGCCAAGCACAAGACGATAGGGCGTTTAGCGGTAAACGGCTATGATGTCGATACCTCTATTCCTATCTTTCAATAGGCTGGCCTGTTGTCGGCCCAGTTCTTGACCTACGCTACTCATGCTATCCAATCCTGTGCGTCGTTTTCTTACTCGCGCCCGCAACGCCCTGGGCTATGTCGCCCGCGGAGAATTCAGCAGCCTGATTGCCCGTATCCAGCATCTACGTCATGCCACGCCGATGTACGCAGAACACCCCGGCGACATCCTGCCCGGCACAATCCTGCAGTGGTGCATCATCACCCCGCCGCACACTCTGTTCATCGCCCATCTGCTGGCTCGTCGGCTGGCCCAGTTGGGCTGCAGCACACAGATCACCACCCAGGTTCCCGACACGATCCAGGCTCATTTCCATATCGTGCTGTGCCCGCAGGTTTTTACGCGGCTGCCCCCACCAGAACGCACGTTCTTTTTCCAGATGGAACAATCCGTCAGCTCGCGCTGGTTTACCAAGGCATACCTGAACACCCTGCTGAACTGCCGGGGCGTGCTGGACTATGCGCTGGTCAATCTGGATTTCCTGCAAGACAAACAGATCCGGTTTCCGCACACCAATTACCTGCCGATTGGGTCAGACCCGGATTATCTCGACGGACAGCCCCCCGAACCCAAGCAATACGATGTGCTTTTTTATGGCGATGCGGCCAGTTCGCCGCGCCGCCAGACCCTGTTGCAGACGCTGAGGGAACGCTTTGATGTGCATTGCTGCAGCGAAGTCTTTGGCGACGACATGAAGCGCGAAATCCGCCGCGCCAGGCTGGTAATCAATCTGCACTATTACGAAAACGCGCTGCTGGAAACCCCCCGCATCCAGGAATGCCTGGCCCTGGGCGTGCCCGTGGTGTCAGAATCAGCCCAGGATCAGGCAGATTACCCAGAGCTGGACGGCGTGGTGCGGTTTTTCCCAGAAGGCGATGCCAACGCTATGCTGGACGCAATCCAGGACGCGCTGGACAACCCAATCCCAGCCGACGCCATTGCACGCAGCACCCGCCAAAGCTGGCAGCGTTTCTGTTTTTTGTTTGACCGATTCATGGTGGGGGCCAAATTACTGCCTTATCATCATCTGAATCACCAGTCGCCCTATCTGAACCCGCCCATACAGCCTGTCGATGCCAACCCCCGGCTGATTCTGTCCATGCCCGAGACCATCACCCGGCGGCGCGACTACATGACCACCCCTGTGCGCAACAGCATCGTGTTCGACGGTGTACGGTATACGCCTGGCTGGATCGGCTGTGGGCTGTCGTATGGGGCCATGGCAAACTATGCCTTGCGCCAACAGCTGAAGCGCCTGACAGTCCTGGAGGACGACGCCGAGGTCGGCCCGGATTTCGAGGAAAAAATGGCAATCATCCATCGCTATCTGGATCGGCTGGACGAGCAATGGGACGTATTTTGCGGCCTGATTGCCGTGGTCCACAGCGACACCCAGATTTCGCGGGTGGAAGACTTCGAGGGCATGCGCTTTATCACGGTCAACCGCATGATCAGCGCAGTCTGCAATATCTATAGCCCCCGCGCCCTGCAACTGCTGGCTGACTGGAACCCAGGCACTGCCGACGAGCACAGCAACACCATTGACCAATACCTGGGCAGCCGCACCCAGTTGCGGGCAGTGATTGCCTTGCCGTTCGTGGCCAGCCTGCGCAAAGAACTGGACTCCACCCTATGGGGCATCGGCAACAGCCGTTATCTGACCATGATTACGGATTGCCAGGAAATCTTGCAGAAAAAAGCGGCGGATTTCCTGCAACAACAGACTAGCGGCTAAGGCCTGGCACGCTGGTCACGGCAATCTGCACCCCCTGTGCCTGGGGGACAGCCCCAAACAGGCGCTCCAGCGCATGCAGGACGCTGCCATCCACCGGCAGCGGTTCGTCCGGGTAATCGTCGTACTGCAAGCCCAGATCCAGAAAAGGCTGCAGTACCTGGGGCCGCAGCCAGAACATGGTGCCTGCCGGAAACAAAAATTGCTGAGGCAAGTTGGCAACGCCCATCCACTGGGCCAGCAATTGGGCGCATTGCAGATTGCCGTCCCAGCCCAGCAGCAGCGGGTCATCCGCAAAAGCCATCCCCCATTGGGGATGCGCCGCCATCTGTGCGACGATCTGATCCAGCATGGCCCCCCCTTGTGATCCACCCAGCAGATTTTCCATCAGAAACACCCGCCAGCGCTCGATGACCTGACGATCTGCATGGGGGCTGCGCTTGGTGTGAATATGACCGATCAAATCATAATCACGCGCCAATTGTGCCCCGAACGTGCTGATGAACGGCCCGATATCGCGCCCCCGATTGGGGACGATCTCGATGGCCTGCACCCGCCCCTGGTAATCCGCCAATAAGTCGGCGGCCTGTGCCTGCTGAGCGGCCCCAGGCACGCTGATGAACAAATCAGGCCGGGTCCGGTTGAGGTGCAGACGGTCGATCATGTCCACCAGCATATCCGGGTAATAGGCGTGGATATGCAAGGCCGTGCGCAAGGCTGGGCGCCAGTTTTCAGGCAAAACCCCTGGCCGGATGACGGGGAAATCCCAAGGGCCGACGGGGCAACCCTGGCGCAGATAATCGGCAAAGGGGGTAGGCTGCAATATTGGCGGCGATGCGGCCCCATCGGCAGTATCCAGCTTCGCGATGCCGTGTTGCGCGTAAATGCCTGGATGAAACCCAGCCCTGGGCTTGCGCGCGCCCATGCCGCAGCGCCAGGCATGAATGTAGCTGAGGGCATCACTGCAAACGGGCTCGTCCTTCAGGCTGACGATTTCCCCCATGAATGCCGCATCCAACTGACCGGACTGCGTCAGGATGGCCTCGTCTTGCCATGCCTGATGCATCCGGTCTTTGGCCTGGGCACACAGGCCCAGAATGGCGTCCGCATAGGCTGCTTGGCCCAGCGCCCGCCAGTCGGCCTGCACCAAGGCCGCCGCCAGCATCTGACGGGCCTGATCATCGCCCACCAAAACCAGCAAGCGCTGGGCCAGAGCGGGAATGTCTCCCAGGGGGGCCAGACAGGGCTGGGCAAAGCCCTGATCTGCAATGGTCTGGGGTGCGCCATCGACCCCGGCAAACCCCAGTACCGGGATACCCTGGCCCAGCAAATACCCCGCAGGCGATTGGGATAGCGGGGTGCGATGGGGCAGCAGGCACAGATCCGCCTGCGGAAGCACTCCGCCATCAGCCCTGGTTTTTTCGGTCAGATAATCCAGAGAAATCAGATTAGACAAACCTGCCAGGGCGATTTCTTCGCGCAGGTCGAGCAGGAATTCGGGGTCTGGCGCAGTACCGGCATCATCCAGCAGCCACAGGAAATGCCAGTTGGATGCGGCATCGCCCGCCTGCTTCAAGGCCAATGCACATTGCACGAAGGCGTCCAGCCCCCCGGCACGGCTGGCCGGCCCCCAGCCCAGAACCTGCCGCACGGCGGACGGGGGGGCAGCAGCTATGTTGGCCGCATCGGGCGGGGCGGCAGGCGCCCAAGGCGCCCCCGGCAACAAGCCAACGTGATCAGACCGCAAATAGGAACAGATCGCCAGCGCCTGCCGACGGGCTGAGGCGGACACGAAAGCCGTATAGTCTGCCCAAAAGAACAGTTCTTGCCAGAAATAAATATCGTCGGCGTAGACGGCGGCATCCGGCAACACACACAACAGCGGCACCCGGCAGCCTACCAGCGCGGGCAAGACGCTTTTGCAGTGCTGGCCCAACACCAGGGCCGTGCAATCGGGCGCATGCTGGGCCAGCCAACCGTGTGTCTGGCGCACATGTTGCCGCGCCAGGGCGTAGTCTTCTCTGGCATCCGGTACCGTCGCATGGCCTGCGACACGATCCTGGATGGCAAGGTCAGCGGCATCGCCCAGGTTCCACAGAAAAATATTGGCGCGGTGTTGCAGAGCGGCCAGCATCTGCGGCAGCTGTGCATCGATGGCGGGAGACTGTCCAAGGGCCGTGATCAACCAAAGATCGGGCAGCTTATTTTGCCGGGCCTGCGCGCCTGCGACAAAGACGGGGTTTTTCGGCGTCGCGTCAGGGCTATCCGACGCGGGCGTGGTGACGAGATTTTCCGACGCGGTGGCGGGAGCAAGCAGATTCGCTACCGGACGGCCCTGATCCAGGGCGGAGCCTAGGGGTTGTCGTCGCAAGCGCGCCCGGATCTGTCGCAACACGCGGCGTATTTTCCCCATGCGCCACAGGCGGATCTGTTCCTGCAGCCAGCGGATATCCCGCTGCTGGCGGCTGATCTCCACATCCCGCGCATCCAGCACGGCATTGAGTTCATCGACATGGTGCTGTAGGCGGCGCGCCACCACTTGCTGCTGTTTTGTCTGGGCCTCTAGGTGAGCTGCCCGCTGCCGATGCAAGACCGCGCCGGTTTCCACCTGAGCCCGCCAGACGTCTGCCGCCTGCGCCCGAGCCTTGGCCAACTGTAAGCGCCGGTCGGCATCCAGCTTGTCACCCATTGCCATCATCCCGATTATTGATTCATGAAAAATTGCGGCGCGTGCTGTTTCTTGCTGGCCTGGTGGCCAAGATTTTCCGCGCCAACTGGTAAACTTGGATTCTACCTGTCGTCACCTTCTATCCTGCCTTGAAATCCACCCTGACCACCCAATTTCCTGCCCTGTGGCAACATCGGCAACTGATCGCCCGCATGGCCTGGCGCGACATCCTCGGGCGCTATCGCGGGTCGGCAGGTGGCCTGGTCTGGTCGCTGCTGACCCCCATTCTGATGCTGGCGGTGTACACCATTGTGTTCAGTGGCATCTTCAAGGCCCGCTGGTCGGCGGACTCTACTTCGCCCTTGGATTACGCCCTGCAGCTTTTTGTGGGCCTGATCATCCATGGGCTGGCCGCCGAATGCTTTAACCGCGCGCCCGTCCTGGTCGTCTCCAATGTCAGCTACGTCAAACGCGTGTTGTTTCCGCTGGACACCCTGCCAATCGTCAACCTAATCTCGGCGCTGTTTCACGCCGCCATCAGCGTGGTCGTCCTGCTGGTGTTTTTTGCCATCCTGGAACATCACCTGTACCTGACGGCCCTGTGGCTGCCGGTCGTGCTGCTGCCTTATCTGGTGATGTTGGCAGGCATCAGCTGGCTGCTGGCCGCCCTGGGGGTTTATCTGCGTGATATCGCCCAGTTGATGGGGCTGGTCAGCATGGTGCTGATGTTCTTGTCGCCCGTGTTCTATCCGATTTCCAACCTGCCTGCGCGTTTTCATATTTTCTTTCAACTGAATCCCCTGACTGTCATCATCGAGCAAACCCGCGCCGTTATTCTGCATGGCCAAGCACCCGATTTCACCGCCCTGGGGCTGTATATGCTGGTGGCCATGGCCGTGGCTTGGGCCGGGCTGGCCGCTTTCCATAAACTGAAAAAAGGCTTTGCCGATGTGCTCTGATCTCAGCCAGCCGACAGCGCCCACCCCAGACAAGCAGGCCGACATTGCCATTGATGTGCGCGGTGTGGGCAAGACCTTTCGCCTGTATAAGCGCCCCCAAGACCGTTTGCTGCAGCACTTCACCCGGCGCACTTTATTTCGCGAGTTCCACGCCCTGGACGACATCAGCTTCCAGGTGCGGCGCGGCGAAACCATCGGAATCATCGGGCGCAATGGATCAGGAAAATCCACCCTGCTGCAAATGATTTGCGGCACTCTGACGCCCACCCAGGGCCAAGTCACAGTGCATGGCCGCATCGCTGCGCTGCTGGAACTGGGCGCAGGCTTCAATCCAGAATTCACGGGCCGTGAAAATGTCTATCTGAATGCCTCCATTCTGGGGCTCACCCCCCGCCAGGTGGATGAACGCCTGGATGATATTTTTGCCTTTGCGGATATCGGCGAATTCGTTGATCAGCCGGTCAAGACCTATTCCTCAGGTATGTACGTACGCTTGGCGTTTGCCGTGATTGCCCATGTGGATGCCGACATCCTGGTGATCGACGAGGCCCTGGCGGTAGGGGATGCGCTGTTCACCCAGAAATGCATGCGGTTTTTGCGAAAATTTCGCGAAACAGGAACAATTTTATTCGTCAGCCATGACAGCAGTGCCGTCACCAATCTGTGCCAACGCGCCATCTGGCTGGCCGATGGGAGCATCCGCCAGCATGGCAGCGCAAAAGACGTCTGCGAATCCTACCTGGCCTGGTTGTTCGGCAGCCAGAATCAGCGCCAGGCGGTGCGCGGCAGCCAGACCGAAACCGCCCAGCCCCAGCAATGGCACGATGCCCGCCTGCCCTATATCAATGCCAGCAATTTGCGCAATGACCTGGAAATCTTTCGTTTCGATCCTCAACAAGCCAGCTTTGGCCAAGGCGGGGCGCAGGTCACCGATGTTTTTCTGAGCAATCCGGAAGGTGAACGCCTGGCCTGGGTCGTGGGGGGGGAAATCACCATCCTGACCATCCATATTGCCATCCATCAGCCCCTGGATCGCCCGATTGTGGGTTTTTATGTGAAAGACCGCCTGGGGCAGACGCTATTTGGTGATAATACCTATCTGGATTATGCCGATAGCCCGGTAGCCGCCACGGTCAACCAACAACTGATTGCCAATTTCCGGTTTCCCATGCCGTTGTTGCCAGTAGGCGATTATTCGATTGCCGTGGCCGTGGCCGATGGCACCCAGGAAGACCACGCCCAGCACCACTGGATTCACGACGCGCTGCTGTTTCGTTCACAATGCAGTGCAGTGTCGGCGGGGCTGGTGGGTATCCCCATGCTGGCCATCGAACTGAAAACCGCTCCGCCCGAACCCGCCCCAGAGGCCTGACGCATGCCAGCGACATCACGCTACGATTACCAGTTTGACCCGGATGACGACAGCACCCCCGCGCAAATCTGCCGCCTGATCGGCCATGGGCAGCGGGTGCTGGAATTAGGCTGTGCCGCCGGGGCGATGTCGGTGGTGCTGACCCGGCACTATCAATGCCAACTGATCGGCCTGGAAGCCGATCCCGCCGCCGCCGAGGCCGCCCGCGCCCACGGCATTGATGCCCGCGTCGCGAATCTGGAATCGCCCGATTGGGCCGCAGGCCTGGCCGACGCGTCATTTGACACGGTATTGGCCGCCGATGTGCTGGAACACCTGCACGACCCCCTGGGCTGCCTGCTGCAGCTGCGCCGCCTGCTGTCCCCTCAGGGGCGCTTGGTCGTGTCAGTACCCAATATCGCCCACAGCGGGGTGCTGGCGGCGCTGCTATGCGACGCCTTCCCATACCGCGACACCGGCCTGCTGGATCGCACACATGTGCACTTTTTTACCCGGCAAAGCCTGCAGCAGATGCTGCATCAGGCAGGATTTGCAGTCACCCAGGTGCAAACCGCCGATACCGGGCCGCATCACCCAGAGTTTGCCGCGTATTGGGATGCCCTGCCCCCCCCCCTGCGCCAGCACCTGGCTGGCAACCCAGTAGGCCGGGCCTACCAGGTGATTATGCAGGCGGCGCTGGCACCTGCGGTGATATCCAAGGCCGATCATCCGCACGCTGATGTTTCTTTGTGCGAGACGCAGCCAGAACACGATCAACAAACCTGGCTGAAATCTGTGTCCGATCGGCTGGCCCAGGCCGATGCCTTGGAAGAACAGCTGGCCGGTTTGCAAGCATCACTGGAGTCCATGACGGTCGAACGCGAACAACTGGCCAAGCAGTTAGATGCCATGCAGCGGTCACGATCCTGGCGCTGGACGTCTTTTTTACGCCGCAAAAATCATTAATCGGGCTGTTCGAGATCCCGCACATAAACACGCCGGTATTGCAGGAAAGGCTTTTCGATCAAGTGGTAAGTCAAAAGAGAAATCAGCAGTGTGACTGGCAGGGCGACCAGCAGGCCATTCAGCACCACATTAGCGGCCTGATCATGCAGCAGGGGGATAGGCGGGACGCGCTTTGCCACGACCATCACCACAAACATATGCACCACATAGATAGAAAAGCTGAGTTCCCCGAGTTTGGCCAATAATCGGCCAGGGGTCGTCGGCAGACGGAACCGGAAGTACATATAGGACAGCACCAGCAGCGCCCAGACCAGGCCTTCGATCAAGGGCCAGATGATCCACCAGGCCGCATCCATATTGGGCGAGCCGCCATGATGATTCAACCAGCGGACGGCAAACAGTAAAATGGCGAAAGACACCGGCAACGCCAATGCATTTGAAAACAGACGCCGACCTTGTCCACTGCTGTACATCCACCCACATACATAACCGATTAGAAATTGATCCAGGCGACCAAATAAGGTTTCGTAGGCCAAAAACCGTACAGAACCGAATTCCAGATACACCCCTGTCCGCACAATCAGCAACAATAGGGAAACTCCAACGAAGTATTTAAGCCCCCAGCGCTGGAAAAAAGCATGTAAAAAAGGAAACAATAGATAAAAGGAAAACTCGACTGGGATTGTCCAGAGGTGGGAAAAGTATGATAACTGGGCAATGGTTTCAGGCCTGAAGGCCAGCAACCAGGCAATAATATCGAATACGCTGCGACTTTGCCCCTGGTTATAGACCATCAGGGTCACAGCCAGGAAAACCGCAAAAATATACAGCGGATAAATACGAATAAATCGGTTATAAACAAACCAGCCATAACGGACGGTCTTTTGCTGAGCAATTACAGAAAAAATAAATCCGCTCAGCACCATAAAAAGACCGATCCCCACATGCCCCTCGTTGATCAGGCTGGCGATCGGATTGGAAAACTGCACATTCCCGATAAACTGATGGAAATAGTGATAAAGCAGGACCAAGGCGGCAGCATAAAACCTAAGGTGGTCCAGACGAGGCAGATAGCTTGTATTCAGGCTTTTCATTTTTTATGATCTAAAGATACTTTTTATCCACGAGCACGGCGCACGGTCAGGGCTCGAATGCTTTTCTTGATGATGGTGTATAGCTTGAATTCCCCCAAGCCATAAACAACGGAAACCATCATTGAAAACAACAAAGAAGCCAGCATCAGAGGATAAAACCCGGTCAGTTGATCTTGCACAAGTGCAATAAACAGCACGATGATCGGGATATGAACCAGATAAACACCATACGACGCATCCCCAATGCGTTCGAGCCAAGGAATATTCAAATACCGCACCCCCAACAACAATACTGCAGCAAGACCCAAGGCATACAGCATCAACGCACCCGCTGACGAAGTAGCATACAGAACCTCGCCCAAAGTACAAAGCGCAATAGCTGCCAGCGCCAAAGGCAATGAAGGCAGCTTTCGCACATAGTCATAGTGCAGGCCAAGCAAGAACCCAGCAATGAAAAATATATTATAAGGAGACAACCAGAGCCAAAGGCCTGGAGCCGCCACAGAGACTGATGTATACCTGGATACCATTACAATCATCAGCAACCAGACCACACTCAGCCGGGTGATGGTCTGCACCGAGCAGCGCAAAGCAATCACCCCAGCCACCAGAAAATAAAACCCAAGCTCGTAGGCCAGTGTCCAGTAAGGAATATGGTAGCTGTTATTCAGGTCCGTTGGCATCAAAAAAAAACTGGTCCAACTAAACGACCACTGATAGATCGGATTAGTCAATAACAATGCCGACACCGCAATGGTCAGCCAATAGCCTGGGTAAATACGCTGGATTCGGTTCCAAAAAAAACGATTTCCCTGAGACAAGCAGCCCGCCATGACGAACCCTGAGATCGTAAAAAATAGATTGACACCAATACCGCCAAAGCCAATTTTCAGATACTGCATATAATCCAGACCAAGCGCTTGGCAGGCATAATAAATTGCATGCTGCAAAACAACCCCAAAGGCAGCAATGGCACGCAGGCACTGTAAGCCGCCTAGACGTTGCTGCAGACTGACCACCCCTGGCGGCTGGACAGTGGATGTTTGGTGGAACAGATGCATGGCGAAAACTCCAGTGGCAAAAAGATCGCCCCAAAAAAGCGATCATTTCTATTGTAATTCACTACGCCACCTGCAGCACCTTTAGCACTGGCAGACTCTTGACCGTAAAATCCGCCGCCTGCCGATTCAATTCGGCCAGACTTTCCTCGGGAACGCCCAGGGTTTTAGCGTCTTTTGTTAGGAACCCTCTGAACATAGATGGTCGCCCCCGTTTTGCCAAGCTTTCAATTCATGATGATGCGAATGAGGTAAAGATTGCTGCCATAGATCCGGACTTTATGTGAGGCCGTCGCCTCATATCCCTGATGGAATCTGCTGGTTGGCACCTCTACAAGTCATCGCACTGCGAGTGCGTTGTTCAGATCAGGCTCTGCCAACCCCGGTCTTACCTATCCTGCCATCATTTCTTGATTACCTGAGCAATCGGTGGTGTGAACCTCTGTGTTTCGTAAAAATAAATCAATGTTTTCAATAACTGGCACGACTACGCCGCTGCGCCAGCTGCGGCGTAATCGTGCCGGAACCTGCGATCGTGTACCAATAGCGCCCAAACGATCCTGGCGTTCTTGTTGGCCAGCGCAACCGCTGCCACATTCTTATGGCGTCGAGCCAGTAGTCGCTGAGTCCAGCCATTGGCTGCGGGCTTGTTCCCCGCCACTCGCACCACGGCTCTGCCTCCATGGATGAGCAGCGTTCGCAAGTACGAATCGCCACGCTTACTGATACCAAGCAGCGTAGGCTTGCCCCCGCTACTGTGCTGACGCGGCACCAGTCCGAGCCACGCAGCAAGTTGTCTGCCATTTTTGAAAGTCTTTGCATCACCTATCGTGGCTACCAGTGCGCTGGCCGTTATGGGGCCTATGCCGGGGATCTCGGCCAGACGTCTGCTCACCTCGTTGTCCCGATGCCAGCGCACAATCTCACCTTCGAGTTCCTGAACCTGACGATCCAACTCCTTGAGGTGATCAAGGAGCCTGGCAATCAGCAACCTGAAGTTGCCTGGTAGTTCGTTTTCTGCGCCCTCAATGATCTCGGGCACGTTCTTGGCGATATGGCTGATGCCCTGCGGGATCACGAATCCGAACTCCGCAAGCAACCCACGGATCTGATTGGCCTGGGCGGTTCTTGCCTTGACGAATCCCTGACGCGCACGATGCACGCTTAGAATCGCTTGCTGGCTTGCAGTCTTGACCGACACCGCGGGCATCTCAGGTCGGCTGGCAGCTTCGCAGATCGCCTCTGCATCGGCCACGTCATTCTTGTTGCGCTTCACATAGGGCTTGACATACTGCGGCGCTATGAGCACTACAGCAAAGCCCAATTCCTGCAGCTTGCGAGCCCAGTAGTGCGCACTACCACATGCTTCCATCGCTACTTTGCACGGCTGCATGCGAGCAAAGAATGGAAGCATCTGGGCGCGCTTCAACTGCTGGCGTAGAACCGCTTTGCCCCGAGCGTCTGCCCCGTGGATCTGAAAAACAGACTTGGCCAGATCGATTCCGATTGTAGTAATCTTCATAACGGTCGCCTCTCTCGTTTAAGTGGATGTAAACATCGCCACTTTGGCACTTTGATGCCGTTTTGGGTAGGGGCGACCATTCCATTAAATCCCGTGGCAAGCAGGCACTGTGGTTCGGGATGGGATGCAAGGCGCAAACCGCAGCGATAGTCATTATTATCACGAGGATTTGCAACGCTGCAGACCGCCCGAATTCACAAATGACTGAAGCTGTTCTGATGTGCTGATGTGCTGATGGGTCAGATCCCATTTACAGTTATGGAGTCTGATCCCATTTAGTTGCTGCAAGCGTTCCGCCCGTGACAAAACCATCCCAACGACTCCCACGATAGCGGCTTGGTCCCCCATCATGTTCTTTTCTGCGCAATCGGAAGATCATCATGGGAAAGCTGGATGCGGCATACCGCCGCCTGTTTGAACACAAGGAACTGTTGCGCGACATCCTGGCCTGCGTGATGGATCCGGCCTTATTCGATGCGCTGGATTGGCCGCGGATGCAGCCCATCAACACGTCGCATATCAGCGATCGCCTGAAACAGCGCACAGGGGATTGTGCGTGGTTGGTCCCCTGGAAAAATAAAAATCCAGATGCGGCAAATCCTCCTCACGTCCTGCATGGCGCGACTCACCCGCCACCAGCAGACAACACCGTGCCCCACGCGCCGATGCATGGCCTATGTATTTTGCTGATCTTCGAGCAGCAATCCCAGCCAGACGCCACCATGGCGCTGCGTCTCGCCACCTACACCTGCCTGAGCTACCAGACGCTGCTGCGCAATAAACAAATCCGCCTGCCCTTGCCACCGGTGCTGCCGGTTGTGTTCTACAGCGGTTCACGCCGCTGGGCCGCCGCGCAAGATTTATCCGACCTGACAGACCATATTCCAGCAGCGCTGCTGGCATACCAGCCGCAAATGCGCTATCTGCTGGTACGCGAACGTGATGTGCTGAAGGCCATCGGCCGGCCCGGTCACAATCTGGCTACCCTGTTGTTTCGCCTAAGACATGATCGTAAGATAGAGCAATGGCAAGTGGCCTTGCATGCCTTGACTCAGGCCATTTTGGCCCTGCCAGAAAGCCAGGAACTCAACCGCAGCATCACGGCATGGCTGGTGCTGATGATCGAACGCAATGCCAATTTGCCCGAACCCCTACCCCCCACCAAGACCCTGCAGGAGCTGGATATGATGATTGCCGAAGAACCCGGGATCTGGGCCAAACAGTGGCTGAATGAAGGTCGCGTCGAAGGTCGTGTCGAAGGTCAAGCTGATTTGCTGTTGGAAATGATTGAGCACCGCTTTGGCCAACCTCCAGCCTCAGTCATCGCACAAATTCGTGCGGCACAGACGACTCAGTTGAAAACTTGGTCACTGAATATCCTGGATGCACGAACCTTGGAGGACGTGCTCAAGGACACCTGATTTTTGCTTTAAATGGGGTCAACGCCGCCATTTATTTGTGACCCCATTTAGTTGCTGCAGGTGTTCAGGCTGTGACAGATCCATCTCAGCTACCCTCACGATAGCGGCTTGATCCCCCATCATGTTCCCTTCTGAATGCAAGCGGAAGGCCATCATGGGAAAGCTGGACGCGGCATATCGCCGCCTGTTTGAACACAAGGAACTGCTACGCGACATCCTGGCTTGCGTGATGGACCCGGCCTTATTCAATGCGCTGGATTGGAAGCGGATGCAGCCCATCAACACGTCGCATATCAGCGATCGCCTGAAACAGCGCACGAGGGATTGCGCATGGCTGGTCCCCTGGAAAAACCAAGCCCCGGATGTGGCTGATCCCCCCAGCATCCTGCGCGGTGCGGCACATCCGCCACCAATCGACAACGCTGCGTCCCACGCACCGATGCATGGCCTATGTATTTTGCTGATCTTCGAGCAGCAATCCCAGCCAGACGCCACCATGGCGCTGCGTCTCGCCACCTACACCTGCCTGAACTACCAGACGCTGCTGCGCAACAAACAAATCCGCTTGCCTCTGCCACCGGTGCTACCGGTTGTGTTCTACAGCGGTTCACGCCGTTGGACCGCCGCGCAGGATTTATCCGGCCTGACAGACCATATTCCAGCAGCGCTGCTGGCATACCAGCCGCAAATGCGCTATCTGCTGGTACGCGAACGTGATGTGCTGAAGGCCATCGGCCGGCCCGGCCACAATCTGGCTACCCTGTTGTTTCGCCTAAGACATGATCGTAAGATAGAGCAATGGCAAGTGGCCTTGCATGCCTTGACTCAGGCCATTTTGGCCCTGCCAGAAAGCCAGGAACTCAACCGCAGCATCACGGCATGGCTGGTGCTGATGATCGAACGCAATGCCAATTTGCCCGAACCCCTACCCCCCACCAAGACCCTGCAGGAGCTGGATATGATGATTGCCGAAGAACCCGGGATCTGGGCCAAACAGTGGCTGAATGAAGGTCGCGTCGAAGGTCGTGTCGAAGGTCAAGCTGATTTGCTGTTGGAAATGATTGAGCACCGCTTTGGCCAACCTCCAGCCTCAGTCATCGCACAAATTCGTGCGGCACAGACGACTCAGTTGAAAACTTGGTCACTGAATATCCTGGATGCACGAACCTTGGAGGACGTGCTCAAGGACACCTGATTTTTGCTTTAAATGGGGTCAACGCCGCCATTTATTTGTGACCCCATTTAGTTGCTGCAGGTGTTCAGGCTGTGACAGATCCATCTCAGCTACCCTCACGATAGCGGCTTGATCCCCCATCATGTTCCCTTCTGAATGCAAGCGGAAGGCCATCATGGGAAAGCTGGATGCGGCATACCGCCGCCTGTTTGAACACAAGGAGCTGCTACGCGACATCCTGGCTTGCGTGATGGACCCGGCCTTATTCAATGCGCTGGATTGGCAGCGGATGCAGCCCATCAACACGTCGCATATCAGCGATCGCCTGAAACAGCGCACGGGGGATTGCGCATGGCTGGTCCCCTGGAAAAACCAAGCCCCGGATGTGGCTGATCCCCCCAGCATCCTGCGCGGTGCGGCACATCCGCCACCAATCGACAACGCTGCGTCCCACGCACCGATGCATGGCCTATGTATTTTGCTGATCTTCGAGCAGCAATCCCAGCCAGACGCCACCATGGCGCTGCGTCTCGCCACCTACACCTGCCTGAGCTACCAGACGCTGCTGCGCAACAAACAAATCCGCTTGCCTCTGCCACCGGTGCTACCGGTTGTGTTCTACAGCGGATCACGCCGCTGGGCCGCCGCGCAAGATTTATCCGACCTGACAGACCATATTCCAGCAGCGCTGCTGGCATACCAGCCGCAAATGCGCTATCTGCTGGTACGCGAACGTGATGTGCTGAAGGCCATCGGCCGGCCCGGCCACAATCTGGCTACCCTGTTGTTTCGCCTAAGACATGATCGTAAGATAGAGCAATGGCAAGTGGCCTTGCATGCCTTGACTCAGGCCATTTTGGCCCTGCCAGAAAGCCAGGAACTCAACCGCAGCATCACGGCATGGCTGGTGCTGATGATCGAACGCAATGCCAATTTGCCCGAACCCCTACCCCCCACCAAGACCCTGCAGGAGCTGGATATGATGATTGCCGAAGAACCCGGGATCTGGGCCAAACAGTGGCTGAATGAAGGTCGCGTTGAAGGTCAAGCTGATTTGCTGTTGGAAATGATTGGGCATCGTTTTGGCCAACCCCCTGCCTCAGTCATCGCACAAATCCGGGCAGCACAGACGACTCAGTTGAAAAACTGGTCACTGAATATCCTGGATGCACGAACCTTGGAGGACGTGCTCAAGTAAAACAAAGCAATGGGGCCAGACACCATTTATTTGTATGAGAGGATGGTGCGACGTGCTTCTTGAGCGTTAAACGAATGTGTGTGCGGCGAAATTCTTTCCCGTCCACCACCTGAACTCTGCTGCAGGAGTCCCACCTTCGCTGAGCCCAAAGCCTGTGGGATTTCGCAGCGCCGTAAAACCACGCACGGGCAAAAATATCCCATGACGGGTCTGCTGGGCGCATGAACCCCTGACAATCAGAGGCATAGTCAAACCACATGATGCCTCGTACAAGCTGCTGTTTTCCTCACCCGAGATGGTGCGCGATCTGATCAGTGGATTTACCTATACCTGCTGATCGACGAAAAGCGCTACACCCCGGCGCATCTGGTCCAGCTACAAAACCTGGTGGCCGCCATGATGCGTATCGAACGTCCTGAGAGCGCACAAGACCTGCTTGGATTGGT
>JAUCCA010000012.1:0-577015 GCA_034676525.1 Giesbergeria sp.
GAGCCTGACCGATGACCTACTTTCACACGGGAACCCGCACTATCTAGTTGGCGCGAAGCTGTTTCACTGTCCTGTTAGGGATGGGGAAGGTAGTGGGACCAACTTGCTATGGTCGTCAAGCATAACTTTTTGAGCTTTGCTGAATTTTGGGTTCAGCAAGGCGAACCCATAGAGTATGGAATCAGGGAGAATTTTTGTATTGCGTCTATTGGCATAACTGTCAGCTTTGATAGGGATATCAAAGTTATAGGGTCAAGCCGCACGAGCAATTAGTACTGGTTAGCTTAACGCATTGCTGCGCTTCCACACCCAGCCTATCAACGTCCTGGTCTAGAACGACTCTTCAGGGGGTCGAGCCCCCGGCAGATCTCATCTTCAAACGAGTTCTACCCGCTTTAGATGCTTTCAAGCGGTTATCTCTTCCACACTTAGCTACCCGGCGATGCCACTGGCGTGACAACCGGTACACCAGAGGTGTGTCCACTCCCGGTCCTCTCGTACTAGGAGCAGGCTTCCTCAAATCTGCAGCGCCCACGGAAGATAGGGACCCAAAACTGTCTCACGACGTTTTAACCCCAGCTCACGTACCCTCTTTTAATGGCGAACAGCCATACCCTTGGGACCGGCTACAGCCCCAGGATGAGATGAGCCGACATCGAGGTGCCAAACACCGCCGTCGATATGAAGCTCTTGGGCGGTATCAGCCTGTTATCCCCAGAGTACCTTTTATACTCCGTTCAGCGATGGCCCTTCCATACAGAGACCACCGGATCACTATGTCCTGCTTTCGCATCTGCTCGACTTGTCAGTCTCGCAGTTAAGCACGCTTATGCCATTGCACTATCGTCACGATGTCCGACCGTAACTAGCGTACCTTCGAACTCCTCCGTTACGCTTTGGGAGGAGACCGCCCCAGTCAAACTGCCTACCATGCACTGTCCCCGATCCAGATAATGGACCTGGGTTAGAACCTCAAGCACACCAGGGTGGTATTTCAACGTTGGCTCCACGATACCTAGCGGCACCGCTTCAAAGCCTCCCACCTATCCTACACAGATCTGTTCAAAGTCCAATACAAAGCTACAGTAAAGGTTCATGGGGTCTTTCCGTCTTTCCGCGGGTAGATTGCATCATCACAAACATTTCAACTTCGCTGAGTCTCTGGAGGAGACAGTGTGGCCATCGTTACGCCATTCGTGCAGGTCGGAACTTACCCGACAAGGAATTTCGCTACCTTAGGACCGTTATAGTTACGGCCGCCGTTTACTGGGACTTCAGTCAAGAGCTTGCACCCCATCATTTAATCTTCCAGCACCGGGCAGGCGTCACACCCTATACGTCCACTTTCGTGTTTGCAGAGTGCTGTGTTTTTATTAAACAGTCGCAGCCACCGATTTTTTGCAACCCCTTTGGGCTCGCCTTGTACAGGTTCACCTACTTGGGGCATACCTTCTCCCGAAGTTACGGTATCAATTTGCCGAGTTCCTTCTCCAGAGTTCTCTCAAGCGCCTTAGAATACTCATCTCGCGCACCAGTGTCGGTTTGCGGTACGGTCGTCAATAGCTGAAGCTTAGTGGCTTTTCCTGGAAGCAGGGTATCACTCACTTCGTCTGCAAGCAGACTCGTTATCACCCCTCATCTAAGTCCGGCGGATTTGCCTACCGGGCACGACTACAGGCTTGAACCAACATATCCAACAGTTGGCTGAGCTAACCTTCTCCGTCCCCACATCGCACTATTGATCGGTACAGGAATATTGACCTGTTTCCCATCAGCTACGCATCTCTGCCTCGCCTTAGGGGCCGACTCACTCTACGCCGATGAACGTTGCGTAGAAAACCTTGCGCTTACGGCGAGGGGGCTTTTCACCCCCTTTAACGCTACTCATGTCAGCATTCGCACTTCTGATACCTCCAGCACCCATTACCAGGCACCTTCACAGGCCTACAGAACGCTCTCCTACCACGTGCAATAAATTGCACATCCGCAGCTTCGGTAACTGGCTTAGCCCCGTTACATCTTCCGCGCAGGACGACTCGATCAGTGAGCTATTACGCTTTCTTTAAATGATGGCTGCTTCTAAGCCAACATCCTGACTGTTTTAGCCTTCCCACTTCGTTTCCCACTTAGCCAATTTTAGGGACCTTAGCTGGCGGTCTGGGTTGTTTCCCTCTTGAGTCCGGACGTTAGCACCCGGTGCTCTGTCTCCCAAGCTGTACTCGTCGGTATTCGGAGTTTGCATAGGTTTGGTAAGTCGCCATGACCCCCTAGCCTAAACAGTGCTCTACCCCCGACGGTAATACTTGAGGCACTACCTAAATAGTTTTCGGAGAGAACCAGCTATTTCCAAGTTTGTTTAGCCTTTCGCCCCTATCCACAGCTCATCCGCTAATTTTGCAACATTAGTCGGTTCGGACCTCCAGTACCTGTTACGGCACCTTCATCCTGGCCATGGATAGATCACTTGGTTTCGGGTCTACACCCAGCGACTATGTTCGCCCTATTCGGACTCGATTTCTCTACGGCTTCCCTATTCGGTTAACCTTGCCACTGAATGTAAGTCGCTGACCCATTATACAAAAGGTACGCAGTCACCCCTTACGAGGCTCCTACTTTTTGTAAGCATGCGGTTTCAGGATCTATTTCACTCCCCTCCCGGGGTTCTTTTCGCCTTTCCCTCACGGTACTGGTTCACTATCGGTCGATGATGAGTATTTAGCCTTGGAGGATGGTCCCCCCATATTCAGACAAGGTTTCTCGTGCCCCGCCCTACTTGTCTGCAGCCTAGTACCACACGTTGGCTTTCGCATACAGGGCTATCACCTGCTATGGCCGGGCTTTCCATCCCGTTTTGCTAACCATCGTGCTATCACTGCACGGCTTCTCCGATTTCGCTCGCCACTACTCTCGGAATCTCGGTTGATGTCTTTTCCTCGAGCTACTGAGATGTTTCAGTTCACCCGGTTCGCCTCAATAACCTATGTATTCAGTTAAAGATACCTATTGCTAGGTGGGTTTCCCCATTCAGATATCTCCGGATCAATGCTTATTTGCCAGCTCCCCGAAGCTTTTCGCAGGCTATCACGTCTTTCGTCGCCTATCATCGCCAAGGCATCCACCACATGCTCTTAGTCACTTGACCCTATAACTTTGACAACTCCTTCGCAGAAGTTACCTCCATTACATTGCCTGACTTGCAAGGTCTTTCACCTTGCGCGTTATGCCGCAATCGACTCAGGACTCTTTCGAGCTCTTTCATCGTAATTACATTTGAACTTCCAAACCAAAGTTTGAATATTCGTTTTGACGCAATCAAAAATTCTTGTTGCCAGCGGCACGGTCTGCACTAAACCTTTACGAATGTGCAGTTTCCGCTGACAACTCTGATTCGACTCTATGAATTTTTAAAGAACAGCCGATTGATTCATCTATATGAACCAACAACAAAGAGGCCTTTTTCAAAGCCACTTTGGTGTTGCTACCGAAGTATGATGGTGTCGAATGGTGGAGGATGACGGGATCGAACCGACGACCCCCTGCTTGCAAAGCAGGTGCTCTCCCAGCTGAGCTAATCCCCCAGGAATCGCATTATTGTCGTGTCGCCTCAGATCGACCAGGCCTGCAGCACTTGGTGGGTCTGGGTGGTCTCGAACCACCGACCCCCGCCTTATCAAGACGGTGCTCTAACCAACTGAGCTACAGACCCAAGTCGGCCTCTCGCATCAGCGCACCACAACCTCTGCAGTGCGCCGCTTCTTTGCGACTTTCTCCAACAACCGATAAGTGTGGACGTTCAAGGCCTTTGGCCAGTTTTCCAGAAAGGAGGTGATCCAGCCGCACCTTCCGATACGGCTACCTTGTTACGACTTCACCCCAGTCACGAACCCTGCCGTGGTAAGCGCCCTCCTTACGGTTAGGCTACCTACTTCTGGCAGAACCCGCTCCCATGGTGTGACGGGCGGTGTGTACAAGACCCGGGAACGTATTCACCGTGACATTCTGATCCACGATTACTAGCGATTCCGACTTCACGTAGTCGAGTTGCAGACTACGATCCGGACTACGACTGGCTTTATGGGATTAGCTCCCCCTCGCGGGTTGGCAACCCTTTGTACCAGCCATTGTATGACGTGTGTAGCCCCACCTATAAGGGCCATGAGGACTTGACGTCATCCCCACCTTCCTCCGGTTTGTCACCGGCAGTCCCATTAGAGTGCCCAACTAAATGTAGCAACTAATGGCAAGGGTTGCGCTCGTTGCGGGACTTAACCCAACATCTCACGACACGAGCTGACGACAGCCATGCAGCACCTGTGTTATGGCTCTCTTTCGAGCACAATCGCGTCTCTGCGATCTTCCATACATGTCAAAGGTGGGTAAGGTTTTTCGCGTTGCATCGAATTAAACCACATCATCCACCGCTTGTGCGGGTCCCCGTCAATTCCTTTGAGTTTTAACCTTGCGGCCGTACTCCCCAGGCGGTCAACTTCACGCGTTAGCTTCGTTACTGAGAAAGTAAATTCCCAACAACCAGTTGACATCGTTTAGGGCGTGGACTACCAGGGTATCTAATCCTGTTTGCTCCCCACGCTTTCGTGCATGAGCGTCAGTGCAGGCCCAGGGGATTGCCTTCGCCATCGGTGTTCCTCCGCATATCTACGCATTTCACTGCTACACGCGGAATTCCATCCCCCTCTGCCGCACTCTAGCTATACAGTCACTAATGCAGTTCCCAGGTTGAGCCCGGGGATTTCACATCTGTCTTATATAACCGCCTGCGCACGCTTTACGCCCAGTAATTCCGATTAACGCTTGCACCCTACGTATTACCGCGGCTGCTGGCACGTAGTTAGCCGGTGCTTATTCTTACGGTACCGTCATGGGCCCTCTTTATTAAAAAAGACCTTTTCGTTCCGTACAAAAGCAGTTTACAACCCGAAGGCCTTCATCCTGCACGCGGCATGGCTGGATCAGGGTTTCCCCCATTGTCCAAAATTCCCCACTGCTGCCTCCCGTAGGAGTCTGGGCCGTGTCTCAGTCCCAGTGTGGCTGGTCGTCCTCTCAGACCAGCTACAGATCGTCGGCTTGGTAAGCTTTTATCCCACCAACTACCTAATCTGCCATCGGCCGCTCCGTCCGCGCGAGGTCTTGCGATCCCCCGCTTTCATCCGTAGATCGTATGCGGTATTAGCCACTCTTTCGAGTAGTTATCCCCCACGATCGGGCACGTTCCGATGTATTACTCACCCGTTCGCCACTCGTCAGCCACCGAAGTGCTGTTACCGTTCGACTTGCATGTGTAAGGCATGCCGCCAGCGTTCAATCTGAGCCAGGATCAAACTCTACAGTTCGATCTTGTGTTTTTTGCCCCTCTCGAGGCTACTCAAAATTAAGAATTGAAGTGAACTTCACTTCTCTCTCATGAGCGTTTGCGAAAGCCTGTTACAGCTCTCTTTTGTTCCAAAGAACTTTAGGCCTAATGCCTCAAACGCCCACGCTTATCGGCTGTATGTTTTTAAAGTACCTAGCCAAGACGCAGCTCTTTCGAACCACTTTCTCGACCGCCTTCGCTGCGATGAGCGAAGCCTTGAATTCTAGCAGGCTTTTTTGGCTACTGTCAAAGTTGTGAAAAAAGATTTTTTCTATCAACCCCAACTTACCTCAAGATCCTGACTCCACCTGCACAGTCCTCGTCGTCCTTAGCATCCAGCGATGGAGGCCAAAACTGCGTACAGGGCAGCCTCGCATTGTAGTACGGGTTTGACCCGCGAAATCGGCGTCTCGCCAAAAAAAGATGCTGCCTGCGCTCGGAAGTTGATAGCCAACGGCCGTCCGATGTTCCATGTGTCGATAATCGACGTACATGGCACTCATCACACTATCCAACGCACAGCTCGCTTTCGGGCATGTTGCCCTACTTGATCACGCAGATTTTTCTTTGGAGCCTAACGAACGCGTTGGGCTGATCGGGCGCAATGGTGCGGGAAAGTCGTCTCTTTTGAGGATCCTTGAAGGTACGCGTCAGCCCGACGATGGCACGCGACAGATCCAGCGCGGCGTGCGCTTGGCGTTTGTTGCGCAGGAGCCCTCCCTCGATCCAGATCATTCGGTGTTCGCTTGTGTTTCCGAAGGCCTTGCACCTGTGATTGCTTTGCGCGAACGCTATTTTTCTGCGTCGCATGCAGACGACCTCGACGCGCTACAGACTCAGATTGAGGCCTACGAAGGCTGGAACTGGGAGCAGCGGGTAGAAGAGACCCTTGAGCGCCTCCATTTAGATGGCGAAGCCCAAGTGGGCGATCTTTCAGGGGGAAAGAAGAAGCGCGTGGCGCTTGCACAAGCGTTGGTAACAAGGCCGGACGTCCTTCTACTGGACGAGCCGACCAACCATCTGGATCTTGACTCCATTGAATGGCTTGAAGAGTTGCTGCGCGACTTTAAGGGCAGCATCGTCACCATCACGCACGACCGTTCATTTTTGGATCGAGTAGCAACACGAATTGTCGAGCTTGACCGCGGCCGGCTGCTTTCTTACCCCGGAAATTTCGCTCGGTATTTGGAGCAGAAGGCCGAACAGCTTGCGCAGGAACGTATTGTTTCGGCCAAGGCCGATCGACTGCTTGCACAAGAAGAGATTTGGATCCGCAAGGGAGTGGAAGCACGCCGAACACGCAGTCAAAGTCGCATCACTCGCCTCGAAGCCCTGCGCGCAGATAGGAGCAGTCGGCGCGGCGTGATGGGCAATGTGAAACTCGATATTTCCTCGGGTGCTCAGAGCGGAAAATTTGTGTCAGAAATGGTGGATGTGAACAAAAGCTACGGTACGACACGGGTGGTCCGAGATTTCAGCGCAACAATTCTGCGCGGGGATAAAGTCGGGTTGCTTGGGCCCAACGGAGCTGGCAAGACCACGCTTCTCAAACTTATTCTGGGTGAGATCTCCCCAGACAGTGGCTCGGTACGTCAAGGCTCAAAAATGCAAGTGGCCTACTTCGACCAGATGCGCGAGGGAGTAGATCTTGACGCGACACTGGAGGACTTCATCAGCCCTGGAAGTGAGTGGATTGAGATTGGCCAAGAGCGCAAGCATGTAAAGAGCTACTTGGGCGATTTCTTGTTTTCACCCGCGAGAGCTCGGTCACCCGTCCGTTCTTTGTCAGGCGGCGAACGCAATCGCTTATTTTTGGCGCGGCTCTTCGCGCGCCCTGCCAACGTTCTTGTGCTTGACGAGCCGACCAACGACCTGGACATCGAGACACTCGACCTCTTGGAGGAGTTGCTACAAAACTACGATGGCACCGTTTTCCTGGTGAGTCACGACCGCACTTTTCTTGACAACGTTGTGACCAGCACCATCGCGTTTGAAGGGGATGGCGCATGGCGTGAGTACGAGGGCGGTGTGCGCGACTGGCTCATACAGTCTGCACGTGCCAAGGAATTGGCGAAGGCAAGCGGCGATGCAACTAAAACCAGTCTTGAAAAGAGTTCGAAGGAAATTGGATCCTGCCGCCCAGTGGCCCAAGAAACTTCGCTATCAAAAAGGAAGTTGAGCTACAAGGACCAGCGCGAGCTGGATAGCCTACCGAGTCTGATTGCGACACTGGAAGCAGAGCAGCAGGGGCTGCAAGCAGAACTGGCGGATGGCAGTCTTTATCAGAACGACGCCTCGCGGGCTATCGCCCTTCAGGCACGCGACGCAGAAATTGAGGATGCATTGATGACCGCACTCGGCCGCTGGGAGGCTTTGTCCGCGTAGTTCAGACGACGTGCTTCAAATGCGATGAAGCACACGGTCTGCTCCGGCGCGCAAGCGTGCGACCAATGCAGGCGCAATTGCTTGAAGCGGCAGTACCTCGTCGGCGGCGCCATGCGCAATCGCTTCGCGCGGCATGCCAAACACAACACAAGAGGCTTCGTCCTGCACAAAGTTGTAGCTTCCGGCATCCTTCATTTCGCGCATCGCGGCCGCACCGTCAGCGCCCATACCGGTCAACATAATGCCCAATGCATTGCGGCCAACTAGCGCCGCCCCCGACTTGAAAAGAACCTCAACCGACGGCTTGTGGCGATTGACTGGTGCGCCATCCTCAACCACTGCAACATAGTTGGCACCACTGCGCCCAACGTGAAATTGAGTCCCGCCCGGTGCGATGTAGGCGTGACCAGGCAGCAACCGCTCGCCGGTTACTGCCTCTTTCACACGTATTTGGCATAGCCCATTGAGACGTGCCGCGAAGCTCGTCGTAAAGCCTGCAGGCATATGCTGGGTGATCACGATTGCGGGAGAATCGGCCGGCATATGCACCAAAATTTCTTTGATTGCCTCTGTACCTCCGGTGGAGGCGCCAATAAACACAATTTTCTCAGTCGACAAGCGACCTAGAAGCGCTGAGGGCACCGGCTGACCCGGACGCCGACTCGCACCCTCATCTGACGCCGGTGATGAAACGAGGCGACGGACCTTAGCCACGGATGCCACCCGAATTTTGTCTACGATTTGGTGTGAAAGATCATTCAAACCACTTGCAACCCCTACTCGCGGCTTGGCGACGAAATCGACGGCTCCCAACTCAAGCGCCTTGAGAGTCACCTCAGCACCACGCTCCGTCAGCGTAGAGATCATCACTACCGGCGTAGGGCGCAGGCGCATGAGGCGACCTAGGAAATCAATGCCGTCCATCCTCGGCATTTCAACGTCCAAAGTGATGACGTCGGGATCGTGGGACCGGATCAGCTCTCGTGCGATAAGGGGATCGTTGGCAGTAGCGACGCATTCCAGATCGGGCTGCCGATTGATGATTTCAGACAGCAGGCCGCGAACCAGCGCAGAATCGTCTACTACGATGACGCGTATCTTTTTCCCCATTGCAGCGATGCTCCGTCAGAAAAGATCCACCGAGCCACCCGAGGTCAATTGGGCGACTGTCCGGGCACTTCCTCGTTTGTCTTGCGCAACAAGTGTCTCTGGATGGGCATGCGCCAATCGCTTGACCATCGCCTTACCCGTCACAGGAAAGAAGCAAACCTTACGCGGATAGATGTCCAAGACATCTTCTGACACCACGGGAATGCGCTCGGTTTGCAAGTAATTTACGACGAACGCGGTGTTCCGTTCACCAACATTCATCGTGGTGAAGCTGTGCATCACTTGCGCGCCACCAAAAATTTTGGCCTGCATCGTCTCTCGCCGCGCCCCCAGCTTGAGCATCTCGTTAATAAGCAACTCCATTGCATACGACCCGTATCGACCGGACACATCCATCGAGTCCCCATCTGGCAACATGAAATGGTTCATCCCCCCGACACGCATCCGGCTGTCCCATATGCAGGCTGCTATACACGAGCCCAAGACGGTCATGATCACCAAGTTTTCATTCGCCACAAAATACTCGCCCGGCAGCACCTTTACCGCGTTGTATTGGAAGTGTGGATCAAAATAGAAAAAAGAAGCGAGCCCGGGTTTACGTGGCCTGGATTTCAGCTCGTCCAGCGAAGATTCGATTTCGACTGCTGGTGCATTGCCGTAAATTCCCGGTGCGAGGGGTGCAATGCGCGGCGCACGACGCCGCTCTGATGAGCCCCCCAATGGAGGAGATCCGGCTGGAGTTACGTTGGTGGGGCTTGAAGAAATCATGCGGAAATGGATGCTACTTGATGTGCAAAAGATCTAGCGGCGTTCATATACGGTTTTACCGCGCAAAGTAAACAAATCACGGGATTCGCTAAAATTTTCCGCATGTCCGACGAATAACATTCCGCCAGGTTTTAAAACACGATGAATACGTTCAAGGACTTTACGTTGCGTTGCCGCATCAAAATAAATCATGACATTTCGGCAGAACACGACATCAAACGGCTCGCGGAAAGGCCAGTCGTCACGAATCAGGTTCACACTAATGAACTCAATGACGCGCACCAATTCAGGCTTGACACGAACCAACCCCGAATTAGCGCCCTTGCCGCGAAGAAAGAATTTTTTTATGCGCTCACTTACCAGACCTTTGAGATTTTCCAAACGATAAGTACCTTTCGCTGCAACCGCCAAAACTCGCGAGTCGATGTCGCTTGCCACCAATCGAAAAGCCGGATTATTTCCGAGTGCTTCAAACGCAGTCATTACAATCGAATATGGCTCCTCACCAGTAGACGCAGCGTTGCACCAAACTCGCCAATTCGTGCCAGGTGGAGCCGCTCGAAGGTGCTCATAGAAAATTTCAAAATGATGCTGTTCGCGAAAAAATGCGGTAAGGTTCGTGGTCAACGCGTTGACAAACTCCTGCCACTCCACACCATCGTGCTTTTCAAGCCAATTGAGATAGTCACTGAAACTTTCATAGCCTGTTTCCCTAAGCCGTCGTGATAAACGACTGTAGACCATTGCATGCTTCCCATCGTGCAGGCTGATGCCTGCTCGCTGGTAAATCAATGACTGCACCCGGGTAAAATCTGCTTCCGTCCAAAGAAATTCACGCCCTTGCTCCAGAGGGCCTTGAGGAGGCGAAGCATTCACCCGGGGCGACATCATGCCGCTAATCTCGATTTATTCGCCATGAATTTACCCGAAAAATCTGATTCTGCACAACAGTTGTGCTGAAATTTATAAATCACGAACGAACCGAACTCATGAAATCGTGCGCTACTCCCCCGAAGCGACCAAGCCCATATCAACACTGGACATGAGCTTCTCAATATCCAAAAGAATTAACATTCTATCGTTAACTGATCCAAGTCCAGAAATACAGGCACTGTCAATCGCACTTTCCACATCAGGAGCAGGCTGAATATTGTCTGCGGAAATTTCCATTACATCACTTACAGAATCGACCACAATTCCCACAATTCGGTGGCGAAGACTAAGAATAATGACCACAGTGAATGCATCATAATCCGCAGAATCGCAATCGAATCGAATCCTCATATCAATAATTGGAACGATGGTGCCACGGAGATTTACCACACCTTTGATGAAACTGGGCGAATGTGCAATTCTTGTAGGAGGCTCATATCCACGTATTTCTTGAACCTTAAGAATATCAATCCCGTACTCTTCCTTATCCAATCGAAAGGTCAAATATTCGCGGGCTCCCGGAGATGTGGCAGAACCATATTTTTCGTTGATATTCATAGAAACATTCCTTTTCAGCCCCTTTGGTGGCGGCTCAATGGCGTGCACGTCGAACCATGCTGCCCGTATCCAAAATCAATGCGACCGTTCCATCCCCTAATATGGTTGCGCCAGAAACATTAGGCACTTTTCTGTAGTTCGATTCGAGATTTTTTACGACGACCTGATGCTGACCAAGAAGCTCATCGACCAGCAATGCGACGCGACTCCCGTCTGATTCGATCACAACCATAATATTGCTGACTTTTCCGGAATCGCCTCGAGGAATCTGAAACATCTTCTCCATCGCAATCACTGGCATATATTCGTCCCGTACTTTTACCAGACGGGAACCCTGCGCCACTGTGCTAACTTCTTCAGGATTGACCTGAAACGACTCCACAACCGAAGAAAGCGGCAATATATAAACTTCGTCGCCTACGCCGACCGACATACCATCCATAATGGCAAGCGTCAATGGCAGTCGTACCGCGATCCGCATTCCGTAGCCTTCAGAAGAATCAACTTCCACGCTACCGTTAAGCGCTGTGATATTTCTTTTGACTACGTCCAGGCCAACGCCACGCCCCGATACATCGGTCACAACGTCCGCAGTTGAGAAGCCCGGAGCAAAAATCAGCTGCCAAACCTCCGCGTCAGGCAATTGATCGGAAACGTCCATACCTCTTTCGCGAGCCTTCATCAAAATCTTCTCGCGCGATAGACCTTTTCCGTCGTCCTTTACTTCGATCACGATGGAGCCGCCTTGGTGCGAGGCCGACAGCGTGATGGTTCCGTGCTCCGGTTTGCCTTTCGCCAAACGCTCAACAGGCATCTCGATTCCATGGTCGCCACTATTGCGCACCAAGTGGGTCAAAGGATCGGTGATTTTCTCCACCAACCCTTTGTCAAGTTCCGTAGCTTCTCCGAGGGTAACCAAGTCCACTTTCTTGCCCAGCTTATTGGCAAGGTCTCTGAGCATTCTTGGAAACCTGCTGAAGACAATGGACATCGGAATCATGCGGATGGACATCACCGATTCCTGCAAGTCGCGCGTGTTTCTATCCAGATCTGCCAGCCCGGCGAGCAGTTGCTGATAAACCGCAGCGTCCAAATCACGGCTATTTTGGGCAAGCATGGCTTGCGTGATCACCAATTCACCAACAAGGTTGATCAGCTGATCCACCTTGTTGACAGCTACCCGAATGGTGGTGGACTCTACCGGGGTCTGTGCCCCAACTTTTGTCTCTGAAGTTTTTGTTAATGGGGGCTTGACCGCGACTGGCGCAGCTGCCTCTGATGCAGCGACCGGAGTCGCTGTGGCAGGCAGCTGGTCTGGGGAGCCTGGGGCATCCTGAAAGAACCCGTAGGATGGGTCGTCAGCGGTAGGGGATGTTGCCGACGACTCCGCCGTCAACACAGTGATAACAATTTGCTCTTTTGCGACATGGAATGCGAAGAGATCAAGCAAGTCGTCGTTGCTGGCACTGGTTTGCACGCTAAAGCTGCGCGTAGAAGGGTCTTCGGAAGTGCGATCTTGGATGGAACCCAGGCCTGGTATGTCTCGAAACAGCTCCTTGATGGCATCTGCATGGCTTGGCTGCTCAAGCGGCCCGATGCGTACCAGAAGCTCACGTGTACCGGAAGGCAGCGACAAGGAAGAAGCTTCAGTGGTTTGTGCAGCTGGCGGCGCAGGCGCAGCAGCCGTCGCGACTGCTGCCATCGGTTGCACGGGCGTAGGCGCCGGGACCGATCCAGACGCCAGCTCTGCGATTCGCCTAACCAGGTCGGCTGACGAGGGCGGCTCGTCCTGCGCGCCTGCCTGATGTCTGGCGAGCAAGGAGCGAGATGCATCTGCCGATTCGAGCAGCACATCTACCATCTGTGGAACAGGCGTCAACTCGTGGCGTCGCAACTTGTCAAGAAGCGACTCCATGTGATGGGTTAGCTCTGCTACGTCTGCGAAGCCGAACGTAGCGGCGCCGCCCTTGATTGAGTGGGCGCAGCGAAAAATACCGTTAAGTTCTTCGTCATCCGCGTTTTCAAGGGATAGATTAAGCAGGATCTGCTCCATCTGATCCAGGTTCTCTCCCGCTTCTTCAAAAAAGATCTGATAGAACTGCGTGAGATCAAAATCGGCTCCGCCGTCTTCTTGATTCGACTCAGCCATGACAAGCTCCTGTCGACAGCGATCTATTTTTGTTGCACTTCATGGCATCACCTTTCGAATCACTTCGATAAGACGATTGGGGTCGAATGGCTTCACCAACCACCCCGTCGCTCCGGCCGCGCGCCCTGCCTGCTTCATTTGATCACTCGACTCTGTAGTCAAAATCAGAATTGGTATCGTTTTGAATTTCGGATGCTCACGCAGTTTGCGGGTCAATCCGATGCCGTCAAGACGCGGCATGTTCTGGTCAGCAAGGACCAGATCGATCTCATGGGTTTGCGCCTTTTCATACGCATCCTGTCCGTCAACTGCCTCCACCACATGGTAGCCCGCCCCGGTGAGGGTGAAAGCCACCATCTTCCTCATGGATGGCGAATCGTCAACGGCAAGAATCGATTGCATGTAAGTGCTCCAACGAACTAAATTGAATAAAAACTTTGAAATGTGCTTCAGAACAGGTCAATCGATCCCGCGTCCATCTCGCTCTGCGTGACTGGATTGGGACGATCAGGGGCCATGTCGGTGAATGACGCCGCTTCTTCACCTTCTTCAGTTCCCATTGCTTCCGCAGCCAACTGAAAGGCACACGATTGCAAGACCTTGGTGGTGTGCCAAATCAGTTGCGATGCCATGTCTTGGAACTGCAACTCCACCACTGCCCGGCGCAGTGCGTTTTGCACTGGCTCAAGCGCCGGTGCGCCGTGCGCCAGTGCCTCGCTCAAAAATTCGTTGGCCTCGCCGAAACGCTCCAGCAAGTTGTCCGTGGCATGACTCAGCAAACCTTCCAAGCGGTGCAGGTCGTGCATCACGACAAGCAAAGAGTCCTGCAATTCGGCCGCCACCATGACCGGCAGCTGGACTCCCGGGCCTTTGATCGGCTCTGAAACTGATGGCATGGACCTCATCCTCTCTCATCAACGACATGACTTCCAAACACATCTGACACGCCCGCTTGCTCGCATCGATTTGGCAATCGGAATAATGCCCATATTGGAGGCGAGAAGGCTTGGCTTCCCAACCGGGCAAACACGCTTGTTTGTTCCAATTTGTATCTTATGATAGCTTGCTTATGCTGTCCGTAGATCACCCGATGCCTCTGCGCATTCTTCATCTCGAAGATTCGCTCGCGGACCACAGGCTCACCGCCCTTGCTCTACGCGAAAGCGGTATGCATGCAGCGCTGTGTCATGTCGACACCCTCTCTGACTTCAAGTCCGCAATGGCCAGCCAACCGTTTGATGCCATTCTTGCGGACTATCAGCTTGCCGGCTTCACAGCGCTGGACGCATGGCAAATCGTCGCGAGCACGCCACACTCGCCGCCTTTCATTTTGTTGTCCGGTGCCATTGGCGAAGCAGCTGCCGTCGATGCAATTCGTCTGGGAATGGCGGACTATGTGCTCAAGGACCATCTCGCACGCCTCCCACATGTCATCTCACGCGCGTGTGAGGTTCGCCAAGTGAGACTGCAACGCGAGCTTGCAGTGCAGGAGCTGTCACGGTCGCAGCAGAGCCTTGCCTCGCTGACGGAGCACCTCCAAGACTCCATCGAAAAAGAACGTGCGGCCATCGCTCGAGAGATTCACGACGACATAGGTGGCGCCCTAACCGCAATTCGCTTTGATCTCGCTTGGATTGAGCGCCATGCGAGTGAAGGCCCTGTAGTGCAGCACGCTCATTCCGCTACGGAAATGTTGAAACATGCGCTCGGTGCCAGCCAACGCGTTATGAAAAACCTGCGGCCGCCGGTACTTGACCAGGGCTTGGCAGCGGCACTTGAATGGCTGGCCAGAGATTTTGAGCAACGCACGGGCACGTCAGTGGCGATCACTTCAAGCTTGCACAACCCCCATCTCCCCGAACATCTGCAGCTCGTGGCCTATCGCACTGCGCAAGAGGCGTTGACAAACATTTCAAAGCACGCTGGAGCAGCTACAGTCACCATAGACGTCTCAGACGGTGAGAGCGTCCTCACGCTTGAGATCAGCGACAACGGACGCGGTATGGAGGAGAATGCTCGCGACAAGCAACAAAGCTTTGGACTTATCGGCCTGAATGAGCGCGCCAAGACGGTCGGCGGCTGGCTTGACATCAGCAGCCTGCCGGGCCGCGGCACCTCTCTCACCCTTTCTGTGCCGCTGCACCACACAAGCACTGAAGTACAGGCCCACACATGATCCACATCGTACTTTGCGACGATCACGCCTTGGTCCGGCGCGGGATTCGCGACACGCTGGAAGAATCTGCGGATTTTCAGGTGACTGGCGAGGCGGGGAGTTACTCCGAACTGCGAGATGTCTTGCGATCCGCCGCATGCGAGGTCTTGCTACTCGATCTGAACATGCCCGGTCGCAGCGGACTGGAAGTGCTCAGCTCACTGCGCGAAACACATCCGCAGATCAAAGTATTGATAGTCTCCATGAATCCGGCCGACCAGTACGCTGTACGGTGCCTGCGCGCCGGCGCGCACGGTTATGCGAGTAAGGCAGCGGACCCGCTCGCTCTCATCGACGCCGTTCATGCCATCGCTCAAGGGCGCAAATACTTGACCGCCGATGTGGCTCAGATGCTTGCTGAAAGCGTCGCCGAACCGCAGCATGAAGCGGCTCATGCAGCGCTGTCGGAACGCGAACTCCAGACACTTCTGAAAATCGCCTCCGGCAGGCGCTTATCGGAAATTGCAGAAGAACTGATGCTCAGCCCAAAAACGGTGAGCGTGTACCGGGCGCGAGTGTTGGAAAAGCTCAAGCTCTCCAACAACGCCGAATTGACGGTGTACGCCATTCGCAACGAGTTGGTCTAGCACCCCGCCCGTCAACGCTGACTGATGAACAAGTCAGTAGCCTGCTGCATCAGTGTCAGCATTGGCTGCTCAAGCATTGGCAAAGTTGCAGTGATACCGAGCAGCCCTACAGTCAGCGTCACAGGAAAACCCACTGCGTAAATATTCATTTGCGGCGCAACCCGCGAAATGATGCCAAGCGTCAGATTGACGAAAAGCAAGAGCGCAATCATTGGGAGCGCTATCCATAAGGCACTCGAGAACAACGACGTACCCAACTCATAGAGTCGCATCTCCCCGATCGCCACAAGAAAGTGGCTGTCCACTGGAAATCGATCAAAACTTTTGACCACGGCCATCAGCACCATCAAGTGCCCATTGATCACGATGAAAAAAAGCGTGGTCATATGACCAAAAAAACGGGCCACCGCACTCACTTGCGTGTTGCTCGCCGGGTCGAAAAACGAGGCGAAATTAAGTCCCATCTGAAGGCCAATCACTTCACCAGCCAGCTCAACCGAAGCAAACACCAGACGCACCGCAAATCCTATCGCTAGGCCGATCAGCACTTGCTGCGCCACTGCGCCCAGCGCATCGGGACCATTGAAGGGAACGGAAGGTTGATCGCCAAGAACGGCTTGAGCACAAACCGCAACCAAAAACGCGAGACCGATCCGGACCCGGACGGGAATGACGCGCATAGAGAACACTGGAGAGACAGAAAACAAGGCCAAAACGCGCAGAAACGGCCAGAGAATCGGCGACAGCCATGCGACCAACTGTGTTTCCGAAAACGTGATCATGGCGCTGCGGCCTTAGCCAATGACCGACGGAATGGACTCAATCGTGCGCCTAATAAAATCCACCAACGTGCTGACCATCCAGGGTCCAGCAAATGCAAACACCGCTACTGCGGCCACCAATTTTGGAACGAAGGCGAGCGTCGCCTCATGAATCTGGGTGACTGCCTGAAAAATGCTCACCAGGAGACCGACCGCCATCACCACGCCAAGCACCGGCATGGCAATCATCAACAGCAGTGTTAGTGCGTCGTGGCCTACAGTCAGAACAAATTGGGGTGTCATTGGTTGACCTTCACTTTCCCGATAAATACCTTGATCGACCTTCGAAACATTTATCTTTCACGCGAATGAATATCCAGCCGTTTTCGTCAACTGACAAAGCTTGCTGCCAACGACCCTATGAGCAGGTTCCACCCGTCTGCCAGAACGAACAGCATCAGCTTGAACGGAAGCGCCACCAGCACCGGGGACAGCATCATCATTCCCAGAGACATCAAGATACTTGAGACAACCATGTCAATGACAAGAAAGGGAATGAAGATCATGAAGCCGATCTGGAACGCGGACTTCAGCTCGCTGGTGACAAATGCGGGCACAAGCACACGTATCGGAGCAGTTTCGGCCGTCACAGAAGCATCCAGACGCGCGAGCCGAGCGAACAACGCGAAATCCGACTGACGGGTTTGCTTAAGCATGAACTGGCGCATTGGCGCCTCGGCCTTGGCAGCGGCCTCTTCAAAGCTGATGGCATTCGTCGTGTACGGCACATAGGCATCCTCGTAGACACGATCAAGCGTCGGTCCCATTACAAAAAAAGTCAGGAAGAGCGATAGGCCAATGACCACTTGATTGGGAGGCGCTGACTGCGTACCAATCGCCTGACGCAGCAACGACAGCACTATGACGATTCGGGTGAACCCGGTCATCATTAGCAAAATAGCCGGGAGAAACGACAACGCCGTGAAAAACAGCAGTGTCTGGATGGGCACCGAATAACTGGCACCGCCAGCGCCAGAGCCAATCAAAAGTGGGAGCGAAGCCGTCGACTGAGCAGAGGCGACGCCATGTCCGAGAAGGCCTCCAAAAAAAACGACCAGGAAGTGCGCCCAATGCGCCCGCAAACTTTGTATGGTTCGACTACTCCGATCCACGTTCTGATCCCTTCTGCACAGGGACTTCTGAGCGAAAAAGCCCATCGGGCGGGACGGCAGCCGCCTGCGCCATCGCACGCGAAAACGGAATTTCGGATAAAGGTGGGGCAGCTTGCGTGTGCAAAGTGTGCAGGCAGCTGATGCTTTGCTGAGTCACGCCAAGAATCAAGGTTGTGCGCTCTCCTTCGGTTCCTACTTCCACCGTGACCACTCGCTGATGTGGGCCCACCGCAACAGCAGACAGCACGCGGGCAGTGGTGGCCGGCGACGACACCAAACGTCCTTGCCGCTGCTGCACCCGTCGTACCAACCACGGCAGACAAGCAATCGCGCCCACAAAAAGAACGACCAGCAACAGTGTTTGCGTCATCCTTGGCCTCGGCTAACCCGGCGCAGGCGTTCGGAAGGCGTGACCACATCGGTCAAACGGATACCAAACTTGTCGTTGACGACGACCACCTCGCCTTGCGCGATCAGATATCCATTGACCAACACGTCCATGGGCTCGCCCGCCAACGCGTCGAGTTCAACCACCGAGCCTTGAGCCAACTGCAAGATGTATTTGATGGGCACCTTGGTGCGTCCAAGCTCGACAGACAACTGCACTGGAATGTCCAGCACCATGTTGATGTCGTTTGCCGGCGCATCGTTAGAGGCTGAAAACGGTCTGCCTGGATCGCCGCTAAGAGGACCACCTTGCTCGGGATCTGGGGTTGCATCCGAAGACTTTTGCTCTTCGAGTGCCTCTGCCCAACCGGCAAAAGCGTCTTCCGAATCTCCGCCGCCACCGTCATTGTTGTTTTCAGTTGACATTCTTATCCCCCATCCAGTTCTGGTCGGCACCGCGCAAACGCTCTTCAATCCGAATTGCGTACTTGGAGTTGTGGGTGCCGTATTGACATTCAAAAACCGGCACGCCGCCTATAGACGCCTGAATGCGCGGCTCACGGTCGAGCTCAATGAAGTCGCCCGGCTTCATTGCAAGCAACTGTCCCACCGTCGCATCGGCGCGGGCAAGCTCCGCAACGAGCGTCACTTCTGCCGCCTGGATTTCGCGGGTGAGCACCCGCACCCAGCGTCGATCCACTTCAATCGAATCGCCCTGAGTGGATGAATAAAGCACATCCCGAATTGGCTCCAGGGTGGCATAGGGCATACAGATATGAATGGCGCCAGAAAGATCGCCAATTTCAAGCTGGAAAGCCGTGGACACCACGACTTCACTCGGCGTGGCAATGTTGGCAAACTGGGGCTGCATCTCCGAACGCTGGTATTCCAGCTCCAACGGGTAAATGCCCTGCCAAGCTTTTTTGTATTCCACGCAAATCACATCGACGAGCCGATTGATGACGCGCTGCTCGGTAGGAGAAAAATCGCGCCCCTCGATGCGTGTCTGGAATTTACCCACGCCACCAAACAGCGTGTCGATGATGCCGAAAACCAGAGACGGCTCACAGACAATCAAACCGCTGCCCCGCAGCGGCCGAATGGCCACGATGTTGAAGTTCGTCGGCACGGCCAAGTCCCGCAGAAACGCGCTGTAGCGTTGTACTGAGACCATCCCTACCGAAATTTCAGGGCTGCGGCGGATGAAATTGAACAAACCAATCCGGAAATTGCGAGCAAACCGCTCGTTGACGATTTCCATCGTGGGCATGCGCCCGCGCACGATACGCTCCTGGCTTGAGATATCGTAGCTGCGCACCTCGCCGGACTCGAACACCTCTTGCTCGGTCTTTTGACTCTCGCCGGTAACGCCTTCGAGCAGGGCGTCGACTTCTTCCTGAGACAGGAACGATTCGCTCATGGGTACCCCCTAGCTCCTATTGAATGATGAAGCCGGAAAACAGAACCTGACGAACCGGGTTTTCCGCCTCAGCCGCCTTATCCTTGTTCTTACCCTTGGGCTTTCCACTTCGTGTGGCTTCGTGTTTTTCACCCACATCTCCAGAAGGCAATTCCGGCACGGAAAATCCCAGCGGGCGCGACACCTCGCGCAGAACGTCGTGTGCAAGTTTGGCCTTGCCATCCCGACTCAAAAGCTCATCCGCAGTGCGCTGAGAAATCAACATCAGAACCCCGCTGCGTATGCTTGGCATAAATTGTTTGACGCGTTCTGCAGTTTTCGCGTCGGCCAGTTCCAACGTAATGCCAACTTGCGCGAAGCGCTCTCCTCCTGGATCGGCCAGATTCACCACCATGGTGTCAACGGGAAGAAATGTCGGGATGGCCGCTGGCCCCTTGGTCTCTGTCACAGCTTCAATTTCATTACCGTCTTCATCGACTGCATGGCGCTTTGACATGACGTACGCTGCCCCAGCGCCCGCAAATACCAGCAGCAGCACCACGGCCACCAAGATGATCAGCAGCTTCTTGCCAAGCCGCTTTTTCGCGGGCTTGTTTTCGGTTTCAGCAGCGGTAGACACGTTCCAGAATCCTTGCAAGGGCAAACGGATGCACAACCTTCCAATCCCATCTGCCCATTGGCTGCAGATGTTCATCAAGCACATGCCATCTCGTACATGAGGGTCAAAAACGACCCGCGCCGAGCACTGCAACAGCAGTGCCGATCCTATTATTAGGCGACGGTTAAGGAATGATAGCGAGATAAGCCTCGAAAACCGACGACAGTCTCCCGGGTCGTGGCCGCCGCGAGTTCCAATCAGACGTAGAGATCGACCGAACTACTCGTCAAGATTCGACGCTCAATCGGCTGCGGCCCCTTGGCCGCAGGTTGTCCACTCACGGCTCGAGTCCCGTCTCGGGTGCTCCTGCCGCTCGCATCGTCAGATTGACCTGACGTCCCCGCATCCACGCTAGTGCCCGAGAGAACCAAGCCCTGATCGTGCAGCAGCTCGCGCAATTGGTCCATCTTCGCGTCCAGCAACTCACGCGTCTGCGCCTGATCGCTTCTAAATGCCACATGTGCTTCGTTGCCAGTCAGCGAAACTCTGACCTCCACCGGCTGCCCCGCATAGTCGACCGTCAATTCCGCATTTTTTAGGTTCTCGCTCATCCAATAGGTGACTTGATCGGCGACAGCCTCTTCGGGTGATGCCGGCGTTCCTTCTACCTGCCCAGGCGAAGCATCCAACAGGTTCGATGCCCTGAAATCCCCTAGCCCCTGACCGATCACAGCGCTGCCAGACCCCAGACGATCGCGTGCAAACGACGTGCGCTCGCGGTGGATATCGGGCGCCCAGCCACTCGCCGCGGCAGGTAATGGCAGTTGTGGCTCCGAAATACCTAGGGCACCGTCAGCACCAGCGCGGCCAACTTCCGAGGTTTTATGCTGCTCTGCTTGCAGAGAGACGATCTCCGCTGTTGACCGCACATCCCTCAGTGTCGTCCCGCCCGATGTGGTGGGCACCTGAGACGGCTGTAGGCCGACCGCATACGCCATCTGACCAACTGGCCGCATTTTTTCTGCCGCTTTCAGACTCGTTGCGCGACTTGCAAATGAAGGGCGGGCTTCCGACAAAGCTCCACCTTTTTCACTCAACGTGGTATTCGCTCCGTCTATCCTGGCCGTTTGAGCCACCAGACCGGCGCCAGTCCAAGCGTCCTCGGTCGACGACTGCGTTGCTAGTTGTGCGAAAAGGCTAGAAGGAGTTACCACGCCCGAACCACCCAGCGCAGCAAACGGCACACCCGCCGCCTGCGAGCCCGCGCCAAGCCGCGCCCTTGTGGAACCCGCTGGGAAAACGGTCGCAACGCTGCCATCTTGAACAGACGCCGAGCCAGGGTCGATCCGTCCGAAGTTCGAGGCTGGCGCCGCCACCGAGCTTGGTTCTGGTGGAACCCCGGCAAAACCGGCCGCAGACGAACTAAGAGCGCCATTGCCTTGGAAAGATATTGGACGAGCGCCACTTGATTCGGGGCCGACGGCAGATAAGTTTTGCAGACTCACGCCCGAACCTACCCCTTCGGACATTGCGGCCGGCACGGCAAATCCTGTCTGTGCAGCGTCCGATGCTGCGACCGACAGACGGGCGTCCCCTGACTGATGTGAAAGATTCCTTGTAGAAGACGCCACCACTGTGGCCGCTTTCAGCGGCACTGAGGTGGCGGTCGTAGACGGTGCCGCGGACGCCCCCAAACTGCGCTCATTCCGCCCGACCGTACGACCGTCCAACATACCGCCAGTGGCCTTAACCTCGAGCGCAACGTTCGCATTGGCGCCCTGGCTTGCAGCAACTTCCAGCGGGATTGTGGACAGGCTCGCTGTGGCTGCGCTCACTGGGTCATTGGAAGCACCGCTTAGGCTGGACAACAGTGCGGTGTCGCCAACGCCGCTGCCTGCTTGCGCACCAGGCAAGGCGCGAGACAAGCCACTTCCGTCGGTCGCTGCAAAAATATCTGCCCCGTCGACCGCTTCACCGACCTTTTTCAGCTCCCCCCTCTTCGGGACGAGCAACTCTATACCGTTGACCGATTGCGCATCGACTTCTGACAAAAGCGCGAAGAAAGCACCTGGTGCTGCCGCGCTGTCCGAAGTCGATTTTTGCCGCGCGGCAAGACTTCCGTGAGGTGCAGCAGAAGGCGCGAGCTGAATGGCGGCCATGATGATCTCCAATATTCCTAGTGGTCTTGCAGGTGCAAGCGCAGCGCCAACTGAGCGCGTTCATCGGTCTGTTTTTGGTCGCGCCGTTGCTCCACCAGTTCTCGCTCACTCTGGCGCTTAGCCACCAACTTCTTGAGCGTAGCAAGGCGCAGCTCTGCAGCGAGCAAGGCGCTTTCGCCCGCGACCACGCGCTGGCTATGGCCCGCAAGAACACTTGTTTGCAGCTGCATGGCATGGTCCAGACGTCCCATGAAATGCTGATGGTGAAAAATCACCTCCGGTGCCACAGAAGCGCCTGCGCGCATACCCCAACGGGCCTGCGTCTCGTTTGCGTAGGTTTCGAGCTGCTCCATCTGCTCCCGAGCAGCAGCGGCGCCGGCACGAACATCGCGAAGGGAATGGCGAGCACCGTCGCGCTGGCGTAGCGCCATTGCGACTGCAACTTCAAGTGCGCTGATCTTTCTGGTGCTCATGCTCGCTGCTACTCAAAAACATCTGCCATTGCAGCAACGCTTTGTTCAAGCGACGCTGCTTCAAACATGCCCTGTTGCAAAAATGTTTCCATCGCCGGCTGCAGGCGAATGGCTTCGTCCAGCCCCGGGTCGGAGCCACTCATGTACGCCCCAACCTGCACCAAATCGCGGCTCTTTTGGTAGCGCGAGTACACTGCGCGAAACTGGCGCGCCAGTTCGAAGTGCTGCTGGTCAATAACGTTGTGCATGACGCGGGACGCCGATTGCTCAATGTCGATGGCCGGGAAATGCCCCGTCTCTGCCAAGGCGCGTGAGAGAACAATGTGGCCATCCAAAATGGCGCGCGCGGCGTCGGCAATGGGGTCTTGCTGGTCGTCGCCCTCGGAGAGCACGGTATAGAAGGCAGTGATTGAGCCCACGCCGTGCAAGCCATTTCCGCTTCGCTCGACCAATTGCGGTAGCTTTGCAAAACAAGATGGCGGGTACCCTTTGGTGGCGGGCGGCTCGCCAATCGCCAGCGCAATCTCACGCTGTGCCATGGCATAACGGGTGAGCGAATCCATCAACAGCAGCACATGCTTGCCCTTATCGCGAAAGTGCTCGGCAACCGCCGTCGCGTAGGCCGCGCCCTGCATGCGCAGGAGCGGGGGAGCATCGGCTGGTGCCGCCACCACCACAGCCCGCCCACGGTCTTGCTCGCCAAGAATGTCTTCCACAAACTCTTTGACCTCGCGCCCCCGCTCTCCAATCAAACCCACGACGATGACGTCGGCGGCGGTATAGCGCGCCATCATGCCAAGCAGCACACTTTTGCCCACGCCCGAGCCCGCAAACAGGCCGAGGCGCTGGCCGCGACCTACAGTGAGTAGGGCGTTAATGGCACGCACCCCCGTGTCCAGCGGCACGCGAACCGGATCGCGATCCATGGCGTTGATCAATCGCCGATCCATCGGGTCGGCAGACACCTGCTGCAGCGGGCCCGCATGGTCCAGTGGCACGCCTTGCGCATCTACCACCCGCCCAAGCAGGCCGTCGCCCATGGGCAGGCGCAGTACGCCGATTTTCTGCACCGGGCGAGCCGCGTCGAATAGCTGCAGCGGCGCCACATATGGCAACGCAGGGACAACGCGCGCCCCACTCGACAGGCCTTGCGTATCCCCGGCAGGCATTAAAAAAGCGCGCTCTCCGGAAAACCCCACCACTTCAGCCAACGTGCGCTCCGACCCGTTTTCTACAAAACACTGCGAACCTACCGGCACGCGGATTCCGCTTGCTTCCAGCACCAAACCGGCAAGCCGCGTCAAAGTGCCCCGCGTCTCCAGCGACACCGTCTCGGCAGCGCGTCGACGCGCCTGATTCATGAAGGCGTCCCAGGCAGAAGTGACTTCAGTCGACTGCATTGCCCACCTCGCCCGCTTCCTCGTGCCACGGCAGTTCCAACCCCAAAGGCGCAATGGCACGCTGCCAACGCCTCTCGAGTTGGCCGTCAATCACGGTGCCCGCCTGCTCCACCAAGCAGCCGCCGGGCGCTACCGCCGCGTCCGATATCCATTGAATGGCGGCACCTGAGAATTCTGCTTTCAACGAAGTGCCCAGCGCATGGCCATCGTCTGGGTGCAGGCGCACGGCAATGGGTCGAGCATCGGCAACCAGCATTCCCAGAGCCTCTGACACAACCGACTGCAGGGCCAAAGTATCGCCACGCAGTTCGCGGCGTACCACCTGCCGAGCCACGTCGCAGGCGAGCGCCAATACGTCCTGCGCCACGCGCTGCTGCGCCGCAGTCAAACCCTTCTCGAAGGCAATCGCCAGTGCGGCCAGTTGCTGCGCTACAGCCGCGCCCTGGCCTGCCACATAGTCGTCGAGTTTTTGCTGCCACTCGAGTGCCATTTGTTCGCTGCCCTGCGCATGACCTTCAGCAAAGGCCACGTCTCGCGCTTGCTGCAATGCAGCTTCGTGCAACTCGTCTATCTCTTGAGATGTCGGGTCTTCGGCAAGCGGCAACTCAGGGGCCTGCTCCGGCTCGCTGGTACCTACGGCACCAAAATGCCACTGCGTGACGTCGCCCACTTCCTCCCGCGGTATGAACCGGGAGTACAGGTTGCTTTTAGATGAAGGCTTCGTCACCGGCGCCTCCTAGGGCGATCTGACCCTCGTCCGACAGACGGCGTACCGTCTTGAGGATCTCCTTCTGCTGCGCTTCCACCTCGGACAGCCGCATGGGTCCGCGCGTTTCGAGGTCTTCGCGCAGCGCCTCGGCTGCACGCGAGGACATATTGGAGAGGAATTTCTCGCGCAGTTCAGGCGCTGCGCCCTTGAGTGCCACCACCAACGTATCGGAGGCCACTTCCTTGAGCACAGTCTGAATCGACTTGTCGTCGAGTTTCATGACGTCGTCGAAGACGAACATCTTGTCCATGATCTTCTGCGCCAGGTCCGGGTCGTGCGCCCGAATGTTCTCCAGCACCACGCCTTCGGTGTTGGTGCCCAGCAGGTTGATGATTTCTGCCGCTGCTTTTACGCCGCCCAGCGAGCGATTGCGCACCTTGTCGCCCCCCGCCAGCACCTTGAACAGCACCTCATTCAAATCCTTGAGCGCCGCCGGCTGAATGCCTTCCAAGGTGGCCACCCGCAGCAAAACCTCGGCGCGCTGGCGGTCACCGAAATTCATCAGCACACCGGCGGCGTGGTCGTAATCCAGGTGCACCAGGATGGCGGCAATGATTTGCGGGTGCTCATTACGCAGCAGCTCGGCCACCGAAAGCGGATCCATCCACTTAAGGCTCTCGATTCCGGAAACGTCGCCGCCCTGCAAGATGCGGTCAATGAGCAGCGACGCCTTGTCGTCGCCCAGCGCGCGTTTGAGCACCGCCCGCACATAGTTTCCGGTATCGGAAACCAGCAGGCTCTGGGCTGCAGCGGCCTCGGAAAACTTGTTGATGACCTCATCGAGACGCTCGCGCGAAACGTTGCGCATGCGTGCGATGGTTTCGCCAAGCTTCTGCACCTCTTTGGGGGAGAGGTGCTTGAACACCTCGGAAGCCTCCTCCTCTCCCAGCGACATGAGGAAGATGGCAGCGTCGTTCAGGCCTTGTTCGTCCATAGTCGTGACATGGTAGCGGGCTTGCGGTCAGGCCGAATCGCCATTGACCCAGCTCTTGACGATATTGGCGACGGCCACGGGATTGGAGCGCGTGAGCACACGGGCATCTTCCAGGCGCAGTTGCTCATTTGTTGGAGCCGCAGGTGCGGCGGTTCTGGTGGGTGGCGGCAGCGCTGCACGTTGAGGCGTCTCAGCCTCCAGCGCATCAAGCTGTCCACCTGCCTCTGCAATGCGGCGTGGCTCTTTGGAAGCCAGATTCTTGAACGCAGGCCGCACCAAGCCAAACAACACCAGTGCACCGAACAGGAACAATCCCACTGGCCAGGCGAAGCTGCGCGCCAGATCCAGGGCCTCAGGCTGCTTCCAAAGAGGCGCCTGCGTTGCAGGAGCATTTTCGACCTGAAACTGGGCATTCATCAGGTTCACCGAATCACCGCGCTCTTGGCTGAACCCGATGGATTCGCGCACCAGCGCCGTCATGCGCTCGATCTGCTCCGTAGACAGCGCCTTGGTCACCGTCTTGCCCCGCTCCTCAGCACTTTGGTAATTCACGACTACGGCAGCACTCAAGCGCTTGATGGTGCCGCGACCGGCACGCGTCACTTTGACGGTTTTGTCTACTTCGTAGTTGGTGGTCGACTCGCGCCTGCGCGTGCCCGACTCGTTGGTTTGCTGCAGCCCCCCGTTGGCCGTGGGAACTGGGTTCGCACCATTGATGGGGGCCGACGACGGCCCGGGCGGCTGGTTGGCCACCGCGCCAGCAGCAGACGTTGCGGCGGCGGTGGTGTTGTTGTTGGCTTCAGTGACCTGCTGACTGCGAATCGCGCTGGTTTCAGGCGTCTGGTTTGGGCGGAACTGCTCAGAAGTCGATTCCGTCTGGCTGAAGTCGACATCCGCCGTCACCTGCGCCTTGACGTTGTTGCGGCCCATGATGGGTTCGAGCATCTCCATGATGCGGCGCGTGTACTGCTGCTCAAGCTGCTGCACGTACTGCAGCTGCTGAGCGTCGAATGTGCCGCTTTCCGCTGCGTCGGGCGAGTTGGAAAGCAGCTTGCCCGTATCGTCGAGCACGCTCACGGCGGAGGGCGCCAATTCTGGCACGCTAGACGCTACTAAGTGCACGATGCCGGCGAGCTGCGCACGGTCCAGCACCCGGCCCGGGTACAGGCTCATCAACACCGAAGCAGAAGGTTTTTGCTGTTCGCGGAAGAAACCGTTTTGATTGGGCAGTGCCAAGTGCACGCGGGCACTCTGGACCGACGACAAGGCTTGGATAGAACGCGTCAACTCGCCCTCAAGGCCGCGCTGGAAATTGAGCCGTTCCTGGAACTGCGTCATGCCAAAGCGGTTGTTCTCCATCAATTCAAAACCGTTGACCGAACCTTTGGGCAGACCTTGGGTGGCCAAACGCAGACGCACATCGTGCACGCGGTCGGCTGGGATGGTGATGGCGCCGCCGCCCTCCGAATATTTGTAGGGCACGTTCATTTGCGTGAGCTGCGCGACGATGGCGCCACCATCCTTGTCGCTCAGGTTGGCAAACAGCACACGGTAGTCCGACTGGCGGCCGTACATGACAGCAGCTATCAGCATTCCAACGAGCAGCACCGCGCCGACGCCCAAGCGCATGCGCTGGGCTCGGTCCATGGCATTGAGGCGCTGCAGCCAGTTGGGGCTGGTGGGCATCGGTGCGGAATCGACGGGGAGGACTGCGGACATCGGTGTATTCCAGGTTCACAGCACCCCCGACGGGGCACCGCGTGGACCGATTATTGGGCAGCGCCATGTGGGCGTTCAGCCGATAAGGCGCCGCTTTCGCCATCTTTTCCCGCGCATAAAAGCTGCCGCGGTCCGTACGATTGCGCCATACCGAACCTGCCTCGATTGCCTTCACTCACCGGATACCGCCATGGATATGCGCATTACCAGCTCACTCGCCCCGCTCACCGGCGCAGAGTCAAGCGCGCCGCCCGGTTGCAGCGCAGAACGACGGCAACGAGGTTGGCTTTGCCGGCGCGCTTAAGGGCGCACTGCAATCGGTCAGTGCCGCGCAAAACCACGCCACCGACCTGCAGACCCAGGTGCAGCTGGAAAACCCGTCGGTCAGCCTGGAAGAAACCATGGTGGCCATCCAGAAAGCGCAAATTGGCTTCCAAGCCACGCTGCACGTGCGCAACCGCATGGTGCAGGCCTACACCGACATCATGAACATGCAGGTGTGACACGGGCCGCAAGTCGCGGCCGTTATTTCACTTCGAATTTTATAGCTACTAGCGCTTACTGCATGAGCGCTAGCAGCTATTTTCATTCATATTTATTGGTCAGTGCATCACCACTGGCTGACCTTCGAACATGTGCTCGAACTGCGCGAGCCATGGCTCGGCCAAAGTACGAATCTGCGCATCGTTGCGCAAGATGCGCTGCATGATCACCGTCTTCTCCTTGCGATGCTCAGGCAGCAGCTCGTGCTTCTCTGCCTTGAAGCGCAGCTCTTCAATGAGCACGGCGCAGGTGCCTTCATAGCGCACCACACCATCCCAGTCGCTCGCCTGTGCGGCTTCCAGCATCTTGCGACTGCTGTTTTCGATGGCTTTGTAGTAGTCGATCAACATACTGGACATGGCTTAGGCCCTCCCGGCCGAAATCTGACTCCATCCTTCGGCTACCGGGGCAATCAAGCGAACCACTTCCTCAATCATCCCAAGATCGTTGCGCGCATTGGCCGAACTTAGACGCCGTAGGCAGTAGTCGTACAGCGCACCAAGGTTGGCAGCGACCTCACCGCCCTGTGCGGGGTTGAGTGCCGCCTTGAGGCCTTCATCAAGAATGCGCACTGCCTTGCCAATCTGGCGGCCCTTCTCTTCAACATCACCGCGCTGCAAAGCGCCGCGGGCAGCGTTGAGTGACTGGGTCAGACCATCGAACAAAAGCTTAATCAGCATGTGTGCGGAAGCGCCTTCAACGCTGCTCTGGACTCCCACTTGGCGATAGGCGGTCGCGGCACGCGAAGTTACAGGAATAAACATGGACGACTCCTTCATGATCTACTTGTAATCTTTATCGGCATTGGCTGGGAAAACTAAAAGTAGAAAGAAGAAAAAATCCAAGAAAAACTTTGTGCTGCATGAAGGAGTTGCTTCTTTTCTCATAGCTGCACAGCAATGAGCTACCGAGACTTAAAGAAATACCGAAAACTCAGTCTCTGGACTTGTTCCACATCGTGACCTGCTGCGAGATAAAGCTGTTGAGCGAAGTGAGGCCGGCCAGTTGCGTGTCCAGTCGGGTGTACTGCGCTAGCAGTCGCAACTCGGTGCGGCCAGCGCGGTCGTTCACGCGGTCTTGGTCTAAAGCATTGCGTTTTACTGCGCTTTGGATGGACGCAGTCTTGGTGTCGAACACGCCGTCCACTGCGAGCAGCCCTGTCGTGAACGCTTTAATACGCGTTGCCAGGCCATCCTGCTCGGTTCCCGCAGGGTCGGCTGCAAAAAATGCTTGCAGCTGATCGGGTTTGGCCAAGGCAGCATTGAGTTTGGTGTCATCCACCTTCAGCGTCCCATCGGTCTGAAACTGGACACCAATGTCGGAGAGCCGTGAAAATTCACCCCCAGCCGGGCCGAGGCCACCAAGCAGCTGGCGCATTGCGGACTGCAGCTGAACCGCCGTCGAATCGCCTTGCAATGTTCCAGCGGCTTTGCTGTCGGGGTTGTAACGCGTCATCTCGCGCAGCGCGATGCTGAGCGAGTTATAGGCATTCACAAAATCGGTGACGTTCTTCTTCGCCGAGCTCGTGTCGGGGTCTATGGATATCTCTACCGGGCTGGTAGTCACAGCGCCCACCTTAAAGGTCAAACCGTCAATGGTGTCCGAAAAAGTCGTCGTAGCGGAACGGACAGGGACACCATTGATCGTCGCTTCGGTATCCAGCGCGCTCTGCGTAAGTTGGAGCCCGTTGCTACCGTTCTCCGGATCGAAGGCCAGCCGCGAAAGACCGGCATTGTCAAGGTTATCGCCATCACTGTCCGCCGCCTGAATGCGAAACCCCGAGGCCTCGCCCGTGACGCTTGAGCGCATCAAAAGTCGCTCACCCGACGCGTCTCGAAGCACCGTGGCAGTGACGCCCGCATTGGCACCGTTGATTTTGGCGGCAACTTTGGCCAGCGTGTCGTCCGCAGCAGTGATGTCGATGCTCACTTCGGATGCTGCGCCGGCCGTGAAGGCACCCCCACTCCAGCTACCAACCTGAATCTTCAAAGCGCCCTCGCCCACCGGGCTGCCGGTAGGAATCAAGCCCGAATTCACCGACTGGGCACGGGCGAGTTGCGACACTTCCAAGGTAAAGGCAGCCGAAGCCGCCGTCGCAGTGGCTGTACCGGTCACGGAGGCATCGCTTGAAGTGACTGACTTCTGCTGCCAGCTCGAAGACTGCGCCAGTTTGCCCGCTTGATCTTGCAAGGTAGCGATTTGAGATTTGAGCTGACCGTAAGCGGAAAGCTTTAAGCTCAGGCCTGACGCCTTAGCCTGCAGCGGCCCAAGAGGCGCCTTTTCAAGCGCAACGAGCTTGGAAACAATGCTTTGGATGTCGAGTCCGCTGCCGATACCGGGCGAGGAAATGGTCATTGCTGTCTCCTAGAAAAGACCCGCGCACCACCTGGATGCGCGCACGCGGCATGGAGGTCGGACTCGACCCACCACGCACGCGCTCGTCAGGAGATATCGGCAGATTTGTCGAAAGCTTGAGTGCGCAAACGCGCTTTGTCAACCTTGCAAGAGCCGCAGCACCGATTGGGGCAACTGGTTGGCTTGGGCAACCATCGCAGTACCAGCCTGCTGCAGGATCTGCGCCCTGCTGAGGTTCGCGGTTTCCGCGGCGAAATCGGCATCCATGATGCGACCACGGGCGGCAGACTGGTTTTCTGCAGACACCTGCAGGTTTGACACCACCGCGTCAAATCGGTTTTGCGAAGCACCAAAGGTTGAGCGCGCGGTGCTTACTGCCGTGAGCGCTGCGTCAATATCCGTCATTGCAGTTAGGGCGGTGGCGGAAGTGGCGCCCAGGGTCGCTACCGAGCCTTGGGTGTTCGTACCCAAGCCCGTGGTCATATTGGTCGTCGTAATCGTGATCTGATTGTCGGCGGTAGTATTTGCCCCCACCTGGAATGAAAACACTCCCGCGGTGCCGCCCGAGCCAGTGAGCAGCTCCTGACCGTTGAAGAGCGTGCTCGAAATCACGCGGGCGTTTTCCTCGGCAAGTTGCTTGTACTCGTTGTCCAGCGCCGTGCGGTCGGACACACCGTTGGTGTCGTTGGCCGACTGCACCGCCAGTTCACGCATGCGCTGCAGGTTGTCGCCAATCTTGCCCAAAGCACCTTCTGCAGTTTGCGCCAGCGAAATGCCGTCGTTGGCGTTGCGGATGGCGACGTTCATGCCGCGCACTTGGGTGTTCATGCGCTCGGCAATGGCCAAGCCGGCAGCATCGTCTTTCGAACTGTTGACCCGCAAACCCGAAGAAAGACGCTGCATCGAATTTGAAAGTGAAGTCTGCGAAGTGCTCAAGTTGCGCTGCGCATTCAGGGACTGAATGTTGGTGTTGATAGTTTGTGCCACGAAATGCTCCTAGTTAAAGCCGGCAGCCCTCTGCCGTGTCCAGCGCCAGCAGTGAGCGCTGGCAACCACATCAAACGTGGCCCAGTTCGGCCTTTTGATGACTGGAATTCTGAAGAACCTTGGTGTGCGCGATCCTGCAATGAAACGGGGATTTGCCGCGCTTTTCAGAACACGAAGCAGCATCACCGCCTCGGCAAAAACGAAAAAACCCGCGACGCAAGTCGCGGGTTTTTTTTGAGAGCATCCTGCAGAACACCGGCCCCGAGCCGGTGGCCTGCGCAGATCGATCAGCGCAGCAGGGCCAGCACGCCTTGGGGCAGCTGGTTGGCCTGCGCCACCATCGCCGTACCAGCTTGCTGCAGGATTTGCGACCGGCTGAGATTGGCCGTTTCTGACGCGAAGTCGGCATCCATGATGCGGCCACGAGCAGCTGCCTGGTTCTCTACAGACACTTGCAGATTCGACACCACCGCGTCAAATCGATTTTGCGAGGCGCCGAACTTTGAGCGTGCGGTGCTGACTGCCGTCAGCGCAGCGTCGATATCCGTCATTGCAGTTAGGGCGGTGGCGGAAGTGGCGCCCAAGGTCGCTACCGAGCCTTGGGTGTTCGTACCCAAAGCAGTGGTCATGTTGGTTGACGTGATCGAGATCTGATTGTCGGCAGTGGTATTTGCACCCACCTGGAAGGTGAATGTTCCCGCCGCACCACCGGAACCGGTCAGCAGATCTTGGCCGTTGAACTTGGTGCTTGAGATGACACGAGCGTTTTCCTCAGCAAGCTGCTTGTATTCGTTGTCCAGCGCAGTGCGGTCAGACGCGCCGTTGGTGTCGTTGGCCGATTGCACCGCCAGTTCACGCATGCGCTGCAGGTTGTCGCCAATCTTGCCCAAAGCGCCTTCTGCAGTTTGCGCCAGCGAAATGCCGTCGTTGGCGTTGCGGATGGCGACGTTCATGCCGCGCACCTGGGTGTTCATGCGCTCGGCAATGGCCAAGCCGGCGGCGTCGTCTTTCGAGCTGTTGACCCGCAAACCCGAAGAAAGACGCTGCATTGAGGTCGAGAGCGATGTTTGCGACATGCTCAAGTTGCGCTGTGCGTTCAGGGATTGAACATTGGTGTTGATAGTGGCTGCCATGATGACTTGCTCCTGGTAAAGACCTGAAATTCCGGCCGGTGGGCCGCCTATTGCCAACCTGGGTCGGCGGTTGTTTCCCCATTGGTCTGATACAACCACCAGCTCCTAGGGAGACAGGGCTCTTACCCTGTTGAATTGCATATCGGCACGGTACAGGGGGAACTTTAGGGTTCTATTTCGCCGTTAGTTGGCGATTGGATGCCCCACACTCAGCCTAAACTGCCGTTATTGCTTTGCGCTCAAGGAGTCCACATGCCCAGCATTGAAGAATTCATCGAAAAATTTCTGGAAGCTGTTGACTTTCAGGAACCTGTCGCCGTCACGCCCGACACCCGTCTGCTTGATCTCCCCGAGTGGGACTCGCTGGCGGCATTGGGCGTGATCGTGATGTTCGACGTCGACTTTGGCAAAACGATCGTGGGCGACGATCTGAAGAACTGCACCACGCTCACCGATCTGTACCAGCTCCTGGGGTAAGCGCCATGGGCCTGTCTACTCTGCACAACGTCCGCTTCGCAGGCATGGCCAGTTGCGTGCCCAAACGCGTGGTGTCGAATCTCGACGACTGCCCACCAAAAATGCGCTCAGAGCGCGAACGATTGGTGCGCAACATAGGTATTGAGCACAGACGCATTTGCCCGGAATGGCAGTGTTTTTCCGATCTGGCTTTTGATGCGACCGAAAAACTGCTCGAAGAACTGCAATGGCAGCGCGACGAAATCGATGCACTGATCGTGGTCACGCAGTCGCCCGACTATTTGATTCCGGCGACGGCCATCATCTTGCAAGACAGGCTCAAGCTCTCGCACGCCACCATCGCATTCGATGTGAATCTGGGCTGCTCGGGTTACCCGTTCGGGCTGCACATTCTGGGCAGCATGATCGCGGCAGGCGCCATCAAAAAAGGCCTGGTACTGGTGGGCGACAAGTCGGCCACCGTCAAAGACCCGCTGTTTTCCGACGCTGGCACTGCGACTGCCCTGGAATTTGACGCTGCAGCGCCGCCCATGCACTTCGACCTCAACAGCGATGGCAGCGGCTACAAAGCGATCATGCTGCCCGCGGGCGGTCACCGCAAACCCTATGGTGTGGAGCACCTCATCCCTCGGGTGGACGAACATGGCATACGCCATTTGCCTAGCGATCTGATTCTGGACGGCCCTGCCGTGCTGAGTTTTTCCACCCAGCGCGTGCCGCCCGCCGTCGAGCGCCTGCTCGAATACGCCAAGGTAGACAAGGAGGCGGTTGATTACTTCATCTTCCACCAGGCCAACCGGATGATCAACGAGACCATCCGCAAGAAGCTTGGCTTGCCGGTTGAAAAAGTGCCTTCCACATTAAAGGACCTTGGCAATACCAGCGGTGCGTCGTTGCCCGTCACCATGACAGTGCGCCTGCGCGAACAACTCGATGGCGCGAAGCACAAACTGCTGCTGAGCGGTTTTGGCATTGGGCTTTCGTGGGGCGCCGCCATCGTAGACGTCGATGGAGCGAAATTTCCTGAGATGCTCGAAGCCTGATTCAATCAAAAATAATAGCTGCTAGTGCTTTCTGGTAAAGCGCTAGAGGCCAAAAAGACCAAATAATGGATTTCAGCTCTGATCCTTTTTCGCTCGAAGGCAAACGCATTCTTGTAACAGGGGCCTCATCGGGAATTGGCCGCCAGATCGCCCTCTCCTGTGCCCAGGCCGGCGCGCAACTCGTCATCACCGGTCGGAACCGGGAACGATTGGAGGCCACCGCCGCTGAACTACCGGGCGAAGGACACGCGCACATCGTTGCCGATCTGGCCCAATCCGCCGACATGGAGCGCGTGGTGGCCGAGGCTGGCGTGCTGAACGGCGTGGCGCATGCGGCGGGCATCTCCCGCCTGGTGCCATTTCGCATGATCAGCCATTCGCATCTGGACGACATTTTTGCCAGCAATACTTACGCGCCCATGCTGCTGACCAAAGGGCTGCTGGCAAAGAAGCGGATAGCTCCGAACGGCTCCGTGCTCTGGATCGCGTCCATCGCCTCGCATGTCGGCCCCATGGCGAGCGCCGCCTATGCGGCCAGCAAATCGGCCTTGCTGGGCGCCATGCGCTCCCTGGGCCGCGAGGTGTCCAAACAAGGTATCCGCGTCAACTGCATCGCACCGGGCTATGTCCGCACTCCGCTGCTCGACAGCCTACAAGGCGGTGGGGGCAACATGGGCGATCTGCTGGAGTTGGCCCCTCTCGGCCTGGGCGAACCGGAAGATGTGGCCAATGCCACCGTGTTTTATCTGTCCGACGCCAGCCGCTGGATCACGCGGACTTATTTCGTGCTCGATGGTGGCCTCACCATTCCCATGGACATTTACGCATGAACGGCCCGGTACGTAGTCCTTTTTCGTTGCAGGGGAAAACTATTTTGATCACCGGCGCCTCATCCGGTCTGGGGCGGCAAGCGGCCATCACATGCGCCCGGCGTGGCGCGCGCCTGGTCATCACAGGACGGGACACTGCCCGCTTGCGGGAAACCTACAGTCAACTGCCAGGCGACGGACACATGCAGGTTGCTGCAGACCTCACCCAAGCCACCGACCGGGACCGCCTGGCGCAGGCAGCCGAACGCATCGACGGCCTGTTGCATTGCGCGGGCAAGCAGAAGCTCTGTCCCATACGGCAACTGAGCGAGCAGATCATGACGGAGGTCTATGCCGTCAATTTCCTGGCACCCGTCATGCTGACCCAGCGCCTTTTGCAAACCGGCACCGTCGCCCCAGGCGGCTCCATCGTGTTCCTGCTTTCCACGGCGGCGCACAGCGGCACGGCTGGCGTCGGGCCATATTCGTCCATGAAGGCAGGGCTGGTAGGCATCATCAAGTGCCTGGCTCTGGAAGTTGCCAAGCGCAAGGTGCGCGTCAACGGCATTTCCCCTTCGGCGGTGGTCACGCCCATCTGGGATGCAGGCCACTTGGAGGACCAGAAGGCCCGCCATCCGCTGGGCCTGGGGATGCCCGAAGACGTCGCCAATGCCGCCGTCTATTTCCTGTCAGACGCCAGCCGCTGGGTCACGGGCACCAGCTTGGTCATGGATGGCGGCGCGGTCTGATGCAACAAATCCTGATCATCGGCGCGGGTGGCTGGGGCCGTGAAGTGCTGGCCCAGTTGCAGGGCGACGCCGCCCACGGAAAGGGGTGGACGATAGGCGGTTTCCTCGACAACCGCGCTCACCTCCTGGACGCCTTCGACCTCGATGTGCCCGTCGTCGGCGATCCCATGTCCTACGCGCCCAAGGAAGGCGAGGCTTTTGTCTGCGCCGTGGGTGACCCCCGCGCTCGCCACCACTATGCGCAGCCGCTGTTGGCCCAGGGCGCGCAATTCATCGCCATTCGCACCAATGTCTTCATGAGCCCGCGCGTGCGCATTGGCCGGGGCTGCTTCCTGTGTCATCGGGTGCAACTCAGCCCCGACGTGCAGTTGGACGATTTTGCCAATATTCACGCCAACACCATGCTCGGCCATGATGTCCGCATCGGCGCCTACGCGCAGATCGGCGCCATGGTGTTTGTCGGCGGCGGCGCCCAAATCGGTGATTTCGCCACGGTCCATCCGCACGCCACGATATTGCCCGGCATCCGGATAGGTGAGGGCGCCACGGTGGGCGCGGGATCGGTTGTGGTGAAGGACGTCCCCGCAAGAGCCACCGTGTTCGGCAATCCGGCACGGGTGATCTTTCACTCTGAGACCTGACTTCATGCCATCGCATATGCACCCAAGGTACCCCTGTGCCCAGAGATTTTCGAGTATGAGCAGCGCAACAGCCTTTGTACCTGCACGATCGCGGTTATTCGCGGTTATTCGCGTAGGCAAAAAGGCGCGCCAATGACCGGCGGCCCTACAGACCCCATGCTCCCGCACATCCTTTGTCTGCCAGACCTGTTTCGCCTTTCGCAGCGCCGGTATTCCAATGGCTATTTCGACCTGGTGCGTGAACCCATCAGGCAAGGCACGGGGCTGGACATCGGCCATGCCCCGGAAAACCGCCACCCTCACCGGCTTGCCGCCGGGTTCGACGCCAGCCGGTTCCGGGCGCTTGCGGGAGTGCAACTTGGGGGAGTGAAGCACCAGGCTCAACTGGCCGCGCGCTACCATCAACTGAACTCGGTCGCCGAGGAGTACCTCTTCGAACACATTTCCCCCGGCACCCTGTTGTTGACGATGGAAATACCGCCGTGGCTCGCGCAGGGCTGCATCCGCCGCGGCATTGATTTTCTGGACTTCGCCATCTCCCCCTTGCGCTTCAGCCGCGATCTGTATGCCGCGATGCGCACATCCAGTGCCACACTATTTGAACGCATCTACGCACAGGCAGTATCGCCAGAGGAAATTCGGCTGGAAGCGTCAACGCTCACAGCCAACGTGAGGATGCACCAAGCCACCCTGCAGGAAATGCATCAGTTCAGTTTCCAAAACATGAATGGTGGGCTGCTGTTTCTCGGGCAAGCACCCTCGGACGCATCGCTGATCGCCCCCGACGGACGCACCCTGAGCTGTGACGATTTCGCAGATCGGTTGCAAGCGTTGAGCCAAGGCAAAAAGATGTTCTACAAGGGGCATCCCTATGCTTCGGAATTCAGCGAACGGGAGATCCAATCGCTGACACGCATCACCGGCAAACCCGTAGAAATCTGCCTGCAAAATGCCTATCAAATTCTTGGTTCTGATGACGATCTGGAGTTGACTGGCATCTCCTCCGGATTGCTGCAGGAAGCAGTCCGGTTCGGCAAGAGGGCACACACTCTGTTCCAACCCTTTGTGCCCCTGAGCGAAAGCGGCCACCCTGATCCACGGGCCTATCAACAAATACATTTCGGACAATTGCTTGCCCCCGCTTTCTGGCATTCCGTCCTGACACCGGAACAGTCGGCACCCCGGATTGCGACACTGCCCGCCCTCAGCCCAAACCATATGCGAGAAACCTTCGGGTTGTGGTGGGACTACTCCAAGGTTATGACATGGGAGCGCCCCATTCCCCTTGAAACCGTTATGCGCGGGGGTGTAGGCGCACTTCGACAACGCGTGGAAGCTCTGGAAAACAATCGCGCCTCACAGTTCGCCGGAAGCAGTTCCTCCTGTCACGATTTCAGTCTGCACTCCGGCGAGCGCCAAGTGGCCACGCGCTATGAAGACATACGTGCTGACCACCGTTACCGCTACGAATGGGTGGACGCCAGGCTGCCGGTGGGCGGCTCCGGTATGGATGCTTTTTGCGGCAACGGCTATGGCACCTGGCAGCTTTCGCAGAACCGACATGTGTGGGGCATCGATGGCTCTGTGGATGCGATCCGTCTGGCCGAGCAACACTACCGCACGCCGAAAGCTTTCTTCTCCCAGGCTTTCTATCCATTTGATTTACCGGGCGAGCAATTTGATTTTGCGGTATCACTGGAGTCGATTGAGCATGTGGAAGCGGGGGAGGCATTTTTCGCCACCTTGGTGCAAAGCCTCAAGCCAGGTGGCCTGCTGTTCTTTTCCACCCCGTGCGAGGAGCGCTTGCCCCATGCGCAACTGTCGCAAGCCTTCCACTTTCACTACAAGCACTACACCTTTGAGCAGACCCGGAATCTGGCGCTCGCTCATGGCCTGGAAATCATCGACTGGGCGGGCCAAGACGTCTATACGCTTCCATCCAATGGCAAGCTGGCACTGCAAAGCGACCCCGCAGCCATGCAGCTAAAGACGAAAACACTGGGGCAATTCCTTATCTTCTTCTGCCGCAAGGCTTCTGATTCGCGCGATTTGCTGTGATGTCCCTGCCCCCTATAAAGCTCCATATCGGCTGCGCCAGCAAACGACTGGAGGGCTACATCAACATTGACTGCCGTGAAACTCTGGCCACAGATATCGTCGCCCCGGCCTGGGACATCCCCCAGTTCAGCCCTGGTTCGGTGTCGCGCATCTACTCGCGGCACATGCTGGAACATCTCGACCCGGACGATGCGAGAAAAACACTGCGACACTGGAGGCATCTGCTCCATCCTGGCGCAGAGCTGAATGTCATCGTGCCGGACATCGAGTTCCATGCCCAGCAACTGCTGGGACTGAAAAGCAGCACGCACCCGAACCAGGAACAGCATGCCTTTGCAGGCTTCTGGGGCTGGCGCGATGTGGATCGAGGAGGAGACAAGGAAGACGCGCATCGCTGGGGCTATGTCCAGCACACACTTATCGAAAAACTGCATAGCGCCGGCTTCGTTCAAATCGAGCGGCTGACGGAGGGCAGTGACACAGAGCCGTGGCACCTCAACGTCCTGGCTCGCAAACCCCAAAGCTGATCAGATTTTCCACGCCTGCACGGCGCGGTAACTGTCAACTCTTCCCCTATCGCGGTGTATGCAAATCCTCTCTCTTGCGCGGAGGGGGCCGGCAGCACATAGCGCACCTCAACAATGCGCCACGACGTCCCGCATCCGCTGGCGCTGCTGCGGCGTAATGCTCAAGAAGAACGGCAGCCCCAGCAATGTGTGCGCCAGCGCCTGAGCGGTGGGCGTGGCAAGTGACACGCAGTGCTGGCGCAGCACGTCCATATGCGGCAGCAGGGGCTGGTACCACCGCCGCGTAGCGACGCGCGCCTGCTGGCAGGCTTGCTCCAGCTCAGCGCGGGTGGCGGCATCGGGCAGGCGCGCGCACAGCAGTGTGGGGGCCATCAGTGGCCCCCCGGCGCCCTGCGCCTGCCATGCCAAGCGATAAGGGCCGGCCTGGCTGAGTTCATGTATCAAATCCGCCTGTACCGCTCTTCTAGTGAGCGCCGATAGCTCCCATTTCTGTAGCGATATGAGACCAACCGCTGCATGGTATTCGCTCATCTTGGCGTTGGTGCCCAGGCTAGCCAGCGCGCCCAAGGGCACACCTGCGGCGGGGTCGAGGTTGATGCCGAAGTTGCTGAGCTGGCGCACCCGTTCGGCCAGGCCGGGGCGCGTGGAGACGACCAGTCCACCCTCGCCCGCTGGCAGGCTTTTGGTAGTGTGCAGACTGAAAACCAGCGTGCCCTGCGCTCCTTGCAGCCATTGGCTGCCAAAGCCCGCAGCGGCGTCGATGACGACCGGCAGGCCTGTGTCGTGCTCGAACTGCTGCCACGCCTGCATGTCGTGCGGCATGCCGAAAGTAGCGACGGGCAGCACTGCGTCGATGCGCATGACATTGCAAGCGGCGCGAGCGATAGCGGGGGTGAGCATCCAGGTGTCCGCATCCACATCGGCCAGCACCGGTACGCCACCTGCGCGTACCACCGCGGTAGCAGTGGCGACGAAGGTGAAAGCGGGCAAAAGCACGCGGGCGCCGCGGGGCAGATGGAGCGCCTGCAGCACCAACTCCAGCGCCTGCGTGGCGTTGGCGGCAGTTGAGACGTACTCGGCCGGCTGATCGAAGCGCTGAGCCAGCGCGGCCTCCAGCTCGCACACCAGTGGGCCAAAGTTGGAGTACTGGCGAGCCGCATGCATGCGTTCCAGCCAGGGCAATAGTTCTTGCGGCGAGGGCATGTCGGGCACCAGCAAAGGCACCCAGTCCGTGGCTGGTTGCGCCGCAGGCAGAGTCACGAGCTGCCTTCCATTTCAGACAACAGCGCTGGCAAGTCTGCCGCCACGCTGAGCGCGATGGGCTCACCGCGCAGCCAGTTGAGCCACATCAGGCGGTACGCCTTTTCCACTTCTGCCGTGCGCGCCGGGTAGTCCATGAGCACGCTGCGCTGCAGTTGGTCCCTTTGTGACAGGCGCTGTTGCCGGAGACCGTCCGGGTCGTTCATCAGGCGCAGGGCGGCATTCACGTAAGCTTGCTCGTCCCGCGCAATTTCACCGCCAAAGCCCAAACCCTGCAAAGTCCGCGCAGTGGATGCATCCACGCCGCGCTCCGCGTTCAACGCGACGATAGGAAGCCCCATCCAGAGCGCGTGCAAAGTGGTCGTGCCTCCCGATATGGGCGCGGTATCCAGTGCGACGTCGGCGACGTGTCCCAGTTCCATAAACTGGTCCAAAGGCTGTTGCGGGAGAACGAATACCCTGTCCAGAGGCAGTCCGGCGAACTGCAACCGTGGTTGCATGTGAGCCTGGGCAGCATCCGCGGAGTGCTCCTTCACCATGATGATCAAGCGCGCATCCGTGCGCTCCTTCAGGATGCGTCCCCAGACGCGCAGCATGTCGTCGGTGATTTTGGCCGAGCTGTTTAGCGATATGAGTGTGGGGTAGCCGTTCCTAAGCATGGGAGGCTCTTCGCACAGGGGGGAATATTCAGGCGGGGCATAGCTCGCCATGCAGCTCAAGCGAAACAGCGCTTCGCTGTAGTACTTCTCATGACCCGCTGGAGCAATGCCCGAATCGACCAAGCGGTAGTCCATGGCCTTCATGCCAAGGGGAAGCATGAACCCTAGCCAGGTGACTTGTACAGGCGCGGCACGGCGCGCAAACGTGAGCAGCCGGTGCCCCTCTGTATGACCCGACAGATCGACTAATACGTCGATGCCATCGCAGCGGATACGAGCATTCAACGCTTCGTCGTCGAGCTCTGCAACCTCGTGCCAATACTCAGTCGCCGCTTGCAGCGTCTCGGTGAAAGCATCACGTCGACTGCTTGAATAAACATGCACTTCAAACGCTGCACGGTCGTGGTGCTGCAGTACCGGGAGCATGAAGAAGGCGATGGAATGCTCCCGAAAATCAGCAGTCACATACCCAACGCGCAAGCGCCTTCGCGGGTCGCGGTCGCGCACAGGCAGGGGCGGCGCGCGGCGCGTAAGTGGATCGGAAAAGCGTCGGCCCCACTCCTGAAAAACCTCAAGCGTCTGCTCTGGTCTGGTTCCACTGTGTCCATGGATATAGGCACGCGAAGCCCAAAACAACTCAACCGCTTGCGCAGCGCAGAGCGTGTCAATCTCAGCAGCAGCTTGCACACGCTGGCCTTGGTGAAAAAGTGCCATTGCCCGCAGATGCCGCGCGCCGACAAGCGCCGGGTCAAGCGTGAGCGCGAGATCAACACTCGAGAGACACAGCGCCCAGTTGTGCATTCTCGCGTAGGTACGACCCACCTCTTGCCAGATGTCGGCGCGTTTTGGGTCGAGGGCGAGCACCTCGCTGAAGGCAGCGAGAGCCCCTGGCATATCCTGTCGAGCAGCGCGTTCCCAAGCCCGCCGAAGGATCAACAGCAGCTCACGCTGCGCACTGGAAGGTTCGGTTACTAGGGCCATAAAAGTGCAGATCCTGAACGTGACGCGCTGCGCATGCCAACCGTTGGCATCGACGGCCATCTTAAGTGTAGGCCACCGCAATTCAAGGGAACATTAAGCTATAGCTCTGGGCCCAATTTGATGCACCGGATAGCAACACAGCAGGGCTTTGCGCGAACTGTCGGGCTTTCCCGCGCCACTTTTCACTTTTTCCAGAACAACTCTCTGCCAGAATCGCGCCAACATGATTGTCATCATCGGTTACATCATCACCTTCGGTTGCGTGTTCGGCGTGTACGTCGCGCACGGGGGCAACGTCGATGTGCTTCTGTCAGCTTTGCCGTTTGAGATGATCACGATCGGCGGCGCGGCGTTTGGGTCGTTCATCATCACCAACCAGCCCAAGGTGCTGAAAGCCACGCTGTCGGCCTTTCCCCGCCTGTTCAAAAGCTCCAAGTACACGAAGGCACGCTACATGGAGCTCATGGCGATGCTCTATGAAATCCTGCAGAAGGCCCGCAAGGACGGGTTGATGGCGATTGAAAAGGATGTGGAGTCGCCGGCAGAATCAGAAATTTTCAAGAAGTACCCGGCGGTGGGGTCCGACCACCATGTGATCGAGTTTCTGACCGACTATCTGCGCATGATGGTGTCGGGCAACCTGAATTCGCACGAAATTGAGTCCCTGATGGACAGCGAAATCGACACCCACCACGAGGAAGCGCGCGGGCCAGCTGCCGCCCTCGCCAGGCTTGCAGGCGCTCTGCCAGCCTTTGGCATCGTGGCCGCCGTGCTTGGCGTGGTCAACACCATGGGCTCGGTGGGTCAACCGCCTTCGGTGCTGGGCGGCATGATTGCCTCCGCTTTGGTAGGCACTTTTTTGGGTATTTTGCTGGCCTACGGCGCCGTCGAACCGCTGGCAGGCCTAATGGAGCAGCAGGTTGACGAGGCCGCCAAGGAGTTCCAGTGCATCAAGGCGACGCTGCTTGCCAGCATGCAGGGCTACAACCCGGCGACGGCCATTGAGTTTGGTCGCAAGGTACTTTTTTCGAACGCAAGGCCCACGTTCTTGGAACTTGAAGCCCACGTAAAGGGCAAGAAGTAGGGCTGCACGATGGCGGAAAAGAAGCTCCAACCGATCATCGTCAAGCGCGTCAAGAAGGCCCATCACGCGGTGCACGGTGGGGCCTGGAAGATTGCCTACGCCGACTTCGTGACCGCCATGATGGCGTTTTTCCTGTTGATGTGGCTGCTGGGTTCCACCGCCAAAGGCGAGCTGCAAGGCATTGCCGACTACTTCAGCTCTCCCATGAAGGTTGCAATGAGTGGGGGCGACGGTTCGGGCAACAGTTCGAGCATCATTCCGGGCGGCGGAAACGACCTCGCAAAGGTCCACGGCCAGGTGCGCCGCACAGATGCAGAGAAAAACAACAATAAGCGCTTGTCGGCTGAGGCGCTGCGGGCCCAGCAGGCTGAACGCGACGCTCAGCGCATCAAGGCGCTGCGCGCGCGGATGGATGCCATCATTGAGGGGAACCCGCGGCTGAACGAATTCCGCTCACAGATCGTGATCCAGGTGACCCCCGACGGACTGCAAATCCAAATCGTGGACGACCAGAACCGTCCCATGTTTGACAGCGGGAGCGCCTTGGTCAAACCGTATATGCGCGAAATTTTGCGCGAAATTGGCGCTGCACTGGGCGGGGTAGAAAACCGCATCAGCATTGCAGGTCACACCGATGCCACCCCTTACGGCAATGGCGACCGTGGCTACAGCAACTGGGAATTGTCGGCAGATCGGGCCAACGCATCGCGCCGTGAGCTCGTGGCGGCCGGCATGCCCGACGCCAAGTTGGCGCGCGTGATCGGTTTGGGGGCAAGCGAACCCTATGATTCAGCGCATCCGCGTGCCGCTGCCAACCGCCGCATTACGGTTACCGTGCTCACCCAGGAAGCCGAAGAACGCCTTCTTGGCGGCGCTGGCGCTGCTCCTGCGGCACAATCGAGTGAATTACAAAGTGAAACTCCGGTGGCAACCGGCGCCGCAGCTGTAGCGGCGAGCGCCCCGGTTGCCGAAACGCCTGCTCCCGCCTCGCGTCCTTAGACAGCGTGTTTGCATATTTCGACCGAAAGGGTCCCACGTGGCCAATGCCCTTCGCTTCCTGATCGTTGACGACTTTTCCACGATGCGCCGCATCGTTCGCAACCTGCTCAAGGAGAGCGGTTTTGCCGATGCCGATGAGGCGGAAGACGGCGTCGCGGCCCTCCACAAGCTGCGCAACTCCAAGTTCGACTTCGTGGTCACCGACATCAACATGCCCAACATGAATGGCTTTCAGTTGCTCGGCGAGATCAAGGCAGACGAAAAACTCAAGCACCTGCCGGTGCTGATGGTGACCGCCGAAGCCCGCAAGGAAGACATCGTTGCCGCGGCACAAGGCGGCGCGGCCGGTTACATCGTCAAGCCTTTCACCAAGGCTACGCTTGAAGAGAAGGTCACGTTGATCATCAAAAAAGCGGGGTTGTAGATCGTGACGGAATCGAGCACCGCCTCCCGCGAGGCTCCCCCACCTGGGGAGTCGGACCTGCATCAGAAAATTGGTGTGCTCACACGCCAGTTGCACGACTCACTTAACGAGCTGGGCTATGCAGACCAATTGCGCAGCACCGTGGGCGAGCTGCCAGATGCACAAAGTCGGCTCTCTTACATCTCGCGCCTCACAGGTGAGGCCGCGGAAAAGGTACTTACGCGGGTAGAACAAGCCAAGCAGCAGCACGACCACTTAGCGGCCGAGGCAACGCGCATGCGCAAGGAGCTGATTCGCGACCCGGTGGCTGCTGTGGCCACCGGCGCCATCATGAATTTCCTGGAGGACGTCTCGCGGAGCACGCAGGTGGCCGACGAGCATCTTACTGAAATCATGATGGCTCAGGATTTTCACGACCTCACCGGCCAGGTCATTGCCCGGGTGGTAGCCCTCGCTGCGACGATTGAGGGGCAGCTGGTGCAACTCGTCATCCAGACCGCTCCACCCAATGCACCACTGGCCCCAGCACAAGCCAAAACAGAAGCGCTGTCGGGACCGGTCGTCAACCCCGAAACAAATTCCGACGTGGTCACCGACCAGTCGCAAGTGGACGATCTGCTGGCAAGCTTGGGGTTCTAGGCTCGCGCCACGCCGATTTGGCGCTCTCGATAAAGGGCGGGTCCCACCCGCTTATCGCGCTTTAGATTCCGGCGCCGCTCACGACAATGGCACGACACCCCCCGCCGTGCCACCATGGAATCGAGCCAAGACCGCAACCTCCCTGCTACAGAGCGAAAGCTGCAGAAAGCCCGCACCGACGGGCAAGCCGCACGTTCGCGCGATCTCTCGCACCTGGCGATCTTGGGCGCTGGGGCGATGGCACTGCTGATCTTCACCCCGCGCCTGATTGAGCATCTGCGTCTGGACATGGTGCGCCAAATGGCATTTGACGCGACCACAATGAAGTCGCCTGCCTCCATGATTGCGCGCCTGCAGACGATGGCCGGCACCGGGCTTATTGCCAGCATGGTGTTTGCGGCGCTCACCGGCGGCGCTGCCTTGCTGAGCGCCGTGGGCGCAGGCGGCTGGGTGTTCAGCGCCAAGCCCATTACGCCGGATTTCACCCGCTTGAATCCACTCAAAGGCGCGGCCAACCTATTTTCCAAACAGCAAATGTCCAACGTGGCGAAGATGGTGCTGATGACTGGCATCCTGGCTTCCGTCGCTTGGAACTATTTGGGCAACAGCATTGACGAGATGGCAATGCTGGTGCTGCAGCCCTCGCGCTCTGCCATATCCCACGTCGCCGACTGGATGACTGCGGGCATGAGCCTCTTGCTGCTGGTGGTGTTCATGGCCGCCCTGATCGACGTGCCCTTGCAAGGCTTCTTCTTCCGCCAGCGCCTCAAGATGTCTCACCAGGAAGTCAAGCAAGAACACAAGGAATCCGACGGCAACCCAGAGATTAAGGGCCAAATGCGCCGACGCCAGCGCGAAATTGCCGACGGCAACAGCGTGAGCGCGGTGCCTAAAGCCGATTTCGTGGTCATGAACCCAACGCACTACGCAGTCGCACTGAAATACGACGAGAGCATGAGTGCGCCCCAGGTCATCTCCAAAGGCACAGACCTGATCGCCATGCGCATCCGCGATCTGGCCAAGACGCACGACGTGCCGGTGCTGCAGTCGCCCATGCTGGCGCGCGCGCTGTATGCCAATGCCGACCTGGATCAACCAATTCCTGCAGCCTTGTACACCGCGGTGGCCCAGGTGCTCGCCTATGTGTATCGCTTGAAGGCGGCACTGCGCGGCGAAGGCCAGATGCCTGGCGACGTGCCGGAACCCTATATCGCACCAGAACTTGATCCATTGACCCGCACGACGCGGCAAGGTGAGCCTGCATGAACAATTCCATGACTTCGGCCCGCCAATGGGCAGGCAGTCGCCTAGCCGGCGCATCGGGCCTGTCGGCCCCTTTGCTGGTGGTCGCCATCCTCGCACTGATGGTGCTGCCCATCCCGCCTTGGCTGCTCGATACCTTCTTCACGCTCAACATTGCGGTTGCGCTCATGGTGATGATGGTTGCGGCCTACATGCTGCGCCCGCTTGATTTCGCTGCATTCCCAACCGTGCTGCTGCTGACCACGCTGATGCGCTTGTCGCTCAACGTGGCGTCCACCCGCGTGGTGCTACTCGAAGGCCATACGGGCCCGGGGGCTGCCGGTGCGGTGATTGAGGCGTTTGGCCACTTCCTCATTGGCGGCAACTTCGCTGTGGGTCTGATTGTGTTTTCCATCCTGGTGGTCATCAACTTCATCGTGATCACCAAGGGCGCCGAGCGCATTGCCGAGGTTTCGGCGCGCTTCACACTGGACGCCATGCCCGGCAAGCAGATGGCTGTGGACGCGGACCTGAATGCCGGCCTGATTGACGAGGCAGAAGCCAAGCGCCGACGCGCCGAGGTCTCAGAAGAAGCGAACTTTTTCGGCTCCATGGACGGTGCGTCCAAGTTCGTGCGCGGCGACGCTGTTGCAGGCATCCTTATCCTGCTGATCAACGTGGTGGGCGGCTTCGCCATTGGCATGCTGCAGCACGGCCTGTCTGCCGGCAAGGCTGCCGACACCTACATCCTGATGGCCGTCGGCGACGCGCTGGTGGCTCAAATTCCTGGCTTGCTGATTTCTGTCGCAGCGGCCATGGTGATCTCACGCGTTGGCAAAGACTCCGACATGGGTCAGCAGATCGTGAAACAACTGTTCATGTCGCCCAAAGTGCTCGGTATTACGGCAAGCATTCTGATCTTGCTCGGCGTCATTCCCGGCATGCCGCACGTCGTGTTTCTGACAATTGGCGCGGCTCTGGGCTACCTTTCCTGGATGTTGATGCAGCGCGCCAAGGTGCCGCCGCCTGTTGAAGCACCTGCCACACCAGCGGGCGATGGCGAAGCGACCTGGGACGACCTGCAACCCATCGACTTGTTGGGCCTGGAACTCGGCTACCGCCTGATTGCGCTGGTGGACAAGACCCGCCAAGGAGACCTATTGACGCGAATCAAGGGCGTGCGGCGCAAGTTTGCACAGGAAGTGGGCTTCCTGCCCCCACCCGTGCATGTGCGCGACAACCTGGAACTCAAGCCCAGCGGCTACCGCATCACACTGCGCGGCGTGGTGGTCGGCGAAGGTGAGGCCTTCCCCGGCATGCACCTCGCGATCAACCCCGGCGGTATTTCCACTCCGCTTATTGGTACGCCTACCACCGATCCGGCGTTCGGACTGCCCGCCCACTGGATCGACGAGCAGCAGAAGGAAGCGGCGCAAATGGCAGGCTTTACCGTCGTTGATTCGGAAACCGTGATGGCGACTCATTTGTCACACTTGATGCAAATGCAGGCAGCCAAGCTTTTGAGTCGCACCGAAACCCAACAGCTGGTTGAGCATGTCGCCAAATTGGCCCCGAAACTGATTGAGGAAGTGGTTCCGAAAATGGTATCGATCGCAACGTTCCAGAAAGTGCTGCAGCTGCTGCTGGAAGAGTCTGTACACATCCGGGACATTCGCACCATTATCGAAACGCTGGCCGAGTTTGCCGGCGCCATCACCGATCCCGTGGAACTGGCCAAGCGCGTGCGCGTAGCCCTGTCCCCAGCAATCGTGCAGCAAATTTACGGCCCGACGCGCGAGCTCAACGTGATTGCCATCGAGCCCGGTCTGGAGCGCCTTCTGGTGCAGGCCTTGGGCAATGCCAGCGGACCAGCCCTGGACCCCGGAGTCGCCGACATCCTGACGCAAAAGGCGGCTGAAGTCGCAATGCGCCAAGAGGAAATGGGCCTGCCCGCCTGCCTGCTGGTACCCGACGCGATTCGCGGTGCGATTTCCCGCCTGGTACGCCGAGTGGCCCCGCGCCTGCAGGTTCTGGCCCACAGCGAAATTCCTGAAACACACACCATTCGAATTGGCCCCATCCTTAAAGGAGCAACGGCATGAACATCCAACGCTTTCACGCGCCCACGGCCCGCGAGGCGCTTGCCAAGGCCCGCATGGCTTTTGGCGATGGCACGCTGATTCTTTCCAACCGTCCCACCCCCAATGGTGTTGAGGTGGTGGCCACGGCGGAAGAAACCCTTAGCGCTCTCGATGAACCCGCGCAAACCAACACCCCTGCTCGCAGCAGCACTGCTCGCCCGGCATCGTCCGAGGCAATGGAGGAGCGCCCAGCCCGCAACCCGGTGCACCAAGACACCGAGCAACTGGCAATGAGCACTCTGTCTTTCCAGGACTATGTGCGCGAGCGCATGCTGCGTCGCCGCCACGACGCCTTGAGCGAATCGCAAGCGCCTGAGCCAGCGCGGCAAGCCCGCCCCAGCGAGGCGCAGCCGGCGCCCCGCGCGTTGGCGACGCCCGTACAGCGCCACAACCCTTTGAAGCAGGCACCCACGGCTGCCCCGCCCCGCGCACGCCGCGAGGCTGCTGCTGTCGCGCCCGCCCCGTCGCTGGCAGGGCAGCAGAACCTGATGCACGAATTGCAGTCCATGAAAGAGCTGATTGAAGACCGCTTCAATACGCTTTCCTGGCTGGGCCAGGCGCGGCAGAACCCAATTCAGTCGAACTTAATGCTCAAGATGATCCGCGGTGGATATTCCCCCGCGCTCGCTCGCACCATCTTGGAGCGTCTGCCAGAAGACCTGGATGCGGCCGAGTCGGTGCGCTGGCTGATGGATGTGCTGGAGCGCAACCTCAAGACCGATGCAGCCATGTTGCCGCTGTACGAGCAAGGCGGCACCTATGCCTTGGTGGGCTCGACCGGCGTCGGCAAAACCACCACAACCGCCAAGCTTGCTGCCATGTGCGCACGCATGCATGGGCCAGCCAGCGTAGGCTTGATCACGCTCGACACCTACCGCGTCGGCGCGCACGAGCAGCTGCGCAGCTACGGCCGGATGCTGGGCATCGTTGCGCATCTGGCCCACGACCAAGCTGCTTTGCAGGACTTGCTCGGCCTGCTTAGCAGCAAAAAAATGGTACTCATCGATACCACTGGCGTTGCACCACGCGACCCCCGTCGCCGCGACATGCTCGACGTACTCGATCTTCCAGAAGTCAACCGATTGCTGGTGCTGAACGCCGGCAGCCACGGCGACACCTTGGACGACACCCTGACGGCTTTCAAGACTCCAGGCACGCAGCAAGCAATTCTGACCAAGGTGGACGAAGCGGTAAAACTCGGCCCGGCCTTGGACGCGCTCATCCGCCACCAATTGCTGCTCCGTGGCGTGACCAACGGCCAGCGGGTTCCGGAAGACTGGGAAGCCGCCGATGGCCAAGCTTTGGTGGCTACGTCGATGCGTTCCGTGGCGCGTTCACCGTTCGACCCCAAAGCAAGTGAACTCAACTTTTTCTTCTCGCACATTCCGGAGCAGCCACGCGAGCGAGGTCTGGTCGATGCTTGAATTCGGCCTTCATCAAGGCACCAGCCTGTACGGCAGAACGCCGCAGGATGCCCTGCGGTTGATCTCCGTTGCGAGCGCACCCGGAGGACGTTCGCTCGAATTGTTGTGGGCTGTTTGCACCCATCTGCAAGGCCTGCGGTATCCAACCATCGTGCTCGACGGCTCAGCCAGGGAGACGTCCGAGTCGCCAGGGCTGATCGATCTGCTCGAACACAACCTCTGGATTGACGCCCCGCAAGGCCCACCAAACGCGCGCGAGCAATCGCTGGCTGTGCTGCCGGCAGCACGCGGACTCGCAGTTTTGGCCCCGCCCATGCGCTCAAGTACCGCGCCATTGCACAGTTTGCAGCCGCTGCTGCGCCGCTACTCCGTGGTGCTGCTGTATGCGCCAACGTCCGTGCTGGCCTCCAGCCTTATGGCAGAGACCACTGCATCTCCCCTGCTTTTGCTTGAAGAGGGGGACGAAGCCGTCATGAAGACCTACGGCGACCTCAAATGGCTCGCTCTCCATGCAGGCCTTTCAGGAACAGTAGTCAGGTTGGCGCACGGCCAACAGCAGCGCGCTGCTGCGCACCAGCAACTGCGCGCAGTGTGCGAATGCGCGCAGACACACTTGGGCCGCGCTCCACGCACCCTAGCCCTGGACCCGGATCGTCCTGCAGATTTGCAACGCCTCGCGCTCGAACTATTGGAAAATGCCGAAATCCTCGCCCCCGCGGGGATGTACGCTGCGCTACCATGTCCCCGTGACGCCGCCCACGCGGCGCAATTTGGAACGAGCCATTGACGTGATGTACACCGCAAAAGGACAGCTCGATCGCGATGCGCTGCTGCGCCAGCACGTGCCTCTGGTGCGGCGCTTGGCGCACCACATGATTGCGAAGCTGCCCGCAAATGTGGAAATCGACGATCTGATTCAGGTCGGCATGATCGGCCTGTCCGAAGCGTTGACGCGTTTCGAAGCCACGCAAGGCGTCCAATTCGAAACTTTTGCTACGCAGCGCATCCGTGGAGCGATGCTGGACGAATTGCGTGAGACCGACTGGATGTCTCGCAGCTCGCGTAAGAGTCAGAAAGACATCGAAAAAGCAGTCCAACGGCTGGAGCAAAAACTCGGTCGGAGCCCACTTGAGTCTGAAATTGCGGTGGAGCTTGACATGTCGTTGCCCGACTACCAAAGCCTGCTGGGCAAAGTGCGTGGAACGCAATTGGTCTATCTGGAAGACATGACTCGGGGCGACGGCGAAGATGGAGAAGGTTTTCTAGAGCGCCACGAAACAGCCGATGCGCAGGTCGATCCGATGGCCATGCTGCGCGACCAAAGGTTGCGCAGCTCTCTGGTGCAAGCCATTCAGGGTCTTCCCGAACGCGAGCAGTTCATCATGGGGATGTATTACGAGCAGGACATGAATCTCAAGGAAATTGCAGCTGTGCTCGGGGTCACCGAATCGCGCGTCTGCCAATTGCACAGCCAGTCTATTGCTCGCCTGCGCGCCAAGATGCGCAGCCATTAGCGGGGAATTTCATAAAAAAAGGGCGCCAGGCGCCCTTTTTTTCAAATCTTAATGCCTGATCTTCACCCGGCTGACTTGTAAATACGCGCTGCGCCGGCACCCCGCGCACCAGAGCGCGGCTCGTAAGTGGATGATCGTGGCTGGTCTGGCAACACCGTCGCAACTTGCCTATCGACCTGCGCAGAAAGACGGGCCAAGGCATCGCGCTGGCTTGTCAGGCGCGCTGCCACGGTGCGCACCCGCACTGCAATAGCTGGCGCGAGCGCTTGTGCACTATGAACGTCCAACATTTGGGTGAAGCGCAAAGCCGCATCGCGCAGCTCGGCGCTGGAATTTTGCAAATCGGCGGCCTGAGCCGACTGCAAGGCCTTCCCGACTTTGGCCAGCGAGACCTCGACCGCTTCCAGAGATGCCTCAACTTCGCTGGGTTTGCTCATAAAAGTATTCTTGCGAGGACTCGGTCAAAGATTTCGGGGGGAAAACCCGTCAACCGCGCGAATGGGAAATGATTTCCTCAGCATTGGCGAGCATCTTGTCGGCGATGGCACCCGCGTCCACCTTGAAAGTGCCGCTTTCGATGGCGCTGCGCACTGCCTTGACGCGGCCCGCATCAAAGTCGGACGAAGTGCGGCTGCTTTGCTCAACGTCTCGCGCGTTCCGCGAGAGCGTGACCGCCACACCAGCGCCCGCCGACGACGCAGCCGTTTTCGTGCCTTCTTGCGCAGCCGGCACGGCAGCCTTGGCCTGTTTGGAGGCGTTGGACTGCGCTGCTGCTGCGGTAAGTTCCGGTGTTTGACCTATTTTCATTGTCCTCTCCATGCCCCCTGAATGCCGGGGACCGGTAGGAATGTTTTCGACGCCTTTGCCAAAGACTTTAGGCCTAACTGCAGAAATTGCGCTAAAGGTTTACGGAGATTGTCCCATCATCAGAGACAATTCCGCTAACCACCTTGCCATTATCCATTCTTACGCGCACAGTTTGGCCACTGCTGCCAGCGCTTAACGCTTGCCCGCCAGCGCTGACGGCATAGCCTACCCCTTGCGCCGACACGCGCACTTGGGCGCCGGCCTGAAACAATTTGGGCGCGCGCACCATGGCTTGGCGCAGCGCCTGTCCAGCCTGGAGCGGACGTGCGGCGACTTGCCCCACCCATAGGGCAGGATCGGCGAGCACAGAGGTGTGGTCGGCAGCCCAGTCCACCTCCGTCTGCATGGCGTCGCCCTCCGCAAGCACGGCGCCAGTCGACACATTTCCAGTCAGCACCCACGCGGGTCCAAATGCCTTGACTGTTACGGGCAAAAAAACGTTCCAGCGCGTGGCGCCTTCGGCACAGCGCAGGCCGAGCCGCGTGCGGCCCCAAAGTCTGGAGCCCGCAGGAAGATACGGTTCTATACGCGCGCAAGGCGCCAAGCGTAAGCGCGGGTCGAGTTCGCCGACTTCAACCTCCATGCGCAGCGGGAGCTCGGCCGCCGCGCCAGTGCGCAGGCTGCTGTCTATCCAGCTCTGGGTGATTCTTGACAGTTCGGTAGCGTCTTGCGCCCAGGCGGATGGGACGATCAGCGCGGTTAAGAGCGCTGCACCAAGGCCGCGTACCAACGCCATGTACTGGCGGGGTTTTAAAGACAAGGTCTGCATAAGTTTCTCCTTGCGAACGCACCTGCAGCTTGTTTTGCAGGCGCTTTTCACCCCTCGCACTATAGGCAGACCTCCCAGACATGAAGCGGCGAACTGCGCAGCCAAAGCGCTGTTCTTTTCACTTTAGGAAATGGGCGGCGTTTCCATAATCAATCCACGCCGCAGGCCATGTGCCCTGCGCTTACGACAACGAGATGTGAGGCACACCATGCTTGACAAGATGACCAACCGGCTCGACTTCCAAGGCCACGCGCTCACGCTGCGTGCCGAGCGTCAGCGTCTTCTTGCCAGCAACATTGCCAACGCCGACACCCCGGGCTACGTGGCCCGCGACATGAAGTTTACCGAGGCGCTAACCGCTGCTACGGGCGGCAATCATGCAATGTCCACTAGCCACGAAAGCCGCGGCGGAAGCTACGGCACGACTCAGGCGAGGCACATTCCACTGTCCGGGTTTTCAGAGCAAAGCACCGTGGGCTACGCCGTACAAACCCAGCCTTCGCTGGACAACAACAGCGTGGACATGGACCGAGAACGCGCTGCGTTCATGGACAACGCTGTGCGCTACGAAGCAACGCTGCGCTTTATCAACGGTCAGGCCAAAACCATGCTCAGCGCCATTCAGGGCCAGTAAGCCACCACGAGGTTCGCCATGTCGATGTTCTCAATTTTCAACGTCTCCTCCAGCGCCGTCAGCGCGCAGGCGCAGCGCCTCAACGTCGTGGCCAGCAACCTGGCCAACGTCGATGCAGTCGCCGGGCCAGATGGAAAAGCCTACAAGGCCCGCCAGGTCGTCTTCCAGACGCAGCCCATGGGCAACGACAACGCCGCTGGCGTCAAGGTCAGCGGCATTCAGGAAAGTGACACCCCCGGCCGCAAGGTGCACGACCCAAGCAACCCGCTTGCCGACGTCGACGGCTACGTGACGCATTCGAACGTGAACGCAGTGGAGGAAATGGTGAACATGATTTCCGCCTCCCGTTCCTATCAGAACAACGTCGAAGTCATGAATACGGCCAAGACCTTGCTGCTTAAAACCCTGCAGATGGGCCAATAGATCGGAACTTCACCATGATCAACAGCACAACCTCTGCCACCTCCGCCGTCGTCGACACCGGGGCGGGCACGGCCAACGCCAACTCCGCGAACAGCGCCAACGAGGCGCAGGACCGCTTTCTCAAGCTCCTGGTGGCTCAGCTCAACAACCAGGATCCGATGAATCCGATGGACAACGCGCAAATGACTTCGCAGATTGCGCAAATCAACACGGTGACCGGCATCCAGCAGCTGAACGAGACAGTGAAAGGCTTGGCCGGCCAGTTTGCCGCGCAGCAGTTGATGCAGGGCAGCGCCATGGTCGGCCGCGACGTGCTTGTGGCCGACAACACCTTGGAGTTCAACGACGAGACGATGAAGGGTGGCGGCGCTTTCGACCTTGCAGGCTCCGCGGCCGACGTGCAGGTCCTGGTGCTCGACGCGCGCAACAAGGAGGTCGGAAAAGTCGCCCTCGGCGCCATGCAGGCAGGCCGCTACAACTTTGAATGGGAGGCCGGCGAGACCGCAGGCAGCGGCCCGTTCCGCTTCAAGGTGGTTGCTACCAATGGTGAGAGCACCGTAGATGCCACGGCGCTATCCACCGACAAGGTTACCGCCGTGAGCATTGACAACGGCGCTCTGGCCTTGCAGCTCTCGCGCGGCGGCACCGCCAGCTACAGCTCTCTCAAAGCCATTCTTTAACGCACCCCTCTCGACCCCTTTTTTTTCAGGAGCACACCATGGGCTTTCAGCAAGGACTCTCCGGCCTCAACGCCTCCAGCAAGAACCTGGACATCATTGGCCACAACATCGCGAATGCCAACACGACCGGATTTAAAGGGTCGCGAGGCGAGTTTGCGGACATCGTTGCATCCTCGATTGGCGCCGCCGGCGGCAGCAATGCCGGCATTGGCGTTGAGGTCGAGAACGTAGCCCAGCAATTTTCGCAAGGCAACATCACCATTACCGGAAACAACCTGGACGTAGCCATCAATGGCGGTGGCTTCTTCGCGTTGCAGCAGCCCGATGGCTCGCCCGCCTATACCCGCGCAGGCAACTTCAAGCTCGACAAGTCGGGAGATCTGGTGAGCAACGGCGGCGCCAAGGTAATGGGGTTCAAGGTAGACAGCACGACCGGTCAAGGCACGTCCGAGCCTGTTCCACTGAGCTTCCCCACGGGTGCGCCCATCCAGGCCAAGGAGACCGAGAACATAACCGCGGTGATTAACCTCGATGCCCGCGCCAAAGACGCAGCCGCCGCAACGCCGCCCACCCCACGTTCGACCTACGGCACATCGCTCAATGTGTACGACAGCCAAGGCGTTGCCGTGCCTGTCAGTCTGTACTTCGTCAAGGCGGCAACGGCGAACACGTGGGAGGTTTTCAACGACCTCGACCCAGCCGCTACCAGCTTGGGCTCGATCGCCTTTGACGGCAACGGCAGGTTTGATGCAGCGGCCAGCGCGTCCCCTTTTACGATCACGGTCGATTCGAGCTCTGTGAACCCGAACAGTCCGACAGCTCCAACCCCGTGGAGTGTGGACATTGATCTTGCCAAGGCAACGCAATTCGGTGCCAAGTTTTCGGTCGCTGACCTCACACAAGATGGCTATGCCTCGGGCGAGCTTACCGGCATCAACATCTCCAACGATGGCATGGTGATGGCCAGCTACTCCAACGGCATTACACGCGCCGAGGCGCAAGTCGCGCTGGCCAACTTCCGCAACGCCCAAGGCTTGGCGCCCGTAGGCGGCAACAACTGGATCGCGACCAACGACTCTGGCACTGCCGTCGTGGGCAAGCCCGGCGCAGGAAACATGGGCATGTTGCGCGCTGGCGCCCTGGAAGACTCCAACGTCGATCTGACTGCCGAGCTGGTCAACATGATGACGGCGCAGCGCAGCTACCAAGCGAATGCGCAGACCATCAAGACGCAGGACCAGATCATGTCCACGCTCGTCAACCTGCGCTGATTTAGGCGCCTGACCCTTCGGAGGCCATATGGACCGCATCATCTACACCGCCATGACGGGCGCAAATGCGGCTGCGCAGCGGCAGTCGGTGCTGGCCAACAACCTGGCCAATGCCTCGACTGCAGGATTTCGCGCCGAGCTGTCGACCTTCCGTTCGGTTCCGTTGCAAGGCGACGGCGCCAGCACACGGGTATTCGCACTCGAAGCCACCTCCGGTTACCGCGATACGCCCGGCGCTGTGCAGCGCACTGGCCGGGCACTGGATGCAATGGCATCGGGAAGCGCTTGGTTTGCCGTGCAGGGGCTCGACGGAACTGAGGCGTACACACGCAGTGGTGCGTTTGAAGTGAACGCCAATGGGCAAATGCTGACCGGCACCGGTTTGCCGGTGCTCTCTGACGGTGGTGCGCCCATCGATGTGCCGCCTGGAGCAGAAGTCGCACTCGGCTCAGACGGCACCATTACAGCCAAGGTCGCAGGGCAGCCGCCATCGGCCATTGGCCGACTGAAGCTGGCCACCCCAACGCAAGAAGACCCACTGGTGCGCGGCGACGACGGGCTGTTTCGCGCACGCTCCGGCGAGCCCGTGCCGCAGGACGCCAACGCCCGCCTGCTGGCTGGTGCGCTAGAGGGCTCAAACGTGAACCCGGTGGAAAGCATGGTCGGAATGATCGATGCCTCACGCCAGTTTGAGCAGCAGATGCGCCTCTTGCAAACCGCAGAAACCAACGACAAATCGGCCAGCCAGTTGCTGAGCCTCAACGGCTGAGCACGGCGCGCGCTTTCGCCCGTACCTCACGCACCTCACGGACCTCACGCAAGGAGCCACCATGATCAATTCCCTCTGGATCGCCAAGACCGGCATGGAAGCGCAGCAGACGCAGCTCGACGTCATCTCGCACAACCTGGCCAACGTCTCCACCACCGGCTACAAGCGCGCCAGCGCCGTGTTCCAAGACCTGATTTACCAGAATCTGCGCCAAGTCGGCAGCCAGACGACCGAGCAGAACCAACTGCCTACTGGCTTGCACTTGGGCCTTGGCGTGCGCACGGTCGCGACCAGCCGCAACTTTATGCAAGGCGGCCTGCAGCAGTCGAACAACAACCTGGACGTCGCCATCAAGGGAAACGGGTTTTTCCAGGTGACCATGCCCGACGGCACGGCAGGCTACACGCGGGACGGCTCGTTCCAGGTCGATGCCCAAGGCCGCTTGGTGACTTCCACCGGGCTGCCTGTGGCCAACGGCATCACCATTCCGCCCAGCGCGACGGCTATCAGCATCAGCCAGGATGGCTCGGTCTCCGCACTGCTGCCTGGCAACACTGCGCCGCAGCCGCTGGGCAACCTGGCCATGGCGAGTTTTATCAACCCGCCCGGTCTTGAGCCGCGCGGCGAGAACCTGTACATCGAAACTGCCGCCTCCGGCCAACCCACGCAGGGTACGCCGGGAACCAATGGCTTGGGCACGGTGGTGCAAGGCTACCTGGAGACCTCGAACGTGAACGTGGTGCAGGAGCTGGTCAGCATGATCCAGACGCAGCGCGCCTACGAGATGAATTCCAAGGCGGTGCAAACCTCCGACCAAATGCTCGCCAAACTGGCTCAGCTCTAAACCTGAGGACCTCAGCCATGCGCTTCACATTTTTCTGCTCGCCTGCTGTGGCGCTGCGCTGGGTAAGCGCCGGTTTAGCGCTTGCGCTGGGCGGCTGTGCCAGCATGTCGCCAACGCCGCCAGTGGACATATTGCCGACAACACCAGTTCAGGTCGCACCGCAGCCTCAAGTGCAAGGCCCGGTCACGGGAAGCCTTTTTCACACCGCAAGCTATCGGCCGGCGTTCGAAGACCGGCGCGCACGCATGGTGGGCGACAGTGTGACGGTGGTGATCGTTGAGAACATTACCGCGAGCCAGAAGTCTTCCTCCACTGTGGACCGTTCCTCCGGGATTGATGCTGGCATTTCCTCGCTGCCCATTGTGGGCACAAAGTTCGCCGACAAAACCACCCTTGGCGCGAAATCGAGCAACACCTTCGCAGGCAAAGGCGGCACCGAAAGCGCCAACACCTTCACCGGGTCGATCACTGCGACGGTTATGCAGGTGCTGCCCAACGGGCATCTGGTCATCGCAGGTGAAAAACAAATTGGCGTGAACGAGAACGTGGACGTGCTGCGCTTCTCAGGCACGGTAGATCCGCGCACGCTGCAGCCGGGCAGTTTGGTCAATTCCACCCAGGTGGCGAACGTACGCATCCAGTCGCGCGGACGTGGTGCGCAGGGCGAGGCGCAGGTCACTGGTTGGCTCGGGCGATTTTTCAACACCGTGACCCCGTTCTGAGGACCTGCTGCCCGCGTCTGTAGTCTTTGCTTTGCTTCGTCAAACTCCAAAGACTCGGTTCGACAACAATCAAAATTAATAGCTTCTAGCGCTTACCAGATAAGCGCTAGAGGCCATTTTTGCTTGATTCTTTTAGCCGGACAACACCCCATCTGGCCGCAGCAATTGACGGGTGAAGCAAGCCTTTATCGGCACTTCGTCTGCCGGGGTCCGCAACACAATGAGGCCATGAGCTTCGTGCGCCCCCCCCCTTCTTCGTATGCCCTCGGCAGCGCTGTGCGCTGGCCTTTTGGCACTCGCCGCCGCCTTGCCTGTGCATGCTCTGCGCGTGAAGGAAGTGGCCGCGGTGCAAGGCGTTCGCAGCAACCAGTTGACGGGCTACGGGCTGGTAGTGGGCCTGGACGGCACGGGCGACCAGACTACGCAAATGCCCTACACCACACAGGCCATGCAGAACTATCTGCAGCAGATGGGCATCAGCTTGCCCGCAGGGGCTTCGTCGCAGTTGCAGCTCAAGAACGTCGCGGCCGTGGTCGTGACTGCGCAGCTCCCTGCTTTCGCTCAGCCGGGCCAGCAGATCGACGCCACGGTGTCTTCCATGGGCAACTCCAAGTCGCTCAAAGGCGGCCTTTTGATGATGACGCCGCTGCGCGGTGCCGACGGCGAAATTTACGCTTTGGCGCAGGGCAACGTGGTCATCAGTGGCGCCGGTGCTTCGTCCGGCGGCAGCAAGGTGCAGATCAACCACTTAAGCGCGGGCCGCATTCCGCAGGGCGCCCAGGTAGAACGCTCGGTGCCCACGCCGCTCAACGAAGGCGACTTCATCACCTTGGGTCTGAATGCCTCCGATTTCCAGACCGCACGCGGCGTGGCCCAAGCCATCAACAAGCGCATGGGCGCCGGACGGGCCACCGCGCTTGACGGCCGCACGGTGCAGGTCAGCGCGCCCACCGAGCGCGGCGCCCGCGTAGGCTTTATTGCCGAACTCGAAGAACTGCAGCTCGAGGCCATTGCGCCAGCTGCCAAGGTGGTCATCAACGCCCGCACTGGTTCGGTGGTCCTTAATCAGGCTGTCACCCTGGGCCCTTGCGCCATTGCGCACGGCAACCTGTCGATCACCATCAGCTCGACCCCCATCATCAGCCAGCCTGCCCCCTTCTCCAAGGGCGAGACGGTGGTGGCGCAGCAAAGCAGCATCAAGATCAACCAGGAGCCGGGCGCCATCATTCAAGTGCCGCCCTCGCCGCAGCTGGCCGACGTCGTGCGTGCGCTCAATGCGCTGGGCGCCACACCGGGCGACCTGCTCGCCATCCTTCAGGCCATCAAGGCTGCCGGCGCGCTCAACGCCGAGCTGGAGGTCATTTGATGCGCACATCTTCTTTGCACAGGGAGGTCTGATATGGCGATGTCACTCTCAGCCACCACCGCGGCCAGCACCTCAAATGCCTTGGCGGTGGACGCCCGCTCGCTCAACAACCTCAAGTACCAAGCCGGGCTCAACAGCGCGGAAGCGACCAAGGAAGCCGCAAAACAGTTCGAATCTCTGTTCATGCGCGAAATGATCAAGAGCATGCGCGAAGCGACGATGAAGTCGGGCCTGCTCGACAGCGCCCAGGGCGATTTGGGTGCGGACCTGCTCGATCAACAGCTCTCGGTGCAGATGTCGGGGCAGCCCGGCGGCTTGTCTGAAGCCATTTCGCGGCAGCTTGCCCAGCAGTTGATGGGCGGCGACGTCAATCTGGTATCGCCCTCCACCCTCAGCCTTGCGCGTCCTGCGCCAAGGACTTCGCTCGCCCCAGCAGCGCCTATGGGTCCTGCGCCCAAGGGTCGAGACGATTTCGTGCAGTACCACCAAAGTTCCGCCGAGCGCGTGGCCCTCGAGAGTGGCATCCCGTCGAGTTTCATGCTGGGCCAGGCTGGCCACGAAACTGGCTGGGGCAAGAGCGAAATCAAGAATGCCGACGGCTCGACCTCGTTCAACCTGTTTGGCATCAAGGCCGGGCGCGGCTGGACCGGGAAAGTTGCAGAAATCACCACCACCGAATACGAGAACGGTGTGGCCCGCAAAGTGGTGGCGAAATTCCGCGCCTACGACTCCTACGAGGCATCGTTTCGCGACTACGCCCGCCTGATCAACGACAACCCCCGGTACGAGAAGGCGCGCGCCAATACCGGCTCTGCCACGGCGTATGCCGCCGAACTGCAAAAGGCGGGCTACGCCACCGACCCGGCCTACGCCAAGAAGCTCGGCGGCGCCATTCAGAGTGCGCTGCGCGCACAGCAGCCACAGGCCTAAGGCGCAGACATGGGCCTTCTCAACGTCGGATCGGGTGCCCTGCTTGCCAACCAGATTGGCCTGCAGACGGCTGGCCACAACATTGCCAACGTCAACACGGCCGGCTACTCGCGCCAGTCGGTAGTGGTGCAAACGGTGCAGGGCCAATTCACTGGTGGTGGCTACATCGGCAAGGGTGTTGACGTGCAGACCATTCTGCGCAACCACAGCGAGCTTTTGACACGTCAGGCCACTGCCGCATCGTCGGTGGACGCCAGCGATACCGCCCGCGTGGAGCGCCTGCAGCAGTTGCAGGACGTGTTTTCCGGCGGGCCGGCTGGCTTGGGCGCTGCCATCAACGACATGATGAACTCCCTGTCAGATGTGGTGAATTCGCCCACCGACCTGACGGCCCGCAGCATCGTGCTGACCCGCATGGACGAAACTGGCAAGCGAATGGTGGGCGCTGCCGCGCGGCTGGACGACATTTCCACCACCGTCAACGAACAAATCAAAGGCGGTGTCAGCTCCGTCAACCAGTTGGCACAAAGCATTGCTGGCGTGAACGAGCAGATTGCCCGCGCCAAAGGCAACGGCCAACCCGCCAACGATTTGCTCGACCAGCGCGACCAGTTGGTACGCGACCTCAACCAGTTCATTCAAACCACCCAGGTGCTCGCTGACGACGGCACGCTGAGCGTGTTTGTAGCCGGTAGCCAGCCGTTGGTGCTTGGCCGAATGGCGGGTTCTTTGTCCGTTGCTGACCCCACCGATTTCGGTGCCGCAAGCGGACAAACGCGCCTGTTTTTTCAGCAACCGGGGGCTTCTGTAAAGCAGGAGTTGGGCGATGCCACGCTGGGAGGCGGCGAGATAGCCGGCCTGCTGCGGTTTCAAAACAGCGACCTGCAAGAAGGCTACTTGCTGCTCAACCGCATGGCCACCTCCATTTCACTGAGCTTGAACGAACAAAACGAGTTGGGGCTGACGCTTGACGGCACCATGGGCAAGGCGCTTTTCGCCGACGTCGTGCCGCTGCAGCCCAAGGCGGCAGCCGCCAATACCTCGGCGGCAAGCTTGACCGTCGCTTTCTCGGACACGAGCAAGTTGGCGGCCTCAAGCTTTGTGGTGACGTTCAATGGAACGGGTGGCGGCGCCATCACCACCCAACCCGGTGGGAACGCGCAAGCCTTTGTCGACTCGATTGAACTGGGAGCTTTCTTCACTGCACGAGGGCTGGCAGTCACCATTGGTGGTGCACCTGCCTCCGGCGACCAGTTTTTCGTGAACCCGATGAAGGACGCCGCCGCAAAGATGCAGGCGCAGCAGTTTTCACCTGCGCAGCTGGCGGCGGCCAGCCCCGTGAACGCGAAAATGGGGCCGGCAAATGCCGGCAGCCTGCAGCTGGCCAGCCTCAAAGCGACGGGGCAGCCCACCAGCACAGGTTTTGTGGCACCGCCCTCACCCGTCCTGCCCGCCACCACTGGCGGCGGGGTCACGCTGACCTTCACTTCTGGTCCACCCACCACCTTCACGGTTGCGGGCAACACCAACGCGCTGGTAGACGTATCTGTCGACCCGCCCGTGCCCCTTGCCGGCCCACCGTACGCCTATACCGCGGGCCAGCCCATCACCATCGATGGCTGGGAAATCACGCTGGGAGGCTCGCCGAAGTCCGGCGATACCGTCACCGTCGGCAATGTTCTGGACCCGCAGTACGGCGACTGGTACAAGCGCAACACCGGCAACGCCAGCGCCCTGATGGGTCTGCGCGACGCCAAGATGTTTGACGGCGCTTCACTGAGCGATGGTTTTGCCGGAGCAATGGCGCAGGTCGGCGCGCGCACGCAAAGCGCACAGTTCGCCCAAGTGCTCTCTGCCAGTTTTGCCGCGAACCTGGAGCGCGACCGCACCGCCGTTTCAGGCGTAAATCTCGACGAGGAAGCGGCGCACCTGATCCAGTACCAACAGGCCTACCAGGCCTCGGCCAAGATGATTCAAATCGCGCAGAACGTCTTCGACACCCTGATCAGCAGCATGGGCCGCTGATTGCCAAGGATTTCGTCATGAGCAACTCAATGAACCGCGTGGCCACCGCCAACATGTACGAGAACGCGCTGCGCAACATGAGCACGCGGCAGAGTTCACTCGTCAATCTGCAAGAAAACCTCACCTCTGGCAAGCGGGTGCTGCGCGCCAGCGACGACCCGGTTGCCGCGGCGCAGGCTGAACGCGCGATGACCCGCATTGGCCGCATTCAGACCGAGCAGCGCGCCCTTGATCTGCAGCGCAACGCGGTAGCGCAGGCCGAATCCACGCTGGGCGACGCCATCGGCGTAATGCAGGAGATTCGAGAGCTGGTGGTATCGGCCGGCAATGGTGCCTTCAACGACAGCGACCGCGCCACCGTGGCCAGTCAGCTGCAGGGGCTGCGCACGCAGTTGCAAGACGTCGCCAACCGCAAGGACACCAACGGCGTCCCACTGCTGAGCGCTCTGGGCAGCGCTGCCGCACCGTTTCTGAACGCGCTGGGAGAATTCGACGGTCTGGCGGGACAAGTGGCGGGCTCTGCCGTTTCGATTCCCGGCACCTTGGACGGTGATTCGGCCTTTATGTTCCGGCCGCAGCGCGATGGTGTCTTTGGTGTGCAAGTAGCCGCAGCGACGCCTGCCACGCACGGCCTGGGCTCCAGCGCAGTGACCAGCACCAACCCCACATTGGTGCAGATCGACAGCAGCGGGAACGCGTTGGACTACCAAATTAGCGTCAGCTACGCTGCGGGCAGCACAGTGGGCACGCTGGCGGCGAACTACACGATCACCAGCACGGCGGTTCCGGCGACACCGCCGCTCGATGGCAGCGTGACCTTTAACTCGGCCGACTTCAACCCTGGTCAGCCTGCGTCGATTCCGGTGAATGAAATTCCGGGCCTGAGCCTCAACCTGACGGGTAAGCCGCAGGCGGGGGACACCATGACGCTCTCGATCACACCCAGCAACAGCATTTTCGACGTGGTCGACTCCGCCATTCGCGATATTGGCGCCGCGGGCTCCAGCAACCCAGCCTCCCAGGCCGTCAGCCAGGCGCTGGCCAACCTGGACACCGGCCTTGCACGCCTGCAAAACGTGCGCAGTTTCGCCGGCGAACTGCTTAACCGTGCCGACAGAATCAGCGGCAACCAGGAAACCCGCAGCGTTCAGCTCGAAGCCGACCGTTCCCGGGCCGAGGACCTCGATATGATTCAGGGCATCTCCGACTTTCAGAACCAGCAAGTCGGCAACGAGGCAGCCCTGAAGTCCTACGCCATGGTGCAGAAGCTGTCGCTGTTCAACTTTATTTCCTGATTTGGGGCGTGTGCTGCGCACGCCATACAGCGCATGGTCCAATCCGTTCTTGGCAGTCTGGTTCTCGCCTACAGGCCTTTGTGGGGACGCGCGCGCACGCTCGCCGGCATTGAACTCATCGTCCAAAGCGACGCCTTGGCGCCCGTCGATACACCGCACCTGTTGCGCACGCTGGTGGAGCTTTGGACCGCCAGCAGCCCGCCCCTCCTGCTGGCGCCACAAAACCGACAGTTGCTTTGCGAAATGCTGGAACACGCACCGCGCGGCGCACCCTGGATAGCGGTTCCGGGCGACTGGCTGGAGGACTCTGCCATCCACGCCCAGGTGCGCGCAGCCCACCAGCGTGGGCTGCGACTGGTGTGGCGCGGCGAACTGTCGAACATTCCGCCACCAGACATTGCCGCGTTCTTTGACAACAGCCTGATCGGTTTGGGCCCTGAGGAGGCTGCCGCCGCTCTGCAGGCGCAGCAGGTGGCCCGCACTGCTGCGCAAAAGCAAAAGGCTCCACCGCCCACCGTCAGCCCAGTGATTGATGGGCAGATGTACGACAACCTGCCCAGCCGCGCACTGGTGTCGCACTGTCTGGACAAGCACAAGGCCTTGGCCGTGGCGGGTTGGCCAGTGGAGGACGTGCTGCACCAACTGCGCCACCAGCCCATTCAACCCTCGCATTCAGTGATCTTCCGGCTCATGAAGGCCATCGACGCGGACGAATCGCTTGAGCACTTCGAAGACATCCTGAGCGAAGACCCGCTGCTGGCCTACCGCTTCATGGTGTACACCAATTCGGCAGCGCTCGGCCTGCGCACCGGCATCGATTCGCTGCGTCGCGGTTTCGTGATGATGGGCTACGGTTCGCTCAAGCGCTGGCTGTCTGAGCAACTGCCGCACGCCAGCACCGAGCCCGACCTGGAACCTGTGCGCGCGTCGGCCGTGATTCGCGCCCAACTCACCAACCATCTGCTCGAAGCAGGCATCCAGAACGAGCTGCGCCGCGAGGTCTATTTGTGCGGCCTGTTTTTCGGCTTGGGTGACCTGCTTGGCGAGCCACTGGGCAACGCGCTGCACCGGGTGCCGTTGTCGGAGCGCATCTACGACGCGGCTGTCCTGCACACCGGCCCCTATGCGCCTGCGCTCGACATGGCGCTGGCGCTGGAGAACGGCGACTGCGCCGCCATTCGGGAGCTCTACGAAACCTACGAAATGGAGCCGGAGGAAGTCAACCGCGCCTTGCTGCGCGTGCTCTCTTCGCTCGAAGTAGTACGAGCGAGCTAGCGCTTAGCGGGACGCATGGGGCCGCGAGACGAAGCTTCGCTGCCATAGAGATCAGTGCGGCGCATACCAGTGCCGCCGCGCAAGGGCCGCCCCGCCGCGCTGGCGGCGTCCCCCCTCCCGGATCGCGCAGCGAACCGAGAGAGGGGTGAAGGAGCGCAGCGACTCAGGGGGTGTATCGGCTCACCCGCGCACCCGCTCGCAGACGCGCCAAAACGCTGCGTCTTGCGCGGCGGCGAAGTTGACCCGCATAAGCGTGCTGGGTTGGCGGCTTGCATGGAACAGCGCGCCGGGTGCCAGCAAATAGCCTTCGTCCAGCATGCGCTGCGCCAGCGCGTCGGTGTCCACGCCGGTTTCCACCCAGCCGAACAGTCCAGTGGGCTCAGCGGCAAAACCAAAACCGGCCGCTTCGGCGAGCTGCACACTGCGGGCGCGCGCCTGCGCCAACCGGCGGCGCAGGCGTTCTGCGTGGCGGCGCAGCTGGCCTTGTTCCATGCACAACGCCAGCGCCTTTTCGAGGATTGAGGGCGTTGTCAGCGCCGACAGCAGCTTGGTGTCGAGCAGGCGCTCTGTCAGGCCAGGCGGCGCGGCCAGAAACCCGATGCGCCAGTTCGGCGCCAAAATCTTCGCAAAGCCACCCACATAAACCGTGCGGCGAAGGCCGTCGAGCGCGCATAGGCGCGTGGCGTGGTCGGGCGCCAGGTGGCTGTAGCTGTCGTCCTCGACGATGTGAAAGTCGTGCTGCTGGGCGAGCTGCAGCACCTGGTGCGCACTGCCAGGCGAAAGGCAGTAACCCGTGGGGTTGTGCAGCACGCTCACGCTGACGAACAACTTGGGCGCATGCACCTCGCAGTAGCGTGCCATTACCGCCAGATCCGGCCCCTCGGGGCCGCGCGGCACCGGCAGCACCCGCATGCCCAGAGCATCAAGCCGGGCAAACTCCACCGACCACCCCGGCTCTTCCACCATTACCGGGTCGCCCGCCTTGAGCAGAGTGCGGCTGACGACATCCAGCGCGTGCGTCGCACCCATGGTGGTCATGATCTGGTCGGGGTGCGCCGGCACACTCAACTCGGCGAGCCGCCGGGCAAGCATCTGGCGCAAGCCCGCATCTCCCATGGGTTCGCCGTAGCTGAACGAGCCCTCGCGCAGCGCGGGGCTTGCCGCCACCTTGCGCACTGCCGCCAGCATGAAACGCGCCTCTTCCAGCCAAGATGCTGGGAACACGCCAGCGCCCGGCTGCGCCTGACCAGACGGCGGATGGAACATGCCGCGAATGAGCGCCGTCGCGTGGATGCGTGAGCCCGAAGGCAATCCGGCGAACGGGACAGGGCCATCCCGGAGCACAGGAACATCATTTTTAATAGCTGTCGGCGCAATACCCACCTGCGCTAGAGGCACTTTTTGCATGAAATCGCGCACATAGAATCCGCGCTGACGCCGGGCCTCTATCAGGCCTTGCGCCAGCAACTGGTCGTAGGCCGCAACGACCGTCCAGGGGCTTACCTCCTGCTGGCGCGCGCATTCGCGCACCGAGGGCATACGCGCACCCGGCGCGAGCAAGCGCGCACGGATGCGCTCGGCAAAACGCTGGGCGAGCTGGTCGGTAAGGGAACGGCGTGGCGTACGGGTGAGCATTTGGAACCTGCTTGCGATCTCTGGAAGCCCCCAGCGGTGTGCCGATGGCAACAACAATACAGATCGTTCAATTGTCCGGCAAACTGTACTGCAACTGTAATGGCGAACTCCGTACATTGGCACGTTCGCCCCTCCTTCTTTGTCCCCGTTCCATGCCGCTCTCTGAATTCACCGCTCTGCTGGTGCTGGCCACCGTTTTGAGCTTCACGCCTGGCCCAAACACTACGCTTTCCACCGCACTGGCGGCCAACCGTGGCTTGGGCCCCGCCATGCGCTTCGTGCTGGCGGTTCCGGTGGGGTGGGCAGCACTCCTGCTGCTGTGTGCGGGCGGCGTGGGCGCCGTGGTGATGGCCGTGCCGATGCTGCGCTTGGCGATTAAGGCGATTGGAATCGGCTATTTGCTGTGGCTCGCCTGGAAGCTCGCGCAAAGCGGCGCCCTTGCCGAGGCCGACTCAGCGCGCATGCGCGTGGGCTTTTGGCAAGGCGTGGCACTGCAGTTCGTGAACATCAAGGCTTGGCTGCTCGCTCTGACGATCGTGGCCGGCTGGGTGGCGGGGCGGGACGACAGCCTGCCGCGGCTGGCCATCGTGCTGCCGGTGATGCTTGTCTTTGCTTTTTCCAGCAACCTGCTGTACGCCAGCACAGGCGCCCTGCTGCGCCAATGGCTGGCGCAGGGCGCCCGCCTGCTCTGGTTCAACCGCGCCATGGCGCTGGTGCTGGTACTCACCGCTGCCTGGATGCTGCGCACATGAAGCTTAAAGACGAAACCCTGGGCATGGCCCTGGGCATTCTCGGCGTGGCTTTTTTTGCCGTCACACTGCCGATGACGCGGCTGGCGACCGGGACGCAGGACGCGCCGCAGCTTTCGCCGTGGTTTGTGACGCTGGCGCGCGCAGCGCTCGCGGGCTGCCTTTCGGTGGTATTTCTGCTGGCAACACGTTCGCCCTTGCCCCAGCGCCACCACTGGAAACCGCTTGGCCTGGCCGTGGTGGGCAATGCCATCGGTTATCCGCTGCTGCTGGGTTACGCGTTGCGTATCGTCACGGCCAGCCATGCGGCCGTCATTACAGCATTGCTGCCGCTGGTGACGGCGGCCGTCGCTGCGTGGGTGCTGCACCAGCGCGCGCGGCTGGGTTTTTGGGTCTGCGCCGTCGCCGGCAGCCTGCTGGTGGTGGTCTTTTCAGTGCTGCGCGCGCAGCAGCACGGCGCCGGCTTCGGCTTTGAATGGGCCGACCTGTTGCTGGTGGGTGCAGTTTTTGCCGCGTCTATTGGCTACATCTACGGCGCGCAGGTAACGCCCGAGCTGGGCGCCGAACGCGTGATTTGCTGGGTCTGCGTGATGGCGCTGCCCTTGTCGCTGCCGGGCGCGCTGTGGCTGTGGCCGCAGCATTCCGTCGCTGCGTCGGCTTGGGGCGGGCTGGTGTATGTGGGAGTGTTCTCGATGTGGGCGGGCTTTTTTGCCTGGTACCGAGGCCTGGTGCTGGGCGGCGCGCTGCGCGTCAGCCAAACGCAACTGCTGCAGCCCTTTCTATCGATTCTGGCCGCCGCAGCGCTGCTGGGCGAAACAATTGATGGAGTGACGCTCGGCTTTGCCGCCGCCGTGGTGGCGACCGTGCTCATCGGCAAACAGTTTTCTCGTCCGCCAGCCGCAATCGCCAGCGCTCCTGCTGCTGCGACGGCGCCGCCGCGCTGAGCCGCGCCCCAACAACGCACATTTGACGCCCCTTCAAGGAAGAAACCATGGCCTGGACACTTGCCGCCCGCACCGAAAAGATGAACCCCTCGGTCATCCGCGAGATTCTCAAACTCTCGGAAAAACCGGGCATCGTCAGCTTGGCGGGCGGCCTGCCCTCACCGCGCACCTTTCCCGTCGACGACTTTGCCCGTGCCTGCGCCAGCGTGTTGCAGCACGACGGCCCTGCCGCCCTGCAATACGCCGCCAGCGAGGGCTACGGGCCGCTGCGGGACGCCGTAGCAGCGCAACTGCCCTGGGACGTAGACCCGGCGCAGGTGCTGATCACCACCGGCTCGCAGCAAGGCCTCGATTTGGTCGGCAAAGTGCTGCTCGACTCGGGCAGCCGGCTGCTCGTCGAAACCCCCACCTACCTCGGCGCCCTGCAAGCTTTCGCTCCGATGGAGCCCGTCGTGCACGCAGTGGCCAGCGACGACGAAGGCTTGGACATTGCTGCCTTGGCAACAAGCGTGGGCAGCGGCGCCGACAAAGCGCGCTTTTTGTACGTGCTGCCCAACTTCCAGAACCCCACCGGGCGCTCCATGAGCGAGGCGCGCCGCGCCGCCCTGGTCGCCACCGCCGCCGAGCATGGCCTGCCCATCGTCGAAGACAACCCTTATGGCGACCTGTGGTTTGACGCGCCGCCCCCGCCTCCCCTCACCGCGCGCAACCCTGCGGGCTGCATTTACCTCGGAAGTTTTTCAAAAGTGCTGGCGCCTGGCCTGCGCCTGGGCTACCTGGTGGCGCCGCCCGAGGTGTTCCCAAAGTTGCTGCAGGCCAAACAGGCGGCCGACCTGCACACGCCGGGCTTTAACCAGCGCATGGTTGTGGAGGTGCTGCAAGGCGGCTTCCTTGACCGGCATGTGCCGACCATTCGCTCGCTCTACCGCGAGCAACGCGATGCCATGCTCGCCGCGCTCGATCGTGAAATGGATGGGCTTGGCGTGCAATGGAACCGGCCGGCCGGTGGCATGTTCCTGTGGTTGCGCCTGCCAGAAGGCATGAGCGCACTGGATTTGCTGCCACTCGCGGTGGAGCGCGGCGTGGCCTTCGTTCCCGGTGCGGCCTTTTACGCGGGCGATGCCGACCCGCGCACGCTGCGCCTGTCCTTCGTGACCGCCAGCTGCGCACAGATCGACACCGCAATTGCCGCGTTGGCCGATGCCGTCCGGGCGCTGCAACAGCGCTCTACACTGTAGCGAGAAGCAAACCGCGCGCACCAGGAGAGCACCCCTTGACCTATTTGCCATTCCTGCAAGTCGACGTCTTTAGTGAACGCTATGGCGACGGCAACCCACTGGCTGTAGTGCTGCAAGCAGAGCATCTTCCCGAGCGCACGCTCGCACGGTTTGCCGCTTGGACCAACCTGTCGGAAACCAGCTTCCTGCTGCCGCCCAGCGAAAGCGCCCGCGCCGCAGGCGCCGACTACCGCGTACGCATCTTCACGCCAACAGGCGAACTGCCCTTCGCTGGCCACCCGACACTCGGCAGCTGCCACGCATGGTTGCATGCAGGTGGGCAGCCGCGTGTGGCCGGCACCATCGTGCAGGAATGCGGCCTGGGCTTGATTCCGATTCGCCAGCAACAGGCACGTCTCGCGTTTGCCGCGCCCGCAATGGAGCAAAGCGCACCCAACCCGGCGCTGACCGCGCTGGTGGTGAGTGCAATCGGCTTGCGTCCGCAGCAGGTGGTGGCCGCGCGACTGCTCAACAACGGCCCGCGCTGGCTCGCGCTTTTGGTGGACAGCAAGGAGGCGCTGCTCAGCGTCACCCCGGACCACGCCCGCCTCAAAGACTTGGGGCAGGACGTAGGAATTGCGTACGTCGATGCCCAGGCCCATGGAAGCGGCCAACCCGACGCCTTTGTGCGCGCATTTTCTCCTTCGCTTGGCACGAGTGAAGACCCGGTCACCGGCAGCCTCAACGCCAGCTTGGCGCAGTGGCTGATCGGCGAAGGGCTCGCGCCCCGCAGCTACTTGGTGGCGCAAGGCGAATGCCGAGGCCGCGCCGGCAGGGTTTACATCGAGCAGGACGACGCCGGCCAGGTCTGGGTGGGCGGCAACTGCCTCACGGCCATTGAAGGCCAGGTGCATTTCCCCTGAATGCAGCCAGTGCCCTCCCTCTTTTTGTCGAGGTGCGCCATTGCGTGGGCAGGGCGCCGGTTCCATCGGGATTTCCCATGAAAACGGCCTGTGTGGACCACCTGGTGGTGATGGCATCCGACCTCGCAAGCGGTGTGCGCTGGTGTGAGCAGCGTCTGGGCGTCGCTCCGGCAGCCGGTGGCGAGCACCCGCTGATGGGCACGCACAACAGGCTGCTCAATATTTCCAGCGCCGAGCATCCCCGCGCCTACTTGGAGATCATCGCCATCCATGCCGGTGCGCCCAAGGCGATTCCGGAAAATTCCAAGCGCTGGTTTGACCTGGACGACGCGCGCTTGCAGCGACAGATTGCCGAGCACGGGCCCCAACTGATCGCCTGGGTGGCCTCGGTGCCGGACATCGCCGCCGCCAGCACGGCGCTGTTGCGCATGGGGCTTGACTGCGGCGCCGCCACGAGCGCGAGCCGCCCTTTAGAAGCAGGGGTGCTCACCTGGAAAATTACGGTGCGCAGCGACGGCAAGCGCCAGATGCAGGGCTGCCTGCCGACTTTGATTGAATGGGGCGACGTGCATCCTTGCGATCGATTGCCCGCAAGCGGGGTGCAACTTGCCGCGCTGGAACTCGAGCACCCGCGGGCCGATGTGCTTCAGGAGGCCTGCGCGGCGATCGGCATGGGCGCCATTCCCGTGCGCAGTGAAGCCACCCCGCGCCTGAAAGCGCGACTCACCACGCTGCATGGTGCGCTCGAGCTGAATTCTTTGCCACACGCCGCTTGAGGATCCAGCCCCCTCACGCTTCCCGCACAGGCGATTTCTCATTCCAATTTTTTCGGTCCCTGCTATGACGCCCACCCTTCCCAGTCTCGCCGACATCGAAGCCGCTGCGCAGCTCGTGTACCGCGAATTTCCCGCTACCCCGCAATACCGCTGGGCCTTGCTCAGCGAGCGTCTCGGTGCCGATTGCTGGGTCAAGCACGAGAACCACACGCCCGTAGGCGCCTTCAAGATTCGCGGCGGGCTCACTTACTTTGACCAGTTGGCACAGCAAGGCACCATGCCGCGCGAAGTGGTCAGCGCGACCCGAGGCAACCACGGCCAGAGCATGGGCTGGGCGGCGCGCAAGCACGGCGTGGCCTGCACCATCGTCGTTCCCTTGGGCAATTCACCAGAAAAGAATGCGGCCATGCGCGCACTTGGGGTAACCCTGATCGAACACGGCAGCGATTTTCAGGAGGCGCGTGAGCACGCCATGGCACTGGCCCAAGCACGCGGCGCACACATGGTGCCGAGCTTTCATTTCGACCTGTTGCTCGGTGTGAGCACCTACTGGTGGGAGTTTTTGCGCGCTGTACCGCAGCTCGACGTGGTCTATGTCCCCATCGGCCAAGGCTCCGGGGCCTGCTCCGCCATTGCCGCCAAGCTGGCGCTGGGCCATGGTGCACGCATCGTAGGCGTGGTGAGCAGCCACGCCACCACCTACGCCGATTCGGTTGCCGCGGGCCGCGTGGTGGAGTCGCCCGTAACCACCCTGCTGGCCGACGGCATGGCCTGCCGCGTGGCCGACGCGCAGGCGCTCGCCATCATCGCGCCGCACATCGACCACATCGTGCAGGTCAGCGATGACGAGGTCGCCCACGCCATGCAGGCCTTCTTCACCGATACCCACAATACCGCGGAAGGCGCGGGCGCAGCCGCGCTGGCGGGCGCGCTGCAGGAACGCTCGCAGCTGCAAGGGCTGAGCGTGGGTCTGGCGCTGACGGGGGGCAATGTGGATGCCGCCGTTTTTGCGAGCGTACTGGCGCCGCAGGAAGCGCCAGCGCAACAGTAGGAACGCGCGGTAGGAACACGCGCGTACAAGCGGCGCACCCGTCGCGTTCGCGACAAACAGCGATGCCCGGTTCTGGCTTACTTGGCGCATGGGAACCCTCCACCTCGTACGCCACGGCCAGGCTTCGTTTGGCGCCGACGATTACGATCGTCTCAGCCCCATCGGCCATCGCCAAGCGCTGCGTCTGGGGCAGTTCTGGCGTGAACGCGAACAAAGCTTTGCCGCGGTGTACAGCGGCACGCTGCGCCGGCACGACGAAACGCTTGCGGGAATATTGGAAGGCCTTGGCAATCCTGTGGCGACCCCCACCGCGCAGCGCCTTCCCGGCCTGAACGAATACGACAGCCTGGCATTGATCCATGCCGTGCATCCCGAACCTTTGGCGCGCCCCGACACGCCAGAGCTCTACCGCCAGCACTTTCGCCTGCTGTGCGACGGCCTGGCGCAATGGATGGCGGGTGTCGTCAGCCCGGTGGGAATGCCCAGTTGGGACAAATTTTCGGGCGGCGTGCATGCGGCGCTCGAAGACATTCGCCGAAGGCACGCTGGCGAACAGGTGCTGCTCGTCTCCAGCGGTGGGCCAATCTCCACCGCGGTGGGCGCCGTGCTGGGGACGGCGCCTGAAGTGACTATCGCGCTCAACATGCGCATCCGCAACAGCGCGGTCACGGAAATGAGCATCTCCCCCAAGCGCCTCATGCTGCAGACCTTCAACACGGTGCCGCACCTTAATGAGCTGGAGCACATCGACTGGCTGACGCACGCCTAGCGTGCGGCCAGATCAGTCGTCTTCCCAGCGCGGCGCAGTGTCCTGCTGCAGGCGCCGCCGCAGCTGGGCGTAGTCGGGCAGTATGGCGGCCACCTCCGCCCAGAAGCGCGGGCTGTGGTCCATCACCCGCAGATGGGCAAGTTCGTGCACCACCACGTAATCAATCACTTCGGGTGCGAAATGCATCAAGCGCCAGTTCAGGCGGATGGAGCCGTCGCTGCGCGCGCTGCCCCATCGCGTCCGGGCGTTGGTCAGCGCCAGGCGCTGCCAGCGCACGCCCATGCGTGGGGCGAATTCGTCTAGCCGCTGGGTGAAATGTAGGCGCGCCGTTCGGCCGGCCCAGGCGGCGACGGCATCGCGCAACTGCTGCGGGCTGGCGCTTGCAGGCAACCCGAGCTGCAGCACCTGCGAGCCGTCCTCTGCCACGAGCAACTGCCCACGCACCGAAGACCGCCCATCAAGCCGCACGCTGAGCGACCTGCCCAGCCACGGCAGGCAGGCGCCGTCTTGCCAAACGATGCGCGCTTGGTCCTGGCGCGCTGCGCGCTCGCGCGTTTCGGCAAGCTTTCGCAAGATCCACGCCGACTTTTCCTGCAGTGCAGCGTCGATTGCAGTCAGCGTGACGGCATTGGGAGCGCGCACCGAAAGCCCTTCAGCCCCCACCGTAAAGCCGATGCTGCGGCGCCGCGCCCGCACCAGCGCATACCCCACCAAGGCGTCGCCCAGACGCAGTTCACGGCGAGCCTGAGGATGTCGAAACACCATGGGAGCAAACAGCGTGGTCGGACGCCTCAACGCCTCATTCACTCCTAATTCTAGAGCTGGAGGCGCTTTATCTATAAGCGCTAGAGGCCTATTTCTCTCATAATTTATCGGCTCCTGAGCCGGTGCGCTGGGGGTGCTCGGCGCGAGAAAATCCAGCGCCAATTGAATCAAGCTCTGCATGGGCTCAAGACGTTTGCACGACCGCCGCTGAGCTCGCCCCTTCTTCCTCGCGCGCAAGGCTGTCGGCAAAGGCCGAAAGGTCTTGGTGTACTTGCGCATTCGCCGGAATCCCGTCCAGCGCGGCGCCGCCACTGTTCAGCAGGTGCAGTCGCGCGCCCAGCGCCGCCCCGGCTTGCAGATGCTCAACATTGCTGCCCACCACGCGCACCTCGGCGCCAGCCAAGCCATAGCGCTCGCAGATCTGCTCGAACAAGCCAGGCGCAGGCTTGCGGCACGCGCAGGCCTCGCTCGGGGCGTGCGGACAATAAAACACCGCGTCGATTCTGCCGCCCGCCGCCGAGAGTAGGCGATGCATCTTGGCGTGCACGGCATTCAAGGTAGACATGTCGAAGAGGCCTCGCCCAAGCCCCGGCAGATTGGTCGCCACCACAGCGTGCCAACCCAGACGGTTGATGCGGGCAACCGCTTCCAGCGCCCCGGGCAGCGGCAGCCAGCCGTCCGGCGCAGCGACGAAGTCGTCGCCCTCGGGCAGCGCGTTGAGGGTGCCGTCACGCTCGAGAATCACGAGTTTCATGCGGCGATTATCCGGCTATTGCGCGGCCGGCGCCGGCTCCAGAATTTCCCAACCTGTCAGGTACAGACCGTAGAAGCGCCCGTGCGCCAAGCTGGCGCGCACGCGCTGACCGGGCGCCCAGTGGGCCGCCCGTTCGTCGCCGATCGTCACGCGCAGGGGGCCGGCCTGGTTCGCGAATTCGAGGATCACTTCGCTGCCGCCCAACTGGCGCAGCGTGGGCATTCGCGGCCGCAGCCCCAGCACGCGCGCCGCTTCTGGCGGCAGCGGCACAAGCTGCGCGGTATTGGCGTGAGCGACGACGACTGCCCCAGCGCCACCGAGCCACAGCAGCGCCCACAGTGCAAGCAGCACGCGCTGCACGGCGCGAGCACCACCGCGCCGCCACCACAGCCAGAGCACCGCCACCACGAGCAGCACGGCTGCCACGGCAAGCACGCCGGGTAGGAACAGCGCCTCCACAGAACCTGCTGCCGGCAAAGGCGAAATGGCAAACGCGGGGTTCTGCGCGTGCCGGCCCTCCTCCCATTTCAGCCAGACCCGCGCCGTTGCGAACCCAATGGGCGGGCCGAAGGCCAAGGCGAGCACCAAGGCACGCGAGCGACCTGTGCCCGATGTGGGCAGCGCAGCTGGGGAATTCACACCGCCAAGCGAGAAAGATCGGCGACGCGGTTCATTGCAAGGTGCAGGCTTTTAAGCAGCCCCTGCCGGTTCAGGCGCAGGTCCATTTGTTCGGCATTGACCATGACGTCGTCAAAGAACGCATCGACCGGCGCACGCAGCACAGCCAGGGTTTGCAGCGAAGCAGTGAAATCGCCCGCCTCAAACTGCGCGTCCGCCTCGGGCACAAAACGCTGCAAGGCGGCAAAGAGGTCCTGCTCGGCTTGCTCCTGCAGCAGCTCGGGGTTGACGTGCGGGTCCACCTCACCGGCCTTTTTCAAGATGTTGGCTACGCGCTTATTGGCGGCAGCCAGCGCCGGGCTTTCGGGCAGCTGCGCAAAGGCGCGCACCGCGGCGAGGCGCTGGGGAATGCTGGCCCATTGGCCGAGCTGCTGGGCGTAGATGGCAGCGTCGACCTCGGCAGCAGAAAACCCGCCTTCCCGCAGATAGCCTTTCAGACGATCGACCAGGAACTCGTCCAGCTCGGTGGCCTTGTCCTGCAGCAAGCCTGCAGGGAACGCGGCGAACGCTTGTCGCGTGAGTTCGTAGAAATGCAAAGGCAACTGCTGCTCGATCAGCATGCGAATGACGCCCAGTGCATGGCGGCGCAGTGCAAATGGGTCGCGGTCGCCCGTGGGCAGGTTGCCAATGCCAAACATGCCGGCGAGCGTTTCGAGCTTGTCGGCCAGTGCAACCACCACGCCAGCGGTATTGCGCGGCAGCGTATCGCCGGCAAAACGTGGTTTGTAGTGGTCTTCAATCGCATCGGCCACCACCTCGCCCAGCCCGTCGTTGAGCGCGTAGTAGCGGCCCATGGTGCCCTGCAACTCAGGAAATTCGCCCACCATGTCGGTTACGAGGTCGGTCTTGGCCAAGAGGGCGGCCTGGTCGGCCTGCTGCGTCAGAGCGCCGTCACCCAACTGCGCAGCAATTGCCTTGGCAATGGTGCGCACGCGCTCTACGCGCTCACCTTGGGTGCCCAGCTTGTTGTGATAGACCACCTTGGCAAGCTGGTCGACGCGAGATTCCAGTGTTTTCTTTCGGTCTTGATCGAAGAAAAACTTGGCGTCGGCCAGCCGGGGACGCACCACGCGCTCGTTGCCACCAATTACCAGACTGGGGTCGTTCGGCGTGATGTTGCTGACCACCAGAAATTTGTTCGTCAGCTTGCCCGCGGCGTCCAGCAGCGGGAAGTACTTCTGGTTGGCCTTCATCGTCAAAATGAGGCATTCCTGCGGCACACCCAGAAACTCAGGCTCAAATTCGCAGATTAGCACGTTGGGGCGCTCGACCAGCGCGGTCACTTCGTCGAGCAAGGCGTCGTCTTCAATGGGACGGGCGCCGTTTCCTACTTTGGCGGCAGCAGCAGCCAGCTGGCGGACGATTTCGGCCTTGCGCTCGCCAAAACTGGCGATCACGGCGCCATCCTGGCGAAGCGTGCAAGCGTAGCTGTCGGCATCGGTCAGCACCAAGGGCGACACAGCGGCTTCAAAGCGGTGGCCTTGCGTGCTGTTGCCGGCCGTGAGGCCCAGCGCCTTCACCGGTACCACATCGCTGCCGTGCAGCGCCACGAGGCCATGCGCCGGACGGACAAAGTTCACGCTGCTCCAGCCGGGAAGCTCGCAGTCGGTTTCCAACTGGTAGCTCATGACCTTGGGGATAGGCAGTTTGGCAATGGCTTCCTGAAGCGCCTTTTGCAGCCCTACGTCCAAACTGGCGCCCACCACCACGCTGTCGTAGAACAGCGCCTCGGTCTTGCCATCCTGGGCGCGCTTAAGACCGGCGACCGCAGCCGCGGGGTCGGACACGCTAGCGCCCAAGGCCTGCAGCTTTTTGAGCAAGGCAGGTGTGGCATTGCCGGCAGCGTCCAGACCCACGGAGACGGGCATCAGTTTTCGTTGCACCGCCTTGTCCGCTGCTTTGTCTGCCACGGCCGTCACGTGCGCTGCCAGACGGCGCGGGGACGCAAACGGCGTGACCACGGACTGTTCTGTGCTCAGCCCTTGCGCCTTGAGCTGTTCGCCCAATACGGTGGCGAAGGCATCGCCCAACTTCTCGAGCGCCTTGGGCGGCAGCTCTTCCACAAAAAGTTCGACGAGTAGGTTTTTGGTTGTCATTGCGTGTTCCGACCCTCAGGCTACTTTCTTGTCCATTTGCGCGACCCAATCGCGGGGTGCCATCGGGAAACCCAAGCGCTCGCGGCTTTCGTAGTAGCTTTGGGCCACGGCGCGGGCCAAATTGCGAATGCGGCCGATGTACGCAGCGCGCTCGGTCACCGAAATGGCGCCGCGTGCGTCCAGCAAATTGAAGCTGTGCGCAGCTTTAAGCACCTGCTCGTAGGCGGGCAAGGCAAGCTGCGCTTCGATCAGGTGTTTGGCCTGCTTTTCGTGGGCGTTGAAAGCGGTGAACAGGAAGTCTGCGTCGCTGTGCTCGAAGTTGTAGGTGGACTGTTCCACCTCGTTTTGCTTGTACACGTCGCCGTACGTCAGCTTGGAGCCGTCGGCCCTTTCTGTCCAGGTCAGGTTGTAGACGTTGTCCACGCCCTGCAGGTACATAGCCAAGCGTTCCAAACCATAGGTGATCTCGCCGGTGGCAGGCTTGCAATCGATGCCGCCGACCTGCTGGAAATAAGTGAACTGCGTCACCTCCATGCCGTTGAGCCACACCTCCCAGCCCAAGCCCCAGGCGCCCAGCGTGGGGTTCTCCCAGTCGTCTTCAACGAAGCGGATGTCGTTTTGCTTCAAGTCAAAGCCTAGAGCTTCGAGGGACCCGAGGTAGAGCTCCAGAATGTTGCTGGGCGCGGGCTTCAGGACGACCTGGTACTGGTAGTAGTGCTGCAGCCGATTCGGGTTCTCGCCATAGCGGCCGTCTTTCGGGCGGCGGCTGGGCTGCACGTAAGCCGCCTTCCAGGGCTCGGGGCCAATCGCTCTCAAAAACGTAGCTGTATGCGAAGTCCCTGCGCCGACTTCCATGTCAATTGGCTGCAAAAGCGCGCAGCCTTGCGCGTCCCAGTAGGACTGGAGCTTGAGAATGATTTGCTGGAAGGTCAACATGCCATGTGCCGCGCGGGGCAAGCCGCGCCAAAGAAGACGGGCGCCACAGTGGCGCGCAACACTTGATTTTACGGGCGGGCGACGACGCCAGCGCCCAAGCAGCCCGTTTGGCGCCGCCCAGCGCTAGCTGTAGTTTCCCAAGAGGTTGTTCACCTGAGGTGAAGGAAGATGGAGGTTCTGACATCTCCCAACTTTCTTCAGGACTCCTCAGATGAACATCCATAAGAATGCCTCATTGACGCCCAAAGGTCGAGCCCATCTAGTGCGCGAGATTGCTCGAATCGGGCTCAAGCGTGCGTCATTGGCGGCAGGCATCAGCGTGCGCACAGCGCGCAAGTGGGAGCGCCGTCACGCGGCCGAGGGTGCCTGCGGATTGATGGACCGCAGTTCAAGACCTCATTTTTGCCCACGACGCAGCGACTCCCTCAAGATCGAACGCGCAGTGGCGCTGCGCCGCACCCAGCGCCTGACCTACGAATGCATTGCCGAACGTGTGGGCCTGTCCAGGAGCGCCGTAGCGCGCGCCTGCAAAGCCGCAGGCATCTCTCGCCTACCAGCCCTGCAGGAGGCTGTGCCCGTGCGCCGCTATGAGCGCGCCTCGCCCGGCGAGTTGCTGCACTTGGACATCAAGAAGCTCAGATGCTTTGAAAAACCTGGCCACCGCGTCACAGGCGATCGTGCGCAGAACACGCGCCGCGCTGGCTGGCAAGCGCTGCACGTGGCCATCGATGATCACTCTCGCGTAGGTTTTAGTCTGATGCTGCCTGATGAGACGGCCACGAGTGCCTGCGCCTTCGTGCTGGCAGCGCTGCGCTACTACAGGGCACTGGGCGTGAAGGTCGAGCGCGTCATGACCGACAACGGGGCAGCGTACAAGTCGCGCCGATTTGCCAAGCTGCTGCGCCGCTTGGGCATCAAGCACATTCGCACTAGGCCCTACACACCCAGGACCAACGGCAAAGCAGAGCGCTTCATTCAGACGCTGCTGCGCGAGTGGGCTTATGCTTTTATCTACCCAAGTTCAGCGCACCGAGACCGTGAGCTGCAGCCCTGGATGTACCACTACAACTTTCATCGGCCACACTCAGCCGCTTCGCATCGTCCTCCCATCACTCGACTTGGCTTTGAGGGGAACAACGTGTTGAGAAACTACAGCTAGCGAGCAGCGTCAGCGCGGTACTTCACGCACCGTCCCAGCGGCGAAGCACCAGACTGGCGTTGGTGCCGCCAAAGCCAAAGCTGTTTGAAAGCGCGGTGCGAATCGGTGCATCTACCGTGGTGCGCACCAGCGGCATGCCTTCTGCGGCCGGCTCCAGCGTTTCAATATTGGCAGAACCCGCGATAAAACCTTGTTGCAGCATCAACAGGCAGTAAATTGCCTCCTGCACACCGGTAGCGCCAAGCGAGTGGCCGGTGAGCGACTTGGTGGACGAGAAGCGCGGAATCGCGTCGCCAAATACCGCCTTGATGGCGCGCAGCTCGGGCACGTCTCCCACGGGCGTGGAAGTGCCGTGGGTGTTGATGTAATCGATGGGCTGGTCCAGCCCGGCAATCGCCTGCTGCATGCAGGCAATGGCACCCTCGCCCGAAGGGGCCACCATGTCGGCGCCGTCGGACGTGGCACCAAAGCCGACGACCTCGCCCAGAATCGTGGCGCCGCGCGCCTGCGCGTGCTCCAGGCTCTCGAGCACCACCGCGCCGCCGCCGCCCGAGAGCACGAAACCGTCGCGGTTCGCGTCGTACGCGCGCGAGGCCTTCTCTGGAGTGGCGTTGTAAGCGCTGGACATGGCGCCCATGGCGTCAAACAACATTCCCATGCCCCAGGTGACTTCTTCGCCACCGCCAGCAAACATCACGTCCTGCATACCCCACGCGATCTGCTGAGCCGCCGCCCCAATGCAGTGCGCCGAGGTACTGCAGGCCGAGGTGATGGAATAGTTGATGCCCTTGATCGCAAAGTTGGTCGACAGGCAAGCCGACACGGTAGAGCTCATGCAGCGCGTGACCTGGTAGGGCCCGACGCGGCGGATGCCCTTGGTGCGCAGAATGTCGGCCGACTCGATCTGGTTGCCCGGTGAGCCGCCGCCAGAGCCCATGATGAGACCGGTGCGCGGATGCGACACCTGTTCGGGCGACAGGCCGGCTTCGGCAATCGCGTTCGCCAACGACACATGAGCGTACGCCGCAGCGTCGCCCATAAAGCGCAGCTGTTTGCGGTCTATAAGCGCTTCCAAGTCGATCTGGGGAACGCCGGCGACTTGGCTGCGCAAACCCATTTCGGCAAATTCCGGCATGGCGCGGATGCCCGATCGGCTCTCACGCAACGATGCCGTGACCGCCGCATTGTCGTTACCAATGCACGAGACAATGCCCGTACCCGTGATCACCACGCGTTTCATGGAGACTCTCCTGTCGCTGGAGCAACCGCCGGCGCATCGTCCTTCTTGAAGAGGCCTACACGCAGGTCGTTTGCCACGTAAATTTCCTTGCCATCGACCAAAAGGCGCGCGTCGCCAATGGCCATCACGAGTTTGCGTTTGATTACGCGCTTGATGTCGATCTCGTAGGTCACGAGCTTGGCCTCAGGCCCCACTTCGCCAGTGAACTTGACCTCGCCCGCGCCCAAAGCACGGCCACGGCCGGGAAGTTTCAACCAGGTGAGGTAAAAGCCAATCAATTGCCACATGGCGTCCAGCCCGAGGCAGCCGGGCATGACCGGGTCGCCCCGGAAGTGGCAGTCAAAGAACCACAGATCGGTTCGCACGTCGAGTTCCGCGCGGATCAAGCCCAGCCCATGGGCACCGCCCTCGCTGTCGATGTGGGTAATGCGGTCGAACATCAGCATCGGAGGCAGCGGAAGGCGCCCGCTTTCGGGCGAAAAGAGCCGCCCCTCACCGGAAGCGATCAGTTGTTCGTACGAAAAGGAATCTGCCATGTAAATCGTGCTCCAGGCCTGCGCAGCCAGTGCCCTCGTTTTTAGTGGATGCCTCTCGTCCCTCTGGCGTGCGTTGCCCATTGCTACGGCGCCAGGACAGGCGATAAGTGCATTTTTAGGTGGATGCGTCTACCCCCGATTGTAGAGACGCTTTTCGAGCCGTTCTCGCGCGCTTGCCATGCGCCCACAGCGCCGCCAACACACACAAAGCGCCCAGAAGCCACAGGGGAAGCAAACGCCAGCGGGCCGCCCACCACGCGAACGGCGTGATGGCGCCGCTTTGCCCTTGTACGCTGGCGAGCAACACATCCCGCGTGGCGCGGGGAAGACTATGGGTCACAACACCGTGGTGATCGATCACCGCCGTGGCTCCGGTGTTGGTCGCGCGCACCATCGGCCGCTCGAACTCCAACGTGCGCATGCGGCTGATTTGCAAGTGCTGATCGATGGCGAGGCCCGTACCGAACCAGCCAATATTGCTCAAATTGAGCAGCACCGTGGGCGCAGCCCCAGGCACGCGAAACTGCACCGCAATCTCGTCACCGAACAAATCTTCGTAGCAGATGTTGGGCGCTATGCGCTCACCTTGCCAGAGAAAACTGGGCTGACCGACCGGGCCGCGCTCAAAATCACCCAAAGGAATTTCCAGGAGCTTCGTAAACCAGCGAAACAGCGGCGGAATGAACTCACCGAAAGGCACGAGGTGGTGCTTGTTGTAGCGGTAGGGTGCGCTTTGACCCGGCGCAAAGCCCAGCACCGAGTTGGTGTAGCCCGCGTTCAGGTCGCCAAGCGGAATGCCGACAAGTGCAGCCTGTTTGCCGTCGCCAAAGCGTCGCTCAATTGCGTCCAGATAGCCTGGCGGCAGTTGCTGCGGCAGCAAAGGGAGCGCGGTCTCAGGGGCAACCACCAAGGCGGCGTCCGCCTGCGCCAACTGATCGGCATACCAGCGCAGGGCTGTGGGCACGCCACTGCCGGGCTGAAATTTTTCGTCTTGCGGGATATTGCCTTGAAGGAGTGCCAGAGTGAGCGGAGGATTCGAGCTACGTGCCGCTTCGGCGCCGCCTGCCAAACCAGCCCGCCACCAGTGCACACCGCCCAAGCCCGCCACCAACAATGCGGCCAGCACCCAGGCATTGAAGCTGCGCAGATCCCGCAGGCGTGCTCCGGCCAGTAGCATCACGAGGAAGGTTGCAACAAAACCTATCCCGTACACGCCAACCAGCGGCGCCAGCACAGCCAGCGGCCCATCCACATGCGCGTAGCCACCCGCGCCCCAAGGAAAGCCCGTCCACAGCGTATTGCGCGCCAGCTCGGCAAGAAGCCACAGTCCAGAAAAGAAAAGCGCTGCACCAAAGCGCGAGTTGGGCGCCCATAGGCCGTAAAGCAGCCCCGCGAGCGCGTAGTAGGAAGCCAAAAATGCCGCTAGCCCGAGCACAGCCAACACTGCGAGCGGCGCGGCCAAGCCACCATAGGTGTGCAGCGAAGTGAACAACCACCAGAAGGTGCCGCTCAGCCACGCCGTAGCAAACCACCAGGCAACCGCGCCAGCGCTGCGTGGGCGTGGCGCTCCCCGGAGCAGCCAGGCCAGCACCGCGAGCGACAACATCTGTAAGCCCCACAGCGGCTGGCCAGAGCCCGGCCACGCCAGCGACGCCGCCTGCCCCAGGCCTGCCGCGCAAGCAAGTAAGGCAGGCAGCACGCTGCCACGCGCGCGCATCAATCGGGCTGGGCCAGCTCTTGCGTGGCGCCGGTGACCTTGAACCAGCGCACCGCACCACCTTTGGTGTGCAGCACCACGAAATGCAGGCCGCAGAACTGCAGATGCTCACCGCGTTTTGGAACGTGCCCCATTTCGTGCGCAATCAGGCCACCGATGGTGTCGAATTCGTCTTCGGGGTCCGTGCTGGCGATGGGCACGCCAAAAGCTTCAGCCACCCGCTCCACGGGGGTGTCGCCGCTGACCCGGTAGGTGCGGTCTGCCAGGGCAAAAATGTCGCCGTCGTCTTCGGGGATGTCGAATTCGTCCTCGATCTCGCCAACGATTTCTTCCAAAACATCTTCGATCGTGACGAGGCCCGCGACGCGGCCAAACTCGTCAATGACCACTGCGAGATGGCTGCGGTTGCTGCGAAATTCGCGCAGCAAATCGTTCAGCCCCTTGGTTTCAGGAACAAACGTTGCAGGGCGCAGCAGCGTGCGAATGTGCAGCTCGGGCGCGCGCTGCAGCTTGAGCAGATCCTTGGCCATGAGCACACCGATGATGTTCTCGCGCTCGCCCTGGTACACCGGGAAGCGGGAGTGTGCGGTGTTGATGACCAAGCGCAGCAGCTCGTCCATGGGCGCGTCGATGTCGAGCAAATCCATGCGGGGGGCTGCCACCATGACGTCGCCCGCGGTGCGGTCGGCCATGCGCAGCACGCGCTCGAGCATGACTCGCGACTCGGGGCCTATGAGCTCGTTGTCTTCCGCCTCCGAGAGGATGGCGACGAGTTCGTCTATGGAATCGGGGCCCGGATGAATGAATTCAACCAGCCGTTTGAAAAAAGTGCGCTTGTCTTCCTTGTCAAGCGCGCGCGCGGGATGCGGTTCGGACACTGCCTTTGGATGCAGGACATGCGGTAGTGAATCAGAAGCCTAGTGTAGTGTTGGACGCCCCACCGCTCCAAACCTAGGCAAGTCGATGGTCAGCCCAAGTCGCTGGGGCGACTGCCCGCCGCAGGTTCCGAGGGTCTCTGACGGATGGACTGCAGGCCGTCCAGGAAGGACCAGAACTGGTGCGCTTGGTGCTTGAGACGGTAGTCAAACTCGGCAAACTGGTGCTCAACCACCTCGGCCATGCGGCTGTCTAGGCTTGCCGGGGGAAGCTCAAGAAAGGCTTCCGATTCCGAGCCGTCCCGACGCACCACTGCGCCTGCTGAGCGGGCGATGTTGAGCATCGGGGTGTTTTCAGATAAAGCATGGATGAACAGCATGCGGACCTGCGCATTGCGGGCGTGCATCGCGGCACGCTCAAACAGCCGCGCGCCATAGCCGCGGCTTCGCGCATGGCCCAATACCGAGACGCCAAACTCAGCGCATTCGCTGTGGTCACCGGTGGCTGCGTAGGCCAGGTGCGCCATGGCTATGAGCTGCAAGCGCCGGTTGTAGATGCCAAAAATTTCGTCGCGGTCAAAGTTAAGCTGCTCCACATAGCGCCGCACATGCTCATCGCTGGCGGCATAGCCAAAGCGAAGGTAACGGTCTGGCGGCGCAAGCGTCAACAGATGCTCGGCTATGCGTTCACGGTGTGCTGGGCCAAGCGAGCGAATTGGGACCATCAGCGGGCTGCGCGCAGATTCAGAAAGCTTGGCCGCGGGAACCCGCAGCAAGTCTTTTCCGGTATTCCACGAAGCCTGGATCCAGTCTTTGGTTTCAGTCATGAAGCCAATATAAGGGTTTACACCAGCATATCCAAGCTCTTTTTGCTGCAATGCAGCAAATTAGACTGAATCACCAAAAATTCAATCGAATCAAAGACTTGTCTGCGGCAACTACGTAGGACTGCAGGCTAAAAATGCCTCAGACTGGTACCGCCGTGGTGGCCTTCACATGATCGAGCACAAAGCTGGTTTTGCAGTCCTGAACGCTCGGATGCTTGAGCAATGTGTCCATGATGAAACGGCTGTAGTGCGCCATGTCGGCCACCACCACGCGCAGCAAATAGTCCATCTCGCCGGTGAGCGATGCGCATTCCACGACTTCGGGCCAAGTCTGCACCGCCGCACGAAACACATCCATTGGATTGCGTTTGTGGCTTTCGGTGGCCTTTTCCAGCCGAACATTGAGGTAGGCGGTGAGCGCAAGACCCACTGCTTCAGGCTTCACCAGCGCGACGTAGCGGTCGATCACTCCAGTGTCTTCCAGCCGCTTGACACGCCGGAGCACAGCGCTGGGCGAGAGCCCGACCTGCTCACCGATTACTTCGTAGGTTTCGCGACCGTTGTGCTGCAGGCAGCGCAATATGGATCGATCGAGCTTGTCCAATGCGTTATTTGACCCCATAGCGCAATATTTTACCGAATCATGGCCATTTGCAATCGTCAATCGCTCCTCCTCGGGTATGTCCCGATGGCGACAGCTGGGGCAATTGGAGAAAAATCTAGACTGCAAAAACGCACGACCGTTCGTTTTTGCATCTATGACGACTCTTATCTGGAGACATCCATGACCGGTTACTTTCGCCGCCTGCTGCGCGGCCTCGCTTTTGCTGCGACTGCATTGGCACTGATTCCTGCGCAAAGCGTCCACGCTGCCAGCACCTACACACAGACGCGCTACCCCATCGTGCTGGTGCATGGCCTGTTCGGGTTCGATTCCGCACTGGGGGTGGACTATTTCTATGGCATTCCCGGCGCCCTGCGTCGCGACGGCGCCAAGGTGTATGTCGCTCAGGTGTCGGCGGCCAACAGCACCGAGGTGCGGGGCGAGCAACTGCTCGCTCAGGTGAAGAACATCCTGGCCCTCACCGGCGCCTCCAAGGTCAACCTGATGGGCCATTCCCATGGTGGCCCCACCGCCCGCTACGTGGCAGGCGTGGCGCCGCAACTGGTCGCGTCGGTCACCTCTATTGCTGGCGTCAACCGCGGCTCGCGCGTAGCCGACATCCTGCGCGGAGTCGCTCCGGCCGGCTCTGTCAGCGAAGCGCTGACGAACAGCGCTGCATCGGCGCTCGTGACCTTGATCAACGTGACATCGGGCGGCACAGGCCTGCCGCAGATGCCCGTCGCCGCGCTCGACTCGCTCACCACGGCGGGCTCTGCCAAATTCAACAAGCGTTTCAGTGCTGGCATTCCCACCAGCGGCTGCGGCAATGGCGCCGAATCCGTGAACGGTGTTCGCTACTACTCGTGGACCGGCACCAAGGCGCTGACCAACGTGCTCGATCTGAGCGACGGCGCCTTGGGCGTACTGAGCCTGGTATTTGGCGAAGCCAACGACGGTCTGGTTTCGGCCTGCTCTTCCCGCTTGGGCAAACACTTGGGCGACTACCGCCAGAACCACCTGGACGAAGTGAACCAGCTGCTTGGCTTGCGCGACTGGTTCTCCACCGATCCCGTCACCCTGTACCGTCAGCAGGCCAATCGCCTGAAATCCGCCGGTCTGTGAACCGCTTAGGCGCTCGGGTACTGGTCGTCTGCGCCGTTTTCGGCGCAGGCGCTCTGGGCTGGCTGGCTCTGTCGGGCGCCAGCCCATTTGCCGCGAACGCACCGCAGCGCATCGCCAGCCCTCATCCGCCTTCGCTCAACGCTTTGAAAGCATCCACGCCAGCATCTGACGGCATTGCCGGGCAGGGTCGCAAACTGGCTTACGCGGAACCCGACCCATTGCTCACGCCCGGACTGCGCGATGCACTGGAAGCCCTGCTGATGGCCGCCGGCGATGCCGCCAACCCGCAGGCGCTTAAGCAACGCCTCGAAGCTTTGGTAGGCGAGCACTTTCCCCCGGAGCTTGCCACCCGTGCTTTGGCACTTGCGCAACGTTATGTGGACTACCGAGTTGCGCTGGGCGAACTGCGCCCACCTGCCGACCAGAGCGACCCGCAGGCCCTGCGCACTGTGATGGCCGAGCGACAGAAGGTGCGCCTGCAACATTTCGATGGCGACGAGTTCGACGCTCTGTTTGCCCAAGACCTCGCCCTGGACGAGTACATGCTGGCGCGCCTTGAAATCGAGCGCAACAGCACCCTCACGCCGGAACAAAAGCGCACTGCCCTGCAGGATGCAGAGCAGGGCCTTGCGCCCGCCGATCGTGCGCAGCGCGCAGAAGCGGTGGCCCATGAGGGCGTCGCGCAGCAAACTGCCGCTTTCAATGCCCAGGGCGTGGACGAACGTGCCCGCCATGCGCAACGCAGCGCCCAGTACGGAAACGAAGCGGCTCAGCGCTTGGCGCAGCTCGACCGGGAAGACGGCGACTGGAACGCCCGCCTGGACCAGTACCAGCAGGCACTCGCCAATTCGCAGGACGCGGCAACACTGGAGCCCCTGCGCACCCGCTTGTTCTCTCCTGAAGAGCAGCTGCGCATCGACGCAGCCCTGGCGGCACGGTCCTTGGCAGCCCGGCAATAGCCCAGCGCAATTGAAGCTTGCGCTCGCGGCGCCGGCCTGAAGCATCGCGGGCGCACGCCTGCGCAGATCGCGCATATTTCCTGCAAAAACACGGGCCTGGAGGTCAATATTCGCTTGAACGCTCAGGGCTGAAATGCCTACAGTGCATGACACAGATCAATTTACTGACGGAGACAACATGCACGCAGCACTTTCGGGGCAAGCCCCGGCACCCACCGATGCCTGGGACAACCCCATGGGCACCGACGGTTTCGAATTCATCGAATACGCCGCGCCCGACCCGGCCGAGATGGGCCGGGCATTTGAAGCCATGGGCTTCAAACCGGTTGCGCGCCACCGACACAAGAACGTGCTGCTGTATCGCCAGGGGACGATCAACTTCCTCATCAACGCAGAGCCCGACAGCTTTGCCCAGCGCTTCGCGCGCCTGCACGGCCCGAGTGTCTGCGCGATTGCGTTTCGCGTGCACGACGCCAAAGCGGCATACGAGCGCGCCGTATCGCTTGGCGCCTGGGGCTATGCCGGCAAGGCCGGGCCGGGCGAGCTGAACATTCCGGCCATCAAGGGCATTGGCGACAGCCTGATTTACTTTGTGGACCGCTGGCGCGGCAAGAGCGGCGCGCAGCCGGGCGACATTGGCAACATTGGCTTCTTCGATGTGGACTTCGAGGCTTTGCCCGGCGTCAGCGCACAGGAAGCCTTGCACCCCTTCGGCCACGGCCTGACGTACATCGACCACCTGACACACAACGTGCACCGGGGTCGCATGGGCGAGTGGGCCGACTTCTACGAGCGTTTGTTCAACTTCCGCGAAATCCGCTACTTCGACATCGAGGGCCAAGTCACCGGCGTCAAGAGCAAAGCCATGACCAGCCCCTGCGGGAAGATTCGCATTCCGATCAATGAAGAAGGCAAAGAGAACCCCGGCCAAATCCAGGAGTACCTGGACATGTACAACGGCGAAGGCATCCAGCACATCGCCATGGGCTCAGACGATTTGTACAAAACCGTCGACGGACTCAAAGCCAGTGGCGTGCGCCTGCTCGACACCATCGACACCTATTACGAGCTGGTGGACAAACGCATTCCCGGCCACGGCGAGCCGCTTGACGAGCTGAAGAAGCGCAAGATCCTGGTCGACGGCAAGGCCGGCGCCCTGCTGCTGCAAATCTTCAGCGAAAACCAGCTCGGTCCTATCTTCTTCGAGTTCATTCAGAGGAAGGGCGACGACGGCTTTGGCAACGGCAACTTCAAGGCGCTGTTCGAATCCATTGAGCTCGACCAGATCCGCCGCGGCGTGCTCAAGGCGCCAACGGGGGCAACAACCCCCTGAGTCGCCTGCGGCGCCTTCCCCCTTCTCTCGAATGGCTGCGCCATTTCGGGGAAGGGGGACGCTCCCAGCGCGGCGGGGCGGCCCTAGCGCGGGAGCACTGGCTTGGGCTGCGCCAGTGCCATATGCCGCAAATAGTGCTTGCACCAAGCAAAACCAGAAAGGAGACCCCATGGCCGTCGAACCCGTCGTCTATGGCGCCAGCGAGCGCCCGCCGCGCGGCGACTATGCCCGCGCGGGCGCCGACTACACCTGCGCGCAGGACTATGCACGCTACACAGAGCAGGACCACGACACCTACCGGCGCTTGTATGAGCGCCAATCGGCCCTGCTGCCAGGGCTTGCCAGCGAAGCCTTTATTGCCGCGCTGCCGTCGCTCGGCGCCAACAACCGCATTCCGCGCTTCGATGAAGTGAACGAACGGCTGATGCGCGCCACTGGCTGGGAGATCGTCGGCGTACCGGGGCTGATCCCCGAAGTGCCGTTCTTCACGCTGCTGGCGAACCGAAAGTTCCCGGTGACCGACTGGATCCGCACGCCCGAAGAGTTCGACTACATCGTCGAGCCGGACATCTTTCACGACCTGTTCGGCCATGTGCCGCTGCTCTTTAACCCGGTGTTTGCCGATTACGTGCAGCGCTACGGCCAGGGCGGGCTAAAGGCCGAGCACTTGGGCGCCTGCGAGATGCTGGCGCGGCTGTATTGGTACACAATTGAGTTCGGATTGATTCGCGAGGCGTCCGGCCTGCGCGCCTATGGCGCGGGCATTTTGAGCTCATCGGGCGAATTGGCGCACGCAGTACAGAGCGCAAAACCGCAGCGCCTGCCGCTGCAGCTCGAGCGCACCATGCGCACGCGCTACAAGATCGACAGCTACCAGGAAACGTATTTCGTCATCAACAGCTTCCAGGAACTGTTCGACATGACGGCGTCCGATTTTGCGCCGGTATACGAGCGCCTTCGCGGCTTGCCCGAGATCGCGGCAGACAGCAAAGCCGATTAGACGATTTACGGAGGAGCTACAAATTAAATAGCTGATAGCGCTTATCCAGTAAGCGCTAGAGGCCGATTTAACCAATATTTTCATCGATGCGTTCGGGTGCCCAATCGCCCAGCAAGGCCAGGCACTGGGCCAGCACTTCGGGGCGGCGCGCCATCTCCACATGCGCCACGCCAGCAATCAGGCGGTTGTCTGCCTCTGGCAGGGTCGCAGTGCTGGTGGGGAACACGATGTTGTCGCAGTTCGAATACCAGCAGGTGAACAGCGCCGCCGCGCGTCCTGCCGGCTCGGCGCTGTGCAACTGGCCAACCCAATCGCTGTCGAGCGCCATCTGCTGGCCGTTCACCGCACCAGAGAAGCGCCCGCCCCAGGTGCCGCGGTGCGGCGTGCCCAAGGTGACAACCCGGTGCACGCGCGCGGCGCCATCGCATGCGCGCAACCAGGCGCGCGCGGCCAGCCCGCCCATGCTGTGGCAGATGAGCACCGGCGGCGCGCCGGTGGCGGCATGCACGCGCTGCACCGCTGCATCGACGGTGGCCGCGTAGTCGTCGATTGAGCCAAACACGGGTTCCAAATTGACCGCCACAAAGCCATGGCCGCGCGCCCGAAGCGGCGCGAACCAAGGATTCCACAGCCCGCGATTGCATAAAAAGCCATGCACCAGCACCACCCCGCGCTGACCGTTGGGCGCATCGGGCAACCAGTCGGAATGGGCGCGGCTGCGAAACGGCTGGTCCCAGCAAAACACGCGCAGCGCCACGCCCAGCTCGGCCCACCAAGCACACAGCACCTGCCCCGCACTGGCGCGCGGCGCCGGGTCGGCGCGATTGACGCGCTGCATCAGCGTGAACTGCAGCGCCATAACGCCAAGAAAAAGGGCCACTGGGACAGACAAGCCCCACCACGCAAGCGCGGGCGAGCGCGGCCACGCAAACACCAGCCACGCCGCGGCGCCCAGCAGCAGGGCAATGGTCCAGGTGGCTTGAATGCGGGCAATCATGGCAATGGTGTAATTGGAAACACCGCCTATTGTGCAATCACGATTCCAACCCCCAGCAAGCCCGACATGGACGCCGCCGACAACATCCGCCTGAGCATTGCCCGCGTCACAGAACTGCGCAATCGCCAGGCCGCGTCACTTCCGCTGGCCACGGCAGTGCGTGATGTCAAGCATTTCCAATCGCGCCGCTTTATGGGCACCTACGCCGACCTGATGCGCGACCCTACCGTTCGCCCGGCCACGCAGTTTTTCCTTGACGAGCTTTACAGCCCCGGCGACTTCAGTGCCCGCGACGCGCAGTTCGTGCGCATTGCCAGCACCTTGCAGACGGTTTTTCCGCGCGCAGTCATCCACACAGCATTGACGCTGGCGCAGCTGCACACCCTTACCGAAGAGCTGGACCACGCCATGGGCCAAGCCTGGTTGGCGCAGGAGGCAGGCACCAGTGACGCCATACGCTACGCAAGCGCTTGGCGCCGCGTTGGCCAGGCTGATGGCAGGCAGCAGCAGCTCGCCTGGGTGATGGAGCTGGGCCACGACCTAACGCGCTTTACCCGAACGCCCGGCCTGCGCACGATGCTGCGCATGATGCGCAGGCCCGCGCAAGCGGCCGGCATGGGCGCGCTGCAGCATTTTCTGGAGATGGGTTTTGACACGTTTGGCTCCCTGGCGCGCAAGCGCGGCGCGGTGGAGGGTTTTCTGGATACGGTGCGCGAACGTGAGACGCTGCTGATGGGCCGGCTTTTCGACGCGCCGCTTGGCGAGTGCGAGGCGGAACTCAACCGCACATTGGGGCAAGCCCCGTAGGCTGCGGGGCGAAGAGCGCACAGAATCGAAGCTTTCGTTACTTCGCATTCGCCCTCCGCATGGACAGAATCTGGCTTAAAAATTATCCCGCTGGTGTACCCCACGAGGTGCGCCCCGAGCAGTACCGCTCCGCCGCGCACATGCTCGAAGAAGCCATGCTCACGCACGCCACGCGGCCGTTTTCGGTCTGCATGGAGCATTGGATGCGCTACCGTGAGCTCGACCGCCTCTCGGCCGCACTGGGCGCCTGGCTGCAAGGCCAAGGGCTCGAGCCCGGCGCGCGCGTGGCGATCATGCTGCCCAACATCCCCCAGTTCGCGGTAACCATGGCCGCGGTGCTGCGCGCCGGCTATGTGTGCGTGAACGTCAACCCGCTCTACACCGCGCGTGAGCTGGAGCACCAGCTCAAGGATTCGGGCGCCAGCGCCATCGTCATTCTCGAAAATTTTGCCCACACGCTGTCGGACGTGATCGAACACACCAGCGTCAAGCATGTGGTGATGGCGTCTATGGGCGACCTGCTGGGCTTCTGGTATGGCCGCTGGCTGACGTTTGCCGTGCGCCACCTCGCCAAGATGGTGCCCAACTACGATCTCCCGCTTGCGCCTGGCAGCACCTACACCACCTTCCCACAAGCGCTGGCTCTCGGTGCGCGGCGCTCGCTTAGATCCAGCAGCGCCACGCTGGACGACCCAGCCTTCCTGCAGTACACCGGTGGCACCACGGGGCTGTCCAAGGGCGCCGTACTGACGCACCGCAACATCGTCGCCGCCACGCTGCAGGCCGAAGCCTGGTTTACGCCAGCACTGGCCAAAATGGGCGATCTCACCAACGCCAACAGCATTGCGGCGCTGCCGCTGTACCACATCTTTGCGCTTACGCTGTGTCTGCTGGCGATCCGCCAGGGCTCGCACCTGACCTTGATTCCGAACCCGCGCGACATCCCCAAGTTGGTCGAGACGCTGAAAAAACGGCCGTTTCACATGCTGCCGGCGGTCAACACCTTGTTCAACGCACTGTTACACAACCAGCAGTTCCGAAACCTTGATTTTTCCAAGCTCTGCGTCGCGCAAGCAGGCGGCATGGCAGCCTCAGAAGGCACAGCGCGCCAGTGGCAAAAGGTAACTGGCACGACCATGATTGAGGGCTGGGGCATGAGCGAGACCTGCGCCATCGGCACCAACAACCCAGTCAACAGCACTGCGTTTTCCGGCACTATTGGCCTGCCCTTACCCAGCATCGACATTGCCATCAAGGACGACGCCGGAAACAACGTTGTGCTCGGGGAGCCGGGCGAGATCTGCATCCGCGGCCCGAATGTGACGCCTGGCTACTACCAAAAACCCGAGGAAAACGCGGCCGCCTTCACGGCAGACGGGTTTATGCGCACCGGCGACATTGGGGTCATGGACGCCGAGGGCTACACCCGCATCATCGACCGCAAGAAGGACATGATTCTGGTCAGCGGCTTCAACGTCTTCCCCAACGAGATAGAAAACCTGGTGTCGCTGTGCACCGGCGTGCTGGAATGCGCGGCGGTGGGTGTGCCGGACGAACGTCAGGGCGAGGCGGTCAAGCTTTTCGTGGTCCGCAGCGACGCGAGTCTTACGGAAGACGATGTGGTCCGCTATTGCCGCGACAACCTCACCGGCTACAAGCGCCCAAGCCAGATTGAGTTCCGCGACAGCCTGCCCAAGACCAACGTCGGCAAGATCCTGCGGCGGGAGCTAAGGACAACCCCTTGAGGCGATTTGCGCCATGCCCCTTCTCTCGCTACGCTTCGCGGGAAAGGGGACGTCACCAGCGCCCCGAGTGCAAACGACATTTGCCTATTGTGGCGGCCCTTGCGCGGTGTTCGCTGGCCTAAGTCATGCGCACTCATACACTTCATTTTTCATAGCTAATGACGCTTACTGCACCTACGCTGCCGCCCGAAATGACCATATTCGAGCGTGGCTGGCTCTCGTCCAACAACATTCTTTTTAACGGGCCGCACGATGCGGCGTTGGTAGATGCGGGTTACTGCAGCCACGCGCAGCAAACCGTGGCGCTGGTGGCCGCCGCGCTGGACGGCAAGCCGCTCACGCGCATTCTGAACACGCATCTGCACAGCGACCACTGCGGCGGCAATGCCGCTTTGCAACAGGCTTGGCCCGGCGTGCAAACCTTCATTCCACCCGGCCAGGCACGGTATGTGCACGACTGGGACGCCTACGCGCTCAGCTATACGCCCACGGGCCAAGAGTGCCCGCAGTTCCATGCAGAGGGCGTGCTGACACCCGGCAGCGAGGTTCAGCTTGGTGGAAAACCGTGGCAGGTGCACGCTGCGCCGGGACACGACCCCCATTCCATCGTGCTGTTTGAGCCGGCCCAGCGCATCCTGATCTCAGCCGATGCGCTGTGGGAGAACGGCTTTGGCGTCGTTTTCCCTGAGCTCGAAGGCATTGCCGCGTTTGATGAGGTGGCCGCGACGCTTGACGTAATCGAGCGCCTCGCCCCCACCGTCGTCATTCCGGGGCACGGCCCGGTATTTGCCGATGCCCCGCGCGCCTTGGTCACAGCGCGCAGGCGGCTCGACGGCTTTGTGCGCGAGCCGGCCAAGCACGCGCAGTATGCGGCCAAAGTGCTGCTGAAATACAAGCTACTCGAATGGCAAACGATCGAGCAGCAGGCGCTCGAAGCCTGGGCGCAAGCAACGCCGTACTTTGGCGAGTTGCACCGCCGATACTTCGCCATTCAGGAAGAGCGCGCATGGCTCGACGGGTTGGTCAACGCCCTGGTGCACAGCGGCGCCGCACGGCTCGAGGGCACGCAGCTGGTCAACGTCTGAAGTTCAGGCCGACATCACCACCGGCCCGCCCTTTTGCACTGCCCGTTGATAGGCGGGTCTGGCCTGCATGCGCGCGCCGTAGGCCTGCAGATTCGGGCACTCTGAGGCTTTGGCGGCGCGAGAAAGCGCAGCCTCCACCCCAAAACTCATCTGAAAATCCGCCATGCTCAGCTGCTCGCCGGCAAACCAGGTGTGGCGGCCCAAGTGCTCTTCGATGAATGCCAGGGCTGTATCTACATTCGGGTCGATCAGTTGCTGCTGCACTTTGCCGCACAGCGCCTTCGCAATCGGTTTGGCGAAAAACGGCATGGGTTGGCGCGGAATGGTGTTGAACACCAGCTTCATCACCAGCCAGTTCATGAGCGACCCTTCCGCGTAGTGCATCCAGAAGCGGCAGCGCCGGTGCTCGGGCGTGCCCACCTGCGGCTGCAGATGCGCGAGCTCGCCTTGCGCGCCCGGGCCATAGGTTTCCACCAAGTACTCAATGATGGCGCCCGACTCGGCAATGGTTTCGCCCTGATCGGTGATGACCGGCGATTTGCCCAGCGGATGCACTTTGCGCAGCGCCGCAGGCGCCAGCCGGGTGTGCGGGTCGCGCGCATAGACCTTGAGATCGTAGGGAACGCCCAGCTCTTCGAGCAGCCAAAGCACGCGCTGCGAGCGCGAGGTTTCAAGGTGGTGAACGGTCAGCATATTGGCCTTTGCGTAGGTGCGATTCAGGGTAAGTCTTTGTTCACTTCAGGCGTGCGCACGTCTCGCGGCCCCACCGTTCCAAGGCGCTCGCGCAGCGACTGCGGCTTGCCGGTGAGGATGGCCGCGTAGTTGGTGGTGTTGGCCAGCACCTTTTTCACGTAGTCGCGGGTTTCGGTAAATGGCACGTTCTCGGCCCAGATCGCGGCGTCGAGCACAGGGCCGTTGCGCCAGTTGCGCGGGCGCCCGGGGCCGGCGTTGTAGGCAGCGGCGGCCATGGGCATGGAGCCCGCAAAATCGTCGAGCGCGAGCTTGAGGTAGGCCGTGCCGATGGTGATGTTGGTGTCGCGATCGTTGATCTGATCGGCGGTGAAGCCGGTCAGACCGATCTTCTTCGCCGTCCAGCGCGCCGTTGCCGGCATCACCTGCATGAGGCCCGAGGCGCCGACGCCAGAGCGCGCATCCATGATGAAGCGGCTCTCCTGGCGGATCAGTCCATACACATAAGCCGGGTCCAGCCCCACCTGGCGGCTGTGGTCGACCACTGCACCTTGGAACGGCATAGGAAAACGCTGCGAATAGTCGGCCACGGTTTCGGTGCGTTCGCTGGTGTTGATGCAGCGGTCCCAGACTTCGTACTGGCACGCAAAATCGGCAGCGGCAAGCAGATCGCGCTCGCCCATGCCACCGCGCTCGTGCAGGTTGGTGGCGTAGTTCCATTCGCGCACCCCTTCGCGGCGCAGGCCAATGAGGATGGCGTAGAGCCCGCGGTTGAGCGACGGGTTGGTGCGCGCCGCAGATTTTTCTTCTGCCGTGAGCGGCATGGGTGCAGCCGGCACCGTGATGCGCTCGCCGAGTTCTTCCAAGGCCAGTTGCTCGTAAAAACCACCAGTCCCAGAAATCGACCGCAGCAGGGCGGTGGCCTCGGCGCGCTCGGCGTCCGTGACGCGGCCCTGCAGCAGGGAGCGGGCCTTCCAGTAAGCCCAGGTACTGTCTTTCTGCGCTTCGGGGGACATGGCCGACACAGCCTTGCGCACCACGTCCCACTGGCCCGCCCGCAGCGCGGCGCGCACCTTCCAGGCGAGCAAATCGTCGCTCAAGTCGCTGTCGCGGGTGACCTTGGCGAAATAGCCTGCTGCGTCGGGCGAGAGTCGCAGCGCCGCTTGCTTGCCAATGACGGCCCAAGTCCAGTTGCGCTCTTCGGCGTTGAAGTGCACGCTCCACTTGCTGTCGAGCATCTGGGCGGCGTTGTCCGGGTCGCTGCTGGCGAGCTTGATCAGCGCCAGCACCATGATTTCCTTGCGCTGGTGGCCCGGCGCGGTAGCCCGGGCCCGCAGAAACTTCGTCGGCGAATCGTTCAACTGCGCGACCATGGGCAAGAGGTCGGGCGCCACGATGGCGACCGCCCCCTGCGCAGTGCGCGCCCGGTTCGCTTCAATGGCGAGGCGCGCCTTGCGCCACACATCGGCAGCCGCGAGCGCCCCTGCGGCAAACAGATTGCCCGCCGCATGGGTGCAACCGTCGTCTGCGTCGCGCAGCGCCCACCAGTTGTCCCGCACCTGGGCGGCTGCGTCCTTGGGCGCTTTCCCCTCAATCTGCGCGATGGTCAGCGCGTAGCAGCGCACTTCGCGGTCGTCTCCCATGCGGAACTGCGGGTGTGCAGCGGCAAAGCTGGCCCACTGGCGCCGCTGGCCCATCAACAGCAGCCAGTCGTTGCGCAGCCGGTCTTCCTGGTAGGTGCCCGCCCAGCGCTGCAGGAAGGCTTCCACCTCGCCCTGCTGGGCATCGTCCAGGCGCGCGCGCATTTCCCAATAGGCGGCCCAAGGCTCCAGCGCATGGCCACGCGTTTGCGGCAGCAGCTGGGCCAAGCGCGCGCGGTCTTTTTTGCGAAACGCCTGCTGCATATCGAGCACCACCTGATCGCCAGCGGTTGGGGCGGCGCCGAGCGCAAGCGCGTATGCACTACCCCCAAACCCGGTAACTGAGAGCACAAAGGCAAGCGGTGTCAAAATCTTCATCAAATGCATGGGGGAATTATGTGATGGACAAAACAGCCTTGCGACGCGCACTGGTAGAACAGCGCCTGAATATGCCCGACCGGCTTGAGAGGGCAGACCTGTTGCAGCGCGTCATGCGCATCTGGCTGGTGGACCGCCCCGACACCGTCATTGGCGCGTACTGGCCCATCAAAGGCGAGTTCGATCCCCTGCCTGCCCTGCACCGCTGGAAAGAAGACGGCCAATTGCTCGATGAACCCCAGCCGCGCCGCATTGGCCTGCCGGTGGTGAACAAGCAGCACAAGACCCTCACCTTCCACGCTTGGTACCCAGGCTGCGAAATGGAAGAAGATGCTTACGGCATCCCCAAGCCCAAGGACACCGAAGTGATTGTGCCCACACTACTTTTTGTCCCTTGTGTGGGCTATGCGGCTGGCGGCTACAGGCTCGGCTACGGCGGCGGCTTCTACGACCGCACGCTGGCCACGCTTGAGCCCCGACCGTTTACGGTGGGACTGGGTTACACCCAAGGCTATCTGGACGATTTTGAGCCCGAAGCACACGACCTGCCGCTGGACGGCATTCTCAACGACAACGGGGTGGTCTGGCCGATATAAGAGGCTGCCGGTCGTGTTCTGCGCTTTGCGCTGTGCAGACTAGAAGCTGGATCCCGGCAATTTGAGGAATTCAATTTCTTCGGCCGTAGAGACGCGACCCAGTATCGCGTTGCGGTGGGGATAACGCCCGAATCGATCGACGACGGCCTTGTGCCGCAGTTCAGGTTCGTACCGAGACGGCGCATGCTGTTTGAACAAGGTTTCAGCCTGCACGTGAATGACCCGGGACTCGCTGTGCATGTAGGGCATGAGGAGGAAGCAGCATTCCTCTGCGCCGAGTTCGGACATCAGGCCTGCCGACACTGCTTCCTGCGCCAAGGCCAGCGCCATGGAGTCCTGGGCAAAAGCCAAGGGCGTGCCGCGGTAAATATTCCGCGACAACTGGTCCAGCACGACAATTTCGGCCAGACGCCCTCTGGCGGTTCCGCGCCAGACGAACAACTCGCCCGCAGCGGCTTGTTGCAGGACATCCCCAAAGCGCCTCTTCAATAAGGCGTCGAAGGACGGATCAAAACACCTCCACTGGTCTTGATCGATTTCCGTAAACCAAAAGGCCAGTAGCTCGTCCAACATGTCCTGCTCCTACGCTCTCGCTACGCAACCGAGGCGGCGAAATGCTAGAAAAATGATAGCTTTTAGCGCTTACTGCTAAAGGACTAGAGGCCAAAAAACCTTGAATCCAATGCAACCGTTGCGGGCGACGCCCGTAGACGCGGCAATGGAACGATCCCTGCTTGCGTGCAGGCCAGTCGGCAGGCGGCCTGTCGTAGTTTGCCTCAGCTTCTGCAGCAAGCATGCAGGCGATGGGAGAGCGCTGGCGGTGCTGGTTTGGGCTTGGCTGCCGTCTGCTTAAGACAATGCAGACAGCACCGCACCGCACCGCACCGGAGGATTAATCGATTTTATTACACACAATTGCAAATATAAATTATTTGTGTAATATTCACCGCCATGCCTGCCCGCCAAAAACCTGAACCCAAGGTACAGCCCAAACAACTGCTGCTCGAATTGCTGCTGGCCAGCGGCGACGAGCCGCTGCCGGTCAGCCATGCAGTGGCCGCGTGCGCGGTGTTCGGTCTCAGCGAAAACCATGTGCGCGTAACCCTGGCGCGGCTGGCAGCGCAGGACATGGTGCTGACCACCGAGCGCGGCGCCTACCGCCTGGGCCCGGCGGCGCGCAGCCTGGCGCAGGATGTGGCGAACTGGCGCCACGCCGAACAGCGCCTGCGCCCCCTGGAACGGCCAGTACGTGGCCGTGCACTGCGGCGCACTGGCGCGCAGCGACCGCAGCGCCACCCAACAGCGCGAACGCGCCCTGCACCTGCTGGGTTTTGCCGAGCTGCAGCGCGACTTTTATGTGCGCCCGGACAATATCGAGCAGGACATCGCCGCCATCCGTGAGCGCCTGCACGCGCTCGGGCTGGAGCCGCAGGCCGTGGTCTGCGGCTGCACCTCGCTCGACGCCACCACCGAAACTGCGGTGGACTTGCTGTGGGACGGCGCCGCCCTCAACCACGCCTACCGCGCCGCGCAGCAGCGCCTGCAGCACTGGCTGGACGGCGCCACGCGCCTGCCCACGCCACAGGCCGCACGCGAATCCTTCTTCCTCGGTGGAGCAGCCATTCGCCAGCTCGTCTACGACCCGCTGCTGCCCGAACCCATGGTGGACGCCGCGCTGCGCCAAGCCTTCATCGACAGCGTGCACGCATTTGACGCTGCGGGCCGCACCATCTGGAACCGCTTCTACGGCACGCTGCCTATCTCCGACACAGCCCCCCGCAAGGCGCGCCTGCGCGTCGCCTGATTTCCCCTCCTGGAGAACTTGCCATGAAGACCCTTGACGACACCACACTGAACACCCGCTACCTGGCCAACACCCATGCGGTCGAGAACGTCTCCTGCGAGCTCGCCAACTACAACATGTACGCCGAGGACACCGCGCTGCGCGAAACCGTGCAACGCGAGGGCGCGGCTTGGGCGGACGCCGAGCTGCACCAGTTTGGCCAGCTCACCGGTTCGGCCGATTACCTTGAGCAGGGCGCCTTGGCCAACAAATTTCAACCCGAGCACGACACGCACGACCGCTTTGGCAACCGCATTGACTTGGTGAAGTTCCACCCGGCCTACCACCAGTTCATGGACACGGCCATTCAGCACGGCTTGCATTCCTCGCCCTGGACCGACCCGAAAGACGGCGCCCATGTGGCACGCGCCGCCGGGAACTACCTGCACACCCAGGTCGAGGCGGGCCACGGCTGCCCCATCACCATGACCTTTGCCGCCATCCCCGCGCTGCGCCTGCAGCCCGACTTGGCCGCACTGTGGGAGCCCAAAATCACCGCCCGTGTGTACGACCCGCGCAACGTGCCGGTCGAGCAAAAGCAGGGTGTGACCATTGGCATGGCCATGACCGAGAAGCAAGGTGGCTCAGACGTGCAGGCCAACAGCACGCGCGCCTACCCCGTCGGCCAGGGCGGCCCGGGCCAAGCCTATGAACTCGTGGGCCACAAGTACTTTGTATCAGCCCCCATGTGCGACGCCTTCCTCGTGCTGGCGCATACCGACAAGGGCTTGTCGTGCTTCCTGCTGCCGCGCTGGCGCCCGGATGGCAGCAAGAACCCCATGCAGGTGCTGCGCCTGAAGAAAAAGATGGGCAACGCCTCCAACGCATCGAGCGAAACCGAGCTGCGCGGCGCGCTGGCCTGGATGGTGGGCGAAGAAGGACGCGGCGTGCGCAACATCATCGAGATGGTGGCCATGACGCGCTTTGACTGCATGGTGGGGTCGAGCGCGGGCATGCGCATGGCGCTGTCGCAGGCGCTGCACCACTGCGCCCACCGCAGCGCCTTTGGCGCACGGCTGAACGAGCAGCCGCTGATGCAAAACGTGCTGGCCGACCTCGCGCTGGAAAGCGAGGCGGCGATGACCCTCTCTATGCGCATGGCGCGCGCGCTCGACCACCGTGAAGACCGCCACGAAGACCTGCTGGTGCGCCTGGTGACCGCCGTGGGCAAATACTGGATCTGCAAGCGCACCCCCGGCCACGCCTACGAGGCCATGGAATGCATCGGCGGCAGCGGCGTGATGGAAGACAGCATGTTCCCGCGCCTCTACCGCGAGGCGCCCGTCAATGCCATCTGGGAGGGCAGCGGCAACATCCAGTGCCTGGACGTGCTGCGCGCCATGGGCAAAACGCCCGAGGTGGTAGAGGCGTTTTTTGCAGAGCTGCGCCCCACGCAAGGTCAGAACGCGTTGCTGGATGCGCAGGTGCGCAGCCTCACCAAGGAATTTGCCGACACCGCCGACCTGCAGTACCGCGCCCGCCACATCGTCGAGCGCATGGCGCTGGCGCTGCAAGCGTCGCTGCTGGTGCGCAGCGCACCAGCCTTTGTGGCCGACGCGTTCTGCGCCTCGCGCCTGGCGCCGGAGCGCAGCTTCAACTATGGCGCGCTGCCGCGCGGCGTGGATGTGAAAGCCATCATCGAGCGTGCTACACCAAAGCTCGATTGACCCCCTGAGACGCTTCGCGTCTTCCCCCAAGGGGGACGCACCCAGTGTCCCGGCAAAGCCGGTTCCACGGGTGCACTGGTAGAGGCGAGCCCTGCCTGCAACTTCGCGCGCTGCTTGCTCCCGACATCACCGCATGGAAAAGGGCATTGCCGCACAATGGCCAGCGTCTTTCTGCCCACCAAGGTGAACCATGCTCAAGCTCTACATCGGCAATAAAAACTACTCCTCTTGGTCCCTGCGCCCTTGGGTGCTGCTGCAGCAGGCGGGCATCCCGTTTGAAGAAGTGGTGGCCCGTTTTGACAGCTTTGACGCAGACTCTCAGTTCAAAGCGACGCTGGCCGGCATATCTCCCACGGGCAAGGTGCCTGTACTGGTCGATGGCGACTTGACGGTGTGGGACACCTTGGCAATTGCCGAATACCTGGCCGAAACCTACCCCGACAAACAGCTCTGGCCGCAAGACAAAGCCGCCCGGGCTCACGCCCGCAGCGTGACGGCTGAAATGCACAGCGGCTTTGCCGCCCTGCGCGGAGCTTGCCCGATGAACATCGAAGCCGATCTGGCCCAGCAAGGCGCCCTGCTCTGGCGCGACCGCCCCGCTGTGCGCGCCGACGTGCAGCGCCTCATCGACATGTGGGGCGGCCTGCTTGAGCAATACGGTGGGCCCATGCTGTTTGGTCACTTCTCGATTGCAGACGCCTTCTACGCCCCGGTGTGCATGCGCCTGTCGCGCTATAGCCTGCCGGTGCCAAAGCACGTTGCGGCGTACATCGAACGTGTGGAGCAACTGGCGGCCATGCAAAAGTGGATCGCTGCAGCCAAGGCCGAGCAGGATTTCCGCGACTTCGAGGAACCGTATCGGCTCAAGCGCTGAGGCTCGTCAACCCTGCCGAAATTGCTTGCGCAGATACGGCTTGTGCCGCGCAATATGCGCCAACTGCGCTGCAGCAACGCTGCCGCCCAAATCCTCGCCATCGCCGTTCAGCACCTCGTTGGCGTACTGCATGGCGCGCGCCACCACCTCGGCCTCGCTCACGCCCTGCGGCGCTGCCAGATCCAGCGCCACGCGGCGCATGGCGCGTTGCGACAGCACCCACATGGCGCCAAAGGCATCCCACGCCGCAGCGGCTTCCAGGGCTTTGTCGCGGTCTTCCAAAATCTCATTCAGCGGTTTGGCCAACAGCGCTTGAAGATGGCCCATCTGCTCCTGCAAGGCTTCGACGCGGTTCTCCAAGATTTCCGATTCGGCGGTGTGCGCCGAAGCATTTTCTTTGGAGGGAAGCGGGATGCTGCCGTCCGCGCGAGGCTGCACGATGGTGATGGGAGAATCTTTTGACATGCCGCCGATTGTTGCGCGGCCCGTGTATGAAGGGATAAGAACGTGATTGCTCGCTTGCCTATATGCCTGAACTGACTATTTCCGAACAGAGCTTTATGCTCACCACTTTGGCCCTGGCCGACACACCGCAAACGGCTCTTGACGCAGAGGCTGCCCAAATTTTCGCCTTGTTTCTTGAGCGCGAAGCCGAGTTTGGCGTCCACCCAGCGGTGGAAATCGACTACCCCGACATCGCCAATCCGGGCCAATCCGAATTTCTGGCCGATGCGGCGCGTTATGTAGAAAAACGGGCAGCCGCAATGTCCGGGGCTTCGCTCGGCGTTCGCGTCGTCGTCCTCACCACCTACGCGAACATCGTTGGTGCCAACTTGGAATCCGCAGGCTACGAGGCAGTCGCCATCGATATGCCGGCCGGCCCCGAACATACGGCCGCGTTCGTCCGGCAACCACGTGGCTCCGGTTCAGCCGCTCGCACCTTGTACGTCGAAGCAGTCAACGAAGCCGACGAGAAAATCAGGCCGGCGTTTGTGATGAAGCTTACCGACGCGAACGGACGCTTATGCGCGGGGGCTTGCGGCTCGATACACCCACGCCAAGGAAGGCGCTACGCCTACCTCGCCACCATGGCGCTCGCGTCCGGCATGCCGGCAGGCAGTGGCACCGCGTTGGGGGAGCACTTATTGAAATTTCTAAGGGATGAAGGCGTATCGACGGTGCACTTGGGAACGCAAACCGCCGCGAAGTTCTACGAGAAACTGGGGTTCAAGGTGGACCACCGGCTGGTGCGGCACCTGCGCGTTCGCGATAACCATGGGCAAGAAGAGTTCGGCGACCTCGTGATGTTGAGCAAGGACCTCTGAAGCAGCGGTCGTTTCCCACACTGCACAAACCTAGCGCAGCAGGCCATCGCAGAGTCCAGCCGCGCCGCACCGGTGCCATAAACTGCTCACATGAAAATTTACATGGTCGGCGGCGCGGTGCGCGATGCCCTGCTGGGCCTGCCGGTGCAGGACCGCGACTGGGTGGTGGTCGGTGCTACGCCCGAGGAGATGGCGGCGCAAGGCTTTCGGCCTGTGGGGCGTGACTTCCCGGTCTTTCTGCACCCCGAGACGCACGAGGAATACGCGCTGGCGCGCACCGAGCGCAACAGCGCGCCGGGTTACCGGGGCTTTGTGGTGCACGCATCGCCCGAGGTCACGCTGGAAGAAGACTTGGCGCGGCGGGATATCACTATCAATGCGATAGCTTCCAGCGCTCATGAAATAAGCGCTGAAGCCCTATTTGACCCATATTTTGGTCAACGCGATCTGGAGCTGCGCATGCTGCGCCACGTCACCGACGCCTTCCGCGAAGACCCGGTGCGCATCCTGCGGGTGGCGCGTTTTGCCGCGCGCTTTACCGACTTCTCTGTGGCGCCAGAGACCATGACCCTCATGCGCGAGATGGTGCAAGCGGGCGAAGCCGACCATCTTGTCCCCGAGCGCGTCTGGCAAGAGCTTGCGCGCGGGCTGATGGAGCAAGCACCCTCCCGCATGTTCGAGGTGTTGCGGGAATGTGGCGCGCTCGCAGTTTTGTTGCCCGAGGTAGAGCGCCTGTGGGGCGTGCCCCAGCGCGCTGAGTACCACCCCGAGGTAGACACCGGCGTGCACCTGATGATGGTGCTGGACATGGCGGCGCGGCTGAATGCGCCGCTCGGCGTGCGCTTTGCCTGCCTGACGCACGACTTGGGCAAAGGCACCACGCCAAAGGAGCTGCTGCCGCGCCACATCGGCCACGAGCAGCGCAGTGCCCAACTGCTGCGCGGGCTCAGCCAGCGCCTGCGCGTGCCCACAGACTGCCGCGAGCTGGCCGACGTGGTGGCACGCGAGCACGGCAACATCCACCGCAGTGGCGAGCTGAACGCAGCAGCGGTGCTGCGTTTGCTGGAGCGCTGCGACGCGATCCGCAAGCCCGAACGCTTCGAAGACGTACTGCTGGCCTGCGAATGCGACGCGCGCGGGCGTCTGGGGTTTGAAGAGTCTGCCTATCCGCAGCGTGGTCGACTGCTGCAGGCCATGCAAGCAGCGCGCGCCGTGGACACTGCGCCGCTTGCGGCCAACGCTGCGGCGCGCGGGTTAAAAGGGCCGCAGGTGGGCGAGCAAATTCACACTGCGCGGGCCAGCGCCATTGCCAGCGCATTGACGAATTAGCGCACTGGCGGAATAGAGCGCTACCGGCCCAAACGCTACCAGCGCAGCACCCGTGGGCCAATCAGCGCCCCGACCGCTGTCGACAGCGCGATGCCCAGCACGTACCAGACGGCCAAAAACGGCGCCCGCATCTCACCGCAGTGCAGCGAATAGGCCAGCGTCGCCAGCGCCCCTGCGAGCAAGCCGGCGTACGCCCCGGTCAGCCGCAAGCGGGTCGGCGCAGCCCGGCGCAGGCCCCACACAATTGCAGAAAAAACAGGCACGGACAGAAGCGCGATGTCCGCCGCGCAGCTGCGCCAGTCCTCGCCCATCACCATGCCCATCCGCTCTTGCGGCGGCGCACCGGCCAGCACAACCAGCGCCAGCGACCACAACACAAGTGGCGGCAGTGCCACCCAAGCCAAGGCATGGCCTGCCCGCATGCCGGGGCGCGAAAGCCGCAACAGCGCCAGCATCGAAGCCGCCGCCAACGCGGCGGCAAAACCAAATTTCATCCAGAACATGGGCAGGTACATGGCCAAACCCAGGTCTGGCCGCACACCAAACAGCACCAGCATGCAAGCCGCAGCAGCCACCAAGCCCAGCACACTGGCAAGCGCAAAGCGCCGCTCCAGCGCGTGCGGTGCAACTGGCGCTGCGTTCGCTGCGAGCAAGCCAATGAGTTCGTCGGTTTTCATGGCGCTCTCCTGATGCGTGCCGCCAAGGCCTTGAGCCCCCGGTGCACGCCTACTTTGACTGCAGACTCCGAGAGCCCCGTCAAACGGGCGGTCTCCACCACCGACAAACCTTCCAGCTTGACGTGTTGAATCGGCAGGCGCTGCTTGTCCGGCAAGGTATCGAGCAGCAGCGCCAGATCGCGGCGCGCCTGCGCTGCATCGGCGTCCGCGGTGGAAAACAATTCGTCCGCATCGCTGAGCGGCACGTTGCGCGCCCCGCGCCTGGCATGCGTGCGAAACCAGTCCACCAGCTTGTAGCGGGCAATCGCGTGCGCCCAAGCCGTCACCGGCATATCGGCGCGGTAGGTGTGGCGCTGGTTGTGCACCGCCAACAAGGTTTCTTGCACCAGATCCTCCACTTCATCGGGCCATTGACCCAGTCTGCGCCGCAAAAAGGCGCGCAAATGGGCACTCAGCGTCGCAAGAAAACGTTCGTAGTCTCGCGCTTCACCCGCCAGGCCCTGCAGCAGCAGCGCCCGCAAGCGCTCTTCAATTTCCATCGTTGGTTCCTGCAGATATTCGTTGCCGGGCGTGCTGCGGTTACACCGCAATGCAAAAGAATATCTGCTATTTGCCAGAGGCAGTGCAATCGCGGCAGGCTGCAGGCTGCAGGCCGATGCAGCGGTGGCTTTACCAATACGGCATCGCCCGTAGGGGAGCCAATGCAATCCGGGGGCCGGGGGAAGCTTGCACTTCCACTGGTTTTTTGTTCGTTCGCCTTCGCTTATGCCGTGCTGCGCCCTTGTACCATCACGCACTCATGCGCTTTCTCGCTCGCCTTTTGCAGCTTTTCAGGCCTTTCTGCGCCCGGGGCACTGGCAGCATGGGGATCGGCAGTCTGGCGCGCACCGTCTTCCTGATGCTGCTGGCCAACAGCGCCGTGGCCTTAGGGGCAGTGTGGGCGGCTGAGGCGCTGCCGCCAAGCGTCTACATCGAAGACATGACATGGACCGAGTTGCAGGTCCGCATCGCCTCGGGCACTACCACCATCCTGATTCCCATCGGCGGCACCGAACAGAGTGGGCCGCACATGGTGCTGGGCAAACACAACGCCCGCGCTCGCTTTCTCGCGGGTGAGATCGCTAAGCGCATAGGCAACACCGTGGTGGCGCCCGTGCTGGCTTATGTGCCCGAGGGCGCAATCGCCCCGCCACAGGCACACATGCGCTTTGCCGGCACCATTTCGATTCCCGATGCCACCTTTGAAGCGGTGCTGGAAGGCGCTGCGCGCTCGTTCAAACAGCACGGTTTTCACCATGTGGTGTTCCTTGGCGACCACGGCGGCTACCAGCTGCTTGAAGCGCGCGTGGCCAAACGCCTCAACCAGGAATGGACAAGCGACCCGAGCTGCCGGGTGCATGCGCTGCCCGAGTACTACCAGGCAACGCAGTCGCTTTACGTGAACGATTTGCTGAGCAAAGGCTTCACCCGCGCCGAAATCGGAACCCATGCCGGCCTGACCGACACATCACTGTCGTTGGCAGTGGACCCAGCACTGGTGCGCACGGGCCAGCTGAGCCACGCGGCGCAGACCGGAAAACGCGGCGGCGTTTATGGCGACCCACGCCGAGCGAGCGCTGAACTTGGCCGTATCGGTGTGAACCAAATTGTGACCAGCAGCGTTGCAGCCCTGCATACCCTAATGCAGCAGCCAGCCGGCTCCAAACCTTCACCAGACACCCCAAAAAAATGAAGTTCGCTCCAGCGAAAGCAGTGTTTCTTATCTTGTCCGCGGTCAGTGCGTTGGGCACCAACGCAGGCAGCCTGCCAGAGGCCAGTGCATCGGTAAAAGTGCAAGCCCCAGCCAAGGCAGCCCCACCGACGGCCCCGCTCCAGGCAGTCCCTCGCATCCCGCCGGTGCCAGACCCTAAAAACATCTACAGCGAAACCACGGCGAACCACATGAGTCCCGCCGTGAAAGACCACCTTGAGCGGATTTATGTGCCCAACCTGCGCTCAAAGTCTGTCTCGGTGATTGACCCCCGCACGATGAAAGTGGTGGACACCTTACGCGTTGAAAAAGGTCCGCAGCACGTGGTGCCTTCATGGGATTTGTCCACTTTGTGGGTGGCCAACAACGCAGAGCGCAGCAATGAGGGCAGCCTGACACCGATCGACCCGCGCACCGGCCAGACGGGTGCTTCGGTGCCAGTGGACGACCCGTACAACGTGTACTTCACGCCCGACGGCGCCTCGCTCATCGTGGTGGCCGAAGACCGGCGCAGGCTGGACTTTCGCGACCCCAAGACGCTGGCCATGCAGTACTCGATCGACACGCCGAAATGTGGCGGCATCAACCACGGTGATTTCTCGATCGACGGGCGATTCGCGATCTTTACCTGTGAGTTCAACGGCAGCGTGGCCAAGATCGACCTCGCTCGCCGCTCGGTCGTGGGCTACCTCAAGCTCAAGATGCCTGCGGTGCGGTTTTCAGAATCGAAGGCTGCGCTCAATCCGCTGGAAACCGAAATCTGCACCTCCACCAAGGGCATGCCGCAGGACATTCGCATCTCGCCCGACGGCAAGCGCTTTTTTGTCGCCGACATGGACGCTGACGGTGTGCATGTGCTGGACGGCGACGCATTCACAGAAGTTGGCTTTATCCCCACCGGGTTGGGCGCGCACGGCCTGTACCCAAGCCGTGATGGCAAGCAGCTCTATGTCGCCAACCGCGGAACGCACAAGATCCACGGCGCAAAAAAGGGGCCGGGCAGGGTCAGCGTGATCGATTTCGCTACCCAGGCCGTCGTCGCGCAGTGGCCAGTCCCCGGCGGCGGCAGCCCCGACATGGGCAATGTCAGCGCCGATGGCAAATGGCTGTGGCTGTCGGGCCGGTATGACGATGTGGTGTACCGGTTCGACACCGCGACCGGCGCAGTGACCAAAGTGCGCGTGGGCGCCGAGCCGCACGGATTGACGGTCTGGCCGCAGCCAGGACGCTATTCGCTGGGGCACACCGGCAATATGCGCTGACCCCCGGCGCTGCCTGCGTCAAAGCACCGAACGCACCCAGCGCACGATGTCGGCTGCACCCATGGCGCCGGAGACGCGCGCCGCTTCCTGCCCGTTCTTAAACAGGATCATGGTGGGAATGCTGCGAATGTTGAAGCGCGCCGCAGGCTGCGCATGCGCTTCGGTATCGAGCTTGGCCAAACGCACTTGCGGCTCAAGCTCTTTGGCTGCTTGGGCAAAGGCGGGCGCCATTTGCCGGCATGGCCCGCACCAAGGCGCCCAGAAGTCAACCAGCACCGGAATCTGGCTGCGGCCGATATGGCGCTCAAAACTCGCGCCATCCAGCGCCAGTGGGCTCGCAGTGAACAGCGGCTGATGGCATTTTCCGCAGTCCGGGCTGTTGGCGATTTGCTCGGCAGCCACGCGGTTGGTGGTGTGGCAGTGGGGGCAGACGATGTGCAGGGGTTCGGTCATGTCGGGCATCCAGAAAGCTCAATGCAGCCCAGATGATGGCCAATCGCGTGCGATTCAAGTCCTCGCCCTACGCACGCGGCAAAGCACCGTCTGCTAAGGTTGCGCTTCATGCCTTTGATGCCCACCCTGACCCATTCCCACGCCCTTTTTCTCGATTTCGACGGCACGCTGACCGACATTGCAGCGAAGCCAGATGCCGTTCGGGTGCCTGCAGGGCTCGCCCCCACCTTGGCCGCATTGCACCGGCTTCTGGGTGGCGCGTTGGCCATTGTCACCGGGCGCACAGAAGGGGATATCGACGGCTTTCTGGCCCCACTCACCCTGCCTTTGGCGAGCGAACACGGAGCGCAGTACCGATTTGACGACGGCCGCTGCCCAGCCATAGCAGTTCCTGAACTGCAGCCAGTGCTGCAGGCTGCGCAGCAGCTGGTGGCAGAGCACCCCGCCCTTCTGGTTGAAGTCAAAAGGGCCAGCGTGGCGCTGCACTTTCGCCAAGCGCAGCATTTGGAATTCTTGTGTCGAGAGACGCTGCGCCAGGCGATGGCAGGGCTCGATGGCTTGGAGCTGTTGAGCGGCAAATGCGTGGTGGAAGTAAAACCTGCGGGCATTCACAAAGGCCAAGCAATTGCCGCCTTCATGCGCGAAGCGCCTTTTGCTGGGCGCATTCCGGTGTTTGCCGGCGACGATGTCACGGACGAAGCCGGCTTTGCCACTGCCATGGCGCTCGGCGGCTTGGCCATCAAGGTAGGCGAAGGCCCGAGCCAGGCGCAATTTCGCTGCATGACGCCTGCCGCCCTGCGGGGCTGGTTGTCGACATCGCGCACGAATCTGGAGCACACCCGATGAGCGACACCCAACCCCAAAAGTTTTCGCCATCACTACCAGGCTCTCTGGGCCTGGGCATGATTGGCAACTGCGCCATCAGTGCGCTGGTGGACGCGCAGGCACGCATCGTCTGGTGTTGCCTGCCACGCTTTGATGGCGACCCAGTGTTCAATGCCTTGCTCGACCCCAGCGAGCACGCCAGCCACTTCGCCATCGAGTTGGAAGACTTGGCCTCAACCGAGCAATGGTACGAGCCCAATACGGCAATTCTGCGCACCCGCATGCTCGACAGCGCCGGGCACGGCGTGGAGGTGACCGACTTCGCGCCGCGCTTTTTTAGCCGTGCGCGATTTTTCCGGCCCATGACGCTGGTGCGCCGGGTGCGGCCGATTCAGGGCTCCCCGCGCATTCGCGTCGTCCTGAAACCCCGCTTTGACTGGGGCCAAAGCACGCCGCGCGTGACGCACGGCAGCAACCACATCCGTTACGTGGGCGAGCCCATGACGCTGCGCGTCTCGACCGATGCGCCCATTGCACATGTGCTCTCAAGCCAGCCCTATGTGCTGACGCGGGAGCAGAACTTCATCCTCGGGGCGGACGAAACCCTGGACCATGGCATTGCCGACACAGCCCGCATGTTCGAGCAAGAGACGCTTGAGTATTGGCGCGTGTGGAGCCAGCGTCTGGCGGTGCCGCTGGAATGGCAAGACGCGGTCATCCGCGCGGCCATCACGCTCAAGCTTTCGGTGTTTGAAGACACCGGCGCCATCGTCGCCGCCATGACGACCAGTATTCCCGAATCGGCCCACAGCGGGCGCAATTGGGACTACCGCTACTGCTGGCTGCGCGACGCCTTCTTTGTGGTGCGTGCGCTCAACAGCTTGTCTGAAGTCGGCACCATGGAAGATTATTTGCGCTGGCTGGGCAACGTTGTCACCGATGCCAGCAGCGGCCACATTCAGCCGCTGTACGGCATTGGTCTGGAGCGGGATCTGCCCGAAGCTACGGTGCCGTCGCTCGCTGGCTACCGCAGCATGGGGCCGGTGCGCGTGGGCAACCAGGCGGCAGAACACTTTCAGCACGATGTGTACGGCAACATCATTTTGGGTGCAGCACAGGCCTTTCACGATCACCGGCTGCTCTACCGCGCGGGCGTGGCCGAGTTCACGCGGCTGGAGCTGGTGGGCGAGCAGGCGGTGCGCGTCTACGGCCAGCCCGACGCCGGCATGTGGGAGCTTCGCACGCGCGCCCGCGTGCACACGTCTTCCGCACTGATGAGTTGGGCAGCCTGCGACAGGCTGGCAAAAATTGCGGTGGCGCTTGGGCTGCCGGAGCGCGCCGAATACTGGCACGCACACGCGGCGCGCATGCAGCACGAAATTCTGGACAAATCGTGGAGCGAAAAGCGCCAAGCCTTCGCCGAAAGCTTTGGCGGCAGCGAACTGGACGCGAGCGTGCTGCTGATGGCCGAAGTGGGCCTGATCGACGCACGCGACCCGCGCTTTGTCAGCACCGTAGATGCGATGGAAAAGTCCCTGTGCGACGGCCCTTACATGCGCCGCTACGAGGCCGCCGACGATTTTGGCAAACCCGAGACAGCGTTCAACATTTGCACTTTCTGGCGCATCGACGCGCTCGCGCGCATTGGTCGCAAGCAGGAAGCGCGCGCCATTTTTGAAACCATGCTGGCAGCGCGCAACCCGCTCGGGTTGCTGTCGGAAGACACGCACCCCGAGACCGGCGAGATGTGGGGCAACTTCCCGCAAACGTACTCGATGGTGGGCATCATCAACGCCGCTGTGCGGCTCTCCGCCCCGTGGGACAGCGTGATTTAGCGCTTTTCGCGGCAGCGTCTGACACCCTGCGCGTCGCCCTTCGGGGATGATGCCGCCATGACTTCTCCCGGCCGCCTCGTCGTCGTCTCCAACCGCCTCGCCGACCCACGCAAACCGGCGGCCGGCGGCTTGGCCGTTGCTCTGGGCGAGGCACTTTCGAAAAGCGGCGGCCTGTGGTTTGGCTGGAGCGGCGCCGTCGAAGAAAACGGCACGCCCGGCGAAGGCCGCCTGCAAACCCGCCAAGCCGGCCGCGTCACACTGGCTACGGTGGATCTGGCCCGCGAGGACCACGACAGCTATTACCTCAGCTACAGCAACAGCGTGCTTTGGCCGGTGTTTCACTGCAGGCTGGACTTGGCCGACTTCGACTCCGATGCGATCGCAGGCTACCGCCGCGTGAACAAAATGATGGCGCGCAAGCTGCTTCCGCTGCTGCGGGACGACGACGTCATCTGGGTGCACGACTATCACCTGATTCCGCTGGCTTCTGAACTGCGCGCACTGGGTTGCCGCCAACGCATCGGTTTCTTCTTGCACATTCCGCTGCCACCGCCGGTCATATTGGCTGCCATCCCGCAGCAGCACTGGCTGATGCGCTCGCTGTTCGCCTACGACTTGGTCGGTCTGCAGAGCGAGACCGATGTGCAGCATTTCGACCGCTACGTGCAGGACGAAGTGGGTGCCGAGCGCATCGGGCCGCACCTCTACCGCGGCTTTGGCTCCACCTTGCGCATGCAGGCTTTCCCCATCGGCATCGACGTACAAGAGTTCGAACGCCTGGGTCAAGCGCCAGAGGCCGTGCAAACCTTTGAAAGCATGCGAGACGAGTACACGCGTCGGCGGCTGTTGCTGGGTATCGACCGGCTTGACTATTCCAAAGGCCTGCCGCAGCGGGTGCGCGCCTTTCGCAACATGCTCGACCGCTACCCCGAGACGCACAGCGACGCCACCTTGATCATGATCGCGTCGCCGTCGCGGGACAGCGTAAACGCCTATTCCGACCTGCGCCAAGAGCTCGAAGGCCTGTGCGGCGCAACCAACGGCGACTACGGTGAACTCGATTGGATGCCGGTGCGCTACATCCACCGTATGGTGCCGCGCAAACGCATTCCTGGCCTCTGCCGCGCCGCGTGCGTTGGGCTGGTGACGCCGCTGCGCGACGGCATGAACCTGGTCGCCAAAGAGTATGTGGTGGCGCAGGACCCGGAGGACCCCGGTGTGCTGGTGCTGTCGCGCTTTGCTGGCGCCGCCGAACAGCTAAAAGACGCGCTGCTGGTGAACCCCTACGACACCCACGGCATGGCGGACGTAATCCACCGCGCACTGCACATGCCCTTGGAAGAGCGCCAACGTCGGCACCGTGCGCTGCTCGCCAACATCAGCGAGTTCGACGTGCACTGGTGGCGCCAGAGCTTTCTGCAAGCGCTGGCAGAAACCGAGCCCGAGTCTCGCGGCAAGGCAGCCACCGCTAAAACCACCTGACGATCAGGCTGACCAGCACGCTGATGAGCACCGTGCTGGCCAATGGCACAAACACGTCGCGGCCAAACAACCTAAAGCGAATATCGCCCGGCAACCTGCCCAGCCCAATACGCTGCAGCCAAGGCGTGAACGCGTTGATGAGCACCAGCGCAACAAACACAGCGAGCAACCAGCGAATCATCCCCGCCTGCTCCCCGCCTCTGCAACTCCCCCAGGCGATTGCAAGCTGCGCGATCCATACCAGCGACCGCCGCGCAAGGGCCGCCCCGCTGCCCTGGCGGTGTCCCACTTCCCGCATCGCGCAGCTATGCGAGAGAAGGGGGAAGGCGCCGCAGGCGACTCAGGGGGATGCCTCATAGCCTATGCGAGCGGTCGCCTTGCACGAAGCCGCAGGGTTCCCATGGCTCGCCCTTGGCCAGCAGCAGCACCTTGAACAGTTCACCCATCTCGTGTTCCATGATCATTTTGGCCGCCAGCGCACGCTCTGCTTGCGTTGCTAGCTCCATTTTCGGTAGCAAACCGCAATTGATCAAAAAGTGCGCCTGGGTGGTGTAGCCGAGCACACTCCAGCTTTGGCCAGCCGGCAAGGGCTGCTCCTGCGCCGCCAACGCGATGCCGGTGAAGTTCACATGCGCGGTGATGTCCTTTTCGCCCACGTCGACCAGTGGGTTGCTGTCCGCCAAATGCGCGCGGTGGCACATCACCGTGCCCATATGACGCTGGGGGTGGTAGTACTCACTCTCGCCGAAACCGTAGTCAATCAACAGGGCGGCACCGCGCGTCACTCGGTCACCCAGTGTGTGAATAAAGGCCTCGGCCTGGGGGTGGACTTCGGTGAGGTAGTCGTGCCCGCCCTCAATCTCCATGGGCGGCCGCAGTTCGGTAGCGCGGTCCTCCCACGCAAATCTATCGCCAGCCACCACCACGCCGCGCTCGTGCCACACATTGTTGCTGCGCTGCAGCAGCTTGACCGGCATGGCATCCAGCACTTCGTTGCCCACCACCACGCCTTCAAAGGATTCGGGCAAGGCATCCACCCACCGCACCCGCTCGCCAAAATCTGTCAGCAGCGCTTGCTGGCGCTCGCGCAGGCTGCCTGACAAATCGACGATGGTGTAGCGCTGCACGCTTGATCCCAAAGCATTCAGCAGTTGCAACGCCAGCGCCCCCGATCCCGCGCCAAATTCCCACACCTCGTGCGTGCCGGTCTTTTCCAAAGCCTCCGCTACCTGCACCGCCACGGTTTGCCCAAACAGCGGCGTCATTTCTGGCGCGGTCACAAAGTCGCTGCCCGACTGGGGCATGGCGCCAAACTTCGTGCTGTCGTTGGCGTAGTAGCCCAAGCCCGGCGCATACAGCGCCAGCGCCATAAAGCGGTCAAAAGGCAGCCAACCACCTGCGTTGGCGGCGGCGCGCTGCACTACCCCATGCAGGGGGCTTATTGAACTAGGGGTTTCATTGCTCACACCTGCCATTGTCCGCGATGCCTGACTTGCGTCTGCGTTGAGGCGCCGATCGCGTTTGCGTTTGCCTCGGCCCAAGCTTGGAATTTTTCAGCCCGTGGGCGCAAGTGGGGCCGGCACAAAATCGACCATGGTCTGTCGAAATACTCGTTCTCGTCTTTGCCCCACCAGAATCAAAACTTTGCGTTATGGTCAGCCCGTGTTCGGGCATGAACGATAGATCGATAGTGCAGGTGGTCTGCATCGCTCTACCCAGCGGCAACCAGAAGCAACCGCCGAGCGAGCACACGGCCCATACCAGCTATTCAACAACACCCAAAAAAAAGGCTCGTCTTATGTTTTCCAAGCGCAAACTTTTGGCCATCACCACGTTCTTCGCCGTCACCACCGTAGCCGGTATTTCACCGGCTTTGGCAATTGGCGGCAATGATCCGATACCCGGTGTAGACATTATTATTTTGAAAGATCCGAGCTCCCAGCCCATCACGTCAGTGCCGTTTGGCAGCGAGCAGCTTGCCAAACTTAATGCCCTACGGAATGCAGACCGGCCAGTTTTTGTGCTTGAAACCGTTGCAGCCCGCATCGGTGAAGGCGAGGGCTTTGTCAAATCCGGGATGGCGGCGTTGGGCAAGGTGTGGTGTGGCACATGCGAGATGGCCGACAGCGTTGAGGTGAAGTTTCGTGAGGGCGCAGCAAGCTACCAACTTGCCCTAAAGTTCCAAACGAACGCCATTGCGCGCCCAATAGAAGAGCAGAAAAAGGCAAGGGCGCTACCTAAGATCGATCGCCAAAAGATGGTGGCTCCTAAAAATTGAGCAATGGCGTTGACGCCCCAGTCCCCAAATTCCCGCAAGCATCCATTCCACAAAACCCAACAAAAAAGGCTCGTCTTATGTTTTCCAAGCGCAAGCTTTTGGCTATCGCCACGTTCTTCGCCGTCGCCACCGCAGCCGGTATTTCGCCCGCGTTGGCGGCTGGCGGCAACGATCCGATAGGCGGTATCGATATTATTATTAAGAAGAATCCAAGCTCCCAGCCCATTACGGCAGTGCCCGTTGGCGGAGAGCAGCTTGCCAAACTCAATGCGCTGCGAGATGCAGACCGGCCACTTTTTGTGCTTGAAACCGTTGCAGCCCAGATCGGTGAAGGAGAGGGCTTTGTCAAAGCCGGCATGGCAGAGTTGGGCAAGGTGTGGTGCGGGACATGCGAGATGGCCGACAGCGTTGAGGTAAAGTTTCGTGAGGGCGAAGCAAGCTACCAGCTTGCCCTAAAGTTCCAAACTAACGCCATTGCACGCCCAACGAAAGAGCAGAAAAAGGCAAGGTCGCTGCCTAAGATCGATCGCCAAAATAGGGCCGTTCCCAAGAATTAAACTTGGCGGCATCAATGCCGCCAGGTCCAAGAAATCGCTGAAAGACGCCGGCAGCTTTTGGGCTTTGCTAGTGTGACATGCACGGTGCCTTTTGAGCGAGCGAAGCGTAGTAGTGGCAGGTCAACAGGCATCCATGCAACAACGCCTCACTGTTTCAACCCCGTATGCCTAAGCCCTGCGAGTGAGCGGTGGCGGCACGCATTCATAGGAACGCTCTTAATATGAACCAGCCATGGGTCTTGGTAACAGGCGGCGCGCTGCGCCTGGGTGCCGACATCTGCAAAGCGTTTGCCGCTGCAGGCTGGAACGTGGCGTGCCACTACCGCAACTCGTCCGGTCCCGCAAACGCGCTGATAGACCAGTTGCAAGCATTGGGCGTTCAAGCCGTGGCGGTGCAGGGCTCATTGGATTGCGCCCGAGACGCCCAACAGTTGATGGAACGCACGCTGGCAGCCACGCAGGCGCCGCTGCAATGCCTTGTCAACAACGCTTCGTTGTTTGAGCCCGATGCCGCCACGGATTTTTCTGAAACCGATTTGCTGGCACTACTGCGCACCAATCTGGTGGTGCCGTTGGAACTGGGCAAACTGCTGCACGCGCAGCAGGCAGCGACCGCGCAGCAGCCCGCAGCGGTCGTGCATTTGCTGGACCAAAAGGTGTTCAACCTGAATCCTGATTACTACTCATACACGCTGTCCAAATTGGCACTAGAGCGCTCAGTCGTCCAGCAAGCTCAAGCGTTGGCGCCGCTGGTGCGTGTGAACGCAGTCGCCCCCGGCCTGCTGTACATCAGTGGCCCACAAACGCAGGAAAATTTTGAGCGCGCGGGCCGTGCCAACCTGATGCGCCACCCCATAGACCCCGCGCAGGTGGCGCAGACTGTGCTGTTTTTGGCCTCCAACCCCTGCATCACCGGCATGAGCGTGTGCGTGGACAATGGCCAACACTTAGTGCCCACGGAGCGCGACATCATGTTCGTGGCCGAGCAGTTGGCGCCGACGACGCACCCAGACACAGCATGATCGACCCCCCTCCTCACAGATTGCCGACGCATTTTTCTGCGCGGCCTTAGCCGACGCGTGCGCATCGGTATCCACGACTTTGAGCGCGCTGCCGCGCAGCGCATTCTTTTTGACATCGACCTGTACGTACCCCTCGTCCAGACGACGCCACAGCGCGATCGCATTGACGAAGTGGTGGACTACGACTTTGTGCGCAACGAGGTCACCCGCATCACCGAGCGCGGCCACATCGACCTGCAGGAAACCCTGTGCGACGCGGTGCTCGACGCGCTGCTGGGGCACCCGCTGGTGGTGGCCGCGCGCGTATCGACACGCAAACCCGATGTGTACGACGACTGCGACGCCGTGGGCGTTGAGGCCTTCCGGGCCAAACCTCGAAATTTCTGAACTTTCTACGCCAAAGCATGACCGCTCCGACTTCGGGCCTCCAAACCCTTACCCTCACTGGCCTGCGCTTTCATGCCAACGTCGGCATCCTGGCGCAAGAAAAGAGCGCGCCGCAGCCCATTCAGGTGGACGCCGAGCTGAGCTTGGGTGAGCAGCCGCTGGCGCCGCCCGACGACGACATCCTGCATGTGCTGGACTACCGCCGCGTGCGCCAGATCATCATCGACGAGTGCACGGCCGAGCATGTGAACCTGCTCGAAACGCTGATTGGCAAGCTCTCGCACCGGCTCATGCTGCTGCCGGGCGTGCTTGGTGTGCGCGTAAAAATTGCCAAACTCGAAATTTTTGGCGACTGCGAAGTCGCCATTCGCATGGAAACAGGACATTGGTGAGCACCGAAATGAACGCTTGGACCGAAGACACCCCTACCGCCACTGAGGCGGCCCCTGCGCCAGCCGGTCGCGACTTCAAGATTGAGCGGGAAGCGCACAAGCTGGAAAAACGCCTGTGCCGCGAGGTGGGCAAGGCCGTGGTGCAGTACAACATGATCGAAGCGGGCGACAAGGTCATGGTCTGCATGTCTGGCGGCAAGGACAGCTACGCCCTGCTCGACATCCTGCTTAAGCTCAAGGCCCGCGCGCCCATTCATTTCGACCTGATTGCCGTCAACCTCGACCAGAAGCAGCCGGGTTTCCCGGAGCATGTGCTGCCCGACTATTTGAAGAGTACCGGCGTGCCGTTTCACATCGAGAACGAGGACACCTACAGCATCGTCAAGCGCCTGATCCCCGAAGGAAAAACCACCTGCAGCCTGTGCAGCCGCCTGCGCCGGGGCATTCTGTACCGCGTGGCCGACGAGCTGGGGGCGACAAAAATCGCGCTCGGCCACCACCGCGACGACATTCTGCAGACGCTGCTGCTCAACATGTTTTTTGGCGGCAAACTCAAAAGCATGCCGCCCAAGCTTGTCAGCGACGACGGCAAACACGTCGTTATTCGGCCGCTGGCCTTTGTGAGCGAAAAGGACACCGTCCGCTGGGCGGCGCAGCGCAACTTCCCGATCATTCCCTGCAACCTCTGCGGCAGCCAGGAGAACCTGCAGCGCAAGCAGGTGGGCGAAATGCTGCGCGAATGGGAACGCAAATACCCTGGGCGCATCGAAAACATGTTCAGTGCGCTGCAAAACGTGGTACCCAGCCATTTGCTTGACGGCGCGCTGTACGACTTCAAAAACGCCCGCGCCACGGGTGTTGCCGACGAAAACGGCGACAAAGCCTTTGACGCCGAGGAGTTCGCCTCGCCGCCGACGCTACCCGGCATGCAGGTGCTGCGCATCGGGTAGCCCTCTCGCACAGGAGTATTGCCATGTTTGCACGTCTCGCCACCTTGTTGCTTGCCGCCTTCGTTTTGGCCGGCTGCGCGGTGCAGCGCACGGTGGACAGCCAAGTGCAAAGCTGGTCGACGCTCGCGGCCTTGTCGCAGCCGACGACCTACCGGCTGGAGCTGCTCCCCTCGCAGCAGCAAGAGCGCGGCTACGACGCCATCGTGCCGCTGGCCCACGCCGCACTGGCGCGTGCCGGGCTGAAGCGCGACGACACAGCCCCCCGCCTGATTGCCCAGTTTGACGTGCGCACCGGCACCAGCTACGCAGAAGGCCCCTGGTACCCGGGGGGCGCTTGGGGCGGTTTTGGCTGGGGTGGCGGTCGCCACGGCGGCCTGCGCGCCGGCATGATGTTGCGGGACATGCCGCCGCTTCTGTACCGACACGAGGTGCGCCTGACGCTTAGCGACGCCAGCAGCCAAAAAGTAGTCTACGAAACCTCGGCCAGCAACGAAGACGTGTGGACCGACGTACCGCGTGTATTCGGTGTGCTGTTCGATGCGGCGTTGGCCGGGTTCCCTACGCCGCCCACCGGGCCACGCCAAATTCGCCTGCCGCTGGTGCCCGCTGCCGCGCATTGACCTGTATGGACACCACCCGCATCGTTGCCATACGCCATGGGGAGACCGCATGGAATGTGGACACGCGCATCCAGGGCCACCGCGACATTGCGCTCAACGATACCGGCCGCTGGCAGGCCGCGCAGGTGGCGCGCGCGCTCGCTGGCGAGTCAATTGCGGCGGTGTACGCCAGCGACCTGCTGCGCGCACACGCCACAGGCGCGGCGATTGCCGAGGCTGCTGGCGCGCCGCTGCACGCCGAACCGGGCCTGCGCGAGCGCAGCTTTGGCATGCTGGAGGGCCGCACCTTCGCCGAGATTGAGACCGAACTTCCCGAGCAGGCACAGCGCTGGCGCAAGCGGGACCCCCATTTCGCGCCCGAGGGCGGAGAAAGCCTGACGGTGCTGCAGGCGCGCATTGCCGAGATAACGGCGCGCTTGGCCGCACGCCACCTGGGCGAGCAGATCGTGCTGGTGGCGCATGGCGGCGTGCTCGACGTGCTCTACCGCTTGGCCACCGGCCAGGCGCTGCAGGCCCCCCGCACCTGGCTGCTGACCAACGCTGCAGTCAACCGGCTGCTGTGGGCGCCCGAAGCGCTGACACTGGTCGGCTGGGGCGACACGCGCCACATGGACAGCGCGGGGCGCGAAGAAACCACCACCTGAGCCCATGGCGAGCGACACCCCCACACGCCTGCCCGACGCGCCCGCCCTGCCGGGCGCCACCGAGCGGCTGTCGCTGCTCCAAAGCGTGGTGCATACCGTGCTGATCGGGCTGGCGACCTGGGCGCTGACCTGGCAGGCCGGCGCGCTCACGCGCTCGCATGTACTGGTGTGGCTGCTCGCCCTGTGCGCGGCGGCGCTGGCTGTGGTGGCTGCGCGGCGCGGGCAAATCGCCAGCCTGGAGCTGTGGATGGTGGAGGCCAGCGCACTGGCAACCGCCACCGCGGCCACCGGTGCGTGGACATGGCACCTGGCATTTAAACCGGCCGCACTGTTGATCGCTATCGTGTTTGTAGCTGGTAGCGCTTATCAGTCAAGCGTTAGAGGCCGATTTGACCAAAAATCCTGGGCGCTTTTGGGCATGGCACTGCTGGGCTCGCTGGGGGGCGACGTGGCGCTGATGCTGCCCGATCTCTTCATTCCCGGCTTGGTGAGTTTCCTGCTCGCACACCTGGCCTACATCGCGCTGCTGCGCCGCGGCGTGCGCTGGTTCGCGCACCGGACGGCCTTGGTGGTCCCCGTGGCGCTGGCTGCCGCGATGTACGTCTGGCTGTGGCGAGCCGGCCTGCCGGCGGAGCTGCGCATTCCCGTGGCGGTGTACGTGCTCGTCATTGCGCTCATGGCGGCGCAGGCACTTGGTCGGGCCGCGCAGTTGCAAACCGACGCTGCGCGCACCGTGGCGCTCGGCGCTTGCGTCTTCATGGTGAGCGACTCGGTGCTCGCGGTGGACCGCTTCGTGCAACCCGTGCCGATGGCAATTTTTTGGGTGCTGACCACCTACTACGCCGCGCAGTTCTGCATCGTGCACGGCATGGTGCGGGAGCTGCGCAGAGAGGCTTAGACGCTCACACGGCGTCGGACTGGTTGGCGGGATGCGCCATCACAAACGGGGCTAGGGCTTCGCAGTGTTCGGCAATGCGCTGCACCGTGGGATACGGCGCCAAGTCCAGACCAAAGCGGCGCGCATTGAACACCTGCGGCACCAGGCAGCAATCGGCCAGAGTGGGCGTGTCGCCGTGGCAGAAAATGCCCGTGCCGCCCTGCTGCAAGTGCTGCTCCAGCGCGCCGAAACCGAGCGCCATCCAGTGGCGTGCCCAGGCGGTGCGCGCGGCTTCGTCGGCGCCCAAGGTGCCGGAGACATAGTTCAGCACGCGCAGATTGCCCAGCGGATGCACGTCGCAAGCCACGGTGAGTGCCAGTGCGCGCACCCTTGCGCGCCCGACAGCGCCCGTTGGCAGCAGTGCGGGGTCGGGATAGGCCTCGTCCAGATACTCGATGATGGCCAGCGACTGGGTGAGCACCGCGTCGCCGTCCTGCAGAGCAGGCACCAGTGCAGCGGGGTTTACCGCGCGGTAGGTGGGCTGCAGCTGCTCGCCCCCATCTCTTACGAGGTGCACGGGCACGGATTCGTACGGCAGGCCCTTGAGCGCCAGCGCAATGCGCACGCGGTAGGCGGCTGAGCTGCGAAAGTAGGTGTAGAGCCTGAGCATGGCGTGCCCGACCTTTAGCCTTGCGCCTTAACCTGGCGCACCGTCTGATCGATGGCACCGAAAATGCTCGCACCCGAACCGTCCAGCATCTCGATGCGCACGCGGTCGCCAAAATGCAGGAACTCGGTGGTCGGCTTGCCGCCTTCAATGGTTTCGTACATGCGCACTTCCGCCAAGCAGCAGTAGCCCACGCCGCCGTTGGCGACGCTGGAGCCGTGCAAACTGCCCTGCTTGTTCGACACCGTGCCCGAGCCAATGATGGAGCCGGCGCACAGCGCACGCGTCTTGGCCGCGTGCGCAATAAGCTGCGCAAAACTAAAGGCCATGTCTTCGCCTGCGTCGGGCTCGCCAAAGGGCTTGCCGTTGATCTGCACGCGCAACTGGCCTTTCAGCTTGGCTTGCTGCCACGCGGCGCCGAGTTCGTCGGGTGTCACGGCAACGGGCGAGAACGCGCTCGCCGGTTTTGCTTGAAAGAAGCCAAAGCCTTTGGCCAGCTCGGCGGGAATCAGGTTGCGCAGCGACACGTCGTTCACCAGCATGACGAGGCGGATTGCGTCTGCGCAGCGCTCCACGCCTGAGCCCATCGCCACGTCGCCGGTGACCACCGCCACTTCCGCTTCGAGGTCAATGCCCCAGTCTTCGCTGATCGCGTCGATGGTGTCGTGCGGGCCAACGAACGAATCCGAGCCGCCCTGGTACATCAGCGGGTCGCTCCAGAACGACGCCGGCACTTCGCTGCCGCGCGCCTTGCGCACCAGCTCGACGTGGTTCAGGTAGGCCGAACCGTCGGCCCATTGGTAGGCGCGGGGCAGCGGCGAATGGCAAGCCGAAGCATCAAAGGCCTGCGCGCCGTGGGCCGCACCAGCGTTGAGGCTGTCGGACACCGCCTGCAACAACGGCGCGCACCACGCCCAATCGTCCAGCGCGGCCTGAAGCGTGGGCGCAATTTGCGGCACGGGAATGCAGTGCGAGAGGTCGCGGCGCACGACAACGAGCGTGCCGTCCCGACCGCCGGCCTTGAGGGTGGCGAGTTTCATGGTGCAAGCCTTAAGAAAAGGGAGGAGTCGTGCCAAGCGCGAGCACGGGCGCTGGCCAGTGGGGCGCCACCTGCCCAGCAGGGCAGGAGGGCGTGCCAAGCAAGGCTTACTTGGCGGCGAGCTGGTCGGTCACTTCTTTGTAGAGGCCTTCGCCCACGCTCGGGGTGAACATCTTCCACACGGGCTGCACCTTCTCGCGCATGCGGGCGTGCTCGGCTTCGGTGACGTCATTGACGATCAAGCCCTTGGCAGCCATGGCGGCTTGGGCAGACTTCTCTTGATCGCGTGCCACGCCGCGCTGGAACGAACGGGCCTCAATGGCGGAGTCCTTCAGGATTTTTTGGTCGGCTGGCGAGAGCTTGTCCCAGAACTTCTTGGACACCAGCGGAATAAAAGCGCCGTAGCTGTGGCGGGTGAGCGAGAGGTACTTTTGCACCTCGTTCAGCTTGAGCGCAGCAATCACAGCAGTAGGCGTACCTTGACCGTCCACAGTACGGGTTTCCAACGCGGTGTAGAGCTCAGGCACGGCCAGAGGGACGGGGTTTGCGCCCAGTGCCTTCACCGTTTCCTGCGAAATTTTGGCCTGCACGGCGCGGAATTTCAGGCCGGCAAAGTCTTCCACCTTGTTGATGGGGTGCTTGCTGTTGGTGGCATTGAAAAACCCGTTTTCCCAGTACGCCAGGCCGACCAAGCCTTTTTCGGGCAGCATGGCCATCAGCTTGTCGCCCACCGGGCCGTCGAGCACTTTTTCTGCCTGCTGCACGGTGGAAAACAGGAATGGGAAATCCAGAATTTCGTATTCCTTGACCATGCCCGTCAGGGTCGTGGTCTGCGGCACGGTGAATTCGATGGTGCCGCCTTGCAAGGCCGACGTGACCTGCACGTCGTTGCCCAGTGCGCCCGCATAGAAGCCCTTGATCTTGATTTTTCCGCCGCTCTTGGCGTCGACCAGTTCAATGAACTTGGCCACGCCCTGGCCCTGGTGCGATTTCTCGGGCAGCGTCACGGCAAATTTTGCCGTGACCTGCGCCACTGCGGTCAAAGGAACCGCTACCGCGAAGCTGCCGGCAAGCGCCAAGGCCATCAATTTGGAAAGAGCTTTCATGGGTTGTCTCCTGGGTTGAAAAGGGAAAAGCGGATCGAAAAAAAGGCTAGCGCCACCAAGCGGCGGGCACCATCACCAGCGCCGGCCACAGGACGAGGGCCAGTAGCACGGCCAATTCAGCAAGCAGAAAGGGCATGACGCCGCGCGCTGCCTGCCCCAGCGTCACCTTGCCAATCGAACTGACCACGTTGAGCACCACACCCACGGGCGGCGTGATCATGCCGAGCGAGCAGTTGATGATGAAGATGACTCCGAAGTACACCGGGTCGATGCCCGCCTGCTGCGCGATGGGCAGGAACACCGGCGTGAAAATCAGCACGATGGGAATGAAGTCCAGCACCATCCCGGCAAGGAAGATGACCAGCATCATCGCGGCCGTGAGCGCCAGCGGGTGCTCGCCCAGCCCGCTCAGCCAGCCACCGACCTGGCCCGGCACGTCGGCAATGGTGATCATGTAAGACGCCACCATCGCCAAGCTCGCGAGCAGCAGCACCACCGCAGTGGTGCGCGCCGTTACCAGCAGGCAGTGGTAGATATTGGCCAAGCTCAGTTCGCGGTAGATCACTGCGCCGACAAACATCGCGTAGGCCGCGGCCACCACGGCTGCCTCGGTGGGGGTGAAGATGCCAAATTTGAGGCCGCCGATGATGATGACCGGCATCATCAAGGCCCAAAAACCCTTGCCGAGCAGCGCGAGGCGCTCGCTCCAAGGTTTGCGTTCCGACACCTGCACGCTGGTGCGGCGAGAGACCAGCCACCAGGCGATGACGAGCGCGCCGCCCATCATGACGCCCGGCGCGATGCCGGCCAGAAAGAGCTTGGTGATCGACACGTTGGCCACCACGCCAAACAGCAGAAAACCAATCGAGGGTGGAATGACCGGCGCAATGATGCCGCCCGCTGCCATCAAGCCGCATGCACGCGCCGGGTCGTAACCGGCCTGACGCATCATGGGCACCAGGATGGCGGCGAGCGCCGCGGTGTCTGCGACGGCGGAACCCGACAGGCTGGCGAGCAGGATGGCGGCAAAAATCGCTACATACCCCAGGCCGCCGCGCAGATGGCCGACAAAAGCGCCCGCCATTTCCACAATGCGGCGCGAGAGTCCGCCGGCGTTCATGAACTCGCCTGCCAGGATAAAGAAGGGCACGGCCATGAGGACGAAGTTGTCGGCCCCACCAATGGCGTTTTGCACGACGATTTGCGAGTCGAACTGACCCATCTGGAACATCACCGCAACGCCGGAAAACAGCAGCGCAAAGGCGATCGGCATGCCCAGCGCAATGAGCGCCAGCAGCACCGCCAAGAAGATAAACGCAGTCACCGCAGATCTCCCGGCTTCTTGCCAGACGCGACGTCCGGCATCTTCTCCAGAATGCGGTCGCCAAGGTCTTTGGTCAGTGCTTGCCCGCCGGAGTCGCGCAGCGTTTGCCAGATGTTGTTGGCGATGGCCAGCGCCATGCCACCGCCAAACACAATGGCCACGCCGTACAGCCAGCCGTAGGAAATGCCGAGCACTGGGTAGCTGTTGCCCAAGTTGATCTCGGTCTGCTTCCAGCCGCCCACGAGAAACATGCCGCAGGCCCAAAGCATCAGCCCACCGGTGAGCACCACCAGAAACTTGCGGCCGGCCAGCGGCAGGCGCTCGACGAGCGCATCAAATCCAATATGCGCCCGCTGCACCGACGCCAGGATGGCGCCCAGGAAAATCAGCCAGACAAACAGCAACCGCGAGAGCTCTTCAGACACCGCAATGCCCGAGTCGAACGCATAGCGCAGCACAACGTTGCCAAACACCAGCACAGCCATCACCGCCAGACAGGCGACGATGACGATTTCCAGCGCTCGCACGCAGGCGCGTCCAAAACGGTTGCCCATGTCTCGCTTCCTTCCGATGCAGCGTGAACCGCTTATTTCGCGGCGGCGAGGCTGCCGTCGTGCATCCAGGCGGCGTGCTTGGGTGCCTTTTTGGTTTCTGCCCATTCATTGAGCATGTCCCACTTCACATCGTCGAGTTTTTTCATCATCTCCGGCGTGCCGGTGTTGACGGCGAGTTCCAGGCGGTGGCCGCTGGGATCGCGGAAGTAGATGGATTTGAAGATGGTGTGCTCCGTCGGGCCCAGCACTTCGATGCCATCGGCTTCCATGCGGGCCTTGGCTTCCATCATTTCTTCGATGCTGCCCACTTCCATGGCCAGGTGCTGCGTCCAGGTGGGGGTGTTGCGGTCGCGGTCCATCGGGGGTTGCGTTGGCAACTCGAAGAACGCGAGGATGTTGCCGTTGCCTGCATCCAGAAAGATGTGCATGTACGGGTCGGGATCCTTGGTCGAGGGCACCTCGTCTTCGGCAATGGCCAAGATGAAGTCCATGTTCAGGTACTTGCCGTACCACTCCACGGTTTGCTTGGCGTCGATGCAGCGGTAAGCCACATGGTGAAACTTCTTGATCTTCATGCCTTGTCTCCAGTCGAGTGAACCAGTGCCTGAGCCAGAATCCGCCGCAGCGGCAGCGTGGACACTGCACGCTGCGGGGCGGTTCGCCGGCGGCACGCGGGCCGCTTGACGATGGTTGGCATTAGAGACCTTTGGCATCTATCATTCAAACGCATTTTTTTTCTGCACTAACAAGGAAATCTGATGAATGTGAGCCTGCGGCAGCTTCGCGCGCTGGTGGCGGTGGTGCGCACCGGCAGCTTCACGCAGGCCGCCGCATCCCTGCACGTGACGCAATCGGCACTCAGCAGCCTGATCAAGGAGTTGGAGCAAAACCTGGGCGTGCGCCTGGTAGAGCGCAATACCCGCAGCATCGGCCTGACCGAAGCTGGGCGGGGGTTCGTGCCGCTGATCGACAAGATCCTGCAAGACTTGGACGGCGTGCTGGGCGGCATTGACGACCTCAAGGCGCTGCGGCGCGGCGTGGTGCGTGTGGCCGCGCCGCAGCTCATGGCCTGCACGCTCATGCCTGAAGTGATTGCCGCCTACCGGCGCGAATACCCCGGCGTTCAGGTGCGCCTGTCCGACTGCGCGGTCGAGAGCGTGCTCGCGCGCGTCGTTGCCGGCGAGGCCGACTTTGGCATTGGTCCCGAGCGCGGAGCCAGCGGCGAAGTCACTGGTCAAACCTTGTTTGAACTGCCCTTTATGGTGGTCTTCCCCGATGGCCACCCGCTGGCCGAACTGCCGTACATTCGCTGGAGCGACGCGGTGCAGCACCCCTTCATTGCCCTGCAAGGCCAGTTTGCGGAACGGCTTTCGCTCGACCTGCACGGCGCGCTGCGCACCGTGACGCTGCATCCAAGCAGTGAAGTCACCTTCATGACCACGGCGCTGAGCATGGTCAGCGCCGGCCTGGGCATTGCGGCATGCCTGCCGTACGCACAATCGCTGGTGCGCCTGTACCAATTGCGCATGGAGCCCCTGCACGACCCGCAGGTGCAGCGCAAGTTTTTCGTCTACCAGCGCCGCGCCGCAACATTGTCGCCAGCGGCAGAGAGTTTTCGCGCCTTCCTGTTTGATTTTGTCGCCGCGCATGGCTGGAACAAGCCTGCTGCACTGGCGGTCGACGCCCAAGAAACGACTCTGTGAACCTCCATCTGCTGCTTGTCCCACTTGTTCTGGCGCTGTCTGCGTGCGCAGCAACGCCTTCCCTCGACGCGCAGGCTTTGGCGCGGCCGTCTGCGCCTCCTGCGCAGGCCTGCGCGCCTGCAGCCCAGAATCAAGTCCACACCGAGGCGACGGGAGCGGCTCCAGCGACTTGGAGCGACGACGACATTCGGGCTTCGCACACCACACGCGACAGCACCGAACCTGACAGCACAGCACGCCACAGCACCAAGCCCGGCAGAACGAGCGCGGCAGACCGCACGCCGCAGACAAACCTGCTGGCGGTGTTTGAAGCAGGCGGCTGCCAACTCACGCTGCTCGACGCGGAGCGCTGGGAAGTGGTCAAGCGCTTTCCTCTGAAGGCTGCGCTGCTCCCCAATCCTCAGGCTTCCCCCAATGGCCGCTACCTGTATGTGGGCACGCAGAGCGGTTGGGTCACCCAGTACGACCTGCACCGCATGGAGGTGGCAGCGCAAGTGCGCGTAGGTTTTGCCCTGCGCCACTTGGCGCTCAGCAGCGATGGGCGCTTTTTGGCAGCGGCCAACGATGCCCCCAAAACACTCGTCCTGCTCAGTGCCGATTTTCAGCCCATCAAACAGATAGACATCGGAACGCTTGACGGCAAGCACAGCTCCCGCATCGCCGCGCTGCGCAACGCGCCACCGCGCCAAAGCTTTGTTGCGGCGCTTGCGGATGTGGCAGAGGTCTGGGAGATTGCGTACGACGAACGCGCCGCGCCCATTTTCGACGGCTACGTGCACGACTACCGCATGGGCGAAGGCATTGCCAAACCCGGCTTCCTGAACCCGCGCCGTACGCCATTGGAGCAGCCGCTGGACGACTTTGTCTTCGATGCCGGCCACCACAACATTGTGGGGACGGTGGCGCTCCCCGTTGCGGCTTCGAGCACGACCACCGTGCAGGTCACCAACCTCGACGTACGGCGCAGGATTGCGCAGTTCGCTGTACCGGGCCGGCCGCAACTGAGCGGCGGCACCCGCTTTATGCAGAACGGCCGCGCCATATTCGCCAGCCCCAACCTCACGCGGGCTGCCATCGACCTATTCGATTTGCGCAGCTGGAAGCTGGTGGCAAGCATTGCCGCGCCGGGGCCAAGCACCTACGTCGGCACCGATGTGCAGAGCCCCTACCTTTGGGCCACCGCTGCCTCGCCTGAAGACACCGGCAACACACTGACGCTGATCGACAAGCACACGCTGCAGAGCGCAACTACACTGCACGAAGCGGGCCACAGGCTGGGCGACGTGCAATTCAGCGCCGATGGGCACTGGGCCACAGTACTGGCAGGCGGCAAGAATGGTGCGCTTATCGTGCTGGACGCACGCACACAGCGCGAAGTCCGGCGCGTAGCCGTGCAAGACGCACGGTGGAGCCTGCCTTTGCCTGCGCAGCGAGCGCGGCCCTGAGCACACGATAAGGAATTGTTGATAAAAACTGGCTCCAGGGCTTATTCCATAAGCGCCACCAGCTATCTTTTTTGCACTTTGGCTGTTAGGATGCCGGCGGTCGGCGTGGCTCGCCCGGCAGGCCGCTCGATTTACCACCGTCGTTCTTCCGCGGGATTCGTCCGCGCAACAGGAGTCAAGCCATGAAGTTTCCCACCCAAGCCACCCGCACGTTTTTCGCCCGCGCGCTTTTGTCGATGGTGATGGCAGGCGTGGCTGCTTCGATGGCTGGCTGTGGTCGCTCGGGCGACGACGAAGCGCCCGCCAATGCGACATCCAAGAAAGCCGCAGACTCCAAAGGGGGTCTCACGATAAAAGGCGATGGTCTGAACATTGAAGCCTTCACGAGCACCTCCCTGCTGCCCGGCTTTTCGCGCCAGCCGCTCAGCGTTCGCATCATGAGCGGCTGGGTGAATACCGAGCGGCTCAAGCTCGTCGCCCAAGAGAAGGACCAGGCCAAGAAGCAAGCATTGGCGCTCGGCAACTTCGGCCTCCTCACCGTCCAGATCGCGGCAGACAAGGCCGAACCAGGCAACTATCAGCTGCTGCCGACAGCACCCAAAGTGGCGAAAGGAAGCGCCTCAGAAACCGGCACTGTCATCATCGACAAGGCCAAGGACGCCGGGTTGCCCGACGCCTACACCTCGCAGTCGGGCACGCTCACGATCAAGGCCGTCACCAAGGACGATCGCGGCATGGTGACCGGCGTCGAAGGCGCGTTTGACGGCAAATTTGCCAGCGATGCAGGCGACAGCCGTGCGTATAGCAGCAACTTCCGGTTTACTCCCACGAAGTGACGAGACGAAGCGCCGCGTGCGCTTGCTGAGCCACCACAAGAAATCTGAGTGAAAATTGGCCCCAGCGCTTACTCAGTAAGCGTTAACAGCTCACTTTTTATTGCTTTCCAAGGCTTTGGCGGTTCACGGTCTCGGTGTCGGGACAGGACTGGAGACGGGCTCCACACTCTCGGCGATGGGCGCATCGCGTGCAATGCGCCCGTCGACCAGTTCCACCAGCCGATCGCAGCGTGCCGCCAGCCTTGAGTCGTGCGTCACCACGATGAAACTGGTGCCACGCTCCTCATGAATTTTGCGGAGCAGCGCAAACACTTCAGCAGACGAGGCTGTGTCTAGGTTCCCGGTGGGTTCGTCGGCCAGCACCAGCGGTGGGTTCAACACCAGCGCACGCGCGATGGCCACCCGCTGCTGCATGCCGCCCGATAGTTCGCCCGGGCGTTTGTCCATGGCATTGGCAAGGCCCACAGCGTCGAGCAGACTGCGCGCCCGCTCCAGCTGCACTTTGCTCACTCGCCCCTCGCCCATCAGTGCCGGAAGCGTCACATTCTCCAGCGCAGAGAAGGCGGGCAACAGGTGGTGGAACTGGAAGACGAAACCCAAAATATGGCGCCGGCGCATGGTCAGCGCCGCATCGTCCAGGTCTTGCACCGCCTCGCCCTGCAAGCGGTACTCGCCCGATGTCGCCCGCTCCAGCAGACCAAGAAGGTTCAGCAGCGTGCTCTTGCCAGAGCCCGAGGGGCCCATCAGCGCGATGAATTCCCCTACGTCCACGCGCAGGTCAAGGCCGTGAAGGATCTCGGCTTCGCTCGGGCGGCCGACGTTGTAGCTCTTCTTGATGGCAGTGAGCGCAATCAGCGCTTCGCGTGCAGCGGGCGCAGCCATATTCAGATGCGAATGGCCTGCGCCGGGTCGAGCCGCGCCGCGCTGCGGGCTGGCGCAATGGCCGCGATCACGCCGCAGACGGTGGCGATCAGCGCAACCTGCAGCGCAGTTTCGGGCGGCAGGCTGATGCTGAACAGCGGCAAGCCATCAGATCCGCGCACAAATCGGGTGAAAACGAAGATCAGTCCCACCGCCAGTAGCAGACCCAGCAGCGAGCCCAGCGCACCGACCACGGCGCCCTGCACCAGAAACACCCGCATCACTTGGCCGCGCGTCGCGCCCATAGCGCGCAGGATGCCGATCTCGCGGCGCTTTTGCACTACAGATACCACCAGCACGCTGGCAATTCCCAGCACCACCACAGCGAGCACGACGCCGCGAATGATGCTGGTGCTGATCGACTGGGCATTGAGGGCCGAGACCAGCTGCGCGTTGCTCTCCTGCCAGCTCTCGATCTTGTAGGGAAACTGTGCGCGCAGCTTGGCTGCCATGGTCTGTGCCACCCACACGTCGTCCAGCGTCAGGTCCAGGCTGGTCGCGCCGCCGGGCAGTGCCAGCAGGTTCTGCGCTTCGCGCAGTGGCACGATGACGGTGCGGCGGTTCAGGTCCTTCACGCCCAGGTCGACCAGCGCGGTGGCGCGCAGCGATTCGCTACGCCCGCCCGTCTGCACCGTGATCCGGTCACCGGCGCGCACGCCCAAATCTTGTGCCAACTCGCGCCCCAGAATCGTCTCGCCCGGCGCCAAGCGCGCAGTGCCGCTGACCACTTTGCTGCGCAGCCCGACGACGCGGTCGTAGCGGTCCAAGTCCACGCCCATGAGCGCGATGGACTGCACCGCCTCACCGCGCAGCGCCAGCCCTGCGCCCGACACCATGGGCGAGACACCGGCCACATTAGGCATGGCCTCAAGCAGCGGCACCAGCGCCTGCCAATTCGTCACCGAGCGCAGACGCTGGGCGCGCGGCTGGGTTTCAGTTAGTACGCTCGTGCCCGGAACTCGCAGCGCGGCCGGCGCGACCAAGTCGTCCGGCGCCTTCAAAGTAATGTGCGCCTGCGCCCCCAGCGTTTTGGTGAGCGTGCTCGACTGCAGGCCGCTGATCAACGCAGAGATGTACGCAATTACCGCCACACCTGCAGCCACGCCCACGATGATCAGCAACGTTTGCATGCGGCCTTCGCGCAAAAAGCGCAGCGCCACCCGCAATTCAAAGCCGGGCCAGAGCAGCATGCGCTTAGCGCCCCATGGCGTTGGACATGGCCGAGCCGGCGTCTTCGGCGCGCGCCGCTGACTTGGCAGCGGTGGGCTTCCACGCCACCAGCCTGGTGCGCACGCGGGTACCCGGGGCGGCGCTTGCGCTCTGCAGCACCAGATCGCCTTCTGCCAAGCCGTCCAGCACCTCAACTGCGCCCAAAGTGCGCAATCCCAAGCGCAGTGCCTTCGCCTCTGCGCGCCCGTCCTGCACCACCAATGCCTCGGCGTGATCGCCTTGTGCTGCTGCCAACAGCGCCGACTGCGGCAGCACCAGGGCAGCGTCGCGCCGCGCGGTTTCCACTTCGACCGACAGCGTCATGTCTTCCCGCAAAAACGCGGGCGCTGCGCCGTTCAAGGCGAACTTCACCTCAATCGCGCCGCGCTGCGCATCGACGGCGGGCGCAAGACTCAGCACTTGCGCGGCAAAGCGCTGGTCCGGGAAAGCGTCTGCGACGACGCTGGCGCTCTGGCCCGGCCGCAGCTGCTCCAGAAAGCGCTCGTCCACTTGTGCCACCAGCTGCGTGGGCCCGGCCAGCGCCAAGCTCAGCAAGGCCTTGCCGGGCTGCACAATCTGGCCCGGCTCAACCTCGCGTACGAGAACGCGCGCTTCGGCCGGCGCACGCAGCGTGGCCTGCGCCAGCCGGGCTTGTGCCGCCTGCGTTCCAGCGCGTGCGACGTCAAGCTGTGCCTTGGCCTGAACCACGTCAGTGCCTGCATCTGCATTGGCCTGTACTTGGGCGCGCGCGCTGCTCGCCTGCGCCTGGGCTACGGCCGCGGCTCGGCGTGCCTCGTCCAACTGCGCGCCGCTGTAAAAGCCTTGCGCGACCAACTGCTGTGCGCGGTCGAGTGCCGCGTTGGCCGCTTGCGCGCTGGCCTGCGCCTGCGCCAGGCCCGCCTGCGACGCGGTGCGACCGCTGCCGCGCAGCCCTGCCAGCCGCGCTTCAGCCTGCTGTTCTGCTGCCCGGGCCTGGGCGAGCGCGGCGCGCCACTCCTGATCTTCGAGTTGCACCAGGGCATCGTCGACTTTGACCTGTGCTCCTTCGGCCACCAGCACCTGCGCCACCCGGCCGGTTATGGTGCTGCCGATGTCCACGCGCGAAAGCGTCTCGACCCGAGCAGAAAACTGGAGCGTGCGCACAAGAGGCGCGCGCTCCACCTGCAGCACATCTACCACCGGGCCGCGCAACCAAGGCGTGAACGCCACAGCCGCACCGCCCACCAGCAACGCCGCACCGGCCAACCAGAGCGCGCCACGCAAAAGCTTCACAGTGCCGCACCCGCATCAAACAAGCCGCCGGCAGTCTGCGGCGGCGTCACGCCCAGATGCCGGTAGGCCGCCAGCGTGGCGACGCGGCCGCGCGTGGTGCGCTGCAGGTAGCCTTGCTGGATCAAGTACGGCTCAATCACATCTTCAATCGTGCCAGCCTCTTCGCCAATGCTGGCGGCAATGTTGTCGAGGCCTACCGGACCACCGTCGAAACGGTGAATCAGCGCTTCAAGGAGCTTCCTGTCCATCACGTCGAAACCCTGCGGGTCCACGTCGAGCATGGCCAAGGCGCGGTTGGCAATCTCGCGCGTAATGCGCCCATCGCCTTTTACTTCTGCATAGTCCCGAACGCGGCGCAGCAGGCGGTTGGCAATGCGCGGCGTGCCGCGCGAGCGGCGTGCGAGTTCAAAGCCACCCTCGGCGTCCAGCGGCGTGCCCAGCAGCCCAGCACTGCGGGTGACGATGCGCGCCAACTCGTCGGGCGTATAGAACTCCAGCCGGGCGACGATGCCAAAGCGGTCGCGCAGCGGGTTGGTCAGCATGCCGGCGCGCGTAGTGGCGCCCACGAGGGTGAATGGCTGCAAGTCAAGCTTGATCGAGCGCGCCGCCGGACCCTCGCCGATCATGATGTCTATTTGATAGTCCTCCAGCGCCGGGTAGAGGATTTCCTCAACCACGGGGCTGAGGCGGTGGATTTCGTCGATGAAGAGCACGTCGTTGCGCTCCAGGTTCGTCAGCAGCGCGGCAAGATCCTTGGGCTTTTCCAACACCGGCCCACTGGTCTGGCGCAAATTCACGCCAAGCTCTGCGGCAATGATGTGGCTGAGCGTCGTCTTGCCAAGACCGGGCGGGCCGAACAGCAGCACGTGGTCAAGCGCCTCGCCACGCTTTTTGGCAGCGCCAATGAAGATCTCCAACTGCTCGCGCGCCTTGGCTTGGCCGACATATTCCTGCAGCAGCTTGGGGCGCAAGGCACGTTCAATAGCTTCTTCCTGAGGGGACGCTGCGGTCGCCGCAATCACGCGTTTGGGTGGCGCAGGGGCGAAGTCGTCGGTCTGGATGGTCATGGTGCAAGTGGCGTGCGTGGCGCCGCATCGACGGGTTTCAGCCATTGGTTGAGGGAAGCGCGAAACGCAAGGTCAAACCGGCCGTATTGGTCGACTCCCGTCCGGTCCACGCAAGTCGCGCTGCCGCCATACAGCTGCCCCACCAAATAGCGCTGGCTGCCGATGGAATAGAACAAACCAGAGCCGCTGCTGCCGGTCTGCGTGGTGCCTTCACTCCAACCCACGGCAAGGAAGCGGCCGTCCCTCGCGGTGCTCGATGTGCACAATTCGTTGGCACAGTTGGTGTATCGGGCTACTGCGCCGACGCTGACTTTTTGCAGATCGCCACCGGGCTGGTGAATGCCTACGACGGGTACTCCTTGCGACACACCTCCATAGTAGCTGCCCGCAAAGAGGCTGCCCTCGGGCGCCGCGTCGTTCAGCCGCATGAAGGTCGTATCGGTAGCTGCCTCTGAATACAAAAGTTCCGCGCCGCTCGTCAGACGCTTGGTCGCCGGGTTCAGGACGCCGCTGTTGCATGCGCTGGAGCGGTAAAACCAGTCTGTGGTCAGCGACGACGCCACCGATTGGGTCGAGATGCAGTGGTGGGCGCTCAAGAAATAGGGTGTCGCGCTGTTGCGGCTGTTGTTGAGCAGCGTGCCGGTGCACAAATACGCACGGCCATCTTCCACAAACAGCATTCGCGCTACGGCGCGGCTCTCGCTGCTCAGCTCGGGGCGGCAGGAGACGTCCACACTGCAAACAGCCGCCTCGCCCAACTTGGCGGTGAAGGCCTCAGCCGCCTGCGTTGGAGAGACGAAAAAATGCGACAGCACTGGCACAGCGACGTCGAGCTGCGCCAGGTTGACGTGCGCGGGGACCTCAATTTCAAGCGTCGTTTCGGGCCCGCCAAAATCGGGGCTCCAGAAGGTGCGGGCAATGTCTGCCGCGTCGCCCGCTTCCAGGTTGCGCCGCACGGTTTTCAGCACCTCTTCACCCGAGACCTCAACCACCGCCTCGCCGTCCTGGGAATAAAAGCGCAAGGTGGCGCCCTCCGGCAAGCTGCGCACGCGCACTCCCACCCGCACGCCTCGCGCACCTTGAGCTGTGAAGCTGATGGCAGCCTGCTGCGTGCCCCTGTCTGTAGCCTGCCAATGCAGTTGCGCCAGCGTAGACTCCCGCGTCGCCGTAGCGGCTACGCTGCGCGCTGCACCAATTTGCTGGCGGACCCCTTGGGAGGGCGCGGCTGCAGATTTTTTTTTGCCGCGACAGCATGGCGCCATCTTCCAGCGGTCCGAGCTGCACGCGCGTTGCCTGCGGCAGGCTGTGCGGTATGGCCGCTTTGGTGGCCGCTCCCGCCTTCGCGCGACTTGGGTCAAACGGCTCAATGCGGTCGGCCGGCGAACCTATTGGCGCCGCGGGTTCGTCGGAAGATCCGCCGCCGCAGGCGGCAAGCAACAACACCGCTGCGGCGGCGCCCAGCCCAAGTAGAGAACGCACAAGTTTCATAACCATTGCTCTGATAGGCGCCGTTACGGAGCTATTTGGCCAAGGATTTGAGCGCAAGCTTGATGCCGTCGCTTACACCCACATCGGCGGGTAGGGCCTTAAGCGCAGCTGCAGCCTCTTTGTCGTTGTAACCGAGCGCCAACAAGGCTTGCAGGATGTCGCCCTGCGCATCGGTTTTGGCCAGTCCGGCCGCGCCGGAGAGCTCGGCACCCAGCTTGCCTTTGAGCTCAAGCAACAAGCGCTCGGCCGTTTTCTTGCCAATGCCAGGCACCTTCACCAGGCGCCCCGCCTCTTGCAGCGTCACTGCCTGCGCCAAGTCGGCCACGCCCATGCCGGAAAGCACCGCCAATGCTGTGCGGGGGCCAACGCCAGCCACCTTGATTAGCTGGCGAAAGGCTGCCCGTTCGTCGGCATTGGCAAAGCCATACAGCAACTGCGCGTCTTCGCGCACGATGAACTGTGTGAGCAGGCTGACGCGCTCGCCGATCGCTGGCAGGTTGTAGAAGGTGCTCATAGGCACCATCACTTCGTAGCCCACGCCATTGCAGTCCAGCAGCACCTCGGGGGGATTCTTCTCCAGCAGGGTGCCGGTCAACTTGCCTATCATTGCGTTCCTTCTTGTCACTTTGCGCACACTGCGCAAAATCGCGCCCCTGGCGCGTGTGGCGCTTCACCATTCTTTGGAATTATCTGCGTGATCCTGCGCCACACTTTTACTCCCCACAACAACACGCGGCTGTCGCACCTGTGCGGCCCGACCGACAGCCATTTGCGCACCATTGAGGCGGCGCTGCAAGTGAGCATTGCGCACCGCCACGAGCAATTCAAGGTCGACGGCCCCAAGGCCCGCGCCACGCAGGCGCTCGAAATGCTGCAGGCGGTGTACGAAATAGCCGACCGCCCGGTCAGCGACGAGACCATTCAGCTCATGCTCGCAGGCGACAGCGATCTGGCCGACGCTCTGGTGGACGGCACCCAGCTCACCACCCGGCGGGCCGACTTGCGCGCGCGCACCGCCACACAGGCGCAGTATTTGACCAACATCGCCACGCACGACATCAGCTTTGGCATTGGCCCTGCGGGTACCGGCAAGACCTATCTCGCTGTGGCCTGCGCAGTCGATGCGCTGGAGCGCTCGGCTGTGCAGCGCATTGTGCTTACGCGGCCGGCGGTAGAAGCTGGCGAGCGGCTGGGCTTCCTGCCAGGCGACCTCGCGCAGAAGGTGGACCCGTACCTGCGCCCGCTGTACGACGCGCTGTACGAACTGATGGGGTACGAAAAAGTACAAAAAGCCTTCGAGCGCAGCCAGCTCGAAATTGCGCCACTCGCCTTCATGCGCGGCCGCACGTTGAACAACGCCTTCATCATCCTGGATGAAGCCCAGAACACCACGCCCGAGCAAATGAAGATGTTCCTCACCCGCATCGGCTTTGGCGCGCGTGCTGTCGTCACTGGCGACGTGAGTCAGATTGACCTGCCAAAGGGCTCCATGAGCGGCCTGATTGAGGCAGAGCGAATCCTCAAACGCGTCAAGGGCATTGCGGTCACTCGCTTTACCAGTGCCGACGTGGTGCGCCATCCGCTGGTGGCGCGCATCGTAGACGCCTACGACGTGGCGGGGCGCCCAGGGCGGGCGCGGCCCGCGGATCGAGAGTGAATCTGAATCGCTCCCGATTACATAGCTGTATGCGCTTACTGTGACTGCCCTAGAGGCCAAAAATACGTGAAAAATAGCTTGCCTTCACTTAGCCTGTCCCTTCAGTTTGGCCGCTTCGAAGATGCGGCTACCCACCGCGCTGCCCTGCCGCGCCACAGTGTCACGCGCTGGCTGCGCCATGCCTTGGATACCGACGCCGAAATCACCGTGCGCATCGTCGATGAGGCTGAGGGCCGCCAACTGAACCACGATTACCGCCAAAAAGACTACGCCACCAACGTGCTCACCTTCGACTACGCGCAGGAGCCCATGGTGCTGGCCGACTTGGTGCTGTGCGCCCCCGTGGTGGCACGCGAGGCGCTGGAGCAGAACAAGACATTACAAGAACACTACGCGCACCTGCTGGTGCACGGCGCCCTGCACGCGCAGGGCTGGGACCACGAGACCAGTGAGCAGGATGCGCAGGACATGGAAGCGCGCGAGCGCGAGGTGTTGAAGGGCTTGGGATTCGACGACCCGTACGCTGCCTAGCCGTCGAAAACACACAATTTTGCTGCGCCAGACCCATGTGCAGCCCGCACAGGAATACAACCTTTTATAGATGCAATAAAAGAAAAATGCATACATTTGCCAACCTAAAATAGCGGCAAACGACTGGCGAACCCCGCCTACTTTGCCTTCTATGTTCGACACCTCGCTCCTCCTCGTCGCCGCTTTTGTCGCTGGCGCACTCAATTCTGTCGCCGGGGGCGGCAGTTTTTTAACCTTGCCTGCGCTGGTGTTTGTCGGTGTGCCTCCAGTAGTCGCCAATGCCACCGGCACGGTCGCGCTGCTGCCGGGCTACATGGCGGGCGCTTGGGGATTTCGCGAGGATACGGAACCGCCGCCGGGCCTGTCCATGGTGCGGTTGGTGGTGCTCTCACTCGTCGGGGGTGCGGCAGGCGCTGGCTTGTTGCTGGTCACCTCGAACGACGTGTTTTCCATCGTCGTTCCCTGGCTGCTGCTGGCGGCCACCGTCTTGTTTGCACTTGGGCCGAAGCTGCGCGAATGGACCGCAGGCGGCAAGCCCTCGACGATGAAGGCCACCTTGGGCGTCCTCGTCGTGGCGGCCTACGGCGGCTACTTCAACGGCGGTCTGGGCATTTTGCTGCTGGCGTTGTTTGGTCTGCTGGGCCAGACCAACCTGAACGCCATGAACGGGCTGAAGAACTGGGTCTCGGCCTTGCTCACAGCGATTGCCGTCGTCATCTACGCCGCGGGTGGGCTGGTGCTGTGGCCCCAGGCGCTAATGATGATGGTGGCCGCCACGCTGGGCGGCTACGGCGGCGCGCGCGTGGCGCGGCGCATTCCAGCGCCGTGGCTGCGCGGCGGGATTGTGCTCACCGGATTGGTGATGACGGCGATCTTCTTTTGGCGGCAGTTCGTCGGGTCTTAAAAATGGAAATCTTTTTGGCCTCTAGCTGTAGTTTCCCAAGAGGTTGTTCACCCGAGGTGAAGGAAGATGGAGGTTCTGACATCTCCCAACTTTCTTCAGGACTCCTCAGATGAACATCCATAAGAATGCCTCATTGACGCCCAAAGGTCGAGCCCATCTAGTGCGCGAGATTGCTCGAATCGGGCTCAAGCGTGCGTCATTGGCGGCAGGCATCAGCGTGCGCACAGCGCGCAAGTGGGAGCGCCGTCACGCGGCCGAGGGTGCCTGCGGATTGATGGACCGAAGTTCAAGACCCCATTTGTGCCCACGACGCAGTGACTCCCTCAAGATCGAACGCGCAGTGGCGCTGCGCCGCACCCAACGCCTGACCTACGAATGCATTGCCGAGCGCGTGGGCCTGTCCAGGAGCACGGTCGCGCGCGCCTGCAAAGCCGCAGGCATCTCTCGCCTGCCAGCCCTGCAGGAGGCTGTGCCCGTGCGCCGCTATGAGCGCGCCTCGCCCGGCGAGTTGCTGCACTTGGACATCAAGAAGCTCAGATGCTTTGACAAACCCGGCCACCGCGTCACAGGCGATCGTGCGCAGAACACGCGCCGCGCTGGCTGGCAAGCGCTGCACGTGGCTATCAATGATCACTCCCGAGTGGGTTTTAGTCTGATGCTGCCTGATGAGACGGCCACGAGTGCCTGCGCCTTCGTGCTGGCAGCGCTGCGCTACTACAGGGCACTGGGAGTAAAGGTCGAACGCCTGATGACCGACAACGGGGCAGCCTACAAGTCACGCCGCTTTGCCAAGCTGCTGCGTCGCTTGGGCATCAAGCACATTCGCACTAGGCCCTACACACCCAGGACCAACGGCAAGGCAGAGCGCTTCATCCAGACGCTGCTGCGCGAGTGGGCTTATGCTTTTATCTACCCAAGTTCAGGACACCGAGACCGTGAGTTGCAGCCTTGGATGTATCACTACAACTTTCACCGGCCACACTCAGCCGCTTCGCATCGCCCTCCCATCACTCGCCTTGGCTTTGAGGGGAACAACGTGTTGAGAAACTACACACCGATTTCCGCCAGCGCCGTGGCAAGGTACAGCAGAAAAGTTTTCACGTGCCAGTGCCGGCGTTGGCCGCTGGCGCAATGCGCAGCGGAATCGTCACGGGTCCGTCGTTCACCAAGTGCACTTGCATGTCCGCGGCAAAGCGACCAGTCTGCACCACGGGGTGGGCGGCGCGGGCCTGGGCGACGAAGTGGTCGTACAGCCTGCGCCCTTCGTTCGGTGCGGCGGCCTGCGAAAAACCTGGGCGGTTGCCCGTGGTGGTATCTGCCGCCAGCGTGAACTGGCTGACCAGCAGCAGGCCGCCCGAAGTGTCCTGCACGCTTAGGTTCATCTTTCCGGCACCGTCGCTGAAGATGCGCAGCTTGAGTAGTTTGGCCAGGAGCTTGTCGGCTTCAAGTTCGGTGTCGCCGCGCTCGGCGCAGACCAGCACGAGCAGGCCAGCGCCGATTTGCCCGACAACCTCGCCTGCCACCTCCACGCGCGCCTCACGCACGCGCTGCAGTATTGCCATCATTCGCCTCTCCTTGTCGTTTTCCGACAAGCCTGTGCCAGTCGGTTGCATCACTCCAAATTACACCAGAGAAGCCTTCGCGGGCGCGTGACAGAATCGCCGCATGAACACCCGGTGGCGCCGCTTGGCTTGGTTGGGGACCTAGCTTCTGGTCGTCACCGTCGGCACCGGCTGGCTGGGTTTCGCGCGCCTGGCGCAGTTGCAGGCAGCCTTTGAAACCGACGCCCGCATCGTGCACCGGCTGCTGAGCCAACAAATAGTGCAAAACGATGCGGTGATGGCGACGCTGGTGCTGCTCCAACCCAACCCCGATGGCAGCGCGGCGGCGGCGCAGCGTCTGCCTTCGGTCTACCCGCACATTGTCACGGCCCTGACGCAACCCGCAGGCGGCGCCTGGCCGCCTGCGCTGTCAGCCAGCCTGGCAAGCGCGAAGGCGGCATCGCGCACGCTGGGCCGCCCAGTGCTGGCGCAGGCGGATCTGGCCAAGGGGCGCTATTGGCTGGTGCAGGCGGGCGCGCCAGCCAGCTACGCCCTGCAACTGGATATGAAAGCCACCGTGCCCTGGACCGAATGGCCGATGGACCCGCGCGTGAGCCCGGTGCGCGTGGCGCTCGAATTCCAAGGCCAGTCGCTGGTGCTGCAGCCCGGCCAGATGCAGGCGCGCGGATGGCACTACGGGTTCAGAAAAACCGTGGCCTCGCCCAGCCAGCGCTTTGACGTGGTGGCCCAGCGCGTAGTGGCCTTTAGCGAACTTCCCTGGCTGGCGATGCTGGCTTGGGTGTTGACCAGCGCCGCCGCCCTGGCGGCTGCACGCCTGCTTTGGCGCCAGCGCGAGGCACGCCTGCGCGCCGAAAATTTGCTGCGCCTGGGCCAGGTGGCGCGGCTCAACACGCTGGGCGAACTGGCGGCCGGCGTGGCGCACGAGTTGAATCAGCCGCTGACCGCGCTGCTTGCGAGCACGCAGGCCGCGCAGCGCCTTCTTGCAGAAACCCCGCCCGATCTCGACACCGCGCGCACCGCCTTGGGCCAGACGGTGCAGCAAGCACGCCGCGCCGCCGACGTTGTGGGACGGCTGCGCCGGCTGGTGGAGCGGCCCGACCTGGCGGGCCACGCGCAGGCCGTGGCCTTGCCGGCTGCAGTGCACGACGCACTGCACCTGCTGGCGCCCGAGCTGGCGCGGCGTGGGGTCAGCAGCGAACTGGACATTGCCGCCGATCTGCCGCTGGTGCTTGCCGAACCCGTCGCGCTGCAGCAAATCATTCACAACCTGCTCACCAATGCCATGCAGGCGCTGGAGCAGGTGCCGGCGCAGCGGCGCGTGGTGCAGCTGGGCCTGCGGCCTGCGGCGGGCGGGCAGGTGGTGCTGTCCGTGCGCGACCACGGGCCGGGCCTCAGCACGGAGGCCCGCGCGCGCCTGTTCGAGCCGTTTTATTCCGACCGTCTGGGCGGCCTGGGGCTGGGGCTGCCGCTGTGCGAGAGCCTGGCCGAGGCCATGGGCGGGCGTCTCAGCCTCGCGCCGGAGCTGGCCGAAGGCGTCGAATTCTTGCTGCTGCTCCCCGCTGCCGGGCCCGCGCCATGACGGGGGCTGCGCCGTCGCTCTCTCCGTTGATTCACCTGGTCGACGACGATGCCGCCGTGCGCGAGGGCCTCGCGCTGCTGATCGCCACCGTGGGTTTGCGCGTGCAGACCTGGGCCGATCCCCACGCCTTCCTGGCGACGTTTGACCGCACGCACATCGGCGCCATCGTGCTTGACGTGCGCATGCCCGGCATCAGCGGCTTGACCGTGCTGGAGCAGTTGCTGGCACAAGGCGTGGATCAGCCGGTGATTCTGCTCACGGGGCACGGCACCGTGGACATGTGCCGCCGCGCCTTCAAAGCGGGCGCGGCCGAGTTTCTGGAAAAACCGGTGGACGACGAAGTGCTGATCGAGGCGCTGCAAAACGCGGTGCGCCAGCATGTGCGCTCGCGCGAACGCAACCAGGCCGACCACGAGGCCAGCGAGCGCTACGCGCAACTCTCACCCCGCGAGCGCGAGGTGCTGGGCCTGATAGTCGAAGGCCTGACCAACAAGGAAATCGGCCGAGCGCTGGAGCTCTCACCGCGCACGGTCGAAACGCACCGCGCCAACCTGTTTGCCAAACTGGGCGCCGACTCGCTTGCCCTGCTCATCCGGCGCTACGCGGGTTTGGTCGAATAGCCAAGACACGGCACTGCGTAGTTCTACCCACTGGCGCACGTAGCCACACGAATAGCCGAAAACAGCGGTGTTTTCTACAGTTCTCCCACGGCGCCGCAATCGGCGGTGCCGACCAAAATTCTCGGAGAACACCATGCGCACCAGCCAAAAAATCGCCGCCCTCGCCCTCACCTTGATCGGTTCGGCCGCCAGCGCCGAAGGCGTGCGCACCGAACGGAACATCTCGCTCGACCTGGCCAATCAAATCGCCGCCCACACCGTGGCGGCCTGCAGCGCCAACGGATACGCGGTCACCGCTACCGTGGTGGACCGCGCCGGCACCGTGCGCGCAGTGCAGCGCGCCGACAACGCCGGCCCGCACACGCTCGAAGCCAGCCGCCTGAAGGCCTACACCTCGGCGTCGGCCAAGAACACCACCCAGGCCATCATGGAAGGTTCGCAGAAGAACCCCGCCGCAGCCAACCTGGGCCAGATTCCGGGCTACCTGCTGCTGGGCGGCGGCGTGCCGCTGAAGGTGGGCAACGAAGTCATTGGCGCCGTGGGCGTGGGCGGCGCGCCCGGTGGCCACCTGGACGAACAATGCGCTATGGCGGCCATCGCCAAAGTAGAGCTTAAGTAACCCCCTGAGGCGCTCACGCGCCTTCCCCCAAGGGGGACGCCTCCGGTGGCCCGGCGAAGCCGGTTCCACGGTGGCGCTGGACTAAAGGCACGCCGCGCGCACTTCACCGGTCTCGGTGCGCGAATTGCACGATGAAGACCCAAAGGAAACACGGATGCGTTTAGTCAATTCCCTCCCGCTGGCGGCCGCACTGCTGCTGGCGTTGCCCGCAGCGGCTCAGGTTCCGCCCTCCGCCGCGCAGACCGCCGCCTACCAAGGCTTGCACGCCGCTGCTGCGCGCGGCGACAGCGCCAAGCTCAAGCGCTTGCTGGCAGCTCGCCCCGACGTGGATGTGCGCGACGCATACGGGCGCACCGCACTGCACGTGGCCACGTTCGCCCGCGAGCGCGAGGCGATTCGCTTGTTGGAAAAGGCGGGCGCGTCGCTGGATGCGCTGGAAAACGACCGCTACGACGCCGTCACGATCGCCGCCGTGGCGGACGACGAAGACACACTGCGGCTGCTGCTTTCGCTAGGCGCCAGCAGCAGCCAGGTGACCAGCCGCTACGACGGCACGGCCCTGATAGCCGCCGCCCACCTGGGGCACGCGGGCGTGGTGCGCCAACTTATCGCGGCCGGCGCGCCCCTGAACCATGTGAACAACCTGCACTGGACAGCGCTGATCGAATCCATCGTGCTCGGCGACGGCGGGCCGCGCCACCAGGCCACGCTCAAGGCCTTGCTCGATGCGGGCGCCAGCACTTCGCTCACCGACCGCCAAGGCAACACACCGTTGCAGCTTGCGCGCCAGCGCGGCTACGCGTCCATGGTGCAAATGCTGGAAGCTGCGAGTGCGCACGATTGAGGCGCCACAGAGGCGTCACAACCCATTGAATTACAAAAAAGGATAGCTATCAGCGCTTGCAGGGAAAGAGTTTTAGGCACTTTTCGTATCTATTTTCAACCTCAGTCGGTTACCAGCCGTGCCTTGACGCTTTTGCCTTTGACTCGGCCGCTGTTGAGCTGTGCCACGACCTTGCCCGCAATGCCGCGCTCGACCGCCAGATAGGTCGAAAATTCGTTGACGTTGATCTTCCCGACCTGGGCGCGGCTAAAGCCCATTTCGCCAGTGAGTGCCCCCAGCACGTCGCCCGCGCGAATCTTTTCTTTGCGCCCGCCAATGATCTGGATGGTGGCCATGGGCGGCACCAGTGGGCCACTGCCGGTCGGCGTGAGTTCTGAAAGGGGGTGCCATTCCGATTCGCGCTTCTGCAGCAGCTCAATTTTCCCAACGCTGCCCATCTCCATCATGCTCACCAAATTGAGTGCGAGGCCTTCGGCGTCGCCCCGTCCGGTGCGGCCGATGCGGTGAATGTGCACCTCGGCGTCGGGCGTCACATCCACGTTAATGACGGCTGCCAGGTCGGCAATATCGAGGCCGCGCGCCGCGACGTCGGTCGCCACCAAGACCGAGCAGCTGCGATTGGCAAACTGCACCAGCACCTGGTCGCGCTCGCGTTGCTCCAGCTCGCCGTACAGTGCCAGCGCGCTGAAGCCCTGGGCCTGCAGCACCCCGACGAGGTCGCGGCATTGCTGCTTGGTATTGCAAAAGGCCAAAGACGATTCGGGCCGGAAATGGCCGAGCAGTTGCGATACCGCGTGCAGTCGCTCGCTGTCTTTCACCTCGTACCAACGCTGCGCAATCTTGCCGGCGCTGTGTTGTGCCTGCACCGTGACCTGCTGCGGGTTTTTCATAAACTGCTGGCTGAGCTTGGCGATGCCTTCTGGGTACGTGGCCGAGAACAGCAGCGTCTGACGGTTTTTAGGGCACTGGCGCGCCACGGTCGCGATGTCGTCAAAGAAGCCCATGTCGAGCATGCGGTCGGCCTCGTCCAGCACCAGGGTGTTGAGCTGGTCCAGCGCCAGGTGCTGGCGTTCGAGGTGGTCCATCACGCGGCCCGGCGTGCCGACCACGATGTGCGCGCCGTGCGACAGGCTTTGCGCCTGGCCGCGCAAGGGCACACCGCCGCACAGCGTGACGACCTTGACGTTGTCCGTGCCGCGCGCCAGGCGGCGGATTTCTTCGCTGACCTGGTCGGCCAATTCGCGCGTGGGGCACAGCACCAGCGCCTGCACCCCAAAACAGCGCGGATTCAAACGCGAGAGCAGCGCCAAGCCAAACGCCGCCGTCTTGCCGCTACCGGTGCTGGCCTGGGCAATGAGGTCTTGCCCCAGCAAAGCGGGCGGCAAACTCGCGGCCTGGATGGGGGTCATTTGCAGATAGCCGAGCTGCTGCAAATTGGTGAGAGTGGCCGGGCTGAGCGCAAGCGAGTCGAAGCCGGGCGCATTGTGCGCGGGAGAAGAGGTCATACGAGGATTATCCGGCGCCCTCCATTCGGCCACGAACGCGGCGAATTCGTAAAAGCTCGTACTGGCACAAACCCGTAGCCTCGCCATTCGCAGAAGAAGTAAGCTATTGTTGCGAAACCACTCCAAAAACACAGTTCAGCCGTCGCCAACGGATTCGATGACCGCCCCCCTACAAGCTGCTGCTACCAGAATCGCCGCGGAACCCGATGCGATTCTGTTCAATGCTCTGGCGGAAACGCTCGGGGGGCAGATTGCGTATTTCGAACTGCCCAGCAGGTTGTGCCGCTTTGCCAATGTTGCATACGCGGCGCGATACGGATTGTCCCCGCAGTCCATTCTGGGCAAGACTCCGGAAGAAATTCTTGGCCCTGAAATGTGGGCAGACGCTTCCAAGTACACGACCCGCGCCCGCAATGGAGAGCGCGTCAAATACCAGCAAAAGCGAACCGCCAGCGACGGCAGCGTTCGCATGTTCAGCGTCACGCTGATCCCCCACTTAGACGCAAATGGCGTGACGGACGGGATTCTCTCGGTCACCAACGAGACCACCGAGCGCTGGGAGGCCGAGCGCGCCGTGCGTGAGAGCGAAGAGCGCACGCGCAAGTTCGCCGAGGCCACCGAAGAAGCCATCTTCTTTCACGCCAACGGCGTGGTGCTCGATTGCAACGACGCCTTGGTGCGGCTCACAGGTGTGCCGCTGAGCGACGCAGTGGGGCGCAGCATCTTCGATTTCATCGCACCCGTCTGGCGCCCGACGGCATTGGAATACACCAGCCACGGAAGCGAGCATCTCTACGAGGTGCGCATCCTGCACCGCGACGGGCATGAAATTCCGGTCGAAGTGATGGGCAAAACCATGCCGCACACCGGCGGCGACTACCGTGCGGTGGTGGTCCGGGACATCAGCGCACGCAAAAACATGCAGGAGCGTGAAGCTTTTCTGGCATTGCACGATTCGCTGACCGAGCTGCTCAACCGGCGCGCCTTGCTTGATCAGCTATCGCTTGCGCTTGCCCAGGCGCGCACCGCACAAACCCCGCGGCAGCGCCAAGTGGCGATGCTGTACCTGAATCTCGACCATTTCAAGACCATCAACGACTCCTTGGGCCACGGCGCGGGCGACCATATTTTGTGTGAGGTGGCAGCGCGGCTGCGCACCTGCGTGGGAGAGCTGGGTTTCGTCGCTCGCCCCGGCAACGACGACTTTGCCGTCGTCCTCCCAAGCGCCGACCGCGCCGCAGCTGGGGCGCTTGCCGACGCTCTCTTTCGCTGCTTGGCCGAACCCATTGAAGTGGCGGGCACCAGTGTGAGCCAGTCGGTCTCCATTGGCATCAGCCTGTTCCCAGAGGACGAACAAAGCGCATCCGGTCTGCTGCGTCAGGCAGAAGCGGCGCTGCGCCAAGTCAAAGAAAGCGGCCGCGGCCACCACCAGTTCAGCGCACCTGGCATGGCGGAACACGCCATGGTGTCGCTGCAATTGCAGCGCGAACTGCATGCTGCCATCACCGAAAACCAGTTTGTGCTGCACTACCAGCCCGTCGTGCACGTTGCCACCGGCGCGTTGGCTGGCTTTGAAGCACTGGTGCGCTGGCAGCACCCTTTGCGTGGGCTGCTGGCGCCCGCCGCATTCATCGGCTTTGCCGAGACCCACGGCCTGATCAATCCGATCGGACGCTGGGTTATGCGCGAAGCCTGCCGCCAACTTAAAGCCTGGCACGACGCGGGCATGGCGCAAATACCAGTGGCAGTCAACCTGTCGGCCTTTGAATTTCGCCAGCGTGACGTGGCCAAAGAGATTGCCGCCGTACTGGCGGAAACCGGCCTGCCGCCGCAGTTTCTTGAAGTGGAATTGACCGAAACCGTGTTGATGCAGCAAAGCGAGCAAGTGCTGCAAACGCTGCAGTCCATCAAGGCGCTGGGCGTAGGTTTGGCCATTGACGATTTCGGCACTGGTTATTCCTCGCTCTCTTACCTCAAGCGCTACCCGCTCGACAAACTCAAGATCGACCGCTCGTTTGTCATGGACACACCGCAAAGCAGCGACGACGTGGCCATAGTCACCGCAATCGTGCAGCTCGGGCACAGCCTAAAACTGCGCATCGTGGCCGAAGGGGTCGAGACGCAAGAGCAGTACGCGCTGGTGAAACAACTCGGCTGTGACCTTGCGCAGGGCTACTTCATTGCGCGCCCGATGGACGTCGGGCAGGTCGGCGTCTGGTTGCAAGAGCAAGAGCAAGAGCGAGTGCGGGCGCGCTCCTGACACAAAATTGTCTTGCGGCGCGTTCACAATACCGCGCATGCCGATTACCACCGCTCCCGTTCCCGCCGCCCACTTCTCCGACCCGGACGCGGCTGTCGCCCAGGTCCAGCAGCTCTACCAGCAGCAAATCGAGCACCTGCGCAGCGCCATGCAGCGCTTCGTTGCAGGCGAAGATGTGCCCGAGCGCGTGCGTGCTTTCTACCCGTACGTGCGCCTGCACACCACCACCGTGGCGCGCGCCGATACCTTGCTGGCCTATGGCTTTGTCGAGGGGCCAGGCACCTTTGAAACTACGCTGACCCGGCCCGACCTGTTCGGTGGCTACTACACCGAGCAGTTCCGCCTGCTGCGCAAGAGCCATGGTGTGGAGCTGGAGGTGGGTCTGAGCGAACACCCGATTCCCATCCACTTCTCGTTTGCTGAGCACGACCACGTGGAAGGCACGCTCACCCCTGAGCGGCGCATGCTGATGCGCGACCGCTTTGATTTGCCCGACTTGGCCGCCATGGACGACGGCATCGCCAACGGCACCTGGCGGCCGCGTGCGGGCGAGGCGCAGCCGCTCTCCTTGTTCACCGCGCCGCGCGTGGACTATTCATTGCACCGCCTGCGCCACTACACCGGCACCGCGCCCGAGTGGTTTCAGAACTTCATTCTGTTCACCAACTACCAGTTCTACATCGACGAGTTCATGCGCCTGGGCCACGCCGAAATGGCCAACCCCGAAAGCGAATACATCGCCTTCGTCGAGCCCGGAAACGTCGTCACGCGCCGCACGGGCCTGCCGGCGCAGGACGTAGACGACCTGGGCGCACCGCCGCCGCGCCTGCCGCAGATGCCCGGCTACCACCTGGTGCGCCAGGATCGCAGTGGCATCACCATGGTGAACATTGGCGTCGGCCCGGCCAACGCCAAAACCATTACCGACCACATCGCCGTGCTGCGCCCGCACGCCTGGATGATGCTGGGCCACTGCGCCGGCCTGCGCAACACGCAGCAACTCGGCGACTACGTGCTGGCCCACGCCTATGTGCGCGAAGACCATGTGCTGGACGAAGAACTGCCGCTGTGGGTACCTATCCCCGCGCTCGCGGAGATTCAAGTGGCGCTGGAGCAAGCCGTGGCCGACGTGACGCAAATGGAGCGCGGCGCGCTCAAACGCATCATGCGCACCGGCACCGTCGCCAGCACCGACAACCGCAACTGGGAGCTGCTGCCTGACAACACCCCGCAGCGGCGCTTTAGCCAGAGCCGCGCCGTGGCCCTGGACATGGAAAGCGCGACCATCGCCGCCAACGGCTTTCGTTTTCGGGTGCCCTACGGAACGCTGCTGTGCGTAAGCGACAAGCCGCTGCACGGCGAGATCAAGCTGCCCGGCATGGCGAACCACTTCTACCGCGAGCGCGTGGACCAGCATTTGCGCATCGGCATGCGCGCGGTGGACATCCTGCGCGCCGGCGGCGTGCACCGCCTGCACAGCCGCAAGCTCCGCAGCTTTGCCGAGGTGGCGTTTCAGTAATCACTGGCAAGCGGCGCAACCGCTTTTGTTTTGATAGCTGGTGGCGCTTTCCCCATAAGCGCTAGAGGCATTTTTTGTCTGAACTTTTGAGTCTCAAACCAGCAGACGCTGCAGTGCTGGAGAATGCACGCACATGAACCTCACCGACGCTGCAGCGCCGTCCGCGCCACCTCTGGCCACGCCCTCCACACCGGCCCCACCGCCCTTGCTCGATGTCTCCGGGCTCTGCAAATCCTATGGCAGCAACGTAGTGGTGGACGGCGTCTCCTTCGCCATCGCCCCCGGCGAATGCCTGGGCGTCATTGGCCCCAACGGCGCGGGGAAGACCACCACCATCCGCATGTGCCTCGGGCTCACGGCACCGGATGCCGGCAGCATCCACTACCACCCACCGGCAGGCGGCGCGCTGCTCGCCATGCCGCGCGACGCGCTGGCCATCAAGCAACACCTAGGCGTGGTGACACAGTTCGACACGCTGGACCCCGACTTCAACTGCTCTGAAAATCTGCGCGTTTATGGCCGCTACTTCGGCTTGAAGCGCAACGTGCTGGAAGAACGCATTCCCCAACTGCTCGAGTTCGCCGCGCTCAGCCACAAGGCCGGCGCCAAGCCCGGCGAGCTCTCCGGCGGCATGAAGCGGCGCCTCTCGCTCGCCCGCGCCTTGGTCAACGCCCCGCGCCTGCTGCTGCTCGACGAACCCACCACAGGCCTGGACCCGCAGGCCCGCCATCTGATGTGGGAGCGGCTGCAGCGGCTGGTGCAGGGCGGCACTTCCATCCTGCTGACCACGCACTTCATGGACGAGGCAGAGCGCCTGTGCTCGCGCCTCATCGTGCTCGACCACGGCAAGAAGATTGCCGAAGGCGCGCCGCGCGCCCTGATTGCCGAGCATCTGGAGCGCGAGGTGGTGGAAGTCTATGGCGCCGGAGCGCTCGCCTTGCAACACGACGCCCGACTGGCACCGCTGGCCGAGCGCATCGAAGTGAGTGGCGAGACAGTGTTTTTCTACACCCAGAACGCGCATCCGCTGCTCGATGTGCTGCTCGAACACCCGCAACTGCGCACGCTGCATCGGCCAGCGAATCTGGAGGATTTATTCTTGAAGCTCACCGACCGCCAGATTCGGGAAGATGGTTGAATCCAGATGACCGCCGCAAGCGAAGTGGCCCCGCATACGCGACTAGCTTCTCCCCCTGCTGATGAACGGACAGGTCACGGTGGCATAAAGGAAGGCAAACCATGAGCGAGCAACCCGGCGGCGAGATCGTTCTGTACCAGCGCGGTGACGTGCCGGCTATTGATGTACGGCTTATCGGTGACACGGTCTGGCTCTCCCTGAATCAGATTGCCGATCTGCTGGGGCGCGACAAATCCACCATTTCCCGGCATATCTCCAACGTGTTTGCCGAGGGCGAACTGGAACGCAATGCAGTTGTTGCAGAATTTGCAACAACTGCCGCCGATGGCAAAACCTACCAGGTTGAGCACTTCAACCTCGACGTCATCATCTCGGTCGGCTACCGCGTCAAGTCCCGGCAGGGCACCCAGTTCCGCATCTGGGCCACTTGGCGGCTGCGCGAATACCTGGTCAAGGGCTTCGCCATGGACGACGCCCGCCTCAAGAACCTGGGCGGCGGCAGCTACTGGAAAGAACTGCTGGATCGCATCCGCGACATTCGCTCCAGCGAAAAGGTGTTGTATCGGCAGGTGCTCGACCTCTACGCCACCAGCGTCGATTACAACCCGAAGGCCGAAGCCAGCGTGGTGTTCTTCAAGGCTGTGCAAAACAAGCTGCACTACGCTGCCCACGGCCAGACAGCGGCGGAAGTGATCGCCCAGCGCGCCGACGCGGGCAAGCCTTTCATGGGGTTGCTGTCGTTCTCTGGCCGCCAGCCCACCAAGATGGAGGTGGGCAATGCCAAGAATTACCTGGACGCAAACGAGCTCAAGCGTTTGAACACGCTGGTGTCGGCCTATTTCGACGCCGCCGAGTTTCGCGCCATGAACCATAAGCCGACATACATGAAGGATTGGCTGGCGCATCTGGAGCAACTGATTGCCGCCATGGGCGGCAAAGCCCTGCAAGGCGCGGGCAAGGTCAGCCACCAGCAGGCACTGGCCCATGCCGAGGCGGAATACACCAAGTTCCGCACCCAGCAGGCCGCGCAGCCTTCCGACGTGGAAGCAGCCTTTCTGGAGACCATGAAAATGGCGCTAAAGAGGATCGAAGACAAGAAGAAATGAGTTTGAATTAATGCCAAAACAGTAGCGCCCAGCGCCTACTGGATAAGCGTCATCAGCCAATATGGCCCAGGAACCTGGCGCTCGCACGTTGTCCGGCTTAACCTTGCTAGCCGCCAGTTTGGCGCTGCTGCGCGCCGTGCCCACGTCGGCCGCACACGCCAGCGCCACGCCCATGCGGCGCTTGGCAAAAGCGTGCCGACGCCCTGCCCACATCGCACAATCTGCCCATGCCCACTGCACTGCCACCAACGCCTCAAACTGCCGACCCACCTTCCCTCTGGCGCGCCCCGGACCTCTCGCGCAACTGGTGGCCGGTGTTTCTGCGCAACCTGCTGGTCTGGCGAAAGCTGGCCATTCCCAGCCTGGTGGGCAACATTGCCGAGCCGCTGATGTGGCTGGTGGCGTTTGGCTACGGAATGGGGGCGTTGGTGGGCAAATTGACGGTGAATGGCGAACCGGTGCCATACATCCTGTTCCTCGCCAGCGGCTCGATTTGCATGAGCGCCATGAACGCGGCGAGCTTCGAAGCGCTGTATTCGGCCTTCTCACGCATGCATGTGCAAAAGACCTGGGAGGGCATCATGAATACGCCGGTGAGTCTGGACAGCGTGTTGCTGGCCGAGCTGCTGTGGGCTGCATTCAAGGCGCTGTTCACAGTGACCGCCATTTTGCTGGTGATGCTGGCGCTCGGCATCAGCCACAGCCCCAAACTGCTGGTGGCGTGGCCAGTGCTGCTGTGCGTGGGCATCATGTTCTCGGCCATCGCGCTCATCTTCAACGCGCTGGCCAAGGGCTACGACTTTTTCACCTACTACTTCACCCTGGTACTCACCCCGCAGATGTTCCTGTCCGGCGTGTTCTTCCCGCGCGAGCAACTTCCGCCGCTGGTGCAGGCGATTTCGGACTGGCTGCCGCTGACGAACGCGGTGGAGCTGGTGCGCCCGCTGTTCATGGATGAGTGGCCGCAGCAGGCACTGCGCCATGGTGGGACGCTGCTTGCGACTACTGGGCTAGCTTTCTGGGTTGCGCTGGCGCTGACGCGGCGGCGGTTTCGAGCGTAAGGTCTATGCTCTTCAAAACATAGCTGCCAGCGCCTACTGAGTAAGTGCTGGAGGACGATTTGGCATGAATCTTCCGTGCCGCAAAAGTTCTTTGGCTGCAGCCCAACACTGAGGCATGCCCCTCGCCGACGCAGCGCGCAATAGCCCGGGATTGGGGTCAGAGAACGAGTTTCGCTGTGCGAAATCGTTGTCCGACCCCAATGCCTGCGCCGTACTCCTTACCCCGCCGCCCGCAACAAATCCACCGCCTTCTCCGCAATCATGATGGTCGGTGCATTGGTATTCCCACTGGTCACGCGCGGCATGATGGACGCGTCCACCACGCGCAGGCCCTGCATGCCGTGCACACGCAACTCGGCATCCACCACATCGAGCGGCCCCGACCCCATACGGCAGCTGCCGACGGGGTGGTAGATGGTGTCGGCATGGTTGCGGATAAATTGCGCAATTTGCACGTCGCTTGTGACCCCGGCGGACGCCTTGGATTCGCGTGCGCCGAACTTCGCCAGTGCTGGTTGACCAAGAATTTCGCGCATGCGCTTCATGCCGCGCACCAGCCGGTCCACGTCGTCCTGCTCGCCCAGGAAGTTGGGGTCCACCAGCGGCAGAGCGTTCGGGTCGCTGCTGGCCAGTTGCACGCTGCCCCGGCTTTTCGGTTGCAGGAGGCAGACGTGGCACGAGTAGCCATGGCCAAACACCGTCTTGCGGCCATGGTCCACGAGCTTGCCGATGACGAAGTGCAACTGCAAATCGGGCGCGACTTCCTCCGGGCGGCTTTTGATAAAGCCGCCCGATTCGGCGAAGTTGGTGGTCAACATGCCGCTGCGGGTGCGCTGCCATTCGGCGATGCCGCGCAGGATGCGCACAGCGCCAGCGGGTGAAAGGCCGAAGAGGTCGTGGAGCCCCGGCGCCTCCATCACCTGCACCACGTCCACGTGGTCGTGCAAATGCATACCAACACCGGGCAGCTCATGCGCCACGGAAATACCGTGCTGCTGCAAGTGCGCGCCCGGCCCGATGCCCGAGAGCATCAGAAGCTGCGGCGACAGAAACGCGCCGGCCGAGAGCAGCACTTCGCGCGAGCAGCGCAGGGTCTGGCGCACGCCGCCCTGCTCGTACTCCACACCTACCGCGCGCTTGCCCTCCAAGACGATGCGCGTGGCGCGCGCGCTGGTAATCACACGCAGGTTCGGCCTTGCAAGGTGCGGCGTCAGGTAGCCCTTGGCGGCGCTAAAGCGCTCGCCGCTTTTGTGGGTCACCTGGTACATGCCCACGCCTTCTTGGCCGGCACCGTTAAAGTCGCCATTGCGCGCTTCGCCAGCCTGCACGCCGGCTTCGACAAAGTGTTGCGCAAAGGGGTTGGGCGAGCGCAAGTCCATGACGTTGAGCGGGCCGCCGCTGCCGTGCCATGCGTCTGCGCCGCGTTCGTTGTGCTCTGAGCGCTTGAAATACGGCAACACATCGTCCCAGCCCCAACCTGGGTTGCCTTGCGCCGCCCAGTGGTCGTAGTCGGCATGCTGGCCGCGCGCGTAGATCATGGCGTTGATGGAGCTGGAGCCGCCCAGAACCTTGCCGCGAGGTTGGTAGCCGCGCCGGCCGTTCAGGCCGGACTGTGGCGTGGTGTTCTGGCCCCAGCCATTGAGCTCAAACTTGGCCATCACCGCCAGGGCGGCCGGGCATTGGATGAGGGCACTGTCGTCGCTCTTTCCCGCTTCGAGCAGGCAGACACGCACCGCCGGGTCTTCGCTGAGGCGCCCCGCCAGCACACAGCCGGCCGAGCCGCCGCCAATCACGATGTAGTCGAACATGGCATTCCTTTGAATCTGACCGCAGCCTGTCTTCGCCTGCGCAGCCGGCCACCTTAACCGGAAGGGCGAGAGTTTCTCGCTACCATCCATCGGGTCTGTTTCACTTTGAAGAGAGCTCTCTATATGGAAATCAACAAGGTTGGCATCATTGGTGCGGGCACCATGGGCAACGGCATTGCGCAAACATGCGCGGTGGCGGGCGTAGACGTGGTGATGGTCGACATCTCCGACGCTGCAGTGCAAAAGGGTTTGGCCACCGTGGCCGGCAGCCTGGACCGCCTGATAAAGAAGGAAAAAATCAGCGCTGCGGACAAGGACGCCGCACTCGCGCGCATTCGCACTTCGACGAACTACGACGACCTCAAGGGCGCCCAGCTCATTATCGAAGCCGCCACTGAAAACTACGAGCTCAAGCTCAAGATTCTCAAACAAGTGGACGCCATTGCAGGGCCACAGGTGCTGATTGCGTCCAACACCTCGTCGATCTCGATCACCAAGATGGCGGCGGCGACTTCGCGCCCCGGCCACTTTATTGGCATGCACTTTTTCAACCCCGTGCCGTTGATGGCACTGGTCGAATTGATCCGCGGCGTGCAGACCAGCGATGCCACGCACGATGCGGTCGAGGCGCTCGCCGTGCGTCTGGGTAAATCGCCCATTACGGTGAAGAACGCGCCGGGTTTTGTGGTCAACCGCATCCTGGTGCCCATGATCAACGAAGCATTTTTCGTGCTGGGCGAAGGCCTTGCAACCCCCGAAGACATCGACGCCGGCATGAAGCTCGGCACCAACCAGCCCATTGGCCCCCTGGCCTTGGCCGACATGGTGGGCCTGGACGTCTGCCTCGCCGTCATGGAGGTGTACCTGCAGGAGTTTGGCGACAGCAAGTACCGTCCTAGCCCGCTGCTTCGAGAACTGGTGGCAGCTGGTCATCTGGGCCGCAAAACGGGCCGCGGGGTATACAGCTACTGAGTCCACGCGCCGACGCGCTGTCCCACGGGGGACGGCGCGCCACTAGGTCTCGGTTTTCAATGGCGGCACTGGAGATCCTCATGCCCAACACCGCCACCACCAACATCACCGCCCAACAACCGCCTGCCGAAGGCTGCATCGACACCCAGACGATCGGCCATGTCCTGCTGATCGGCATCAACCGCCCCGCCAAGCGCAATGGCTGGACGCCCCCCATGTTTCGCCAACTGGCCGAGGCATACACCCTACTGGACGACGACCCCGCCTTGCGCGTGGGCGTGCTGCACGCCTTTGGCGAGCATTTCACCGCCGGTTTGGACCTGCCCGCCATCACCTCCTATATGCAGCGTGGCGAAAAGGCCATCCCCGAAGGCCTGGTGGAGCCGCACGATTTTGGTTTGCCCGGCTATCGGCGCCGCACCAAACCAATGGTGGTGGCCGTCAAGGGCATTTGTTTTACCGTCGGCATCGAGCTCATGCTCGGCGCCGACATCGTGGTGGCCGCCGACAACTGCCGCTTTTCGCAGATGGAGGTGCAGCGCGGCATCATGGCCACTGGCGGTGCCACACTGCGCATGGCCGAGCGCGCCGGCACCGGCAATGCACTCTTGCACCTGCTGACCGCCGACGAGTTCGGCAGCGCCGAGGCGCTGCGTTTCAACTTTGTGCAAAAGGTGGTGCCTGCCGGGCAAGAGCTGGATGAAGCCCTCGCCATCGCCCAGCGCATCGCCGCCCAAGCACCGCTGGCCGTGGTCGCCACGCGCCTGAACGTACTGAAAGCGATCGAGCAAGGCCAAGCCGCGGCCGTAGCCGATTTCATCCCCGTGCAAAAGCAACTGGCCAATAGCGACGACGCTGCTGAAGGCGTGCGCTCTTTTGTGGAACGCAGACCTGCGAAGTTCAGCGGGCGCTGAACCTAGGCCCCGCCAAGCATGGTGCATTCTTCATAGCGAAACGACCTGCAGCGCTTTCCAGAAAAGCGCGCAGCGCTCCTTTTTTAATAGCAATTCAGTTGGATTCCCGGCATCCGGAAACTTTGGTCTGCCCGACGCGCCGGCCCAGTTCTGCGCTGGAATAGCCGCAGGGCATTGCCGAACTTCCCTAAGCCAGGCGCCATTAGCGCAAATACCAAAAGCGCGTCCGGGTCTGCGAAATACCCCTTACCAAATCTTTACCACTCGTAATTTAATCGCACGCAATTTAATTTTGAGCGATGATTCAAACATGCCTGTAGCCCAAGTCACCCACACTCCCACCCCGCCGTCGTTGCGGCTGGACAACCAGGTGTGCTTTGCGCTGTATTCCGCCTCGCTGGCGATGACCAAGCTGTACAAGCCGCTGCTGGACGCCATCGACCTGACGTACCCCCAGTACCTCGTGATGCTTGTGCTGTGGGAGCGCGACGGGCTCACGGTGTCAGACTTGGGCGAGCGCCTGTTTCTTGATTCCGGCACATTGACGCCGCTGCTCAAACGCCTTGAAGCCGCCGGCCTGATTGCGCGACTGCGCGATGCCGAGGACGAGCGTCGGGTGCGCATCACGCTCTCCCCCTCTGGCCGGGCGCTGCGCGACCGGGCAGAACATGTTCCTCAACACTTGATGGCTGGCAGTCGGTGCACCGTCGCCGAACTCGCTCGCCTGACGTCCGACCTCCATCAACTGCGCGACAAGCTCACGCAGCGCTGACGAGGCCGTTTTTTCCACCAAACCGATTTCTCCCACCGTCCCGCACTGCGGACACCATTTCCCAAAGGAAGACACCATGGCATCGCTTGATAAAGTTCTCTACACCGCCAAAGCCCACACCACCGGCGGCCGCGAAGGCGCTTCCCGCACCGACGACGGACGGCTTGACGTCAAGCTCTCGTCCCCCGGCACCTCCGGCACGGGCACCAATCCTGAGCAGATGTTTGCTGCCGGCTACTCAGCTTGCTTCATTGGCGCGATGAAGGCCGTCGCCGGCAAGATGCAGGTCACGCTGCCCCAAGACCTGTCGGTCGACGCGGAAGTCGACCTGGGCCCCGTCGGGCAGGCCTATGGCATCGCCGTGCGATTGAGCGTCAGCTTGCCCGGTATGGACGGCGCCGCAGCACAAAAGCTGGTCGACGCCGCCCACCAGGTCTGCCCCTACTCGAATGCCACCCGCGGCAACATCGATGTAGGCATCACGCTGGCCTAATCCGGTAGGCAATACTCATCCGGGTCGCTGCGGGGGCAGCGCCCGGAGTATTGCGCGAGCAAAGCGGGGGCCGCCGGCTCAACGCACCCAATCGACATCCGCCCGCCACCTCGCCCGTCGTCATGCCTCTGCAGCGATCGGGCACAGAGGGTGGCTTTGACTTGAGCGTACTGCCATGAACACGACTACCCTCCTTGTGCGCCAGAAGCAACTGAGCGACACCCGCCTGCACACCACCGATGCCCCTGCGCTTGCCGACGGGCAAATTCGGGTGCGGGTCGACAAGTTTGCCCTTACTGCGAACAACATCACCTATGCCGCCATGGGCGACATGTTGGACTACTGGAAGTTCTATCCGACGGACGACGCCGAATGGGGCATCGTGCCGGTTTGGGGCTTTGGCTCGGTGGTCGAATCCACACATGCCGACGTCTCGGTGGGCGAGCGGCTGTACGGCTACTGGCCGATGGCGAGCCATGCCGTGCTCTCGCCCCACCGAACAAGCACCGCGGGTTTCAGCGATGGAGCGGCGCACCGCGCCGGCCTGCACGCGGTCTACAACCAGTATCTGCGCAGCAGCGTCGACCCGTTCTATCAACCCGACACGGAAGACGTGCAGGCGCTGCTGCGCCCACTGTTCGTCACCTCGTGGCTGATCGACGACTTCATGGCCGATCAAACGTTCTTTGGTGCGCAGCGCATGCTGCTCTCCAGCGCATCGAGCAAAACCGCGTACGGCACAGCGTTTCAGCTTGCAAAGCGAGAGGGCTTGGAAGTCGTCGGCCTGACATCTGCCGCCAACGTCGAATTTTGCGAGAGTCTCGGCTGCTACGACCGCGTGGTGGCCTACGACGCGCTGGAGCAGCTCGACGCCACAACGCCGAGCGTGTACATCGACTTTGCCGGCAGTGTGGGCTTGCGCCAGCGCATTCACAACCACTTTTCCGCCCTAAGCTACAGCTGCGCCGTCGGCGCCAGCCATGTGGGCGACCTGGGCGGCTCCGGGCAGCTGCCTGGCCCAAAACCGGTGATGTTCTTTGCGCCGGCCCAGGTCAAGAAGCGCAATGGCGACTGGGGCGCCCAAGGCTTGAACGAGCGCTTGATTGCTTCTTGGGTAGCGTTCTGCAAAGAAGCCCATTCGTCAAAAGCGCCTTGGCTGGTGGTGCAGCAGCATGAGGGACCGCAGGCTGCTCAAGCGCTCTTCTTGGAGCTTCTCGCAGGCCATTCCAACCCACGCATCGGCCACATCGCAAGCCTACAAGCCGCATAAGCGGCGGCACGGACGGTAACGGGCCGACAATGGGGTATGAACCAGCAGCCCTTTTCTGAAGCACATGCGCCCGAGGCCGGCGGCAGCACCGACCACCCCTACGCGCGCCTGAGCCCTGCCCACGTGCTCGACGCACTGGCGGGTGTAGGACTGCACGGTGACGGCCGCTTGATGGCGCTTTCCTCCTACGAGAACCGGGTTTATCAGGTACATCTGGAAGACGGCACCCGTGTGGTCGCCAAGTTCTACCGGCCGGGACGCTGGAGCCGTGAGCAAATCCAGGAGGAGCACGACTTCGCCGCCGAGCTGGTGGCCGGAGAGGTTCCCGCAGTGGCGCCGCTAGTGCTGCACGGAGCCACCGTGCACGAGCACGACGGCTTTTTGTTTTCCGTCAGCCCTTGGCGTGGCGGGCGCGCGCCTGAGCTTGACGACTTGGAAGTGCTGGAGTGGATCGGCCGCTTTCTCGCGCGCTTGCACACGGTAGGCGCAGCGCGGCCTTTCGTTCACCGGCCCGCACTCGACGCGCAGAGCTTTGGCGCCGAGCCGCGCGACTGGCTGCTTTCCCACGATGCCGTGCCGCTGGACATGCAGTCGCGCTGGCAGGATGTGTGCAAGCGCGCTCTTGAAACAATAGCTTCTTGCGCTTACCGCGAAAGCGCTGGAGCCGATTTTCGTCTTGAAAATGCCACCCAAATTCGGCTTCATGGCGATTGTCATCCCGGGAATATTCTGTGGACTCCGGCAGACCTGCCGGGCGGCGGGCCGCATTTCGTCGACCTCGACGACGCACGCAGTGGGCCGGCTGTGCAGGACCTGTGGATGCTGCTTTCAGGCGACCGGCGCCAGCGCACCGGGCAGCTCAGCGCGCTGCTTGAGGGTTACGAACAATTCAGAAATTTCGACCGCCGCGAACTCGCACTGATCGAGCCGCTGCGCACTCTGCGCCTCATCCACTACAGCGCCTGGCTGGCACGGCGCTGGCAGGACCCGATCTTCCCGATCAACTTCCCGTGGTTTGGCACCAGCGACTACTGGAGCGGGCAGGTAGATTTGCTGGAAGAGCAGATTGAAGCGATGCAGGAGCCGCCACTCTCCGCATGACGCCCCATCGCGCCGCAGTAAGGGTCTGCCAGAATGCGGCTCGCTCAGCCGCTACATGCTCACATAGTGCACGCAGTGCATTTCCTACCAATTTCACTACCTATTCTTTGTCATGCGCATCGCAATAGTCGACGACGACTTCGTTGTTCTGGAATTAATGAAGGCTCTCGCAGAAGGCATGGGGCACTTGTGCCATCCGTTTGAGACGGGCGAACCATTGCTCCAAGCGCTCCGGCGAGAAACCTTTGACCTGTTGGTGGTGGATTGGCACCTGCCTGACATGGACGGGCCCGAAGTGGTGCGCGCTGCACGGCTGCTCACCGGGCCCGCGATGCCCATCCTGTTTGTCACGAGGCGCAACGATGAGCAAGACATCGTGGAAGCGCTGGCGAGCGGCGCGGACGATTTCATGAGCAAACCGGTGCGCGTCGGAGAGTTTTCTGCCCGCATCAAAGCTTTGCTGCGCCGCGCCTACCCTGAGAAATCCGAAACCGAACTGGTGTTCGGCGGCTATCGCTTCAACGAGACCTTGCGAGTCGTTTCGCTCAACGACACTGCAATCGAATTGACGGAGCGCGAATACGCATTGGCACTGGTGCTGTTCCAGAACTGCGGGCGCCTGCTGTCGCGCGACCATTTGCGGGAGCGAGTCTGGGGCCAGATTCGCGATGTGCCTTCACGCACCATCGATACGCATGTTTCGCGCCTACGCAACAAACTGGGGATGGGCGAGGGTTCTGACTGTCAAATTACAGCCGTTTACGGCGTCGGCTATCGACTCGAAAAAATCGATTGAAGCTGCTGATTTGTACCTTGGCAGTTGAACAACCAGCCTCAACTGCGTGAACTTAAGCGAACGATGCAGTATTGGTCGCGCTGTTTCGCACGAATCTTTGGGCGCATACGATTGACCATGGTCGCACTTCGTCTCCCTCTCGCTCCACGCCTGCGAATTTTTGTCTGTCTGTCTTCGCTCCTTTTCTGCGCGGTAGCGGCATCGGCCGACACTTTGCAACCCGAGATCGACGTGTTTCATTGGTGGGTTTCGGGTGGAGAGCGCGCAAGCATCGACGCCATTCGAGACGCAGCCAAAGAGCATGGCCTCAAATGGAACGAGTCCTCAAGCGTCGGTAGCGGCACCGATCGCTACACCAACGTACTAGAGGAACGTGTTCGCTCGGGCAAGGCACCGACCGCCGCGCAAATGATCGGCTACGACATCCATTCGTGGGCCGCGCGCGGACTGCTGGCGAATCTGGACGAAATTGCCGAGCGGGAAGAATGGGACGCCGTCGTGCCAATGGACATTCAAAATATCTCCAAGTACGAAGGGCACTGGGTGGCTGCGCCCTTCAACACGCACGCCACGAACTGGCTGTGGGTCAATCAGGCCCTGGCCATAAGACTTGGCGCTGCGGAGCCGCCAGACACGTTCGCCGATCTGGTGGCACTGCTTGAGAAGGCGCGGCTAGCAGGCGTGATACCGCTTGCGATTGGCCGCGAGGCCTGGGAGCACACGCTTTTATTCGAAGCGGTGGCTGCAGGCGCATTGGGCGCCGCCACGTACCGCAAGGCCTTCATCGACCTGCAGCCCGGTGCATTGACGCAGGAGCAGGCGGTCGCCGTGTTTGCGCGAATGCGTACCCTCTCGCAGTATGTCGATACCGGTTACCGGCGCCGCAGTTGGGACGAGGCAACCGACATGGTGCGTACTGGAAAGGCGCTGCTGCAGGCGCAGGGCACTTGGGTGAACGGCGAGTTCACGGCGAGCGGGTTGGCGCCAGGGCGCGACTATGCCTGTTGGCAGTTCCCGGACACACAGGGCATGTTTTTGTTCAACGCCGACCAGTACATTTTCTTCCGCTCCGCCGCGGACGGCGGCGCTGCAGCCAAAGCTTTCGCATCGTTGCTGATGTCTCCTGCCCTTCAGGCAGCGGTGAACGTCAAAACAGGCGCGGCACCGGCGCGGGTCGATGTATCGTCCGAAAGCTTCAATACCTGTGGCAAGCGCACGTTGTCCGCGCTGCGCGCCTCGAACATGCGGCGGACGGTGCTGGGTTCCATCGCAATGGGCAATGCCAACCCTGCGCGCGTCAAAACGGCCATTTACCGCGTGGTCACAGAGCACTTTCGCGGCGCTTTGAGCGACGCTAGAGCTGCCACCGAGTTGCGAAAAGCAATAGCCTCGGCGCTACCAAAACGCGGATCTTGAACGCACCATGCCACGCGCGCCACGCTTTTCCGACCTGAGCTTCGCCAGCAAGATCCTGCTGCTGATGGGCCTGCTCGGCCTGATTTCGGTCGTCATCACCGCCTACGCGCTGACCAACATGCGCGCTGTCAACCAGCAGTACCGGGATCTGATTGAGCACGAGGCACAAGGGGCCTTGACGATCGCCGAAGCGGCCCGAAACCTCAACGGCGCCAGCCGTCTTGCGTACACCGTCCTCACCGAGCCGGATGAGGCGCGGATGCTCGCCTCACTGGACGAACTCGGTGCGATAAGGCTCCAATACGACGCAGAACTGCGCAAGCTGAAAGCGCTGCTGCCTGACAAGGCTGAGCAGGTCATGGCCATCAAGGCAGGATCGCAGCGGCTCTTTCAAACCGCAGAACACATCATCTTGGCCGCGTCGCGGTGGCGTGGAGATCAAGCGTTGCAACTCATCCACCGCGAATTTGAACCCGCACTACTAATGGTGCGCACCGATATGGACGCTCTGCGCGACGACGCAGTGTCCCAATTTGGCTCGGCATCCGACACTCTGCGACTCCGAACCTCCAGAACAATTCTTGTCGCCGCAATGGCAGTGGTGGGCGCCTTGGCGCTGGTACTTCCACTCTCCATCCATGTGGCGATCGCGCAGATGTCGCGCCCGCTCTCGCAACTGACCCACACCATGAAGCGCATGAGCCAGCGCCACTACGACGACGAGATTGTGCTGACCCACCGGCGCGACGAAGTTGGGCAAATGGCGAACGCCTTGCAAGTCTTCCAGCAATCCATGCAGCGCGAAGACCGCTTGGCCGTCGAGGTGGCCGCCAGTGCAGAAGCCGCGCGGCTCTCCGAGCAATTGGTCGATCTGATCAGCACCATTCCCGGCGCTGTGTTTCAGATGGAGGTAGCAACCGACGGCTCGCGGCGCGTTCTTTTCGCCAGCGAGCGTTCTAAGCAACTGCACGGTTACGCGCCCGCAGAACTGGAGCAGGCTGAGCAGCCATCGGGCCAAGAGTTTCGGCATGCGAGCGAGGAAGAGGTGCAGAAAGCCCATGCTGCGTTCGTACGCAGTGTAAGAACGCTGGCGCCGCTCAACTTCGACACGAAGACGACGCAAAGTGGCAAGGTGCGCTGGATCAAAACCCTTGCTGCAGCGCGCCGCACGGCGGCTGGAGGGGCGCTGTTCAATGGCGTCTGGCTGGACGTGACAGACCAGAAGGAGCAAGCGCAGGCGCTCACCCAAGCCAAGCACATTGCAGAAAAATCCGCCGCCGACAAGGCGCGTTTCCTGGCGACGATGAGCCATGAGATTCGCACGCCGCTCAATGCGATATTGGGCATGACCCAGCTGGCCATGCACCATGAGCGCGAAGCGCCTCAGCGCGAGCGAATCGCCAAAACGCTGCGCGCTGGCAGGCACCTACTGAACATCGTCAACGATGTGCTGGACATCTCCAAGATCGAGGCCCGCAAGCTGGTCATAGCGCCTGAAGACTTCTCGACGCGCGAATGGGCGACCGAAATCAGAGATCTGTTCATCGGTGAAGCGCAGGCCAAGGGATTGGACCTGCTGCTGCACATTGCGCCGGGCACGCTGGAGCGCTTGCGTGGTGACAGGCAGCGTATGAGCCAAGTTCTGATCAACTATTTGAACAACGCCATCAAGTTCACCTCTGCGGGCACCGTCACGCTGTCGATCAACACACAGGAAGGTAGCGATAAAGCATGGTTCCTTCGCGGCCGCGTCCAGGACACTGGCATGGGAATCGCGGAATCTGAACGGGAAACGCTTTTTCGAGCCTTCGAGCAAGGGGACTCAGCCATCACACGCGGCTTCGGAGGCACTGGTCTCGGCCTCGCCATTTCCAGGCAGCTGGCGGAACTGATGGGCGGCGCAGCCGGAGTGAGCAGCGAGCCTGGCAAAGGCAGCACTTTTTGGTTTACTGCGCGCGTTGAGACGCCTGCTTCGGAAGGTAGCTTGACCAGCCTCGAGCCTAGCGACGAAGTGGCGACTATTGCACACGGCCTGCGCCTGAGCGACAGGGGGCTGCAGTTCTATCCGGGCGCCCGCGTGCTGTTGGTGGACGACAACGAACTCAATCGCGCTGTAGCCCATGGCCTATTGGAACTGGGCGGCATCACCGTCGACGAAGCCTGCGACGGAGCTCAGGCACTGGCGACCCTAGAAGCGGCGGCGAACGACACTTATTGCCTGGTGTTGATGGATATGCAAATGCCGGTTATGGACGGCTTGGCTGCCGCGCGTGCGCTCCGCCAAAATCCTCGCTTTGCGCACTTGCCCGTCATTGCGCTGACCGCCAATGCAAGCGCGGACGACATCGCTCGTACACGCGAAGCGGGCATGCAAGATCATTTGTCCAAACCTTTACTGGAAGAGAGCTTGATGCGATGTATGCGACGCTGGATGCCGACCCGTCCATCGCGAACTGACGCGTCGCTCTCAAAGCTGGATGTCGCCGTGCTGCAAGAGCTGAAAGCCACTTTGGGAGTGAAAGCTGCGCACGCACTGACCGCGAATTTCTTGCGCGATTGCGACGCGCGCTTGTTCCGCATGAAAGCGCTCACAGCACAGTCCGCACCTATAGACTGGGACTCGCTGGCGAACGAGTCTCACGACCTAAGCGGCAGCGCGGGCAGTTTTGGTTTGGCGCATTTGGGCGAAATGGCGCAGCGATTCAATGCAATCGCGCGGGAGAAAAACGCTGCGTCCACTCGATCCGCGATGGACTCGTTACTCGAAAACGCTCAAGTGGATCTGGCCGCACTGAGGGAGTACGCGGACGCCCATACATTCGAAGCATCCGTCCGTTAGCTCAGGCTTCGTCCACCTGCAACTCACGCCACAGGGGCGCGAGCAGGCCGCGCTCATTGAGCGGCAAGCGCATGGCGAGCAGCAGGGATTCGCGCTGAAGTTCGCGCAGCCGCTGATTCAACTCACGGTCGGCCATGTCCAACTCAAAGTGCACGTCGATGGACAAGTCGGAAGCGTCTGCGCCCCAGGATCCCAGCGAATTCCAGGCGATCTGCAGGCGCCCAAGCCGGGCTGTTGCACCATCGACAATCGCCACAGCCGGGGCAGTGCCGCTCTGGCGCGAAAGCTCGCCGCGCAGTTGCTCCACCTCGTGCAGCTTGGCCTGAATGCGCTCCCGGGGATCGAGAATGTTGACCACCGGCGACGAGAGGCTCGATTGCGAGATCTCCTCTTGCACGCGGTTGGCAAGGTTGCACACAAAACTCACATGGCGCAGGTCAAATTCGCCAGGAATGACGCGCAGTGCAAAACTGGTGCGGCGCATGGGGGCAGATTGGGACCGCGCAATCCCCAGCGTCACTTCCACCACCGAGAGCATCTTTCCCAGTTCAGACAGTTGGGCGCCGCGCAAGCGTGCGGGGTAGCCCGAGCCATCGAGCCGTTCGTGGTGCTCGCCAATGGCACGACACACCGCCGGGCTGTAATCCGTGGTGGTGGAAAGCAGCATTTGCGCCATGCGCGGATGCACCGCCAGATGCTTGTGTCCGAGCAGATCCAGCGGATCGGTTGAATCGAGGTACTCCGGCTGGATGTAGATTTCGCCGATGTCGTGCAGCAGGCCTGCAAGCATGGCATCGCGCACCTCAGCCACCCGAGCGCCCTTGTCCAAGGCCATGGCCCCCATCAAGGCTGCAGCCGCGACGGCATGCGACACGAAGCTCATTCGCGTTGCGAATGCTGTGGTGAGCAGCAACTGCGCCACGGTGTGCAACTCCAGGCGAGGCATCTGCGCCAAAAGCTCAGCCGTCCACGGCTTAAGGCCTTGGGCAATGGGCGTCCCGCTGGCGAGAAAATCCGCAAGCTGCTCCGTCAGCATCGCCATTGTCACGCCGTCCTGGGCCGCCAGGCAGGCTTCAAGCGGCTGCTGGAGCTGCCTCTCTAGCAGCTTTTGCTGCAAACTGGCGGAGACCGGTTGGCCCTTGGCCCAAAGCTTGAAGCCACGAGCGTCCAGAATGTCCTCCGACGCCACGATCAAATGCTTCTCTGAGGCGCGCACAATCGCGTCCAACGCCACAGGATTGGCTTGTAGTCCGCTTTGCACCCCGTTTTGCACCTCGTCACCAACAGCCATGCGTTTCCTTATTGCCCTATTCTGGACCATGGCGCACGGCCCTTGGAAGACCAGCACGCATGCTGCTGGCAGCATATAGTCTTACCGTGGCTCACCCATTCCCGATACAAGGCGCACGGGCAGTGCGCAAGGGCATTGCGCAACTCAAGCAACGCGCCGGGGACGAGAGCCACTGCAGTAGTCTTGTATGCTGCAAACCCACCGCCTTCACTTGAGGACTTGCACTACATGAAAGACCGGCTCCGCACGCTGTTTTCCATCCGCACCAAGCGGCAGCTACCGCCGGTGGGTCCGCTGCCCAAGGTAGGTACCGCCATCATGTGCGGCAGCTTGAAAATGCAGGTCACCCACCCGATGCCGCGCGAGCTGTGGGACTGGATGGTGTTGTCGGGCTGGCGCAACCTCCCGGTTACCAAGGACCGCCGCCAGAGCGTGGACCTGCCCGAGCGCACGCTTAAAGAACTGATCGATGCAGCGCCCAACGACCGCGACGCGCTGCACGCCCGCATTCTGCGGTTGGCAAAACGACCGACCTGAGCCTGCGCGCTTTCTGGCCGGAGTCCGGTATGCAGTGCTTTTGGGTTCGCCGTCAGCTGCCCAGCCCGGTGACCGATGCCAAACCTTGTTGTTGCACTTCGACATTCACCGGCGTACAGGCCTGGCCCTGAAAAGCGCACAGGAACTTGCCCTCGAACTTCACCGCAACGTCGCTGCATTGCGTACGCAAGACATTCTGTTTCCAGGGATTGCCGGTGGCGCCGGGCGCCAATGGCACGTTGGCAACACCCGCACTGATGCCGGCAAATTCGGTGGCGGTGGTCAGCGCCTTGCCGGTACTCACTTGCGTGGGCAGAAAGGCTGCCGAGAACACCACCAGTGGCTTATCGTGCAAGTTTTCGACAGCGATAGTTACCCAGCATGATGGCTCACTCTGATACGTGTCGTCTTTGACCGTTGCCGTCAAACGCAGAAGACTGGGGCCTTTTGCAGCGGTTGTCGGGGCCGCGGTAGCTACAGGCGCAGTGACGGACGCCGAAGTAGGGACGTTCGACGCCGACGGTGAAGCTGTTTCGGTGTCCGAGGGCTTGCCGCAGGCCGAGAGCAGTATGCAAATGCCGATCAGAGGTGCGTAAATGCGCATGGAGGAATCCTCGGGAGGTGTTTCGAATGGAGTTCGGAACATTATTATCCGGCCCGCTTGGGTGGGGGTGCTTTCGCCCCATGCACGCGAACGAATCTCCGCCCAACGCGTTTTATTGCATTCATTACGGAGGGCCAGAAACGCAAAAACCTGGTGATGCCAGAGCACCACCAGGTTTTTCGATTCATTTTTAATAGCTGCTAACGCTTTACCCATAAGCGTTAGCAGCTGTTTTTATCTAAATTACACCAGCAGTGCGTTCACGCGGCGCACGTAGGCCGCTGGGTCGTCCGGCAAGCCGCCTTCGGCCAGCAAGGCCTGGTCGAACAGAATGTTCGCCAGGTCGTTGAAGTGCACGCTGCCCTCCAACTTCTTTACCAGCGGGTGCTCGGGGTTCACCTCCAGCACCGGCTTCGATTCGGGCGCCTGCTGGCCGGCCTGCTTGAGCATACGGGCGAGCTGCGTGCTCATGCCGTCGTCCTGCACCACCAAGCACGCGGGCGAATCGACCAGGCGCGAGGTCACGCGCACGTCTTCAGCCTTGTCTTTGAGCGCTTCTTTCAGCTTGGCGAGCAGCGGCTTGAAGGCTTCTGCGGCCTCTTCCGTCGCCTTCTTTTCGGCTTCGTCTTGCAGCGTGCCCAGATCCACCGCACCCTTGGCCACGGATTGCAGCGGCGTGCCGTCGAAGTCGTGCAGGTAGTTCAGCGCCCACTCATCGACCCGGTCGGTCATGAGCAATACCTCAATGCCCTTTTTCTTGAAGACCTCGAGCTGCGGGCTGTTCTTGGCGCCAGGGAAGGTGTCGGCGGTGATGTAGTAAATCGCCTCCTGGCCTTCCTTCATGCGCGCCTTGTAGTCGGCAAACGACACGGTTGCCGTGTCGCTGGACGTGCTGGCAAAGCGCAGCAGTTTGGCCAGGCGCTCGCGGTTGCCGAAGTCTTCACCCAAGCCTTCCTTGAGCACAGCGCCGAACTCGGCGTAGAACTGGCTGTACTTGCCTTCTTTAGCCTTGTCGTCGGCATCGACCACATCGGTGACGGCGTCTGCGCCTTCGGCCGCTGGGACAGGCACGTCGTGCTTGTCGTGCTTGGCCAGGTCTTCCAGCATCGACAGCACGCGTTTGGTGCTGCCTTCGCGGATGGCTTTGACGTCGCGGCTCTCTTGCAGCAGCTCGCGGCTGACGTTGAGCGGCAGGTCGCTCGAATCGATCACGCCCTTGACAAAGCGCAGGTAGCTGGGCATCAGCGCCTCGGCGTCGTCCATGATGAAGACGCGCTTGACGTAGAGCTTGATGCCGGCCTTCTTGTCGCGGTTCCACAGATCAAACGGTGCCTTGGCCGGGATGTAGAGCAGCTGCGTGTATTCGGTGTTGCCCTCGACGCGGTTGTGCGCCCAGGTCAGCGGGTTCTCGTGGTCGTGGCTGATGGCCTTGTAGAAATCCTGGTACTGCTCTTCTGTGATGTCTTTCTTGGGCCGCGTCCAAAGCGCGCTGGCTTTGTTGACGGCTTCCCATTCGCCCGTCTTGACCATAGCGCCGGGCTGGCGGCCACCGGCTTCGTCCGACGGGTTGATCAGCTCGCCGTCTTTCCACTCTTCCTTTTCCATGAGGATGGGCAGGCTGATGTGGTCGGAATACTTGGCGATGACGCTCTTGAGCTTCCAGGCGTTCAGGTACTCCTCGGCGTCTTCACGCAAATGCAGGGTGACGCTGGTGCCGCGTTGCGGGCGATCAATTTGCTCCACCTCGAAATCGCCGCTGCCGCCGCTGACCCAGCGCACGCCGTCGCTAGCCGGCAGGCCGGCGCGGCGCGATTCCACCGTGATCTTGTCGGCGACGATAAAGCCGGAATAGAAGCCGACGCCGAACTGGCCGATGAGCTGGGCGTCCTGCTTCTGGTCGCCGGTGAGCTTGCCCATGAAGTCTTTGGTGCCGCTCTTGGCAATGGTGCCCAGGTGGTCGATGGCCTCCTGCGCACTCATGCCGATGCCGTTGTCGGTGATGGTGAGCGTCTTGGCGGCGGTGTCGAAAGCCACGCGCACTTCCAGATTGGGCGCGTCTTCGTACAGCGCCGGCTTGTCCAGTGCCTCAAAACGCAGCTTGTCGCAGGCGTCCGACGCGTTGGAAATCAACTCGCGCACGAAGATCTCGGGGTTCGAATACAGCGAATGCGTGACGAGGTGCAGCAGTTGGGCAACTTCGGCCTGGAACGACAAGGTTTGTTTGCTCATAGAGATGTATTCAAGAAACGACTATGGAAAAAGGCGGAAAGCACGGCCCCAAGAACAGGCAACGCTTGCAACCCCTCATTTAGGGGCGGGTGGGACGGGTTTCAAGCGGTGGCTTCGAGCGCCGGGGCTTGCATGCCGGCCACTTTGAGTAGTTGCAAGGGAGCTATGAATTTAATAGCTGGTCGCGCTTACCTAATAAGCGCTTAAGGCCAATTTTGCTCAAAAATCTTCCAGGATCAGAGACGCCGTTACGGGATTGAGGTCGGAGCACGGGTTTCGCTGCGCGAAATCGCCATTCGGCCCCAACGTCTGCGCTGCACTTCAACCGTCGATATTGATCCGCTGCACCAGCATTTGCAGCATGGGGTCGGCCCGGTCGTTGGCCAATTGGCAGGTGCCAGCTGCTGCATGGCCACCGCCGCCAAACTCAAGCATCAGGTTGCCGACGTGTGTTTTGCTGCTGCGGTCCAGAATCGACTTGCCCGTGGCCAGTACGGTGTTCTGCTTTTGCAGGCCCCACATCACGTGAATCGAGATGTTGGCCGTAGGGAACAGCGCGTAAATCATGAAGCGGTTGGTCGCCCAGATGGTCTCCTCGGGCCGCAGGTCCAGCACCACCAAGTTGCCGATCTGCGTGGCGCATTGCAAGATTTGATCCTTGGCCTTGGCGGCATGCTCGTGGTAGAGGGCTACGCGCTCCTGCACATCGGGCAGTTGCAGAATTTGCTCAATCGTGTGGTCGCGGCAGTACTTGATGAGGTCCATCATCAGCGCGTAGTTGCTGATGCGAAATTCCCGGAAGCGCCCGAGGCCGGTGCGCGAGTCCATCAGGTAGTTCAGTAACACCCAGCCTTGCGGATTCAAGATGTCGTCGCGCGAATACTGGGCCGAGTCGGCCTGATCCACGGCGGCCATCATTTCGTCGGTGATGCGCGGGAAAGCCGCTTTGCCGCCGTAGTGGTTGTAAACCACGCGCGCCGCCGAAGGCGCATGCGCTTCGATGATGTGGTTCTCGTCGCGCCGGCCAGCGTTGCGCACCGTCTCAGACTCGTGGTGGTCAAACACCAGGTACGCGCCCGGCACATAGGGCAGATTGGTGGTGATGTCGCGCTCGGTGATGGCGATCTTGCCGTCCTGCATGTCTTTCGGATGCACGAAGGTGATGTCGTCGATCAGGTCCAGCTCGTTGAGCAGCACGGCGCACACCAGCCCGTCAAAATCGCTGCGCGTTACCAGTCGGTACTTCTTGTTGTCCACGTCGTCTCCTTGATGACAGGGCTTGATGGTAGCGCTACGCAGCCCTGTTATGGCGTCAGCCACTTCACCAGTTGCTGCGCCACGCGCGGGCTGTCGAGCAGCTGCAGGTGCCCCACGCCATACACCACTAACTGGCGGCTCTTGGCGAAAGCCAGCGAATGCTCTGGCAGCTCGTGCTGGCCCAGCGCGCTCGACAGCGGCACCAGGCCATCGCCCAGCAGGCGCTCGGCCAGCGGGCTGCGCTGGCGCGCCAGAGTCGCTGCCACGGTGAAGCAGGCAACGCCGCTGGGCAAAGGCAGCGCTTGTCGCCTGTCCGGGCTTCTGCGGAAGCGATCGTGCCCCTGCCAGTCGGCGTCCTGCACATGGCCGTAGCGCAGGTCGGTAATGCCTGCGCTGCGCAGTTGGCCCAGGCGGGCAAACGGACGGCTCCAAGGCGTACTGCCGAGCACCACGTCGACCCAGTTGCCAGCGCGCTCAAGCGGCGCGCCGTGGTGTGGCGTGCCCAAGAAAACCAGTTTATTCAGGTGCTTGAGCCAGCTCTGTCCCACCTCGGATGCGTGCTGGCAGGCGCTGCGCATCACCAGCCCGCCCATGCTGTGCACCAGCACGGTGAATTCCTCCACCGGCACCGGCCAAGCGGCCAGCAAGGCTTCGATGCGGCCCGCCAGTTCGCGCCCGTTGGTGGACGTGTGCAGGCCAGTGTTGTAGCGCACGTACACCGGCGTGTAATCCAGCTCGTGTGCCAACAGCGCGCCATGGTCGTGGCCGGCGCGCTGCCACTGCAGGTCGTTCATGCACAGGCCATGCACCAGCAGCAAGACCTTGCCGGTGGCCTGGCCCGAAGCGCTCAGCGCCGCCAGGTCAATGGGCCGGCCCTGTTGGCGCAGCTCCATGGCCACGGCCAGCGGGTTGTTGTCCGCGGCGAGGCGGTCGCCCATCACACCATTGAGCGCCGCCAGCACGGCCTCGCGCTCGGGCGGCAGCGGCGCGGTGGCGTCTGCCGTGCGGTCCAGAAAAGGCTCGAGCCGCAACAGGGCGGCCTGCAAACCCACATCCACCAGACGGGTGACACCGCGAATGCCTTGATACACGAGCCCGGTGAGCCCACGCGTGCGACCCGCCGCCTGGCCGCCCGGCAGCCCCATGCTGCCGAGCACAGAGCGGTGCACGCCCTCAGTGATGTCGGTCACGCTGGCGGTGGCAAGGGTTGCCAAGCGAGCCACTCCGCGCGCGTCGGTTGGACGAAGTTGTCGCACCACCGATGCGGTAGCAGCGGCTGCGCGCGCGGTCTTGCTCTTGGGCGGAAAGGAAGGCGAAGTCATGTTGGCTCCAGAAAAAAGTGGCGCACGATGAGCGCCTCTGACCGAGGCTGTGCCGAGTCCACATACCAACGCCAGCGAATGGTCGTACGGTCGCAGGCGGGTGAGACTGCTGCGAACATGACCCTCAGGTACCAATTGTGCGCGAGGTCGAGCATGGGTTTAGACGATTGGCGCATCGCCGTCCGCCACTCGCCACTCGCCACTCGCCACTCGACCAGTTCTCGATGCGCCGAGCTCGCATCGCCGACGGCAAATTTGCAAGCAGTTGTCAATAGTTAACATTTGCCACTGGCAGACTGCTGCCATTGCGGAGGCAAAATTCGCACCCCTCTCAGGACATCCGCCTGGCACGCGCCGTTGGCCTTATTTCCCAGCCTACTGTTAAGAAGAGAAAAATCGACATGGAACACAGCACACTTAAAAAATGGTCGGCCGAATTTATTGGTACTTTCTGGCTCGTGTTGGGCGGTTGCGGCAGCGCTGTCCTGGCAGCCGGCTTTCCTGGCCTTGGTATCGGCTTTGTCGGTGTTGCCTTGGCTTTTGGCCTGACAGTGCTGACGGGCGCTTATGCATTCGGCGGAATTTCAGGCGGCCATTTCAATCCTGCTGTCTCGGTCGGTCTCGCCATTGCCGGACGTTTCAAGTGGTCGGAATTGGCTGGCTACGTGATCGTCCAGGTGATCGGCGCGCTTGCAGCAGGCGCAGTGCTCTGGTGCATCGCTTCGGGCAAGCCTGGTTTTGAAGCCGGCGGTTTCGCTACGAACGGCTACGGCGAGTTCTCGCCGGGCAAGTACAGCCTGATGGCCGCCTTGGTCTGTGAAGTGGTGATGACAGCCATTTTCCTGATCGTTATTTTGGGCACGACCTCCAAGCGCAACCCAGCGGGCTTTGGAGGGCTTGCCATTGGCCTGTGTCTGACCTTGATCCACCTGGTGTCGATTCCGGTGACCAATACTTCAGTGAACCCGGCACGCAGCACTGGCGTTGCCCTCTTTGGGCCGAGCGCAGCGATCGACCAACTGTGGCTGTTCTGGCTCGCGCCCATCGTCGGCGCCGCCATCGGGGCGCTGATTTACCGAGGCTTGCTGTCTGAGCCCGGAGAATACGGGACGGCACATCCCACACTCGCCCGCGACGAAGGCGTGGCCTAAGCAAGCGCGGCGCAGCACCTGGAATGGGTGCCGGCGCCGGCTCTTAAAAACGTTCGTTTGGCGCCAGAAAGCGCCACTGCCCCGCGGGCAGCGCACCGAGCGTGATGCGGCCGATGCGAATGCGTTTAAGGCCCACCACCTTGAGGCCGACCTGCTCGCACATGCGGCGAATCTGGCGTTTCTTGCCCTCAACCAGCACAAAGCGGAGCTGTTCGGGGTTTTGCCAGTCCACCTTGGCCGGCTGCAGCGGTTGGCCGTCGAGACTCAGGCCATGGCGCAAGCGCTCCAAAAGCGCGGGCGGAAACACCGCCTGCACATTGGTGCGCACCGGGTCGCGCTCGTCGATGACCTGCAGGGGTTCCGCGCGCTCACCCGAACGCCGTGCGTCCGCACCTTCATAGACCACGCGCACGAGGTATTCCTTGTCGACGGTGGAATCCTCGCCGATCAACTGGCGGGCGACGCGCCCGTCTTGAGTCAGCACCAGCAAACCGACCGAATCGATGTCCAGCCGCCCGGCGGGTGCCAGGCCGCGCAGTTGCGGCGGTGAGAACCGCAGGCCGCTTTGGTCTTCGCGCCAATGGCTGCGGGGATTGATGAGCGAGGCGGCCGGTTCGTGGCCATCCTCTGCCTGCCCCGACACATAGCCCATCGGCTTGTGCAGCAGGATGGTGACCTGCTTGTCTTGCTGGCGCTGTGCTGCGCGCTCGACCGTGATCTTGTCCTGCGGCCCGACGCGGACGCCCATCTCAGCCACTGCGCCGTTGACGTACACCCACCCATGGGCAATCCAGTCGTCGGCTTCGCGGCGCGAGCACACACCCAGTTCGGCCAACCGCTTATTGAGCCGTGTTCCGGTAGGCGCCGCTGCCGCAGGCGCATTGGCGCGCACGGGCGCAGTGGCGGGCGGACGTGGCGCTGCCGGGGCCTTCGGGCCAGCGGACGGTCGCGGCGCAGCAGGCGAGCGCGGCGGAGCTGAAATCGGGCGCGCAGGCATCGGGCGCACTGGCGCGGGCGCCACAGCGGTTATGGGGCGACGGAGTACCGTTCTCGCCGGGGGCTGTGCCTGCGGGGCATTCACAGGCTCGGGCGGTGGCGCGGTGCGCGGAGGGCGGGGTTCAGCCATCAGAAGGTGTGCAGCAAAAAAACAAACAGGAAAAGATTGTCGGTCTCAGGGCGCTATGGCCGGCACTTTAGGGCGCGGCAGCAAACGCCGCGCCAGGTCCGGCGTTCCATTCGAGGAACTGTTCGGCGGGCATGGGGCGGCTGATGTGGTAGCCCTGCGCTTCGTCGCAGTCCATCGCGCGAAGGCGCTCGAGCAGCGCTGCGTCTTCCACGCCTTCGGCCACCACCGTCAAGCCAAGATTGTGCGCGAGGTCAATGGTGGAGCGCACGATTTGCACATCGCCACCTCCGGCCTGCATACCCAGCACAAAGGATTTGTCGATTTTTAGCTCGTTCACCGGCAGGCGCTTAAGGTAAGCGAGCGACGAATAGCCAGTGCCGAAGTCGTCGATGGACAGCTTGAACCCCTGCTGCGCCAGGCGGTTAAGCATGGCTTCGGCGCGCTGCGGGTCGTCCATGATGGCGCTCTCGGTGATCTCAAGGCAAAAACTCGCAGCGCTCACCTGATAGCGCTCCAGGATGCCACCCAGGCGCACGCTGAGCTCAGGGTCCAGCAGGTCGCGCGTGGACAGGTTGACCGACACCCGCAAGCCCAGCGCCCGCGTACCAGCCTGCGCCAGCAGCGCCGCTACCTGCTCGAACACCCAAAGCGTGAGCTGGCGTACAAAGCCGGTTTGCTCGGCAAAAGGGATGAACTCCATGGGCGGCACCAAGCCGCGCTGCGGGTGCTGCCAGCGCAGCAGGGCTTCAGCAGCCACGCCTGCGCCCTGCTGCAAGGCCACTTTGGGTTGCAAGTACAAGCGCAGTTCGCCTTGCTCGACCGCGCGGCGCAAATCGCCTAACAGCGACAGCGTCTGCGAACTCGACGAATCGAGCGCGGGGTCGTACAGCAGCGCCACCGCGAGGCGCTTTTTGGCACCGTACATGGCGATTTCGGCGCGGTTGATGAGCATGTCGGCATCGGGCGCGTGGTCCGGCCACAGGGCAATGCCCATGCTGGCGCTCAAATCCACCGTTTGGTCGTCAAAACGCAAAGGGGTCTCGAACGCTCTTGCAATGCGATCGGCCACGCCAAGCGCTGCCTGCGCATCGACGCCGTTGAGCAGCATGGCGAACTCATTACCGCCGTGGCGCGCCACCAGGTCGCCCGGCGCTTTCACCAAAGGCTGGAGCCGCTCGGCGACCGCCTGCAGCAAACGGTCGCCAAACGCATAGCCAAGCACGTCGTTGACGTGCTTGAAGCGGTCCAAATCCAACACCAGCACGGCCACGCTCTGGCCGGGCACTGGGTCGACGTGCAGAGCGCCCATCACCGCGCCACGAAAGCGCTCGCGGTTGGGCAAACCAGTGAGGCGGTCGCGGTAGGCCAGGTCGCGGATCTCGCTTTGCTGGCGCGCAATGTCAACGCGCATGTGGTCGAAGGAGCGCGCCAGATTGCCGACTTCGTCGCTGCGCTCGGTGTGCTCCATCGGCACGCTGTAGTCGCCCAGCGATAGCCTGCGTGTGGCGGCCAGCAGAGCGCGCAGCGGCGTGGTGACGCGTCGGGCCATGGCGCTGCTCACCAACGCAAAAAACAGCAGGCCTGCGGCAGTGATGACGGCCAGCAGCCACTGCAACTGGCGGTAAGGCTCCACCAGTTCATCGACTGAGCGAAGCAGCAGCGCTTCCGACGGCGCGCCCAGGCTCGACAAGGCGCTGCGGCGCACCAGCAGCGTGCCGTCTGCCGTATCCATTTCCCCACCGATGCTCGCAGCGGCGCGCAGGCTGGCGAGCGTTGTCTCCGGCAAGGTACTGACGGGCACTGAGAACCCGCCCTTTGCATTGCCCACCCGCACGGCCACATCGACCGCCAGCAGCTGGCGCATTTCGTCGGCCAGCGGCTGACCAATAGGAAACCCCATCAGCACCCAACCGATGACCACTGGCGCGCGGAGCGGCACCATAACAAACTGGTGCGGCAGGCCATTGACGACTGCGATTTGACTGCCGTCGGGCTGCGCAGCCAGCGCTGGCACCACCTGCGCCAGTGTGGAATCCAGTTTCCCCATGCCATTGCTTGTGCTGCTGACCGCGCGCAGCGCCAGACTGGTGTCAAGCAGGGCCGTCACGGCGGCGCCAATGCGCGCACCATGGTTCTCAAGTGCCGATTCAATGGTTTCGGTGTCGCCCGAATTGACCGCCGTGCGAAAACCGTAGTCTGCGGCCAGCAAGATCGAGCCTTGGCGCAGTCGCTCGGCTTTTTGTTCAAGCAGGCGCTGCCACACGCGCTCGTCGGTGTCGAGCTCGCGGGCAATTTGCGCGCGCGCATTGCGCTCAATGCTGGCGCGCACCACTGCAAAACCGGCAAGCTGAACCGCCAACAGCAAAAGTAAGGACATGCCCACCAGCCGGGCAACCAGGCTGTGGCGCAGGTGGCTCAGCTTCAAGGCTGAAGCCCTGTCAACCGAACCGCAGCGCTACTCTCCGACGGACCGACTACCAAAGGCTGCGTCAGTGCAGCGGCGCCCACGGGCAACCCCGGGTGCCAGGTGCGCAGCTGGTAATTGCCTGGCGGAACGCCGGCGAGGACGGCAAGGCCAGTCGCTCCGCTTTCGGCGAAATAGGGCGTGTCGACTACGAGGATCCAGCCGACCATCTGATCGTGAATATTGCAGCCAAGCACCACTACGCCTGTTTGGTCAAAACGCACCGGATTGGCGGGCGTGCCCTTGTAGAGTTTGAGCTCGAATTTTTTGGTCGGCGAGAACGAATAGACATGGTGGCGCACCGCATCGCGGTTGGGAAAATGCACCTCGGTTCCGGTGGTGACCGTCAGCATGCCGGGAACAAACTGCCTTTTTTCCTGCGCCATCTCAACGCCCTGCAGCGGCCGGACGGCACGCTTGGCCTCGGGGGACTCAAGAAACACCACTGCGCCCGATACCGACTTCCCTGCAGCGTCTTGCACTTGAACTTGCACGTTGGCGCACCAGCCCGCTCCAGCGGTGGCTCCCAGCACAAAAATCAGGGCGCGCGAGGCGGCCCGTCTGCAAAAATCGGCGTACATGTCACTGTTTGTAGCACACCCAACAGCGCTATGGGGAAAGTGGATAACTATGATTTGTATAGCTTATAGCGCTTTATTTATAAGCGTTACAAGCCAATTTGACTGGTATTTTTGATACCAAACCGTTCAGTCGCTTGCAAGAAATCCCAAGGCCGGCGTGGTCGCTCAATCGTCCTCGGAAAGCCGAAAGCGCAAGGCATCCAAGTCCAGCACGCGAAGCCCACCGTATTCCACCCGGATCGCCCCTCGGGCCTGCAGCGCGGCCAATGCCTCGTTCACCCGCTGCCGCGAGAGCCCCACCAAGTACGCCAGCTCCTGCTGCGTGATGCGCAGCACCTCGCCCACGCCGGGGTACAGCACCGGGTTGAAAAGCGCCGCCAGGCTGCGGGCCACGCGTACGTTGAGATTGCCAAGCCGGTCGATTTCGCGCGCCGCGATGAACTGCCCGAGGCGCTCGTTGAGCTGGTGCATGACGAAACGATTGAAGCCAATGGAATGGTCCAAAAGCCAATGGAAGGTATCGATGGGCAAGCCTGCCACCTTGCTTTTCCGCAGCGCCTGCACGTTGTATCGATAAGGCTCGCGCTTGATCACTGTGCCCTCACCAAACCAACCGCCCGGCGGCAAACCCGCGAAGGTCATGCTGCTGCCATCGGCGCGGTCGTTGCTCATTTTGAGCAAGCCTTCTACGACGCCAAACCAGTACGTGACGTCGCGCCCATTGCGGCACACATAGTCGCCAGGCAGGGCATCGCCCACCAGCAGCGCGGCCACGGCACGTTCGCGCTCGCCGGGCGAAAGCTGGTTCAGCCAAGGAACTCCGGTCAGCTCGGCAGCGGTCGGGGGACGCCGCCGATGGTGGAGCGAGAGGTCTTGATTCATGCAGCTTGTGTAGCGGTGGTGGCGTTTTTGCACAGTCGCCTAGGTGGCGGGTTCGGGTTTAACCTCATTAGTGGTTTCCCGGTAATTGTCGTCAAAAAGACAAAAAGACGTCAAACCTCGGCCTAGCATGCATGCAACAGCGCCAACAAGCGAGCCCGCCGCTGTCGAAAACCGCTCGTGATGCACAACCAGAGATCGCCCATGAACCGCACGTTTCCGCAACTGCTTCTTCAGCACGCCGCTGAGCGCGCAAATGCCCCTGCGCTGCGCGAGAAGGAATACGGCATCTGGCAGGCCTACTCGTGGTCGCAGCTGGCTGTGCTGGTAGAAAAAGTCGCCGCTGGCCTGCAGCAAGCGGGCTTGCAGCGCGGCGAACATATGGTGGTGATCGGCTCCAATCGGCCACGCCTCTACGCCACCATGCTGGCGATTCAGGCAGTGGGCGCGATTCCCGTGCCGCTGTACCAAGACGCCGTCGCCGCCGAATGCATCTTCCCGCTGACCAATGCTGAAGTGCGCTTTGCCATGGTCGAAGACCAGGAGCAAGTCGACAAGCTGTTGGAAATTCAGGACCGCTGTCCACTGCTCAGCCGCATCTGGTTCGACGACCCACGCGGGCTGCGCAAATACAACGAAGAAGGCCTTGACGACATTGAGGTGCTGCTCACCGAAGGCGGCAAGTTCGCTGCGCAAAACCCCGGCTGGTTTAAGGACACCGTGGCCAAGGCCTCTGCCGACGAGGTGGCCGCCATGTTTTTCACCTCAGGCACCACGGGCAACCCCAAGGGCGTGGTGCACACACACAACACGCTGCTCAACAGCGCTGCGGCCGGCGCCGAGTTCGACAAGCTCACCAGCTCAGAGGAAGTGCTGGCCTACCTGCCGCCGGCCTGGATTGGCCAGAACATCTTTAGCTACGCACAGTGGTTGGTGTGCGGCTACGTCGTCAACTGCCCCGAGTCGGCCAGCACCGTCACAATCGACCTGAAAGAGGTCGGCCCGACGTACTACTTCGCCCCGCCGCGCATTTTCGAAGGCCTGCTCACCAGCGTCACCATTCGCATGGAAGACGCAGGCTTTGTTAAACGAAAAATGTTTTCCGCCTGCATGGCCCTTGCAGAGCGCGTGGGCCCGGCGCTGATGGACGGCGCGCCTGTTGGCGCTTGGGATCGCTTCAAGTACGCCCTTGGCGACCTGATGGTGTACGGGCCGCTGCGCAACAACCTGGGGTTCAGCCGCGTGCGCGTCGCCTACACCGCGGGCGAAGCGATTGGCCCCGACCTGTTCAGCTTCTACCGCTCGATTGGCATCAACCTGAAGCAGCTCTACGGCTCGACCGAAACCGCCGTGTTCGTCTGCCTGCAACCCGACAACCAGGCGCGCGCAGACACCGTGGGCGTGCCGATTCGCGGCGTGGAAATCAAGGTCGCCGAGAACGGTGAGATTCTGGTCAAGTCGGCCGGTTTGCTCAAGGAGTACTACAAAAACCCCGAAGCCACCGCCGAAGTGCTGACGGCCGACGGCTGGTACCACACCAGCGACGCAGGCTTCCTAGACGCACATGGTCACCTGAAAATCATCGACCGCGTGAAAGACGTGGGCCGCATTCAGGGCGGCGCCAACGACGGCGCCATGTTTGCGCCTAAGTACGTGGAAAACAAACTCAAGTTCTTCCCGTACATCAAGGAAGTGGTGGCTTTGGGCGACCGGCGCGAGAAGGTCTGCGTGATGGTCAACATCGACGTCGAAGCTGTCGGCAACTGGGCCGAGCGGCGCAATTTGCCCTACGCCGGCTACACCGATCTGGCGCAAAAGCCTGAGGTGTACCAACTGATTCTTGAATGCGTGGAGAAAGTGAACGCGGATCTGGCCAACGACGCCCTGCTCGCCGGCAGCCAAGTGAGCCGTTTCCTGGTGCTGCACAAGGAGCTGGACGCCGACGACGGCGAACTGACCCGCACAAACAAGGTCCGCCGCGGCTTCATTGCAGAGAAGTACGGCGTGCTGGTGGATGCCCTGTACGCCGGCAAGAGTGAGCAATACATCGAAACCCAAGTGAAGTTCGAAGACGGCCGCACCGGCAGCGTGAGCGCCACGCTCGCCCTGAGCGACGCAAAAACCTTCACTCCAGTGAAAACCGCAGCCTGAACCATGAACCAAAAAAAGATCGGCGACGTCGTGCTGGATGTGAGCAACATCAGCCTGAGCTTTGGCGGCGTCAAGGCACTGACCGACATTTCATTCGATGTGCGCGAGCACGAGATCCGCTCCATCATCGGCCCCAACGGCGCCGGCAAGAGCTCCATGCTCAACTGCATCAACGGCGTCTACACGCCGCAGCAGGGAACGATCAGCTTTCGCGGACAGACCTTCAAGCACATGAATTCGCGCCAGGTCGCTGAGATGGGCATCGCGCGCACCTTCCAGAACTTGGCGCTGTTCAAAGGCATGAGCGTGATCGACAACATCATGACCGGCCGCAACCTCAAGGTAAAAAGCAACATCTTCATGCAGGCGCTGCGCATCGGGCCAGCCGAGCGTGAGGAAGTGCGCAACCGCGAGTTTGTGGAACACATCATCGACTTCCTGGAAATCCAGGCGCATCGCAAGACACCTGTTGGCCAGTTGCCCTACGGCCTGCAAAAGCGTGTGGACCTTGGCCGGGCCCTCGCCATGGAGCCGCAGGTACTGTTGCTGGACGAACCCATGGCCGGTATGAACGTGGAAGAGAAGCAGGACATGTGCCGCTTCATCCTCGATGTGAACGACGAATTTGGCAGCACGATCGTGCTCATCGAGCACGACATGAGCGTGGTGATGGACATCTCCGACCGCGTCGTGGTGCTCGACTACGGCAAGAAGATTGGGGACGGCGACCCCGAGTCGGTGCGCAACAACGAAGACGTGATTGCCGCCTATCTCGGCACCTCGCACTAATTCGCCACTGAGAAAACACCATGGCATTCTTTATTGAAACCCTGATCGGCGGCCTGATGGCAGGCATGCTGTATTCACTGGTCGCGCTCGGCTTCGTACTCATCTACAAGGCCTCCGGCGTATTCAACTTCGCCCAAGGCGCGATGGTGCTGTTCGCAGCGCTGGCCATGGCGCGCTTTGCAGAGTGGATTCCCGAGTGGACCGGCATCGCCAGCCCCTTGCTGGCCAACATCGTGGCGTTCGTGATTGCCGGCGCGCTGATGTTCATCGTCGCGTGGCTGATTGAGCGCTTGGTGCTGCGCCACCTTGTGAACCAGGAAGGCGCCACCTTGCTTATGGCCACGCTGGGCATCGCCTACTTTCTCGAAGGCCTGGGCCAGTCATTCTTCGGCAGCGACATCTACCCGATCGACATCGGCATGCCAAAAGACCCGGTGTTCCTGTTGGACAGCATATTTCCGGGCGGTCTTCTGGTCAACCAGGAAGACGTGATTGCTGCGGGCATAGCGGCAGCCCTGGTGATCGTACTCAGCCTGTTTTTTCAGAAAACGAAGACCGGCCGCGCCCTGCGCGCTGTGGCAGACGACCACCAGGCGGCGCAGTCCATCGGCATTCCGCTCGGCCGCATCTGGGTCATCGTTTGGTGCGTGGCCGGTGCCGTGGCGCTGGTGGCCGGAATGATCTGGGGCTCCAAGCTGGGCGTGCAGTTCTCGCTCACCACGATTGCCCTGCGCGCGCTGCCGGTTGTGATTTTGGGTGGCCTCACCTCAGTGCCCGGGGCCATTATTGGCGGACTGATCATCGGCGTGGGCGAGAAGCTCTCTGAGGTCTACCTCGGCCCGTATGTCGGCGGCGGCATCGAAATCTGGTTTGCCTATGTGCTCGCCCTGGTGTTCCTGCTGTTTAGGCCTCAGGGCTTGTTCGGCGAGAAAATTATTGATCGCGTGTAAGCCATAACGACAAGAACAGGATACCTACATGCTCTACCGCGAAAACGGCCAGTTCAAAACCAGCTACCGCTCCGACCAGCAAATCTTCCCGATTGCGCAGGACCGCATTGCCATCGGCCTGCTGCTGGCGGCGGCCTTCGTTGCCGTGCCGCTGCTTGCCAGCGAGTACTTCTACACCTCGATCCTGATTCCCTTCGTCATCATGTCGCTCGCTGCGCTCGGCGTGAACATTCTGGTCGGCTACTGCGGCCAGATCTCGCTGGGGTCGGCAGCCTTCATGGCGGTGGGTGCCTACGGCGCCTACAACTTCTTTGTCCGAGTTCCCGGAATGCCGCTGATTCCGGCGCTGATTCTGGGCGGCCTGTGCGCCATGTTCTTCGGCATTTTGTTTGGTCTGCCGAGCCTGCGCGTCAAGGGCTTGTACCTAGCGGTGGCGACGCTGGCCGCGCAATTCTTCAGCGACTGGATGTTCCTGCGCATCCAGTGGCTGACCAACGATTCGCCCTCCGGTCAAGTATCGGTAACCAACCTCAAAATTCTCGGCATCGCCCTGGACACGCCCATGGCGCGTTACCTGTTCTGCCTCAGCCTGCTGGTGGTGATCGCACTGCTCGCCAAGAACCTGGTGCGCGGCGCCATTGGCCGCGAGTGGATGGCCATTCGCGACATGGACGTGGCAGCCGCCGTAATTGGTATCCGCCCGATGTACGCCAAGCTCAGCGCCTTTGCGGTGAGCTCCTTCATCATCGGCGTCGCCGGCGGCCTGTGGGCGTTCGTTCACCTGGGCTCTTGGGAGCCGGCGGCGTTCTCAGTCGAGGTGTCGTTCCGGCTGCTGTTCATGGTGATCATCGGCGGCCTGGGCTCCATCATGGGCAGCTTTTTTGGCGCGGCGTTCATCGTGATCCTGCCGATTGTGCTCAGCCGACTGCTGCCCGCAATCGGCGACTTGGTGGGTATCGAGCTGTCCACCGCCAGCGTCTCGCACGCCGAACTGATGATTTTTGGCGGCCTCATCGTCTGGTTCCTCATTGTCGAACCCCATGGCCTGGCAAGGCTGTGGTCCATGGGCAAGCAAAAGCTCAGGCTTTGGCCTTTCCCCCACTGACATGAAACACCCCCTGAGTCGCTTCGCGCCTTCCCCCTCTCCGTCGGGAGGGGGACGCCACCGGTGGCCTGGCAAAGCCAGTTCCACGGTGGCACTGGTTTCGTGTGCCGATTTGAATCACTCGCCACATCTGGCGCAGGCCTAACTATTTTTCCCCGTGCTTCAACACTTTCATTCAAAGGAGACATCCATGAAGCTATCGAAACTTTTGATCACAGCCACCGTGGTGGCCGCTGGAGCCGCCACGCTGGCCACCAGCGCGCTGGCCCAAGGTAAGGAGCAGTTCTTCCCGCTGCTGTCTTACCGCACCGGGCCTTACGCGCCCAATGGCACACCGTGGGCCAACGGCAAGCAGGACTACCTGAAGATGCTCAACGCCCGGGACGGCGGCATCAACGGCGTAAAAATCACGTTTGAAGAGTGCGAAACCGGCTACGCGACCGACCGCGGCGTGGAATGCTATGAGCGCCTGAAGGTCAAACCCGGCGTGTCGTTCTTCGACCCCCAGGCCACGGGCATTACTTTTGCGCTGACCGAGAAAGCTTCCGTCGACAAGATCCCGCTGCTGACGGTGGGTTACGGTTTGTCAATGTCTGCCGACGGCATGGCCTTCCCGTGGAACTTCGAAATGATGGGCAGCTACTGGACGGCTGCCGACATCATCCTGCAATCGATCGGCAAATCGCTCGGCGGCATGGACAAACTCAAAGGCAAGAAGGTTGCGCTGGTCTACCACGACAGCCCGTTCGGCAAAGAGCCGATTCCGCTGTTGGAAGAGCGCTCCAAAATGCACGGCTTCAGCCTGCAGCTTCTTCCCGTGACCGCGCCCGGTGTGGAGCAAAAGGCCACCTGGCTGCAGGTGCGCCAGAGCCGCCCGGACTATGTGCTGCTGTGGGGCTGGGGGGTGATGAACTCCACCGCACTCAAGGAAGCGCAGGCGACCGGCTATCCGCGTAACAAGATGTATGGCGTGTGGTGGGCGGGCGCAGAGCCAGATACGCGCGACGTGGGTGCAGGCGCGAAGGGCTACAACGCACTGGCGCTGAATGGTTCCGGTAAAAACCAGAAAGTCATCCAGGAAATCGTGAAGTATGTGCACGACAAAGGCCAAGGCACAGGTCCAAAAGACGAAGTGGGCTCGGTGCTGTACACCCGCGGCGTGATGATTCAGATGCTGGGCGTCGAAGCCGTGCGCCGTGCGCAAGAGCGCTACGGCAAGGGCAAAGTCATGACCGGCGAGCAAGTGCGCTGGGGCTTTGAAAACCTGAACCTGGACCAGAAGAAGCTCGACTCCCTCGGCTTTGGCGGCATCATCCGGCCCGTATCGACCAGCTGCGCCGACCACCAAGGTTCGACCTGGGCGCGCATGCAGACCTGGGACGGTGCCAAGTGGAACATTGCGCCCGACTGGTATCAGGCCGACGAGCAGATTTTGAAGCCCATGGTGAAGGCTGCGGCCAACAAGTACCTCGCCGACAAGAAGCTCAAGCGCCGCGATCCTGCAGATTGCAACTCGTAATTCGGAGCAACCCCCTGAGGCGCTGCGCGCCTTCCCCTTCTCTCGAATCGCTGCGCGATTCGGGAATGGGGACGCCACCGGCGCGGCGGGGCGGCCCTTGCGCGGTGGCCCTGATATGGGGCACGCCCGCTGCGAAGGCCAGTGAGAATTTGAAGATCGGCTGCACTGCAGCCGCCAATCGAGAGGGTTGTCTCCTGCGGGTATCAGCCCTCCCGATTGGCACACAAAGGTCAAAGCTATGGAACCGAAAAACATCGTCCTCAACGTCAACGGCATTGAGGTCATTTACAACCACGTGATTTTGGTGCTCAAAGGCGTCTCATTGCAGGTACCCGAGGGCGGCATTGTCGCCATCCTGGGCGGCAATGGCGCGGGCAAGACGACCACGCTGCGCGCCATCTCCAACCTGCTGGAAGGCGAGCGCGGCGAGGTGACCAAAGGCTCGATCGAGCTGCGCGGTGAGCGCATCGAGAAACTCACGCCTGCCGATCTGGTCAAGCGCGGCGTGGTGCAGGTGATGGAAGGGCGCCACTGCTTTGCGCACCTGACCATCGAGGAGAACCTGCTCGCCGGCGCCTATACGCGCAGCGACAAAGGCGAGATCGCCGCCAATCTGGAGAAGGTCTACAACTACTTCCCAAGGCTCAGAACGCGCCGCAGCTCGCAGGCCGCCTATACCTCGGGGGGCGAGCAGCAGATGTGCGCCATTGGCCGCGCCATCATGGCCAACCCCAGCATGGTGCTGCTCGACGAGCCTTCCATGGGCCTGGCGCCGCAGATCGTCGAAGAGGTGTTCAACATCGTCAAAGATCTCAACACCAAGGAAGGCGTCACCTTCTTGCTCGCGGAGCAGAACACGAACATGGCGCTGAAATACGCCGACTACGGCTACATCATGGAATCGGGCCGCGTGGTGATGGACGGCGCAGCCGCCGACTTGGCCAGCAACGAGGACGTTAAGGAGTTTTATCTCGGCGTCGGCGGTGGCGAGCGCAAGAGTTTCAAGGACGTGAAGAGCTACAAGCGGCGCAAGCGCTGGCTTGCCTAGGCTCCCCCCTGCGGCGCATTGCGCCTTCCCCCCTGAGGGGGGACGCCTCCGGTGGCCCGGCGAAGCCGGTTCCACGGTGGCGCTGGTTTTAGAGAGCGTGTTTCTACCCACAGCAGTTTGCAGTGCAACCGTCAATTACTCCTAAATTCATAGCTTGCTACGCTTTATGGATAAGCGCTAGAGGCCAATTTTACTCAAATAATTACACATAGAAAGCCAGGCATGAACCAGTTCTACGACGCCCTGGAAACCCGCAGTCCCCAAGAACGTGAAGCCGCGCTGCTCGCTGCCTTGCCGGGCCAAGTGGCCAACGCGCAGCAGCGCGCCCCCGCGTTTTCACAGATTCTTGCCGGCGTCGATGCCGCCAGCGTCAGCACGCGCGCCGCGCTGGCGCGCCTGCCAGTGACGCGCAAGCACGAACTGCTGGAGCGCCAAGGCGCCGAGCGCGCGCGGCACCTGTTCGGCGGCTTTGCCACGCAAGGGTTTGGCGCCGCCATGCCGCGCGTGTTTGCCAGTCCCGGACCGATCTACGAACCGGAAGGCGCGCGGCCCGACTACTGGCGCATGGCGCGCGCGATGTATGCGGCGGGTTTTCGGCCTGGCGAATTGGTGCACAACTGCTTCTCGTACCACTTCGTCCCCGCCGGCTCCATGATGGAAACGGGCGCCATGGCACTGGGCTGCACGGTGTTTCCCGGCGGCACGGGCCAGACCGAGCAGCAGGCGCAGGCGATGGCCCACATGCGGCCGGCTGGCTACATCGGCACGCCCAGTTTTCTCAAGCTCATTCTGGAAAAAGCGGCAGACCTGAAGCTGCCGCTTCCAAGCCTGACCAAAGCCCTGGTGTCGGCAGAAGCCTTTCCGCCCTCGCTGCAAAGCTGGTTTGCAGAGCGCGGCGTCGCCGGCTATCAGTGCTACGGCACCGCCGACCTGGGGCTGATTGCGTATGAAACCCAGGCCCGCGAAGGCCTGGTGCTGGACGAGGGCGTGATCGTGGAAATCGTGCGCCCCGGCACCGGCGACCCCGTGCCCGAGGGCGAAGTCGGCGAACTGGTGGTCACCACGCTCAACCCCGACTACCCTTTGATCCGCTTTGGTACCGGCGACCTCTCAGCGGTCCTGCCCGGTTCGTGTCCGACCGGACGCACGAATGCGCGCATCAAGGGCTGGATGGGCCGGGCAGATCAGACCACCAAAGTGCGCGGCCTCTTCGTCCACCCCGGTCAGATTGCTGCCGTGGCGGCGCGTTTTCCGCAGGTGCTGCGCGCACGACTCATCGTCTCAGGCGAAATGGCCAACGACCAAATGCTGCTCAAGGTCGAAACTACAGAGACCGCTTCGGGCCTTGCCGAGCGCCTGCAAGACGCCGTGCGTGAGCTCACCAAGCTGCGCGGTGAAGTTGAGCTGGTGGCGCCCGGCTCGCTGCCCAACGACGGCAAGGTGATCGAAGACGCGCGCAGCTACCGTTGATACGAGGCTTTCGCGAGAAAAGGCGAGGGGTCACCGCTTGCGATAAGCCCGGCCTTTGAATCAAGGCGGCACAAGCCAGCGGACGCCGCGCAAGGGCCGCCCCGCCGCGCTGTTGTCATCCGCCTTCCACAACGCAGCTTCAAGAGAAGGGACTGAGGGCGCCGGCTCCAAGCCTACCTGCGCAGGCTTGGACGGCTCCGAAGGGCTGCAGCCTCGGGCGGCTGCTCGGAGCAAAGGAGCCACTTAGGGGGTTGTCGCTGCTACGTCCCCCAGACCACATCCGCGTTTTCCGCCGCGCTGCGCCTCAGCATGTCAAGAAAAGGCGTGGCCCGCTGGCGCAGCGTGACGTGGCCGCCATCTCGCGCATCGTCTTCTTGATCGGCATCGACCTCTTCTGCAGCTTCCTGCACCTCCGGTTCGCGCTCGTCGGCCTCAATTGCCGCCTCGATGGCGGCGATGGCCGCGGGGATTTGTGCCACCGTCACAATGCCTTGCGCAGCGGGGTCTTTGCCGACGATGCGCAGCAGGCGCTGACCTTGGGCGTCGAGCATGATCAGGTCGGCGGTGGCACGAGATTTGAATTTGTAGAGCATGGAGCAGACCTCGAATAAAGCGCGTCGCGCGTAAAGGGGTAGTCTGATTGTGACCCGCGCATGCGGCCGTAGGACGGATCGCCGTTCGGCCGAATCGACACCATCTGGTGCAGCGCCATCCAGCCCTGCTCAAAGCCCAAGGCACTGCCAGCAAGGTACAGCCGATAAGCGCGCAGCACGCGTCCAGCTTCGTGCACCCCCAGCTGTGTTTCGAGCACCGTGCGCGCTTCCGGCAAACGCCCCTCAAGCGCATCGGACCATGCCCACAGCGTGCGCGCATAGTGCGGACGCAGGTTTTCGGTGTCCACCATTTCCAGGCCAGCGGCCGCGGTGTGCTCCAGCAGCTGGCTCACATGCAGCAATTCGCCGCCCGGAAAAATGTAGCGCTCAATGAATTCGCCCAGGCCAGCACCAAGTTGTGCGCTGCCGATGGCAGCAGCCGTAATGCCGTGGTTGAGCACCATACCGCCTGGCGCAAGCAGCGCGTACACAGTGTCGAAGTAGCGCTGCATCTGCGCCCGTCCGACATGCTCAAGCATGCCGACCGACGCGAGCTTGTCATACGGCTGGGCCGGCGCGAAATCCCGGTAGTCGCACAGCTCAATCTGCACGCGCCCGGCCAGCCCCAGCTGTGCGATGCGCTGCTGCACATAGACGTGCTGGTGGCGCGAAAGCGTGATGCCTGTGGCCTGCACGCCGTAGTGCTCGGCTGCCCAGAGCAAGAGGCCGCCCCAGCCTGCGCCAATGTCCAGGAAACGCTCCCCTGGCGAGAGGCGCAGCTTGCGACAGATGTGGTCGAGCTTGGCTTCCTGCGCAGCAGCCAGTTCCATTGCGCTTTCGCGGAAATAGGCGCAGGAATACACACGGCGCGGATCGAGCCACAGCGCGTAGAAGTCGTCTGAAACGTCGTAGTGAAATTGCACATGCTGGGCGTCAAGCTTCTGCGAGTGCGCCCGCACGGAGCGCGCCCACGCCAGCAGCCTGCGCCAGCCACCCGTCTCTTCGCGCGCCGGGTCGGTGGTGAGAAAACCGCTTGCGGCCTGCATCAGCGCGCGCACGCTGCCATCGAACACCACCTCGCCTTCGACGATCGCCCGGCCCACAGAACCCAGCCGTCCTGCCGCCAACGCAGCCAGCGCGCCCGGACCGCGAAACCGCAAGGCAACGTCGGCGTGCTCAGGCCCCGCGCGGCCACCGCCAGGAAGTTCCAGCGTGAGCGCCACAGGCAATTGCGCCAGCCGTGCATCGAGTGTGCTCAGCCATTGGTTCATGGATCGGCATGTTGGGCGCGGACCTGTGCAGCGTCAAGTCGCACACCGAATAATATCCGTCAAACTAGACTCAAGCGCCCTGTATATAGGCGCAAGCAGCTATTATTTTTATATTTTCGTCACCTTGCCAGTAGTGCAACGCCGTGCTGGCAAGGCCAGCGCTGGGCTTCAAGCAACTGCGCTGGCGGTCCGAATCGGTCAGAATGGTTTGTGTAGCCCGCATCGCGTTTTCCAGCCTGCGCGGTCGCCCGATCAAGCGCTCGCCTACCTCTCGATTGCCATGAATCTGCCCACGATTTACCACAACCCACAATGCAGTACGTCGCGCAAAGCGCTGGATCTGCTGCGAGAACGCATCGGCGAACCGACGGTGGTTGAATACCTCAAGCATCCGCCCGACCGAGCCACCCTGGAGGCGCTGATTGCCGCCAGCGGCAGGCCCGTCAGCGACTTTGTGCGCCGCAAAGAGGCGCTGTTTGACGAGCTCAATCTTGGCGCAGAAGGGGTTACAGACGCACAGCGCATCGCTGCCCTGCTCGCCCATCCCAGGCTGCTGGAGCGACCCATCGTCGTCACTGAGCAGGGAACTCGCCTGGGCCGTCCGCTAGAGAGCGTGCTCGACATCCTGCCGCCTGCCGCCTGACGCGCACGCTCTCTCGCACTCGCACGCCGATGCGCCCACTGGCCCGCCAAGTCACGTTGCTGGGCTGCGGCCAGACGCTGGGCTTTGCCTCTTCCTACTACCTGCCGGCACTGCTCGCAAAACCCATGGCCAGCGACACCGGCCTGCCGCTGGCGGGCGTGTTTGCAGCCTTCTCGCTGGCGCTCATCGTCTCCGCGGTGGTCGGCCCGGCCATGGGCCGGCGCATAGACCAGCGGGGCGGGCGGCGGTTGCTCATGCAAAGCAACCTGCTGTTTGCTGCCGGCCTGCTGGGGCTTGCAGCCGCGCAGGGACCGGTGGGCGTATTTGCCGCCTGGGCCCTGCTTGGGCTGGCGATGGGCGCGGGCCTCTACGAGTCGGCTTTCGCGGCTTTGGTGGGTCTGCACGGCCAAGGCGCGCGCAGCGGCATTACCGGCATCACACTGATCGCCGGTTTTGCCAGCACGGTCGGTTGGCCGCTCAGCGCCTGGATGGATGCGCACTGGGGCTGGCGGGGCGCCTGCATGGGCTGGGCCGCCCTGCACTTGGTTGTGGGGCTGCCGCTTCATGCCTGGCTGCCGCGACAAAGAGCGCAGCAGACGGAAGGATTCGCCAACGCGGCACAGTCACCGCTGCCTGCGCCGCATGCACCAACTGCACCAGAAGCACCAGTGGCGGGCATACCCGATGCCCGTGCAAGCACGCGCGCAGCACCCGACACCTCCCCTGCGCATCCCGTTGCCAGCGGCCGGCGCACCACGGCGCTTCTGTCCTGCGTTTTCGCTGTCGCTTGGTTTGGTAGCACCGCGCTGGCCACGCATTTGCCAAGCTTGCTGCAGCATGCGGGCTTGACGCTGACCCATGCCGTGGCAGTCGCCGCGCTCGTCGGGCCGGCCCAGGTGGCTGGCCGGTTGCTTGATTTTGGACTCATGCGCCGGCTCTCACCACTGCTGGCGGCCAAGCTGGCGGCTGCCGCGCACCCCTTTGGCGCGGTGCTGCTGCTGGTGCTCGGCGCACCGGCCGCCCTCGCCTTTACGCTGCTGCACGGCGCAGGCAATGGCGTGCTGACCATTGCCAAAGGCACGCTGCCGCTGCTCTATTTCGGCAGCGCCGGGTATGGCGAACGCCAAGGCGTGCTGATGGTTCCGGCGCGCGTCGGCCAGGCGCTGGCGCCCGTGGTGTTTGGCGCGCTGATGCAGCGCTTTGGCGTCGGCGCGCTGCTGCTGACGGCTGCGCTTGGCGTGCTCGCCTGGCTGGCGCTGGCAGCGCTCGGGGAACCGCCGGCGCAACCGCCGGCTCCGACCCAAGCATGAAAAGACTCCATCGCATTGATCGAACCTGCCGCTGCGCAGTTGCACTGCTGGCGAGCCTCTTGCTCTTTGGCTGCGCACAGGGCGGCAGCCAGCTCGGCTACTACTGGCAGTCGCTGCATGGCCATGTGCAGTTGATGCTTGCAGCCGACAGCCTGGACGCCTGGATTGCGCGCCCGAGCACGCCGCCCGCACTGCGCGAGCGGCTGCTGCTGGCGCAGCGGGCGCGTGCTTTTGCGGTGCACGAGCTGCACCTGCCCGACAACGCCAGCTACCACCGCTACGCCGATCTGCAACGCAAAAGCGCCGTCTGGAACGTGGTGGCTGCGCCGCCGTACTCGCTGCAGCTGCACACCTGGTGCTTTCCGGTGGTGGGGTGCGTGGGCTACCGGGGCTATTTCAACCAGAGCGACGCAAAGGCCGAGGCTTCGCGCTTGGCCGACACAGGCCTGGAAGTGGACGTGTACGGCGTGCCTGCGTACTCGACGCTGGGGGCGATGAACTGGGCCGGCGGCGACCCGCTGCTCAGCACCTTTGTACATTGGCCGGAAGGCGACTTTGTGCGCCTGTTGTTCCACGAACTCGCCCACCAGGTGGTGTATGCCGATGGCGACACGCTGTTCAACGAGTCTTTCGCGACTGCCGTCGGGCGCTTGGGCAGCGCTGCATGGCTGCAGAGCGCTGCCAGCCCGGCAGCGCGCGCGGAGTTTGCCGCCAGCGAAGCGCGGCGCGAGGCGTTTCGCAGCCTGACCCGCGACACGCGCGCTCGCCTCGAGGAAATTTATGTACTAAAAGACGATCCAGCCATTGACCATAAAGCGCTGGAAGCCATGAAAACTGAAGCAATGGAGCAATTCCGCGCGGGCTACCGTACGCTCGCCGACGGTTGGCAGCTCGCCCCTGCGCAGCGTGCGGGCTACGACCACTGGGTCGCTACGGCGAACAACGCAAGCTTTGGCGCGCAGGCAGCGTACGACGAGCTGGTGCCGGCTTTTGAAGTGCTGTTTGAGCAGTCTGCGCGCGACTGGCCGAGGTTTTATGATGCGGTCAAAGCCCTGGCCCACCAGAGTGCAGAGCAGCGCCTAGCCGCTCTGCGCGCCCTGATGCAGCCGCCCCCAACCGCAGCGAAAGACCCATCCCGTGCCTGACATCAAACTCCACCGCAAGCACCAACTGGGCCTGCCGGCCGCGCGAAAAATCGCGCTGCAATGGGCAGAAAAAGCGGAGGAAAAGTTCGACATGGTCTGCACCTACGAAGAGGGCGAGGAGCAGGACACGCTCTACTTCACCCGCGCCGGCATCAAGGGCACGCTCGTGGTGCTCCCCAACGCGCTCGACTTTCACGCCGAGTTGGGCTTTTTGGTCAGCGCGTTCAAGAACCGCATCGAGGCCGAGTTGACCGAGCAACTCGACAAGCTGCTGGCGCCCGCGCCGGTGCGCAAACGCAAACCGGCGACGAAAAAATAGTCCACAAAAAAGCCCCGCATGCGGGGCTTTTTGCAGCCAGAACGGGCACGCAGCCCAGCCTGGCAAAGCTGAGGTCAGCCGCCCTTCTTCGAGCGCTTTCCAGGGTTCTTCTTGCTGCGCGTGGCAACGCCGCGCTCAAGGCTCACGCGCTGGCCGCGGCCGCTGGTAGGCACGCTCGTGCCTGGCAGTGGCTTGGGTTGGGGGGTGAATTTGCGGTCTGCTTCGGTGACGATCTTGTTGCCCATGGCGACTCTCGGTAGAAAAGTGGGAAAACCGCTATTAGGCCATAGCCTGCAAACGGGTGGACTGGAAGGCCTTGGGGCAATGCTGAACAAGTCCCACACGAGGCGACTTATTCAGCCTCACCTCAGCTCAGCGAAGCAATCAGGTCGATGTACTGCTGGCGCGCGCCATCCTGCTCAGTGCCCTTGAGCTTGGTCCAGGCGTCCCACTTGGCGCGGCCGATCATGTCGGAGAAGCTGGGCTTCTTCTCTGCGTTGTCGCCGCTCGTCGCCTGCTTGTACAAAGCATAGATTTGCAGCAGCGTGGCGTTGTCTGGGCGCTCGCTCAGGTTTTTGGATTTGGCGACGGAAGCTTCAAAACGGTCGTTCAGGTCGGACATGCGGGGCTCCTGGGGCAATGCAAGGGTGGAAGGGCGATGGGGTTGGGGAAAGAACGGGGGCGGCAAATGCTCCGTCCCGCGTATCTTGTGCATATCTTATGGGCTGCGCGTGGACAATACCCGGCGCAGGCCTTGCAACCGGCTCGCGCTGGCCCCTTCTTCACTCTCCAGGAAGTCCTACACCATGGTGACCCGCACCACCCTTCGCACCACGCCCCAGAAGGGCGCCAGCTCTGCGCCGGTCGGCCGCGCCGTAGTCAGCCCGGCGGCCAGCCGCGCGCTCAGTGCCTCTGCCGCGCTATTGAACTCCCCACCCGGCGCCATGGCGCTGGAAGCCGCGCGCAGCGTGGAAAAAAACGTCCGCCGCGCCGCCAGCGGCATGCTGGGCCTCTCGGGCGAGCGCATGAGCAAAGTCGATACCGCCTGGCTGCGCATGGACTGCCCCAGCAACCTGATGCTGATCAACGGAGTGTGGGCGGTGTCGCCCGGCATCACGCTGGCGCAGTTGCGCGAACGCGCCGCGCAGCGCCTGACGCAATACCCGCGCTTTCGCCAGCGCGTGGTTGAGGACGCCGCGGGCGCGACCTGGGTGGACGACGACCACTTCGACATCGCGGCACACGTCGAGCCACTTGCACTCAAGCGCAAGCGCGGCGAGACGCACCAGCAAGCACTGGCAGATGCCGTGGGGCGCTTGGCAACCGTGCCACTGAATGCCCGCCGGCCACTGTGGCACTTCTATCTGGTGGAAGACTTCGTTGGCGAAGATGGGCTGCCCGGCAGCGCCATGATCGTGCGCATCCACCACTGCATTGCCGACGGCATTGCGCTGATCTCGGTGGTCATGTCGCTGGTGGACGGTGGCTCGGAGCCACCCAAACGCAAGCGCCGCGAGGCTGCAAGCACCGAGGATTGGCTTTCCGACGCGCTGATCAAGCCGCTCGCGGGCCTGACGGTGCGGGCCATCGAGTTCGCTGGCGAAGGCGCGGCGCGCTCGCTGCACGCGCTGCTTGACCCCGAAAAGGCCGTGCAGCACGGTCTTGCCGGCTCGGCCGATGCCGCCCGCATGGCGTGGCAGGTGCTGAGCGACGCGGCGGCGCTCGCGCTCATGCCCGACGACTCGCCCACCCGCCTCAAGGGCGAGCCCGGCACAGTCAAGCGCGTCGCTTGGTGCCCGCCGCTGCCCCTTGACGACGTGAAGGCCGTGGGCCGCGTGCTGGGCTGCTCGGTGAACGACGTGCTGCTGTCGTGCGTCGCTGGCGCCATTGGCAGCTACCTGCGGGGCTTGGGCGACGACACCATGGGCAAAGAGATTCGCGCCATGATTCCGGTGAACTTGCGCCCCATGGAAGAGGCCTGGAAGCTCGGCAACCACTTTGGCCTGGCACCGCTGGTGCTGCCGATTGGCATCGAAAACCCGATCGAGCGGATTTACGAGGTGCGCCACCGCATGGGCGCGCTCAAAGGCAGTACGCAGCCGCTGCTGGCCTTTGGGCTGCTGGCGGTCGCCGGGCTGATGGTCAAGCCAGCGCAGGACGCCCTCCTGAACCTGTTTGGCCGCAAGACCACCGCGGTGATGACCAACGTACCCGGTCCGCGCGAGCCGATGACGATTTGCGGCGCGCAGGTCACGCAGTGCATGTTCTGGGTACCGCAGACGGGCAGCGTCGGGCTGGGCGTCTCGATCCTGAGCTACGGCGGCGGCGTGCAGTTTGGCGTCATCACCGACACCGTGCTGTGCCCGGAACCGCAGCGCATCATCGACGCCTTTGCGCCCGAATTCGATGCGCTCGCCACCCTGACCTTGATGCTGCCGTGGGGCCCGCAGGAGTAAGCACCGCCTGGGCACTCGGCGTGCTGCTGGCCTGCGCGCCGGCTGCTGCCGAAGTCACGCAAGACGACACTGAGCGGCCCTACAACGTGCCCATTGCCCCGGGGCAGAGCCTGCGCGAAGCGTTGAACGATGCGACACCCATCCGCGAGAACGGCAAGCGCTTTCACGGCTACACCGCCTGGAACGTGGACTGGAAATTTTGGTGGCACAGCAGCGCCAGCGGACGCTGCCGCATCACCCGGGTCAATACCCGGCTGAGCACCACCATTCAATTGCCGCAGCTGCAGGGCGGCACCGCGGCCCAACGCGAAACCTTCGAGCGCTATGCGGCGGCCCTTCGCCGCCACGAACAGGGCCATGTGCAGTGGGGCCGCGATGCGGCGCGCGCCATCGACCAAGGGATTTCAGCCCTGCCCGAGGCTGCCACCTGCGCAGCGCTGGAACGCAATGCCAACGCGCTTGGCACGCGCCTTCTGGCGGAGCATGTGGATCGCGAACGGGACTACGACCGCAGTACCGGCCACGGCGCTACCCAGGGCGCGGTGGTGGGCAACTAAATACTATTGATTTAAGAGCTGCCAGCGCTTACTGCATAAGCGCTAGAGCCCTAAAACATCAAGAATTCAAGCCTTGCACGGCTTGGAACAGGGCTTGCCTCGCCTGGCTGATGATTTGCCCACGCCAAGCGTCGGTGTCGGTGTAGAACGCGGCGAGCATGTCGGCCTTGATTTGCGCGGCCTGCTCCGCCGGCGCCTCGGGGTGCTGGTGCAGCCAGTGCTCGGCGCGCAGCGCCTGCAGCATTTGCAAAATCGGCAGCGTGCCGTATTCCAGTGCAATGCCGGTGTACTCGGCCTGCGGGCATTCGTCGTAGATGGCGGTCCACATCAGGCCGGTGAGCGGCGCTGAGCTGGACGAGCCGTCGTAGATCGAGGTAATGGGCGTGGCGCCGCCGCCGTCCCACCATGCGCGGGCGCGCGCAACGGCCTGTGCGTCGTCGCCACCGGCGTAAATGCGTTCGCCCAGACCATTCGGGCCAAGGCCGGTGTGCAGGTCAATCCAGCCAATGCGTCGGGCGGCAGCGCCGTGTGCCCGCAACACGCTGCGCAGCGTCAGGTTGCTCCAGGTCGGCCGCTGGCCGCCAAAGAACATGCCGCCTTCAAATTCGTACTGCCCGCCAGAGACGGCGGCCTGCCAAGCAGCTTCGCCCTTGGTCGCGAGGTAGTCCTGCACAGCGGCCTGGTTCTCAGAGTTCGGCGGCCACACATCGGGCAGCAGCAGCTGCGCTATCTCGCGGTAGCCGGCGTTGACTGGCAGCGGTTTGCTGAAGTCCTGAAAATTGCGGTTCAGGTCGACGTTTTCGTGCGTGGTGCGGCGCAGGTGCGAAAAGCCGTAGGGGTTGAGCGCGTGCACGTACAGCACCGCCACACCCGCCGCGCGCGCCTGCTCGCGCCACTCGGCATCGTGCAGCGCAAACACCTGCACGCCGCTGCCGCAATAGCCTTCGACGCCGTGGCAGGCGCTGCTGACGATCAAGAGCTTGTCGGCATCCTCTGGGCCATCGCGCGCAACGTCCATGGCCAAGGGTTCGCCGTCGCGCCCGGTCAGCGGATGGGCATGCGACTCGATGGGCAGGCCAAGCGTGGCAGCAGCTTCGAGAAACCGCACGCGCGCCTGCGCGTAGCGTGTTGAGAAAGCCTCGTTTACGCCAATCATGTGGCGGACTTGGCAGCGAGCCAGTCTTCTACCAAGCGCACCCACACCGTGGCGCCCAGGGGAATCAGGTCGTCGTTGAAATCGTAGCTGGGGTTGTGCAGCATGCATGGCCCTTCGCCGTGGCCGTGCATGCGGTGCGCGCCCTCGCCATTGCCGATGAAGAAGTAGGCGCCGGGGCGCTCTAGCAACATGTAGGCAAAGTCTTCTGCGCCCATGGTGGGTTCTTGCGCCACGACGTTGGCTTCGCCGACGACGCGGGCCATGACTTCGCGTGCGAACTGGGCCTCGGCGGGTGCATTGATGGTCGGCGGGTAGTTGCGTACGAATTCAAATTCACAGGTCGCTTGGTGCGCCGCGCAGGTGTGCTCGGCCACCTCGCGCATGCGCGCTTCGATCAGGTCGAGCACTTCCAGCGTGAAGGTGCGCACCGTGCCCTGCAATTCGCAGCTCTCAGGCACGACGTTGGTCGCTTCGCCGGTGTGGATCATGGTGACCGAAATCACGCCCGCGTCCACCGGCTTCTTGTTGCGGCTGATGATGTTCTGGAACGCCTGCACCATTTGGCAGGCAATCGGCACCGGATCGACGGTCGTGTGCGGCATTGCCGCATGGCCGCCCTTGCCTCGGATGGTGATCTTGAATTCGTTGGACGAGGCCATTACCGGGCCGGGGCTCAGGGCAAGCTGCCCGACCGGCATGCCCGGCCAGTTGTGCATGCCAAAAACGGCCTGCACGTCGAACTGGGTGAACAACCCATCGTTGATCATCTCGCGAGCGCCACCACCGCCTTCTTCCGCTGGCTGGAAGATCAGATAGACCGTGCCGTCGAAATTGCGCTCTTTGGAAAAGTGCTGCGCCGCTGCCAGCAGCATGGCCGTGTGGCCATCGTGGCCACAGGCGTGCATCTTGCCGGCGTGGCGGCTGGTGTGCTCGAACGCGTTGTGCTCCTGCATGGGCAGCGCGTCCATGTCGGCGCGCAGGCCAATCGCTCGGCCACAAGCGCCACCATCGCGCCCGTGCACGATGCCGACCACACCGGTGGTGCCCATGCCGCGGTGAATGGGTATGCCCCACTCGGTCAGCTTGCTGGCCACCAGGTCGGCGGTGCGCACTTCTTCAAAACACAGTTCTGGGTGGGCGTGGATGTCGCGGCGCAGGCTGGCAATGCCAGCGGCTTGGGTGAGGATGGAGTCAATGACCTTCATGGCAGCTTTCCTTCAGAATGTGCAGTCTAGCCCGCCAGCGCAGAAGCTGCCGAGAACTGTTTTTTCACCTTTCCGCCATGACCTTGGTTTCCGCCCTTGTGCCAGCCGCTGCGCTTGGCGCCACCCACACGGTGCGCGGCGCTTGCCCGCACGACTGCCCCGACACCTGCGCGCTGCTGACCACGGTGGAAAACGGTGTGGCGGTGCGCGTGCAAGGCAACCCAGCGCACGCGCAAACGGGTGGCGTGCTCTGCGCCAAGGTCGCCAAATACCCTGAGCGCACCTACCACCAAGACCGCATCCTGACCCCGCTCAAACGCGTGGGCCCCAAGGGCAGCGGCCAGTTCGCGCCGGTGGCTTGGGACGAAGCGCTGGCCGACATTGCGGCGCGCCTGGCCGAAATTGCAGCGCGGAACCCGCAGGCCATCGTGCCCTACAGCTTTGCCGGCACCATGGGCTTGGTGCAAGGCGAGAGCATGGACCGGCGCTTCTTCCACCGCCTGGGCGCCTCAATGCTGCATCGCAGCATTTGCTCGACCGCCGGCGGCGAAGCGCTGGGCCATACCCTCGGCGGCAAGGTGGGCATGAAGGTCGAGTTCTTTGCCGAGGCCAAGCTGATCGTCATCTGGGGCAGCAACGCCATCACCAGCACCCTGCATTTTTGGCGCTACGCCCAGCAGGCCAAGCGCGACGGCGCACGCCTCATCTGCATCGACCCGCGCAAGACCGAAACCGCGGACAAATGCCACGAACACCTGCAATTGCTGCCCGGCACCGATGCGGCGCTGGCGCTGGCGCTGATGCACGAGCTGATTAAGAACGACTGGCTGGACCACGACTATCTGGCGCAGCACACGCTGGGCTGGGAGCAGCTCAAGCAGCGTGCCTTGCAGTGGCCGCCCGAGCGCGCAGCCGAGGTCTGCGCCTTGCCGGTTGCGCAGATTCGCGCCCTGGCGCGCGCCTACGGCACGACCAAGCCTGCAGCCATCCGCGTGAACTACGGCGTGCAGCGCGTGCGCGGCGGTGGCAATGCGGTGCGCGCCATCGCCAGCCTGCCGGCGCTCACCGGCGCCTGGCGCGAGCGCGCGGGTGGCGTGCTGTTTTCAAGTTCGGGCAACTTCCCGGTGCAACGCAGCGTTCTGCAGCGCCCCGAGCTGCTCGGCGAGCGCCGCCCGCGCACCATCAACATGGTGACCATTGGCGACGACTTGTTGCACGAGACCAGCGAGGATTTCGGCCCGCAAATTGAGGCTGTGGTGGTCTACAACAGTAACCCGCTCGCTGTCGCGCCCGAATCGAGCAAGGTGGCGCGCGGCTTTGCGCAGGAGCATGTGTTCACTGTCGTGCTGGAGCATTTCCAGACCGACACCGCCGACTACGCCGACTACATCTTGCCGGCCACCACGCAGCTCGAACACTGGGACGTGCACCTGGCCTATGGGCACACCGATGTGCTGCTCAACCGCCCGGCCATTGCGCCCTGCGGCGAGGCACGCTCCAACGCGCGCATCTTTCGCGAACTGGCGGCGCACATGGGTTTTACCGAAACCTGTTTTTCCGACAGCGACGAGGCCTTGTGCCGCCAAGCCTACGGCGAGAAAGTCGATTTCAACGAGTTGCTGGACCAGGGCTTTGCTGCGCTGCCCATTCCCGAGGCGCCCTATGCCGAGGGCAACTTCCCCACAGCGTCGGGCAAGTGCGAATTTTTCAGCGCTGCGCTGGCGGCTTCCGGGCAGGACGGCCTACCCAACCATGTGCCGAACTACGAAGCATTTGGCCAGTCGACAGCCTACCCGCTGGCGATGATTTCGCCACCCGCGCGCAATTTCCTCAACACCACCTTCGTCAACGTGGCCAGCCTGCAAAAACTGGAAGGCCGGCCACTGTTGGAGATCCACCCGCTGGACGCTGCCGTGCGCGGCATTGCAGACGGCAGCGTGGTGCGCGTGTTCAACGACCGGGGCAGCTACCTGTGCCACGCCGAGCTGAGCGAACGCGCCCGCCCCGGTGTCGTCAACGGCCTGGGCATCTGGTGGCGCAAGCTTGGCTTGGCGGGCACCAACGTCAACCAGCTCACCAGCCAGGCGCTGACCGACATTGGCCAAGCGCCGACGTTTTACGACTGCCTGGTGGAAGTGGAGCGCAGCAGCGCGCCCACGATTGCTACCAAATAAAGAGCTTCTAGCGCTTATCCAATAAGCGCTAGAGTCCTTTTTTCCTATATTTTTTTATGCTACGCGTTCACCCGCGCCAGTAGTTGTTGGCGGCAGATACGGTCTGGAAATTGATGGCAATGACCTGCGAGGCGGCGGTGAGGCCATCGGCAGAGTTCGCGTACTCAGGACGCAAGTGCTTGAGCGTCTCCATATCCGGCTGGGTGTACTTGACGCCGCGCCGGCTCAGCGTGATGGCGAGTTCAAAACCTTCTTGGGGTGTGGCGGTGATCAGCGAGGGCAACCAAGTATCGGCCATGGGGAGTTTCTCCTTTTTGAAGTGTCGTGGGAACAGAACGCCTGCGCAACCTGCAAAGTGCCGACTCGCGCGGCGCACTTCACTGTAGCGCGCGACCCACCGGCGCGCGCTGGAAAATGCCAAAGCCCACGCTGCCCGGGCGCGTATCGCTGCACAAGCCCGTATTTCACCACTTGGCACTTCGGGCTTGCCCGCGGCAATCGCCTGCATTTGGTGCAGTCGCCTGCTTACGCGCGACCTACAACGAAGACTCAAGCGCCCTGCTCTTGCGCCTGAACGCGCACGGGCACGCCGACCGTTTGCTCAATGGCGCCACACACACTGCGCCCATCTGGTCCTTTGAGGTCGATGCGAATCTGATCGCCCAGCTGAAGAAAGCTGCTGCCGGTTTGGCCGCCATGCTCCATCTCCCAGCTGCGCCGCTCTTGCAGGCTGGCGCAGGCGCTTGAAGCACCAGAGCTCTCCTTGCTGCCCGGCGCTGCACCAGCGCGCAGCGGCCCGCTGCAGACAATGGTGCCGGCGCCCAGCGGGCGCGTGCGGGCCGCGTGCGCAATCAGCTCGCCAAAACTCCAGGCCATGCCTGCCGCAGCGTCGCACAGCCCGAGCTTGCGGCCATTCAAGCCCGCGTGCAGGGTCAGCCGCAGCCGGCCTTTGTCCCACGAAGCGCCGAGTTCGTCCAGTGTCACCGCCACCGGGCTGAACGCCGTCACCGGGCGGCTGTGCTGCGGGCCGCATCCTGCCTCCTGCTCTGCCGCTTCGAGCGCGCGACAAGCCACGCTGTTGGCCAGCATCAGCAAACGCACCGCGTCGAGCGCCTGACCGCTGGTGCTGCCAGCGGCCAGATCGCCGGTCACCACTGCGAGGCCCGCGCCGAAGTCGAGGTCCATACCGACTGCACCGACCGGCAACGGGTCGCAGGCGCCGACAAAGGCATCGCCCGCAAGCTGCCCAAGCCTGAGCGCTGCGGCCGGCGCTGCGCGGTCTCCGATGACCGGTGAAGCTGCCTCCACGCACTGGAAGGCGCGCGGCAGGGGCGCCAGGCACTGCTGCGGGTCAAACGGAAAGGCGTGGCGCGCACGGCCGGCGTTCAGGGCGTCGTAGAGGTCCTGCAGCTGCGGGGCAAAAAAGCCCCAGTCGTCCAGCACCTGCTGCAGGCGGTTGGCAATGCCGGTGGCGTAGTGGGCGCTGGCGAGGTCGCGGGAGACGACCACCAACTGGCCGTCGCGCGAGCCGTCTTGAAGGGTGGCAAGTTTCATAAAAAGGGGGCAAGTAGAGGCGACCTGCGGCGCCAATGGCCGAGCGCACCGCGGGGATGGTAGCCGAGCAAGCGCCTAAGCCGTACCTGCGGTGGTAACGTTGCGCCTGCCCATGATTCCACGCCGCGCCCTGTTTTTTCTTGTTGCATTGGTACTTGCGCTGCACGTCCTGCTGCTGACCGGCGCCTCAGCCAGCAGCGTGCGCCCTGCCAGCCGCGCCCAGCCGCAAGCGTTTGAGACGCGCAGCATTTCCCTGGCTGCGCCAGAACCGCCCGCTGCCGCGGCGCCGCCGTCCACAAAACCCAAGCCAAGGGCAGCGGTACGCACAGCGCCCGCCGCACAAAAGCCCCGCGCTACTCAGACGCCTTCAACCGAAGCGAGCGTGCCAACCCCTCCACCGCCCACCCCCGCCACCGATTGGACCGCAGCGCCGCCCGCGTGGGCGCTTCCGAGCGAAGACGAACTGCTGGCGCTTGACGGCTCAGGCAGTCCCCCCGCAGAGGTGCAAGCTGCGCAAGACCCGCCACCACCCCCGCCACCACCCACGGCGGTAGAAGATGCCGCGCGCTCGCCAACCTCGCCATCAGCGGTTGTGGTCGCCTCTGCCGTCTCGGTGAAGCCAAGCGCGGCGAGCACATCTGCACCTGCCAACAACGCAGACGGGCAGGCGGCCAGCCTGCCACCGGTCAAGCTGCCGCCGCCAGCACGCCTCGACTTCGAGGTCACGGGTCAAGCCAAAGGCTTTGGCTACAACGCGGGCGCGGTGCTGGTGTGGCAGCACGACGCGACGAGCTACAGCGCGCGTCAAGAAATCAAGGTCTTTCTGCTGGGCTCGCGCTCTCAAACCAGTGTGGGGAGCGTTACCGAGTTCGGCCTGCAGCCTCGGCGCTTTGGCGACCGTGCACGCAGCGAGCGGGCCGCCCACTTCGACTTCGCAAGCGGGCGCGTCACTTTCAGCGCCAACACGCCTGCGGCCCCCATTGAGCCCGGCGCGCAGGACCGCTTAAGCGTATTCCTGCAACTGGGCAGCATGCTGGCGGCTGCGCCCGAGCGCTATCCCGCAGGCACCGAGATTTCCATGACCACCGTCAGCGCGCGCGCGGCAGATGTTTGGACCTTCAGTGTGGAGCCCGAGCAAACGCTGGAGCTCCCTGTGGGCACCGTGCGCGCCTTGCCCCTGCAGCGCCTGCCCCGGCGCGACCACGACCAGAAGGCGCAGGTCTGGCTGGCGCCCAGCCTGGGCTACCTACCAGTGCGCATCCGCCTGACCGAGGCCAATGGCGATTTCGCCGAACTGAACCTGCAAAGCCGCGAGGCGCCCTAGCATCGCCTGTAGTCCCAAACAGACAAACCGTGCGGGGCTTCCCCCAGCTTGAACTCTGGCGCTTCATATCCATCTGACAATGGTCCAATGGACGCAACCAGGGAGGAACGCCATGAACATGCTCTACGACTCGGATTCTTTTGTGGTGGTGCACATGCTGCCCGATGCCGACCGTCTGGAGAAATCCTCCACCGACGAAGTGAAGCTGCCGCAACTGGCCCGGCACGGTTTTGAAATTGTCGACAAACGCAGCGGTAAGGAGGTCTATCTGGACGGCTCCTGGGCCGAAATGTTTCAGCTGCAAATCCTCGCCTGGCAGCGCGACGCCCCGACACAGGAAGAAGTGGAAGACACGCTCGACGGCTACACCGGCCTGGCACAGCATCCCGTGGTGGTGCACTGATAATTTTTGTTAAAAAGTGGCTCTAGCGCTTACTGGGTAAGCGCTAGCAGCTCTACTAGTAATAGCACTCAAACCTTCGCACCACGGCGCTGGCGCATATCGCTTGCCATGGTTTGAAGCGCCACGGTGCCCATGGCGGCGCGGGCTGCGGGGTATATGAGGCCCTCTTCCAGCGCGATGTGTTCTGCGTATCCAGCGGCAAACGCCGAAAGTGCGGCCTGCTGCTGCTTCGAAAACTCCGCGATTTCTCCCTCCGCCAAGGCGAGCAAAGCGCTGCGGGCCACCGCCCAGCGCGCCGCCATTGCTACATGCTCGCTCTCCAACCGCGCCACAGCAGCGGTGACTTGTGGGTCGCCGCTCGCCCGCAAGACCGGAAAGACGTGCAATTCCTCGTCCTCATGGTGCAGGGGCGCCGCGATGTCGAAGTAGCGCAGCACATCGCGCGCCGCGCTTTGCGCTGAGGCGTCACAGCCTTTGGTTTGCAAGTGCTGACACAAGCGCTCTTGCAAGGCCAGCGTGCGCTGGACGCGCTCGTGGCAGGCTTCGAGCATCTCAAACGGGGTATCGAAGCCCACGGCCGGCGCGCCAAAGCCGGGCAAGGGGATGCCGCGGGAGCTGCCAACCATGCTCAGTCGATCCGCACCGCATGGCCGCTGCGGTCAAAGGGAACCATGCCGGCGTGCATGCCGCGCTTGATGGCGTCCACCATGCGGTCGAGCGGTTCCTGCGCATCTTCGGTGGTCGGCACTTGGTTTGGCTTGCCGGCGAGCGCGGCAGCAAACACCAGCGACCATTCCTTGCCAAACTGGGCCGCTTGTTGCGCCAGGGTTTCGAACGAGTCGAGCTCATCCAACGCCTTGTCGGCACACATCAGCGGCACCAGCGCACCGCCTTCGCCGCGCTCAAAGTGCGCGCGCTGCTCTGGCGTGGCGTCGTCCGGCAGTTCCACGCCGGCAAATACAAACAGCAGGCGCGGGGGCTCAGGCTGCGCTCGGGCAGCCTGCAAGAGTTCTTCAAAACTGGCGATTTCCATTTCAAGGCTTCCAAAGTTCAAGAGAAAAACTGGGACAAAAACAAGTTCGCTGGTTTCTGCAAGGCATGGCCATCAAGCTTGCACTTGCAGCACCGAGCAATAAGACGCAGGCGCTGGCCGGGCGCGTCCGGGCTTGGGCGCGACCACGGTGCCTATGTTGACAAAGCACAACGCCTGCTGCGCCTCACCAAGACCAAACAACCTGCGCAGCGCCGAAGAACCCAGCGCCTTGCCGCTGGTGAGCGCCGAGCCAAAGCCCAGCGCCGTGGCCATCAGCAGCAGGTTTTGCACTGCGCAACCGGCGGAAACCATGCGCTCGGCGGGGGCGATGTCGGCGTCGCCACAAGTCAAGTCGACCACGACCAGCAGCAGCACGGGCGACCGGAACGCCTTCTCGCGTGCCTGCGCCACCTGCTCGGGCAGCGCGCTTGCATCGCGCGCAAGCAAGGCTTCGGCAAACGCATCGGCAAGGGCGCTGCGCGCCGCCTGCGGCACCTCAACCAAGCGCCAGGGCAGCAACTGCCCATGGTCCGGCGCATGCGCAGCACTTGCCAGAATCTGCTGCAGTTGCGGCGCGCTGGGCGCAGGAAGGCCGAGGCGCTTGGGCAGAATGGTGCGGCGCGCTTGCATGAGCGCACCGGCAAACGCGGCGCATTCCTGGCCCGATGCCAGCGCTGCCGGGGTGGCATCGTCCTTCATGCGGCGATTGTCACCCGGCGCGGCCGTCGGGCCGAAGCAGCCCGTACCAAGACCCCAATCGCAGCGCCCATGTCAGGGTGACGACGGCCCAGAGCATGGCGGCTGCAGCCATCAGGGCCGGCGATGCAGCACCCCCCAGCGCGGCCAACACGCGCAGCACGGCGGCCAGTTGCAGCAGGTTGAACAAGCCCCACAGCACCCGATCTGCCACCTGCGAGCGCCCGCTGTGCCCGCACGACACCCGGGTCACCATCGCGAGCATCAAAGAGGCGAGGCATCCCATGCTCAGCGCATGCAGGGCGCCAAGCTGCCAATGCGCGGCCCCCGCCAAGGCTGCGAAACGGGCCAGGCCGTGCAGCACAAACGCCACTCCCAGCCAGACAAACCCAAGGTAGAACATGCGCAGCAAACGGTTGCGCAGGCTTTGCCGCTGCGCCCAACGCCAGGCGCGCCAGAGCAGCAGGATGCCGAGCAGCAGTTCCAGCGCGCCGTGCGCCGCCGTCCAAACCACCGCAATCGTCGTCCCGGCCGACAGCGCAACGTCGACCCAGACCGCCAAAGCTTCAAGCACTGCGGCCCCCGCCAGCAGCGCCAGAGCGCCCCAGGGATGGCCTTCGTGGCCTTCCGGCGGCGAGAAAAACGGCAGCATGCGGTGCGCCACCGTGACAAACACCAGTACGGCAAAACCCCACAGGCCGCTCAGTACAGCATTGCGCGCCAAGGCCCAGTCGCCGCGCACCACCCCGCCTGCCAAGCCTGCAACGCAGAGCGTGCCGATCAACAGCGCAACGCCTACGATCCGCGCGTGCACTTGGTCGTCCGCCTGGCTGCGCAGCAGCAGGCGCCAGAACAGCACCGAGACCCACACCAAGCCCACCAGTGCCAGCAATGCGCCGCCGCCTGCCAGCAGACGGTCCACCTGCGCGCCGCCCCACCACACCAGCCAGCCGCCCGCCAAAAGCAGCAGCGGCGCGCGCAGGGTGCGCACTGGCCAAGGTTCCACGCGCAACCATTTCGGCCCTGCGGTAAACAGAAAGCCGCAAAAAAACAATGGGAAGAAGCCAAACACCATCAGCGCGGAGTGCACCAGCACCACCGGCACGGCTTCTGTATTCCAAGGGGACTGCGTCAGGCGACTGCCCTGCACAACGGCCCACCACAACCCCGAGGCGGCGAGCACCACCATGGCCAGAAAGAAGGCCAGCCGATGCGGGGTCAAAAAGATCTGCCGCGCGCGCCAGCGCATGTCCAGCGCAGCGGGCGCAGTCGGTTTTGGCGTTGCGGCGTCGGTCCCTGCTGGGTGCTCGCCTGCGCTGCTGGTGGTCACTTCAAAGAATCCCTGGTTGGCCGCAAGAGCGTGTGCTCCAGCGCTGCCAGCGAATCTATAATAAATTTACAAGTGGAATCGCCGCATCACCTCTTCGCCCACCCAGTTTTCTAAAACGCCCACTTCTGTGGGCGTTTTGCTTTGCCAAACCCCGTGCTTGCCCTGAAAGCTGCAGCGCCCCGTCCGATGCCTCCTACCGCTGCACCTTCGCCCTCCCCCCTCGCTCCCGGCCTGATCACCCTGCACGGCAACCGCGCCGAGTGGCTGGCGGACGCGGTGCTGGACTGGCTGGACCAGCGGCCCCTGGCGCCGCTGGAATCGGAGATCGTGCTGGTGCAAAGCAACGGTGTGGCCGAGTGGTTCAAGATGGCGCAGGCCGCGCGTGCCGGCATTTGCGCAGCCACGCAGGTCGAGCTGCCCGCGCGCTTTTTGTGGCGCAGCTACCGCCAGGTGCTCGGCGCTGGCGCAGTGCCGCCGCGCTCGGCGGTGGACAAATCTCCCCTCACCTGGCGCTTGCTGCAGCTGCTTCCCACGCTGATTGCGGAGCCCGGATTTGAGCCCGTGGCGGGCTTTCTGCGCGGCAATGAGCCGGACCGACTTTGGCAGCTCGCCGGCCGGCTGGCCGACCTGTTCGACCAGTACCAGGTGTACCGTTCCGACTGGCTGGGCGACTGGGCGAACGGCAATGACCGCGTGCAAGGCGCTGCGGGAAGGGTCACACCCCTGCCGCCCGACCAGCGCTGGCAGGCGTTGTTGTGGCGCGCCGTGCTCAATGGCCTGGACGACGAAGCGCGTGCCGCCATCCGCCCGCAAATCCACCAGCGCGCGCTCGAAGTGCTGCGCAGCGGCCAGCCTGCGGCCATGGCGCTGCCGCGCCGCGTGGTGCTGTTCGGCATGACGCACATGCCGCTGCCGGTGCTGGAACTGGTGAGCGCCATCGCGCGCACCAGCCAGGTGCTGATCGCCTTTCCGAACCCCTGCCGCTTCCACTGGGCCGACGCCATGGACGGGCGCGAGCTGCTTGCGCAAGCGCGGCGCTACCAGCCGCTGCGGCGCAATGTCGCACTGGCCAGCGTGCCGCTGGAGCAGCTCCATGCCCACGCCCACCCGCTGCTCGCTGCCTGGGGACGCCAGGGGCGCGACTTCGTGCGCCAGCTCGACGCCTTCGACGAGGCCGCCGCCGCGCTGCAGCTGCCTGCCATGCCGCGCGCCGACCTGTTTGGCGAAGACGATGCGCCCGATGCACCGCTGCTCGTGCAGGTGCAAAACCGCATCCGCGACCTGGTGCCGCTGGCCGAACACTCTGCGCGCGTGCTGGCCCCAAGCGACCGCTCCATTGCCTTCCACAGCGCCCACAGCGCGCTGCGCGAGGTCGAGGTGCTGCACGACCAGCTGCTGCAGATGCTGGCCGATCCGCCCGGCGGCGCACCGATAGCGCCGCGCGACATCGTCGTCATGGTGCCCAACATCGAAGACTTCGCGCCGGCCATCCGCGCGGTGTTTGGCCAGGTGCCGCGCGGCGACGCGCGCTTCATCCCGTGGGGCATTGCCGACCTGAGCGCCGGCGCCAGCCATCCGCTGGTCGGCGCGCTCGACTGGCTGCTACGCCTGCCGCAGCAGCGCTGCACCTTGAGCGAGCTGCGCGACCTGCTGGATGTGCCCGCCATTGCGGCGCGCTTTGGGCTGGCCGCGGACGAAGTCGCCCAGCTTTCCGGGTGGATGGAAGGCGCAGGCATACGCTGGGGGCTGGACGCGCCGCAGCGCACTGCGCTCGATCTCGCCGCGTGCGGCACGCAGAACACCGCGCTGGCGGGCCTCGAGCGCATGCTGCTGGGCTACGCCGCGGGCAGTGCCACTTTTGCCGGCATCGAAGCCTGGGACGAAGTCGGCGGGCTGGAGGCCGATCTGGCCGGCGCGCTGGCCGCACTCACCACCCGCTTGACGCAGTGGGCGGCGCTGGCGTCCACGTCTGCCACACCCGCCGAATGGGCCGAGCGTTTTCGCGCACTGATGGCAGATTTCGCGCGCGCGGTGGACGACGGCGACCGCCAGGTGCTGCAGGCCCTGCACGCCGCGCTGGCCGACTGGCTCGCCGCGTGCGATGCCGCCGATTTCAACGCGCCGGTAGCGCTGGACATCGCCCGCGCTGCGTGGATGCAGGCGCTGGACGAGCCCCAGCCCGCGCAGCGGTTTCGCGCCGGGGGCGTGACGTTCTGCACGCTGCTGCCGCTGCGCGCCATCCCGTTCGAGGTGGTGTGCCTGCTCGGCATGAACGACGGCGACTACCCGCGCCGCAGCCCACGCAGCGACTTTGACTTGATGGCGCTGCCCGGCATGGCGCGCCCCGGCGACCGCTCCCGCCAGGGCGACGACCGCCAGCTGATGCTCGAAGCCCTGCTGTCCGCCCGCCGCGCGCTGCTGGTGAGCTGGACGGGCCGCAGCGTGCGCGACAACAGCGAGCAACCGCCCTCTGTGCTGGTCGCGCAGCTGCGCGACTACCTCGCTTCCGGTTGGGGCGCAGACGCGGTGGCCGCACGCACCACCGAGCACCCGCTGCAGGCTTTCAGCCGCCAGTACTTCGAGGGCGATGCGGGCTGGTTCACCTACGCCCGCGAATGGCGCGCGGTGCACGAGGCGCCCGATGCCGCCGCACTGCCCGATTCCGATTCCGGTTCTGCACTGCCCCACGCCGAGCCTGCGCGCCCCGCCACGCTGGCGCAGCTGGGCCGGTTCCTGCGCCACCCTGCGCGGGCGTTTCTGCGCGAGCGGCTGGCGGTGGTGTTCGAAGCGCCCGAGGACGCCGTGGCCGACGACGAGAGCTTCCTGGTGGCGGGCCTGGACAAGCACCAGATCGCCGAAGAAATCGGCGCCGCACTCGATGCCCGCGCGGCGCTCGGCGACCCGGCCGCGCTGGACCAGCAGCTTGCGGACGCGCTTGCCAGCATGCGGCGCGCCGGCCGCCTGCCCATGGCCGGCCTGGGCGCACGCGCCGAGCGCGCGCTGTGGGGCGAATGGCTGCCGTGGGCGCAGGCTTGGCAGCAGCAATGCGCCCACTGGAGCGCGCCCGCCCCCCGCGTGCGCGCGGCATGGCCGCTCGATCAAACTCCTGAATTAATAGCTGCCGGCGCTTACCCAGTAAGCGCTATAGGCCAATTTGACTTAAAAAATTCAGCCAATCCGTTGCTGGAGGACTGGATCGAACCCCTGCGCCGCGCCGCCGATGGCCGCGTCGCGCTGCTCACCCGCACCGCATCGCGCGTGCTGGCGAAAGACAAGGGCCCGCCGCAAGCGCGGCCGGACAAGCTTTTGGTCGCATGGCTGCGCGCGCTGGCCGCAGCCGCCAGCGGCGCCCCGGTGCACGGCGTGCTTGTGGCGGGCGACGCGCTGGTGTGCTGGCCGCCCATGGAGCAGGCCACGGCCGAGCCTGTGCTGGCGCAAGTCCTCGCGCTGTGGCAGCAGCAGGCCCACGCCGAACGGCCGCTGCCCTTGCCCCTGCGCACCGCGCTTGCGCTGGTGCAAGAACGCGCGGCCGATGCCGCCTATGAAGGCAGTGGTGTCCGCAACGGCTCAGCGGGCGGCGCGCCGGGCGAAGGGCAGGACGCAGAGTGGCAGCGGTTCTATCCCGACTTTGAATCGCTCTCGGAGGGCGGCCAGTTCGAAGCGCTGGCACCGCTGGTGCACGCGCCACTCGCCCGGTGGGTGGCCACCGCGCTGGAGATCGCGCCGTATGCCGCGCTGCAAGCCGATGGCGACGACACCGAGGCAGACGCATGACGACCGCGCACAGCGAAACCGCCCAAAAACTCGACGCACTGCACTTCCCGCTGCACGGCAGCCGGTTGATTGAGGCCAGCGCCGGCACCGGCAAAACCTGGACCATCGCCGCGCTCTATTTGCGCCTGGTGCTGGGCCACGGCGGCGCGGACGGCTTTGCCCGGCCGCTGGCACCGCCCGAAATTCTGGTGATGACGTTCACCCGCGCCGCCACGCGCGAGCTTTCCAACCGCATTCGCATGCGCCTGACCGAAGCGGCGCGCGTGCTGCGCGGCGAGGCCGAGCCCGACGCCGGCGATGCGTACCTGGCTGCGCTGCGCAACGACTACAGCGCCGGCCCCGCGCGCGAGCAGGCCGCCTGGCGCCTGGCCGCTGCCGCCGAGGGCATGGACGACGCCGCCGTGCAAACCATCGACGCCTGGTGCCAACGCATGCTGCGCGAGCACGCCTTTGACAGCGGCGCGCTGTTTGACGAGGCACTGGACGCCGACGAAGCCACCCTGCGCACGCAGGCCGCGCGCGACTACTGGCGCCAGCAGGTCTACCCCCTCGCGCCCGAAATGCTGGAGCGCGTGCTGGCGGTGTGGGCGGGTGTCGACGCGCTGGCGAGCGACGTGCGCGCGCTGGAGCATCTCGGCCTGGACGACGATGCCGGCGAAGGCGGCGCAGCCGATTGCTTGCTGCGCGCCGATGCCTGCCATGCGCGCGATGTGGCGGCGCTCAAAGCCGGCTGGGCAGAGCGCGCCGAAATGCTGGCCGCGTGGGTCGAAGGCGAACTCGCCGACCGCAAAGCGCAATGGGACGCGCGCAAGTTCGCGTCCGTCCCCGGGTGGCTGCGCAAGATTGCCGCGTGGTCCAGCGCTGAGGGCACCGACACACTGGAGCTCACACCCACCGCCACCGAGCGCCTGCGGCCCGAAGCCTTGCTGGCGCTGCGCAAACCCGATGCGCCGCCGCGCGCACTTCCCCCCGAAATCACCGCCAGTTTTGCTGCCATTCCCGAGCTGCTGCGTGCGCAGCAGGCCCTGCGCACCCCGGCGATGGCGCTGCGCGCGCACGCCGCCGCCCGCATCGCCGAGCGGCTGGCGCATCTCAAGCAGCAGGCCGGGAGCTTCGGCTTCCACGACATGCTGGTGCGGCTCGACCGCGCCTTGGCGGGACCGCGCGGGGACGCCCTGCGCGCACGCATTCTGGCGCAGCACCCGGTGGCGCTGATCGACGAATTCCAGGACACCTCGCCGCTGCAATACCGCATTTTTGAGCGGCTGTACCAGCCCCAGGGCAACGACCCAGCCACGGCGCTGCTGCTGATTGGCGACCCCAAGCAATCCATCTACGCGTTTCGCGGCGCCGACATTTACAGCTACCTGGCCGCGCGCCGCGCGACACGCGGGCGGCACGCCATGCTGGATACGAACTACCGCTCGACACAACCGCTGGTCGATGTGGTGAATCACTGGTTTTCCGGCGCCGAGGCGCGGCCCGGCAGCGGTGCATTTGGTTTTCGCACAGACGCCGGCGGCGCCGACAGCGCTGCACGGGAAGCCGACCCTTTGCCCTTCGTGCAGGTGCAAGCCAAAGGCCGCAAGGAGCAGCTGCGCACGCACCAAGGCCCGCTCGCGCCGATGACGCTGGTCCACGCGCTGGAGCCTGCTGGCGCGCCGGTGCAGCGCCAGCGGTTCGCCGCGCGCTGCGCGGAGCAAATCGTGCGGTGGCTCAACGACGCAGAGGCCGGCTTCACGCAAGCCGGCGCGCCGTTCCAGCGCCTGCGCCCTGCCGACATCGCCGTGCTGGTGCGAAGCGGCACGGAAGCCCAGGCCATGCAGCGTGCGCTGCGCCGGCGCGGCCTGGCGTCGGTGTATTTGTCGGACAAGGATTCGGTGTTTCAGAGCGGCGAGGCGCGCGACCTGCTCTGGTGGCTGCAAGCCGTGGCCGAGCCGCGCGATGCGCGCCGCCTGCGCACTGCGCTGGCCACGGCGACGCTCGATTTGCCCATTGCCGAACTCGAACGCCTGGCGCACGACGACATGGCCTTGGAAGCGCGCAGTGAGCAACTGCGCGCGCTGCATTCTCTATGGCAAACCCAGGGCGTGCTGCCCATGCTGCGCCAGACGCTGCACCAGTTCGGCCTGCCCGCGCGCTGGCTGCGGGACGCCGGTGGCGAGCGGCGGCTGACCAACTTCTTGCACCTGGCCGAACTGCTGCAAACCGCCAGCAGCACGCTGGACGGCGAGCAGGCGCTGCTGCGCTGGCTGGCGGGCCAGCTGGAGCCCGGCGCGGTCGCAGCCGACGAACAGATCGTGCGGCTGGAGAGCGACGCCGACCTGGTGCAGATCGTCACCATCCACAAAAGCAAGGGGCTGGAATACCCGGTGGTCTGCCTGCCGTTCGCCTGCGCGGTGCGCCAGGTCAAGAAGCAAAAGCACAACCCGGCCATCGCCCTCTCGGATTCCCAGGGCATGCGCGCCTTGCACCTGGCGCCCACCGACGCCGATTGGGAGCAGGCCGAGCGCGAGCGCCTGCGCGAAGACCTGCGCTTGCTCTATGTCGCGCTGACACGCGCCCGGCACGCGCTGTGGCTGGGCTTTGCCGCCGTGAGCGTCGGCAAGTCCAGCAAAACCAACACCCACCTCAGCGCGGCAGGCAGCCTGCTGGCCGGCGACCACGCGTTGGAACCCGAGGCGTGGCTTGCGGTGTTGCAGCAACTTGCCGCCGAACAGCCCGACATTCACTTGGAACCCGTTGCGGATGGCGCTGTACCGTGCACCGCGTTCGTGCCCCGCGGCGGCGCCCGCCCGCTGCGGACCAGCCCGGACTACACGGCCCAGTTCGACCGCCAATGGAGCATCGCCAGCTTTTCCCAACTGGTGCGCGGACTGCCGGCCGCCAGCGCCCAGCAGGCGCTGCTGCCCACTCACCGCCCCATGCCCGCCGACGACGAAGCGCTGGTGCAAAGCGATGCGGAAAGCGACGGGCCCGCTCTCACGCCCCTTGGCAGCACGCCCCTCGAAAGCGCGGCGCTTAAAAGTGCGCCGGCTGGCAGTGCTCCACCTGGCAGTGCGTCCCTTCGCAGTGCGCCACTCAGCAGCCCGCGCGGCGCTACCGCCGACCTGTTCCCCGAGCCGCCCGCCGTCTGGCACGGGTTCGCGCGCGGCACGCTGGCGGGCAACTTTCTGCACGAGCAGCTCGAATGGCTGTCGGGCGAAGGCTTTGCACTCGAACCCGATGGCGCGGTGACGGCCCGCCTGCGCCGGCGCTGCGAACGCTCGGCCTACGGCGCGGCGGCAGACGACGCCGTGGCATGGCTGACCGCCATTGCCAGCGCACCGCTCCCGCCGCTGGGCGTGCCGCTCCAGGCTTTGACCACACGCCTGCCAGAAATGGAATTTTGGTTGCCCGCCGAGCGCCTGCCCGCCGCCGACATCGACGCGCTGTGCCGCGCCCACATCCTGCCCGCAACGCCGCGCCCGGCCCTGCCGGAGCGGGCGCTGCACGGCATGCTGATGGGCTTTGCCGACCTGGTGTTTGAACACGGCGGGCGCTACTGGGTGCTGGACTACAAATCCAACTGGCTGGGGCCAGACGCGCAGGCCTACGACCTGCCGGCGCTGCAAAACGCCGTGGCCCAGCACCGCTACGACGTGCAGGCTGCCCTTTACCTGCTGGCGCTGCACCGCTTGCTGCGCGCGCGGCTGGACAGCGCATACGACCCGGCGCAGCACCTGGGCGGCGCGCTGTTTTTCTTCCTGCGCGGCATCGACGGGCCGGCTGGCGGCGTGCTGCACCTGCAGCCGCCGCTGGCGCTGCTGGGCGCGCTCGATGCGCTGCTCGATGCGCGCGACCCGCCCGCGACGGAGACCTCCGCATGACCGCGCTTGACCCCACCGCAGACACCGTGCCGGACCCAGCGCCGGGCACCGGCGCCACGTTGGCGGCCCTGCACGCCATGGCCGACGCCGGCTGGCTGCGTCAGCTCGACTGGGCGCTGGCGCAGTTCATCGCCCGGCTCGACCCGGGCGCTGCGCCGGAGCTGCTGGTCGCCGCGGCGCTGCTCGCGCAGTTCGAAGGCCGGGGCCACAGCTGCCTGCCGATGGCAGTGCTGTGCGCGCGGCCGGCCGCGCTGCCGGGCTGGCCCGCCGCCGGGCAAGACGCGCTGGGCGCGCTGCTGCAGGGGCTGGCCCCTGACACCGACGCCTGGATGCAAGCGCTGCGCGCCAGCCCCTGCGTGCAGGACGCCGGCAGCGCCTCAGCCACGGACGCACCGCTGGTGCTGGGCGGCCCGCCCGGCGCGCCGCTGTTGTACCTGCGCCGCTATTGGAGCTTTGAGCAGCAGGTGGCGCAGCAGCTGCGCGCGCGCGCCGCAGCGCCGGTGGCGGTGGACGAAGCGCTGACGCGGCACTGGCTGGACCGCCTGTTCGACCCGCTTCCTGCGGACGCGTGCGACTGGCAAAAGCTGGCCTGCGCCATCGCCCTGCGCTCGCGCCTCGCCATCGTCACGGGCGGCCCTGGCACCGGCAAAACCTTCACCGCGGCGCGCCTGCTTGCCGCGCTGCTGGCGGTCGATGCGGCGCCCGAGCGCCTGCGCGTCGCGCTGGCCGCACCCACCGGCAAAGCCGCTGCGCGGCTGCGCCAGTCGCTGGAGGTGGCGCTGGCCGGCTTGCAAGCGCGCGTGGGCGATGCGCTGGACCTCACCGGCTTCGCCGCCCGCATGGGCCCGGCCCGCACCCTGCACGCCCTGCTGGGCGCGCGCCCCGGCACCCGGCGCCTGCGCCACCATGCGGCCGCGCCGCTGGATGTGGACGTGCTCATCGTCGACGAAGCGTCCATGGTGCATCTGGAAATGATGGCCCAACTGCTGGCCGCCCTGCCGCCACATGCCCGCCTGGTGCTGCTGGGCGACAAGGACCAACTCGCGTCCGTGGAAGCCGGCGCCGTGCTGGGCGATTTGTGCCAAGGCGCGGAAGGCGGCCACTACGACGCGGACACCGTGCGCTACGCGCACGCCGCAGCGGGCGTTGCCATTCCCGAACCCTTGCGCGCGTTAAACGGCGCGTCAGACGGCCCGGCAGACGACGGCGCATCGCTGCTCGCCCCCAACACGGTCATGCTGCGCGAAAGCCGCCGGTTTGCCGGCGCCATCGGCCAGCTGGCGCTCGCCGTGCATGCTGGCGACGGCGCACGCGCGGCGGCTCTGCTGCAGCGCGACGCCACTGGCGCCCTGCAAGCGCTGGAAGGCGTGGAGCCGCAAGCCGCCGTCGACCTGGCACTCGCCGCCGGCCCGCGCGCCAGCTACCGCGCCTATCTCGAAGTGCTCGCGCAGCGCCCCAGCGCAGAGGCGCCTGATGCGCATGCCGCCTGGGCCTTGCAGGTGCTTGCAGCGTTTGATCGCTTTCGCCTGCTCTGCGCCGTGCGCGAAGGCCCGTGGGGCGCCGAAGGCCTGAGCCGCGCCATCGAACGCGCCGCCCGCACCGCCGGCCTGCTGCGCGGCGACGGCCCGTGGTACGCCGGCCGCCCCGTCATGGTCACGCGCAACGACGCGGAGGCGGGCGTCTTCAACGGCGACGTGGGGCTGGCATTGCCGGTGGCCAAGCTGGCCGGTGCGTCTGGCCTGCGCGTGTTTTTTGCCGATGGCCCCCACCTGCGCTCGGTGAGCGTGGCGCGCCTCGCGCATGTGGAAACCGCATTCGCCATGACGGTGCACAAGGCCCAGGGCTCCGAGTTCGAGCACACCGCCCTCGCGCTGCCGCCCCAGGCCGGCGCGCTGCTGACGCGCGAGCTGGTCTACACCGGCATCACCCGCGCGCGGGAGGCGTTTACCTTGGTGGCGCCTCGGCATGGGTTGCTGGCGCAAGCTGTGAAGACGCGGACGCAGCGGGCGAGTGGGTTGCAGGGGTTGCTGGCGGTGGGTTGATGGGTGCTGCGCCGATGTGTTGCGCCGGACGCGTTGAATGCAATGAGCCGCCTGCGGATGTTCCCGGCCAAGTGTTGGAGACACGCCGAGTGGGGATGGCAGCAGCGTTGGCAGCGAAGCTCGGCGACACAGCCGCCAACTCTGGCAACACAGATATCTGTCGGCGGCAATGTCTCATGCGACGCGAATGAAGGCTTCAGTCTGGCTGCGGACGGTCGCACTCGGCAGCCCTACGGCTGGTGTCAGTGGGAGCACTAGTCGCGGGCAGTCACGCAGCCGAGTGGAACTCCCCTCGGGACCGCTGGCTCAGCGTTGCCGTCCGTGCTTCATTCCCGGCAGGGTGCTTACAGACCTTCAGTAATTCCGAAGGGGCAGGTGTACTGCAGTGCTCCGTTCGGGAAACATCTCCGTTTCCCTGTCTCTTAAAAACTCTGCCATGCAGCCACAATAGCAAGCATGCCAACGAAGCACCCCCATGCAGCAGCGGAATTCCATCACGCCTACTTGGCAGCACTGGGAAGTCAAACAGAGCCGGCACACGTACTCGCTGGCGTTTTGACTAAGAAGCTCCGCGAGCAAGGGATCGATGGCTCAAAGCACTTCGACGCTATTAAACGCGCGGCCGAGCGACTGTTGGCCGCGCCATCAACCTCCGAGCAGTCGAGCTTTGATCTCGCGCTGGACGACGAGATCACAAACGGTCGCAACGTCAATATTCATCTGGATGGCACGGACATTGAACAGGCAGTGGAAGGGATCACCGGTGCCATTGCGGCCGCTTCCCAAGACATCCTGGGTTCGCTGAGCGAAACCGCCTTGCGGAGCGTTCTCAAAGAACCTGCGTCCCGCCTGCTTCACCTGACGAATGAACATGACGCTTTTGTGAGGCGGCTTCAACTGACGTGGGCTGAGCCTTTCAAGCTGTTCGATATCCATGTGGCTCTTTGCCAAGAAATCGGCGAAATGCGGAATGACTGGCTTAGAAGGCGCCGCCGCAGGGCCAAAGACTTGGCAGTAGTGGACGTTGTCACGCGGCTGCATGGTCGGGCCGCACAAGTCGCGGGGGAAGTGCAGGCCTTGTTGCGCAACGGATTCGCTGACGGCGCGATGTCACGCTGGAGAACAATGCATGAGTTGACAGTTACCGCAATGCTGATCGCCGAACGCGGTCCAGACTTAGCGCAACGCTACGTTGCGCACCTTGATGCGGACTCCATTAAGGCCGCCCGTCAGTACCAGCGGTTCGCCGCAATCCTGCAGTGTCGACCAATTTCTGCACGCGAGCAGAAGCGCCTAAATGCGCTGGCAGTCGACCTTGAGCGTAAATTCGGCAAGCCGTTTCTCAATGACTATGGGTGGGCTGCGGGCGCGCTAAAGAATGCAAACCCGAGCTTTGCCAGTATTGAGGCTGCGGTCGACCTAGACCACCTGCGGCCATATTTCAAACTAGCGAGCAACGCGGTACACGCCGGTGCAAAAGGCACATTCTTTCGCTTGGGTGTTATGGGCGACCAAGACGGCATCTTGGCGGGCGCCAGCAACGTGGGTTTGCAAGAAGCCGGTCGGCTAACGGCTCTCTCGCTGGCGCAAATCACGACGGTTCTGCTTTTGATTCATCCGAACACCGACAGCATCGTCTGGTCTCGTGTACTCGGTAATCTTTCCTCCAAAGTTGAATTGCAATTCGTAAAGGTGCAGCGACGCATCGAGCGAGTAGAGCGTCAGCTGGAAAGGGCGAGGCATGAGTAAGCAGAAAGTGCCTCCGGCTGACAGCATGCCAGGGACGAGCACATTAGCCAGCGGCCCCGCGGGGACCCATTTCGAGGCCCAAGTCGGTGCGTCATACTTGCTAGCCATGCTCAGCGGGGCGCCTGCCAGGGGCCTTCCTGGCGCCACCATAGATCGAGTCGCGCTACAGCAGGCCAATGCGGGGCGTCCTCTCGACGACGTGGTCATCCACGCCCACGACAACGTCTCCGGGAAGCCGGCGGTGCTGGAGGTTCAGGTCAAGCGATCCATCACCTTCACTGCCACCGATCCCGTCTTTCGCAAAGTCGTAGGTCAAATCGTCAAAGCGTCGCAAAGGTCAGACTTCCTGACGCAGCGGTATGAGCTGGCGATTGCGACGACGAAGGGGTCTCGCAAGATCGATGGGGCATATCAGGATGTACTCACGCTCGCGCGTCAGATTGACGACGCGGCTACGTTCGCCGTCCAGATTGATCTGGTGGGCGTGGCAAACGACGACATGCGCGTCCTCGTCAAGACGTTCAAAAGCCACCTGCGAGACGAAGGCTCGCCATACGACAACGAGACCGTCTGGCTGTTGCTGCGCCGGCTGCAGATTCTGACCTTCGACTTCACAGCCCCAGGCTCTGCATCGCACGACCTGGCGCTAGAACGCGCTGTGCGTGTGCTGCATACCGACGATGGATGGCGCGCCGGGGTCTTCTGGGTCAGCGTCATTGAACTAGCAATCGATGTGGCGAAAAGCGGCGGCGACAGAACCCGCGAGACAGCACTGCAAGCTCTCGCGCAGCTGGGCTTTCGGTTCTCAGGTGAACTGCGACACGCTACGGCCCGAGCTGCGCTCGCCGAGTCTTCACGCTTGGCACTTGCTGACATTCGCAACCACGTGGGCAACGTTGTACTTGCACGGCAGGAGCGTGTTGCCGCGATGCACGAAGCGTTGGACCGCGGACGCTATGTGGAGGTCCGCGGTGATGCAGGCGTCGGCAAATCGGGTGTCTTGCGGCAGATGGCCGAGGCCATGCAAGCCGAAAGTCAGGTCATCGTTCTCAGCCCAGGACGATGTGTTCCCCGCGGGTGGACCGCGTTGCGCGCACAGCTGGGCTTTGACGGAACGCTTCGCGAGTTGCTTGTCGAACTGGCCAATGACGGCGGCGCCACGATCTTTGTCGACAACCTCGACTCTTTCAGCATAGAGGAGAGGATCACGGTCGTTGATGTCGTCGGGGAAGCCTCTGCCGTTCCGGGAGTTTCTGTTGTTGCGACGGCTCGGAGCGAATTTGGGATTGATGAGCCCAGTTGGCTGCCGAGCGATGCACTGGCACGCCTGGGTGAAGTCGACCCCGTCATGCTCGGTGAGCTGAGCAAGGTGGAGATTGAGCAGCTGAAGGTGACTGATCCTTCGCTTGCCTCCCTTCTAGCGGACAGCCATCCTGCACGCCAGGTCGCCAGAAACCTGTTTCGCCTCGCACGGCTGGCAAGTCAGCCAGCATCTGATCCTGTACCGCGCACTGAAGTCGATATGGCTGAGCAGTGGTGGACCACTGCGGACGGCGCCCGCGATGCCGGGTGGCGTGATCGGACTCGGCTGCTGCAAGGAGCAGCAGCGCAGACCTTGTCTGGCGCTGACTTCCTTGACGTTACAAGCCAAGCTGCGGCGCCAATCGACGCGCTGGTGTCCAGCGGCACTCTGCGGGATTTGGGTATTGACCGGGTCGCGTTTCGTCATGACGTACTGCGCGCGTGGGCAATTGCAGGCACCCTGCACGCTAACCCCGAACTCGTCGACAGGCTACAACTAGATCGGCCAGCCACGGCACTGTTTGCACGTGGCGTTGAGCTGGCAGCGCGTATGGCAATCGAGCGGGCGACTGATGGCGTGAGGTGGCATGCGCTCCTTGATCGGCTGAGCCAAGCGGGAGTTCATCGTTCTTGGCGCCGCTCTGCGTTGCTCGCACTAGCGCGCTCCGAAGCTGCGGAAGCACTTCTTCAACGCGCATCGCCAGAGCTTCTTGCCAACGGCGCTGCACTGCTGCGCGAACTCATCCGAACGATCATGGCTGTCGATGTGCTTCCGGCTGCGAGGGTCTTTGAGGCTGCGGGAGTGGACCCTGCTCTCATACCCGCATCAATCAACGTTCCACGTGGCCCGGCATGGGCGGCATTGATTGTTTGGCTCTTGGGCATCGAAGAGAGCCTTCCTAAGGAGGCCATTCCTGAGATTGTTCAGCTGTACACGAATTTCTCGGTTGGCACGCTTGGCGCTTCCAGTATCACGCCGCTTACGACACGACAGATTTACCTTTGGCTGAGGTTGGTGGAGCCAATAGATTCAATGTCGACGCGAAGCGGAGGACTGAGATCAGACCTTCGCGAAGCGTTCGTCATGTTCGCGCAGGCAACGCCAGAGCTGGCCGCTGAGTACCTGGAGGCAGTGGGAAAAAGCGAGCACAACGAAGACATTGTGCGCAGCATCTTGAAGATGCGTGGCACGCTGGCGCAAGCGGCTCCAGCAGAACTGGCTAACCTGACTGCACAGGCGTTGATCACAAAGCCCAAGCGACACGAGCACCGCTTCAACCGGGAGCGCGAAGAGGCGTTTACCTATCTCGACCATCAGTTCATTCCGGCATCGCCGGCACAAGGCCCATTCCTCGATTTGTTGACCAACTCGCCCGAGGACGGGCTGGCCTTGGTTCATCGCTTGGTCGCACACGCAGTCGCACACGGAAGCCGAGGTGCTGACCCAGCGACGAATGGGTTCGACTTGGCTTTGCCGGGTGGTGCGCGCACGTTCCCGTGGCCGCAGACCTACTTCTGGTCACGCAACAGCAACTTCTACGCCGTCACGTCCGCGCTGATGGCACTCGAAGCATGGGCGCACCGCCGCATTGAGGCAGGCGAAGCATTCGAAGGTGTGCTGACAGACGTGCTCGGGTCGCGGGGCACTTGTGCTGCGTATTTGCTGGTGGCAGTTGATCTCATCATTTCGCATTGGCCGAAATCGCTTGATGTGGCGGCGACTTTTCTCGGCAGCCCCGAACTGCTGTGCATCGATCACACACGACAGGTGCATGATCGCGTCGAAATGCCGGACTTCTTCGGGTTTGGCGCCTTGCATAGCGAACCGCGCGGCAGCGTGACCGCTGCCGATCTAAAGCGCCGACCATCCCGGCGGACAACGCTCGACGAACTGATCTGTAACTTCACGTTCCTAGCATCCCCGGATCAACTTGCGACACTGAGGACCCTGTTGGCGACATCAGCAGCACGCCTTGGCGAACCTGCCGCGAACGCGCATTTGGGCAACCCGGAATTCATGGTTCGGTACGCGCTGAACCTCTCGGATGCTGCGAATTGGCAAGAAGTCGATGTGACGCTCAAGGACGGATCATCCGCGACTGCACGCAAGTATCTGTCACCAACGGCAGAGCAGACCCATCTGCAAGCTTTGCGAGATGTCGCGGCTGAGCGAGATTCAGACCTGGCCATGAGGTCTGCGCTGACCCTTGCGGTTGACGATCCCGTCCGGTTACTACCAGAAGATCGGTCGGCAGCGGTGGCTTGGGCGCGGCGTTCTGCGACGGCTAAGGCAGAAGTCGCATCCGACGACGACGGCGTAGAGCGGCGCATGCAAGAGGAAGCGGTTGTGACGGCCGCGATGATCGTCATGCGGGACGGCGATGATGCCTTGCGCACTGGGCACGGAGAATGGGCGCGATCTCAGCTGAACAAGACGCTTGCAGCTCTCGACGACGATCCTGGGCGTCAGAAGCGAGGGGGTCTGCGCTTCAATCCGACCGCAATCGCCTATGCAGGGTTGATCCACGCCTTGCGACATCGGTCAACGCCGGAAGACGTGCGGTCGCTTCTTGAAGTAGCGGCGACAGGAAACCACGCTGCCGCGCACGGCTTCGGGACGGCCGCCGCTTTCCTAGTGGATGTCGATAGCCGCCTGCCGAGAGCTGTGCTCAGATGTGCATTCGGCGCGAGTGTCGTGGAGGACCGAATATGGCATGCGTCGCAGGAAGAAGTCGACGCTCGCAAAGCGCGCAGTCATGAACGGGCACGGGCTGCCGTCGCGGCTGAGATGGCTTGGCTTGAGGGGAAGGGTCCGGAGCCAATGTGGCCGACATTTCCGTTAGAGCAAGCTCGTCCAAGAAGGCTGCTACGTTTGCCAGGATCCTGGATTGCTAGGCCAGAAGTAACGGCGCCTTCGCCAAAAAAGCATGCAAATCATCAGGCTGCGACTCTCTGGTTGCGCCAAGTGAATGCTCTTTCCCACGATGACACCCGCCTTTGGCTTAGCGAAATGGTGAAAACCTACATGCCTTGGACGGCCCTCGCGAATGGCGCGAACCTAGACGAAGGAGACGAAACAGACCGTCCACCATCTGAGTGGAACGAGACGTTCTTTGCAGCGGTTGCACGCTGCGTCGTCGGGCTGTCAACGCCTGAGGCCACTGAACTGGCAGTGCGGCATATCGTTGGGCTTCCAGACCGGAATTTCTATGACGTGCTCGTCGATTTCTTGCGCAGCCTCGATGCCGTTTACTTCGGAGGCGACAGCATTCCGACGCAGGTGGCCGTAGACATTCGGAGTGCACTCGCCGACCATATGATGACAACGCTTGGATGGGAGCGCCTCAGCCGAAGCAGGGACTTATCCATCGAAATACACATTGGCCCAGCAATCGCCGTCTTGTTCTTTAACGACTACATGTACGGGCAGGGATCGAAGTGCTACCTGTTTGAGAAGGGCGTGGAGCGAGTCGGTCCGTTTCTCCCTGTTATGGGCAAATTGGTCAGCGAAGGGAGGTCACTCTTCGTCGCCCTGGCATTACTCAACCTGCTTGAAGTTGCGCCACGAGCCGAGCAACTGGATGTGCTGGTTGGGGCTGGAGTTGTATGGCTTGAGGCATTTCCTGATTTCCGGCCGCTGTGGATCGATCACGGGGTGGGCTACCGCTGGTGCTTGGTGATGGAGGCCATCCGTGTACATAGCCTTTCCAGCTTCGGTAGCAACGCACCGTTGCGGCCTGCCATCGACAACCTCGTTGCATCGCTGGTTGCGCTTGGCGTGCCTGAGGCCACGCGTCTGGAGGACGCGCTTCCTAAGCTTTGAATGACTAGCGGTCCACTGGCGAGTATTGATCGCGTTTCGTCACGCATGGACGTATGGAACAGCTGGCAATGGCTGTGACGCCGACCTCGACTGTATAAGTTCGATCCAATGACGGCAAGGCAGAGCAATGCGGTCTCTGCGCTCTCGCGATCGTGCGACGGCAACCACTGCGAAGCAGTCGTTCCAGTCAGCCTCTATCCCAACGCTCAAGCACTGCGGCAAACCTCCATCGCTCACGGTCGTTAGCAGCAATCACTACCAAATCACTCCTCCTACAATCCCCCCATGCACTTCCTGCGTCGCACCCGCTTCCTCACCTGCTTCATGCTGGTGTGGTTCAGTGCGATGGTGGGGGTGGCGACGGCGTCGCCGTTCATTCACCCGCAGTCGCTGCAAATGGTGTGCTCCAGCGGCGGTGAGGTGAAGCTGCTGGTCACCACCGACGACGGTGTGCAGTTGCAGCAGCATCGGCTGGAATGCCCGCTGTGCCTGCCCATGGGCGGCACCCCGCCGCCGCCTGCTCCGGGCCCGGCATTGCCACTGGTGCAGCCATTGGCGGTTGCGCTGCAGCCCATCCCCGCGGCGCACATTGCGCTGCGCACCTCTGCGCCCTTGCCGGCGCGCGGGCCCCCGGCCTTCTCCTGATTTGCTATTAAAACCGCAGCTTCTTAGCCATACTGGGTAAGCGCTGGCGGCCTTTTTTTGCTTGAATTTCAGGAGACGCATTCATGCGCCGAAACCGCATCGCCCTGGCTGCCGCCATGGCCTTTCCCTGGTGTCCGCTTGCTTTTGCCGATATCGCCGACACCATAGATATCACCCGCACCACTGCAGCCGCAGACGCGCCCACCAAAACGCTGGGCGTCGTCACCATCACCGGGGGCCAGCCCACGTCGCTGCCCACGCAGATTCCCACCACGATGGAGGGCATCACGCGTGCGCAGATTGAGCAGAGCATCAACGCCACCGACAGCGAAGACGCCCTCAAGTACTTCCCCAGCCTGCTGGTGCGCAAGCGCTACATCGGCGACTACAACCACGCCATTCTGTCGAGCCGCGCATCCGGCACGGGCAACAGCGCGCGCTCGGCGGTGTATGCCGATGGCATGCCGCAAATTCTTCACCGTCGACCTGCGTGCCCGCTACCGAATCAACAGGACGACGGCGGCGTCATTCGGGATCGACAACGCCAACAACTACAAGTTCTGGAACTTCCATCCGTATCCGCAGCGCAGCTGTGTGCATGAACTGAAAATCGACCTTTAAAAGCAGCGTATGCCGAACATCACTCTTAAAAATATAGCTACTTGCGCTTTACTGGTAAGCGCTGCAGGCACTTTTCATGCTGCAAATGCGCACGTCACGCTGGAGTACCAGGTGGCCAACGCCGCCAGCAGCTACAAGGCGACGTTCCGCGTCGGCCACGGCTGCGGCGCATCGCCCACGCGTGAGATTGCCGTCACCATTCCCGCCGGCGTCGAGGGCGCCAAGCCCATGCCCAAAGCGGGCTGGACGGTTGCCATCGAGCGCGAGAAACTGGCCCAACCGCGCACCGACCACGGCAAAGCCATCACCGACGAAGTGCGCCGCATCCGCTGGACGGCCAGCACCCCCGCCGACGCCCTGCCCGGCGACTTCTACGACGAGTTCGTGCTGCAGGCGCGCATGCCCGCGCAGGCTGGAACGATCTACTGGCCGGTGGAGCAAATCTGCGAGAAGGGCAGCATGAATTGGAATCAAATCCCTGCCGCCGGGCAGAAGCCGCACGACCTCAAATCCCCCGCCGCTGCGCTGGAAGTGCTTCCCGCCACCGGCGGCCATTCCCACTAAGTTTTTCACAGGAGTCCACCATGACGATTCAACGCTTCACTACCCCGCTGCTGTTTGCCGCCACCTTGCTGGCCGGCCATGCTTTTGCCCAAGGCGCAGCACCCGCCACCGTCGATGCGGCCTGGGCGCGCGCAAGCGTGCAGGGCCAAAAGAGCTCGGGCGCCTTCATGCGCATCACCGCCAGTGAGCCGCTGCAGCTGCTGCGCGCCGAGACGCCCATCGCCGGTCACGCCGAAGTGCACGAGATGAAGATGGAGGGCAACATCATGAAAATGCGCGCGCTGCCGCAACTCGATCTGCCCGCTGGCAAGGCAGTCGAACTCAAGCCCGGCGGCTACCACATCATGCTGATGGACCTGAAAGCGCCGCTCGCCAAAGACACCCAGTTGCCGCTGACGCTGGTCTTTAAGGATGCAAAGGGCGAGGAGCGCCGCATGGATCTGCAGGTTCCGGTGACGGTGATGGCGCCTGGCGGGCACGCTGCGCCAGCGGGCTCCATGCACAAGCACTGACGAACGCCGAGACCACCGCCGGCAAAGCCCCACAGCGGCGGCGCATTGGAGTAAGCTGCTCACACCTCTTTCTCCACCCTCAGCGGAAGCGACCATGAGCGACTCAACACCCTTTGGTTTCGGTAAATTTGTGCCCGGCTTTGATTTCCTTCAAGGCTTGGCCAAGGGCGCTGCGGGGAATATTCCGCAATTGCCCCAGCTCTCCAACTGGGTGGCACCCACCATCAGTGTGGAAGAGCTGGACAAGCGCGTGGACGAACTCAAGGCTGTGCAGTTCTGGCTGGAGCAGAACTCGCGCGCCTTGTCTGCAACGATTCAGGCGCTGGAAGTGCAGAAGATGACGCTCGCGACGCTCAAGGGCATGAACTTCAGCATGGGCGACGTGGCCAACGCCTTCAAGCTCAAGACGGCCGACACCGTGATGGGCGGCGTGCACAAGGCAGGCGAAGGCATCGCACAGGCTGCGAACATGGTCGGTAATGTGGCCGCGCGGGCTGCCGACATGGCCAAGCCTAGTGCGGACGAAGCTGCCGAAGAAACGGCCGAACCTTCCTCCCCAGCGGCCAAAGGCGCAAAGTCCAAAACCAAGGCAGCGCCCGCCGGCAACGTGATCGACCCAATGCAGTGGTGGGGCGCGCTGACCCAGCAGTTCCAGCAGATTGCCGGCGCCGCCATGAAAGACGCTGCGCGCCAAACTGCCATGGATGCCACCCGCAACCTCGCCACAGGCTTGGCCAAGGACGCCCTGAAATCCGCCACCGGCATGGCCGGGCAAATGGCTTCGCAGGGCGTGAAAAACATGCAAGGCGCGTCCCGCGCTGCGGCCAGCGCAGCAAAAGGCAGCGCCAAGCCACCCGTCAAGGCCGCCGCAAAAAAGGCGGCTCCGCGCAAGGCGGCAGCCAAAAAAACACCGGCACGCAAGGCGCCGGCACGCAAAAAGTAACCATCCCCGCCCGGCGCCTCGCCAGGCATGTCCCGGCGAGACTCCCATGAAACGCTTCCCCACCGGCCACGCCACGCACCCCGAGGCGCGCATGGCGGCGCTCTTGGCGCTGGCCCAAGTTCGGGGCCAGATGGCCCAGCCCGGCTACGCAGCAGCGCCCAGCCTGGGCTTGCTGTACATCACAGACCACTATGCGGGCGAGGCGCAAGCGCTGCTCGATCTGCTATCCGCCGAGCTGCCGACGATTACAGACTGGAGCGGCACGGTGGGCGTCGGCGTATGCGGTGGCGCTGCCGAGTATTTCGACGAACCTGCACTGTCGCTGATGCTGCTGGAGATTCCCTGCGATCGGTACCGCGTGTTCTCGGGCGTGGCCCCGCTACCTCTGAGCAGCGATGGCGGTTTTGCAGCGGACACCGCGTTGGTGCACGCCGACGGCAGCGCGCCCGAAGTGGCGGCGCTGGTGGCTGAGTTGGCGGGGCGCACGGCCAGTGGCTACTTGTTTGGCGGCCTGGCCGCAAGCCGCGGTGCAAGCGTGCAGTTTGCGGTGGGAGGCAGTGGAAATCTGGCTGGGCAAGGCGCAGCGGGCGGTGTGTTAGCGGGCGGTCTATCGGGTGTGGCATTCGGGTCCGGTGTGGCATTGGTGTCGCGCGTCACGCAAGGCTGCCAGCCAGTGGGGCCGGTGCAGCGCATCACCGGGGCGGTCGACAACGTGGTCTTGGAACTCGATGGCGCGCCCGCCCTTGAATCATTGCTCAGCACGCTCGACGTATCGCTCAGCGACGATCCGCAGCAGGCGATCGAGCGCGTGCGGGCCACACTTGCCGGGCTGATGGACGACGATCGCACTGTAGAAGCGAGCGAGGTGCGGCGCACCGGGCACTTTGGCGCTGAAACGCGGGTGCGCCACATCATCGGGCTGGACGGAAGCCGACACGGTGTGGCACTGGCCGAACATGTAGAGCCGGGCATGCGCTTGGCCTTTTGTCAGCGCAATGTGCAGGCGGCGCGCGCCGACCTTACCCGCATCTGCGCAGAAATTCGCGAGGAACTTGCGCCCGCCGACGCCGACCAAGTGCGCAGTATTGCGGGCGCCATTTATGTGAGTTGCTCAGGCCGGGGCGGGCCGCATTTCGGTGGCGAAAGCGCGGAGCTGCGCATTGTCCAGCACGCTTTGGGCGACGTGCCGCTGGTCGGGTTTTTTGCCGGCGGCGAAATCGCAAACGCCTGCATTTACGGTTACACGGGTGTCCTGACGGTATTTCTCAGCGACTAGAAATGAAAGCGCCCCGGAGCGCGGGGCGTTTTGACTATCTGGCGCGGGCCGACCCGCTCGCAGCGTTTTAGTGCTTGCGTGGATTGTTCGGGTGGCTGTCGTAGCGGTTGCGCACACCGTCGCCATCGCGGTCACGATCGCGGTCGTTGCGCAGGCCGTCACCGTCGCGGTCGCGGTCGTATCGGTTTGGAATGCCATCGCGGTCCTGATCGCGCATGCCTTGGCCGCGGCCTTGGTGCCATCCACCACGCTCGAAGCGCCAATCACCGCCGCGCTGCACCCAATGCGGTTGCCGATATTCGTAGCCGCGGCGTGCCTTCATCCAATAACCGTCTACCCAGCGGTAGCGGGAACCTCGCCACTCCCAATGCCCATCCACCCAGATCTGCCCGCGCTTTGCCGCGGGGCGCTGGACCATACGGGGAGGCGGCGGAGGCGGCAGGTTGCGGTACTCAATCGTCGGACCCGATTGAATGATCACCGTGCCCTGCGTAGCAGCCTGCGCTGGCGCCAAGCTTGTCAAGGCCAGCGCGGCGGCCGCTGCAGCAGCAGTAAATAGCGAGCGTTGCATTCGATTTCTCCTTTGAGTAAACAGTCGGAAGACCGTGGACCCCATGGTGCAGCAATCGCGTCAACAATCTGTAGGCTTGAAGTGAAGTTCTATGTAGGCGCGTGAGCTAGCGCACAAAAGACGGCGAAATGCGCGCGAGACGGCGCCGATTCGTCAGTCGCTGACGGTGGGCAACCCGGCAGCGCTCCACTCAGGCAGCCCGCCGCGGAACCAGTACACGCTCTTAAAACCCTTTTCCTTGGCCTGCTTGGACGCCTTGTAGGACTTCCAGCACTCTGCGCCGTTGCAGGCGAAGATTACGGGTTTTTCGGGCGTCAAGCCGGCAAGCTTATCCAAGGCCGAAAAATCGTCCAGCTTCGCGTCGAAGGCCACGTCTTTCAGACTTTTTTCCACGTACGCCGCGTGTACCGCTCCCCGCACGCGCTTGGCGTGGAATTCCTTCTCTGTGCGTGTATCCACCAGCACAGCGCCACTCTCCTGAAGCGCCTGAACGTCCTTCGCCGTAACCACTTTCACCCCCGGCAGGGCGGTGGGTGTGAAAAGGCCCAGCTCGGCCACACGCTGGTATTCGCCTGCACCAGGCTGAACCGTCGCAACCGGCAAGCCGGCGCTTGCCGACTGCGACGCAAACCACTTTGCGACCTTGGCGCGTACATCTTGCGGCAACGATTTGCTCACAACCACGGAGAACCCGCCGGGCACCGACTGTGAGGTCGCCAGAATATGCGCCGCACTTTTGTGCTGTGCCGACCACTCCGTCCAAGCACTTTCACTCACCACTGTGGCATCGGTGGCACCCAAGACAAGCGCGGTGAGGCCCGCCTCGGGATATTTTTTGTACTGAATTGTCTTGAGGTCTTTGAATGACAAGCCCGCCTGGTTGAGCATTCCGCGCGCCATGTAGGTATAGAGCGAATCCTGCTGCGGCAGGTACAACCGACGCCCCTTGATGGCAGACAGTGCAGCGACATCGGAGCGCGCCACAAGCACATACTTATTGGAGGGCCGCGTCGCTCCCACCAACTCGTAGCCGCGCTGCAGTGCTGATGCTGCAACCTGAGCTGGCCCAATGAAGATGGAAGATTCGCCACTTCGCGTACCGCGCATCACATTGGCCAATTCGTCGCTCTGACTGACACCGACCGTCAGCCCGGTGGCCTGCGAAAGCCCCGATTCCATGGCCGTACGCGCCACGGTGACGCCCGATGCCTTTTCTGTGGGCTCGACCGCCACGACCACGGTGATCTGCGCCGCCGCCGTAGCGCTCAGCACGCAGAGCACCATCGCAAGGGAAGTTGTCTTGGCCATTTTTCGCATGCCGGTCTCCAAAGTTTTATGAGTGCATTCTAGGCAGCCGGCTGCGGGAAATTCGCATTCACGCGACAGCCAATGTCGGCACCAAAAAGTAGACAAGTAGGGGCGCGCGGAAGGATAGAACAAGACACCGTCCGACACACTGCGCGACGTGGAAGGGCTAGGGTGCATTCACTGGGCACACGTTGCAAAACCATTTGGATATGCAGCAGTCCAAATAGGAGGAATACACATGGCTACCAGCATCACCCAAGCCAAACCTTTGTTGACCGCATCAGAGCTTGAACTCTTCGACCACAGCCGCGCTCAGCCCATCAAAGCGTTTACCGCCAAACAGCTCGCTGGAAAGGAAAAGCGTGCACGGGCACTTCGGGACAAGTACCGCGATTTGTACCGCCGTCAGACCTTGGCGCAGCGTGGCAAAGCGGGAAAGTCCGCTGCCAATGCAGACGACGCCAACGCACGCACGCAGCGCAAGGCGGAAATTTTGCAGGAGGTCCTGGAGCGCTTTGAGGCGCGCAGCGGTCAGCTGGCAGCGCGTGAAGAGCGCGAATCCCCTAGAACGATCGGCTCAAAGCCTGTAACAAGCTCGCCAGCTGCCAAGCAGTCTGCAAGCAAGAAGAAGCCTGCATCCAAATCCCCGGCAAAGAAGGTCACCGCCCCACCGGTTGCCAGTCGAAACAGAAGCACGGTTGCTAAGCCAACACACAAGGCGAAGGATTCCGAGCACGCCATCAGCGCCCTCGCCCACCTACAGGACGGTGAGGGCGGTGTACACATCGACCACCTTACAGGGCAAGACCCGACCCAGCGCTCCACGAAGGCGCCTTCGGAGCGGGCACCGACCTACGGTGGCAAGGCGCAACCGCCTGAAGTCAACGCTCCGCTGGACATGGTCGCGTCAGCCGCCAGGGCCAATCCAGTGCGCCAGATGCCCGGCAACATTGCGATTCAAGGCCACCAGAGTTCTGCCGTCCGCCGCGCCCAGGGGAAGCGCGACAGCCGCTGACACACTTCAGTGCGAGATAACTCGAACTTCCACCTCCAATTTCTTTGAGTCAAAATGGCCGTTTGCGCATGACTGTCAAGCGCAAGTAGCTATCAATAAAATAGTCGGGAGTGGATATGAGCAAATCGCTGCGCTTGTCAGAAAAATGGTTTCGCCGTGGCCTTTGGCTCGTGGCGCTGGTGTTTGCCAGCTTCCTCATCGGCCTGGGCGGCACGCTTGTGGGCGACCTGCCCAAAGTCGAGAATGCGCTGGAGCTGGACGACTTCCTTGACCGCGCTGCTGCCCAAACTGCGCGTGCCCAATTGGGCAGCCAGCGTGCCGCAGCCGAGGCCGCAGACGCCGCACTGGCGCAGGCGCAACTGCAGCGCAGCAAGGCACGCAGCGAAACCCGCGCGCAGCGAGAGAGTTTCAGCAACTGGCTGGCTACCCGCAGCGTCACGCAGCGCTCGGAGCAAGACCCAGAAGTCATCGCTCGCACCCGCGCACTGGACGCACAAAAGAATGCCGAACAGGCACAGCAGCGGGCAATAGAGGCGCAGCAGCAAGCCGCACTGGACGCACGCCAGTCGGCGGCACAGACCGCAAAGCAAATCGCGACCATGGAAGACGCAGCTCGCGTCAAGCTTGGCGTTGAGCAGCGCCGCGTGGAGCTGCGCGTATTCCTGTACCGGTTGGCTTTAACGCTGCCGCTTCTTGCCGTGGCCGGCTGGCTGTTTGTCAAGAAGCGCAAGGGTACTTACTGGCCCTTCGTCTGGGGCTTTATCTTCTTTGCGCTGTTTGCGTTCTTTGTAGAGCTGGTGCCGTATTTGCCCAGCTACGGAGGCTACGTGCGCTACGTGGTCGGCATTGGTCTCACGGCGCTTATAGGCCGCTACGCCATCGTGGCACTCAACCGCTACCTGGAACGGCAAAAGCTGGCCGAAGCCATGCCGGACCAAGAGCGCCGCCAAGAGTTGAACTACGACGTAGCCTTGGCGCGCCTCGCAAAAAGCGTTTGTCCAGGCTGCGAACGCCCGGTGGATTTGAAGAATGAAAAGATCGACTTCTGCCCGCACTGCGGCATCGGTCTTTTTGACCACTGTGGCCGTTGCACAGCACGCAAAAGCGCTTTTGCACGCTTTTGCCATGCTTGCGGAGCTGGCGCGGCAACACCGACCTAAGTCAACTCTTGCTGATAGAGCAGGATGGGTTGCTGTTGCGCATTGCTGCTAGGTTGGAGCGACCGCCGCCTTCAAGCCTGCTTGATGCGTATGCGTTGCCTCGGCACCCATCGTCCGGGATGAGGCGACGATGCAATGTCTCTCAAGGAATTTACTGACAAATGTGGCCATCGGAATGTTTCAATTACCAACCTCCGAAGCTACCTGAGCGCCCGTCGTGTAGCCACCAGATAGTTGGTAAGTGCGCAAGCATGTATTCATACCTGCGCACTTCTCACTCCAAAACTCGCAATACCCGAAAACCAACTTTTCTTAAAGACCGAGCACAGTGCGCATAGCGCCCCAAGCCGTCCCGTCCAAGCGGAGTGACCGGCTTTGGGCATATGCCAAGCTTGGCTTGTTCTCGCGCACGACGTACAAACGCGAGGGGGCGGAAGCCCAGCCCAAGATACTTGGCACCTCAGCATGCAGTCGTGTGTGGTTCATGCTTGTTTCCGGATGTCCTGCATAGCGCAGTGCACGTGCGCCGCCCACGGCAGCTATGCTGTATGTACCGGCTTGCGTCGCTTTGCAGTTGGAGTTGGCGTTCAGTGCAGCGCTGTAGTCGCACTCATAAAACTGCACCGTACCAGCGGTTGGGCTGGTGCTACCGGTAAATGCCGCCCGTAAGGTCGTCGTCGAAGTAGCGTTTGTCACACCGAGTCCGACCGTACCTCCGCCGTTGGCCAAACTGACCCCAGAACTTGGGTAGGCAGCAATCAGCTGCTCAAGAGTGGTCAGCGTGCTAAATCCATCGGTCGAAATGTTGTTGATATAAAGCGGCTGCGTGAGATTGACATTGACCTGGTTGCGTACCTTCGCGTTTGCGGGGAAGGTGCTCGCTCCGAGTTTCGCCAACAAGTTGCCAGTTGGCACGCCATTGTTGATCACATTGGCTGTCGTTTCGGCCTGCATCGCAGTAACGGCAGACGACATGCTTTGTCCAGCGACGTCTACGAAGTTCGTAAAACCCACTGCCGGCTGCGCGTTGCAGTAGGTGCTGCGACTTGGCGAACCACTGGTTACGGGGAACGCTACCGCGGCATTGCAAAACCTCCAAACGCCATTCGAGTTGTAAGCCTGTGTATAAAGGAGTTCGTCGGAATTCGGCGTGCCGTTGGTCATGCCTGCCCGCGCATCCTTAATAAGTACCGGGCCGTCTCCGGCAGGCTTCGCCTGGCTGTCCAAGGTTCGGATATAAAAATTGCTCGCATCGCTATATCGCAACCCCGCGAGAGGTCCATTTGCAGGAGCGTCGATGGCGGCAGTGCGGTCGCCCACGACAAGAACGGCTCCAGCCTCCAATGCAGCGGCGGTCACGCTTGCCATGGAGCGCGCATTGTCTGCAACGCGCGAAATATCGGAGCTCGGGTCGTCCTGGTAGTTGTCGATCTTGGCTTCGGCAATTGCCAGCTGCACCGCAACGTTGGCGCGTGCAACAGCTTCCGTCATGCCAGCGGATGCCCCAGCTGAGACCAAGGTTGTAAGAGGATTGATTGCCCCACTTTTACCTGGAACCTGTCGCAGCACATAGGCCGCAGTCGTCGCAGCGTCGCCGGGCCGAAACCCGTCAATTGTGGTTGCTGCGTCGCTCACCGTGCCCGGCACCATCGGTGCAATGAGCGATGCCGCAGCGACTTGGCTCGTTGTGATTTTTGTGTTGTCGTAGCTCAGGCTGTACGCACCGTCAGCGCCTGTTTTTGCGGAAGTGGGTTCGCCGGCATCGCAAGCGCTGTTGGCGTTTATGTCCATGCACACCACTGCGTTTTTGATCCCCTGATTCACGGTCACAGTGCCGCTAAGCTTGGTAACCGTATCCGCAGGCGGCGGGGTCACCGGTACTCCGGGAGATCCGCCGCTGTCGGTCGGAGGCGGCGTAGGTACTACAGGCGCTGGCGCATCGTCGCCGCCGCCACATGCGGACAAAATCAACAAGGCGCAACTCGCCATTGCCAACGTAAGGGGTTTCATTTTCAGCGACATGCAATACTCCAAGCGAACAAAGAGTTGCAGATTAGGGCGCTGCGCAGATTCTGTGCATCCCCAATTCATGGGATTGTGCGTCGAAGAGGCGCGGGATTTTTTCTAGCTATGCGCCACTGCAATCGTTTGTTCCCCAAAGGTCAGCACATTCCGGAGTTTTGATGTGGCGTGTACTCATTGTTGAGGACGATGCGCGGATGCGAGATTTTTTCGCATCCAGCGTTCGGGCATGCCCTCAACTTGTTCTGGCTGGCGAGGCCAGCACGGTGACCGGTGCTTGCGATTGGCTCGATGGCAGCCAAGAAGCCATCGACGTTCTCTTGATTGACTTGGGGCTACCTGACGGGAGTGGCTTACAAGTGATCAAACATGCCTCTCGATTACATCCTGCGTGCGAATCACTCGTGATATCAATGTTCGGCGACGAAAGCAACGTCGTGAAGAGCATCGAAGCTGGCGCCTTGGGCTACATACACAAGGACGCAGCGCCCCAAGACATCGCCGCATCGATTTTGGAAATGAAGTCAGGCGCATCGCCAATTTCACCCATGATCGCAAGACGGGTAATCGCAAAATTTCTGACGATCAATGGTGCACCTACGACCAGCATGCCCAGCGTCTCTCAACCCATTTCGGTGCCGCCAATACTGTCCGTGCGCGAGCGCGAGGTTCTGGCGCTAATTGCACGCGGATTTAGCTATGGGGAAATTGCAAAGTTTCATAACGTCACTGTGCACACGGTTCAGACACACATCAAAAATCTTTACCGGAAGCTGGCGGTGCACTCTCGCGGAGAAGCCGTCTACGAAGCGATGCAGCTGGGACTACTGAGCCCGGGACCATGATCTCGCTTCAGCAGTAGTTATGAGCGCTCGCTCAATTGTCTTGTGGATTTTCCTGTCGCTCGGCTGCATCGCCGGCTGGGCAGCGACGCCAAATGGCGTGTTTCGTCTGGATGGTGCCGTTGGTGAATTGCACGCGAATGGGGTAGAAACCCTCCAGCAAACCACGCTCCCATACGCGTGGGATTATTGGCGCCGCGGAACGAACGGGTCGGCGAAGTTCGACATTGCCTTCCCGCTGCCCGTTCTGAATGCGGAGGTACCGTATGGCCTTTACATTCCCAGATTGGGAAATGCATACGAAGTCAAATTGAACGGCGCACTTTTGGAGCGCAACGGCTCGTTGCACATCAGCGGCGGCGCAGACTTCGCCCAGCAGCCGCGCCACATCGCGATTCCGCCCAACCTGCTTGCCCGCACCAACCTGCTGCAGGTTCAAATCCGGACCGACACTGGACGCAGAGGAGGCTTATCCGAACTCTACATAGGACCAAGCTCTGAAACAATCGCCTTGTACCAACGGGCCTTCCATTCACGTGTCACGGGCACTGTAATTGTTACGGGTTTTAGTTTTTTTGCAGGTTTGTTGGCGTTGGTCTTGTGGACTACCCAAACCGAAGTCGGAGGCGCAGGAAAAGTTCGACGCGATCCGTTGTATCTGTATGCGGGCTTGGCAGAACTCAGCTGGACTGGGCGGGTGGGTGACGCACTGCTCGAGAATCCACCACTCTCGTGGCCTCTATGGGGAGTCGTGCCAGTGGTGGCTATGGGTGCTTGGATCTACTGCATGTCGCTGTTTTGCATTCATGCGGCAAACTGGAACAAGAGGCGTGAAGCCGTGCTTTTCGGCAAGTGGATAGCGCTCTTGGCCTGGCTGAGTGGACCGCTGGCATACGTCGCACTGAGTCGGAATCAACCTTTGATACTGTCGCTCTGGTATGCAACTGAGCTTGTCAGTTTTCTGGTTTTCGGCGCATTTTTTGTTTTGCGAAGTCTTCGCCAGACGCAGTGGCCTTCACGCTGGATCGCTTTCTCCATATTGCTTAACGTCGCAGTGGGTGCACGCGATTTCTATGCTTTTCGGATTGCGCCAAGCTACCCGGACAACTCTTGGATGCGCTATTCATCTACCGTGTTCGGCTTGGCACTCGGTTACTTCGTTGTTACGCGGTTCCATGCGGCCACTGCGCAAGCACTCGATTTGCTCACCAACATGAGCATGCGCATGAACGAAAAAGAACTTGCACTTCGAAAGACCTATGCCCGGCTTGAGGCCCTTGCGCTTGAGGAAGCCCGCAATGCCGAACGCGCAAGCATCCTTCGCGACATGCACGATGGCGTCGGAGCGCACATTAGTTCCGCCATTCGCCAAGTGCAGTCTGGAGTCGCGCTTCCCGATCAAGTCCTGCAAACCCTGCGCGACTCATTGGATCAACTCAAACTTACGATTGATTCGATACAACTGCCCGCCGGCGACATCGTTGCTCTGTTGGCCAACCTGCGCTATCGACTGAGCCCCCGTTTGGAAAATTCAGGAATCCAGCTGCATTGGGACGTCGATCTCCTGGAGCCAGTCGAACGCCTGACCGCACAGGATATGCGGCATGTTCAGTTTATTGTGTTGGAGGTATTCTCAAATGTGCTGCAACACTCTGGCGCCGACTTGCTTGGCATTGGCGCCAAAGCGTACGAAAACGGACTTCGTATTTGTATCACCGACAACGGAAAGGGTTTTGATATTCTCGGCCACTCGCATCACAACGGGTTAGCCAGCCTGCATGAACGCGCACGCGCCATTGGCGCGCAGCTGACGATATCGAGTCGCCCGGGTGAAACTGTCGTTGGTTTGTACATCGAGCGATGACTCGTGGTTTCAAGCGGCATACGGCTCAGGTGCATTGGCCAATACACAAGGGCATCTTTGGACCGGCAAGCCACCTCAAACCCGCCAGTGCCGCCACCAGCGTCGCACCCGGCGTCGCACTCGGCGTCGCAACAGATGCCCCATTCGCCATGGGAAAGAGCGACGGACACGCAGCAGAAGCGCCGTTTTCACCTTAATCCAGCGGGTGTACGACGCAGCAAACCAAGCCAGTCTTAAAAGCGCTGGCTGCGTCAGGCTGAACAGGCGCGCAACAACTGCAGTGCCGGCGAGTTTTGCTGCGATCACCACCGCGGCGCCCAGCACGACGTGCCCATTGCCAATGCTCCACAACGCTACAAGCTTTACTGGCAGCAGCAGGAGCGTCGGCAAGCCAAACGTGCATAACGCAGCCCAGGGAGGCAGCGAGCGGATGGAAGCTTCCACCCACCGCAGCCCGGGAAGTTGGCCGAAGCGTGCAATCAGCTTTTGCAGCGGCTCCCAGCCCCATTCTTCAAAAAGAATGACCATCGCCAGCAACCACTGCAGCGGCGCCAGCAGCCAGCGCAAAGGCTTGAAAGAGTCGTTGGACAATTGCTTCCGCCCTACGATCGTCTGTGCATTAGGGTCACCATGATGAGGCCCGACATCGCAGCAAAAGCAGTTCGCTTCGCACGGCGGCCGCAACCGAAAGCAAGACAGCGCAAGGTGGTTACCTAATTCAATCTTCCGGCTCTTCGTCGCCTATGCCGTTGCGCATCGCCAGCGCCTGGTCGTACAAGGCGTTTCGCGATACGTCGGTGAGGTCGGCTGCGATGCGCACTGCGGTTTTCAGCGGCAGCACCGGCAGCAGCTTCGCCAGCAGTGCAGCGGAAAAACCTCCATCGTCCTGGCTTGTGCAATGCGGGTGCAGCACGACCACAAACTCGCCGCGGGCGCGGTTGCTGTCTTCCGCCAACCACGCGGGCAACTGGTGGGCTGGAAGCGTTGCGATGCTTTCGTATTGCTTGGTCAACTCTCGAGCCAGCGTAACGCTGCGCTCGCCAAGGCTCGCCAATGCAGCGGCGAGGTCGAGTACGCGGTGGGGCGCTTCCAGCAGCACTACGCACCGAGCCTCTCGTCCCAGAGCTTCGACGGCAGCGCGACGCTCTCCCGCCTTGGTCGGCAAAAATCCTGCAAATAGCACTCCCGCTTCCATCCCAGAACCCGCCACTGCCCCAGCGACGCTAAGCGCGGCGGTCACGCTGCTCACTCCCGGCACGGCAACCACGCGCAGTGAGGCTAAGTGCACCGACGCCACAAGTCGCGCGCCGGGGTCGCTCACGGCAGGTGTGCCGGCGTCGCTGACGTAGGCTACGCGCTCGCCCCGCTGCAGCCGGGCGATCGCGGCTTGCGCGCCCTCCATTTCATTGTGCTGATGCAGCGCGAGCAATTGGGCGCCGGTCTTTTCGATGCCGTAGCTGCGCAGCAGGCCCTGCGTATGGCGTGTGTCCTCGCATGCAATGCAATCGGCCAACTGCAGCACATGCAGGGCACGCAAGGTGATGTCCGCCAAATTACCGATGGGCGTGGCGACCACGTACAAAGCTCCTTGCGGATAATGCTGGGCCGATGCTGCGTCGCTGGCGGCGCGCAGGGCAGAAGCGAAAGAGGCGCTCAATGGGATTCTTTCAAAAAGCAGTCGGCAACGCGCCCAGCGGCCGGACCACGCGTGCACGCGGCAACGAGGCCGAGGACTGGGCGCTTGCCCATCTGCAAGCTGCAGGGCTGCGTTTGCTGGAGCGCAATTATCGGACGCCCGGACGCGGCGGCGGTGAAATTGACCTGATCCTGCGCGAGGCCGACGGTACGGTGGTGTTTGTCGAGGTGCGGCGCCGCGCCAATGCCGATTTTGGCGGCGCGGGCGCCAGCATTCAGGCCAACAAGCGGCGGCGCATCGTATTTGCGGCGCGCCACTACCTGATGGGCTTGCGCACGCCGCCGCCCTGCCGCTTTGACGTGGTACTGGTGGAGGGCAGCATTGAGTGGTTGCGAGCCGCGTTCGATGCGGCATGACCTGTGGCCCATCGATGTACTTGTTGCTACAAAAGCTGTAACACTGCAGGTTTATGATCAGGGCCTTTGCGGTCTTATTTGGTTCCTATGCTTGAGCAACGCATTCAACAGCATTTCATCGACAGTGCCGACCTGAAGTACCAGGCGGCGCAGCTGCTCTGCAAGCCGATTTCCGATGCGGTGCAGGCTCTGTTGGTCTGCGTCACGAGCGGCGGCAAAATTCTCGCGTGCGGGAACGGCGCTTCTGCCGCCGATGCACAGCAGTTTGTAGCGTCCTGCGTGACGGGATTTGAGCGCGAGCGACCCGAACTGGCCGCATTGGCCTTGAATGTCGATGGTTCGCTGCTGACCGGCGCAGGTGATCGGAATGAGCAGTTTGCGCGACAGGTGCGCGCCTTGGGTCAGGCGGGCGACGTGCTGCTGCTGCTGTGCATCGCAGGCAACGACGCGAATTTGTTGGCAGCAGTGGCTGCAGCCCACGAGCGCGAGATGGTGGTCATCGCCCTGACTGGCCGCATCTCAGGTGCGCTCGGCGCCCTGCTGCGCGAGACCGATATCGGCATCGGCGTGCCGCACGAGCGTGCCGCGCGCGTGCGCGAGGTGCATGCCTTGGTACTCAACTGTCTGTGCGATGGCATAGACGAACAATTGTTTGGCGAACAGGAGATTTCATGAAGCACGTTTTCGCAACCAAATTTTTTGCCGGCCTTCTGGCCGCTGCCACGCTCGCCGGATGCGCGGCGCCGTTGGTGCTGGGTGGAGCCGCTGTGGGCGGTTTAGTAGCCATCGACCGGCGAACCACGGGCACCCAAGTGGAAGATGAGGGTATTGAACTGCGTTCCACAAATCGCATTTTTGGCGACCATGGCGACAAAGTGCACATCAATGTCACCAGCTACAACCGCCAGGTGCTGCTCACGGGCGAGGTCCCCTCTGAGGATGTGCGCAATGCAGTGCAGCAGACGGTCGCCAAGGTGTCCAATGTGCGCTCCATCGTCAATGAGTTGGCGGTCATGCCCAACACGCCCATCACGCAACGTTCCAACGACACCTTCATCACCGGCAAAATGCGCGCCAGTTTGGTCGACGCGAAAGACATTTCGGCCAGTGCGTTCAAGGTGGTGACCGAGCGCGGCGTGATCTATCTCATGGGCATCGTCAGCCAGCGTGAAGCCGACCGCGCCACCGCAATTGCCCGCGGCGTGAGCGGCGTACGCAAGGTAGTTCGGGTGTTCGAGTACGTAAGCGATACCGATCTGGCGCGCATGAATGCGCCTGCGCGCGCACCGGTCACCGACACCAACGCCAATTCCAACGCCGAGTCTTCACCAGTGAAATGACAGGCCGCAGCGCCTAAGCTGCCGCTTTCAGTCGAGCCGCTTGATAAGGCTCGACGTGTCCCAGCGCTGGCCGCCCATGCGCTGCACGTCGGCGTAAAACTGGTCCACCAGGGCGGTGACGGGCAACTGCGATCCGTTGCGCCGCGCCTCAGCCAGCACAAGTCCCAGATCTTTGCGCATCCAGTCCACAGCAAAACCAAAATCGAATTCGCGCGCAGCCATGGTTTTGCCGCGGTTGTCGAGTTGCCAGCTTTGCGCCGCGCCCTTGCCGATAACGTCGAGCACCTGCGGCAGATCGAGGCCCGCGCGCTGACCGAAGGCGATGGCTTCGGCCAGCCCTTGAACCAGTCCGGCGATGCAGATCTGATTGACCATTTTGGTCAGCTGACCGGCGCCCGATTCGCCCAGTCGTGTGAAGGCCCGCGCAAATGCCATGGCCACCGGCTGCGCTGCATTGAAGGCGGCTTGGTCACCCCCGCACATCACCGTGAGCTGACCATTCTTTGCGCCGGCTTCCCCACCAGACACTGGCGCATCGACAAACGAGATTCCCAGCGTGCGTGCAGCCCCGTGCAACTCACGCGCCACTTCGGCTGAAGCGGTGGTGTGGTCGACGAACACCGTGCCGGGCTCCATACCCGCAAAAGCGCCATCTGCGCCCAAAGTTACGGCGCGCAAGTCTTCGTCGTTGCCTACGCAGCAGAATACGAAATCGGCTCCTTTCGAAGCCTCTCGCGGAGATCCAGCATGTTTTTGGCCGCTGGGGCTTGCGTATGCTTCGCACCACGCTATCGCTTTGGAAGCGGTGCGGTTGTACACCGCGACCGAGTGGCCGGCGCGTGCCAAATGGCCGGCCATCGGAAAGCCCATAACGCCAAGGCCCAAAAATGCCACATTTTTCGGTGGCGTGACTTCGTAGGTGCGAGGGATGGTGGACATGGCAAGAAAGGTAGTGGCGGCCCGTGACCGACATGAAACATGCCGCGCGACAGGGCGCCGGATAATCAGACGATGACGAAGTGCTCGGTGCCGGCCGCGAGATCGGTTGTCTTCGCACGCTGACTGCTGAGCTTGATCTGCAGGCGCAGGTCGTTGAGCGAATCGGCGTTGCGCAGCGCATCCTCATAGGTGATGACGTTGGCCTCGAACAGATCGAACAGAGCTTGGTCGAAGGTCTGCATGCCCAGGTTGCGGCTCTTCTTCATGATCTCCTTGATCTCGGCAACCTCGCCCTTGAAGATCAAATCGGAAATCAGTGGCGTATTGAGCATGATCTCCACCGCCGCCGCACGGCCTTTGCCATCCTGCTTGGCGATCAGGCGCTGCGACACCAGCCCGCGCAAATTCAACGACAAATCCATAAGCAGCTGCGCCCGCCGCTCCTCCGGGAAGAAGTTGATGATTCGGTCAAGCGCCTGATTGGCGCTGTTGGCGTGCAGCGTGGCCAGGCAAAGGTGGCCAGTTTCCGAGAAAGCAATGGCGTGTTCCATGGTCTCACGGTCCCGAATCTCACCCATCAAAATGACGTCGGGCGCCTGTCGCAGCGTGTTTTTCAGCGCCGCTTCCCAGCTGTCTGTATCGAGCCCCACTTCGCGCTGCGTCACCACACAGTTTTTGTGCGGATGCACGAATTCCACCGGGTCTTCCACGGTGATGATGTGGCCGAATGAATGCTCGTTGCGCCAATCCACCATCGCGGCGAGCGTGGTCGATTTGCCCGAACCGGTCGCCCCCACCAAGATGCACAGGCCACGCTTGGCCATCGTGACTTCCTTGAGTACCTGCGGCACGCCAAGGCCATCGATGGTGGGCAGCGTGAGCGGGATCACCCGCAGCACCATGCCGACGCGCCCCTGCTGGATAAAGGCGTTGACCCGGAAGCGACCAATGCCCGCAGGCGAGATGGCGAAGTTGCACTCTTTCGTGCGCTCGAAATCGGCTGCCTGCTTGTCGCTCATGATCGCCCGCGCCAGTGTCAGCGTGTGGCTGGGCGTCAGCGGTTGCGGCGATACCTTGCCAATCGCACCATCGACTTTGATGGCCGGGGGAAATTCCGCCGTGATGAACAGGTCGCTTCCGCCCCGGCTGACAAGGAGCTTGAGCAGATCGTTGATAAATTTACTGGCCTGATCGCGTTCCATGGAATAGTCCTCTCAGCATCGGCGCGGGCGCCGCCCGGTGCGTTGCGTTGCGAAACACCCGCATCCCGCGACATGGCGCAAGATGCGGCCGTACTGCGCAATGCAGTGTTTATTTTTGGTTTTCACTCAAACGCGCGCTCACGGCGCGCAGGCGCAGAGAAAGCTTGCGTGCCAGCAGAGCCACCAGACTGGCGGCCAACTGCGGATCTTTGACCATCATGTCGTCCATGCCATCGGCAGACAGAACGGCGATTTCGCAGTCCGTCAGCGTCGTGCAGGCGGAAAAACGAATGCCACTGTCAAGGAGCGACATTTCGCCCAAGATGTCCCCAGGCCGTGTTTCGGCCAAACGCAATTGCTCACCCCACGGCTGCACCCGGTCCACGGCAATGGTGCCGGTCAGCAGCACCACCATGAAATTCCCGTACTCGTCCTGCCGAATCACATCGCGGTTGGGCTGCACGTGGGCAAATTCAAAGAATTGCTCCATGCGCTTGACAGCATCGTTGTCCAGGTGGGCCATGTATTTGTCTTTGGCCCACAGCGCTTGGAGCAACTTGCCTCCCCGGCTGGAAGGCAGGCGCTTTGCATCGACCTCCACAGCCCGCGCTTCCCAGGGCACCAGCATGGTCGAATCCACCCCTTGATTGGCGAAGGCGGTCGAGAAGAAGACGGAATCGCTGTGCTCCGCCTGGGATTTGGCGCTGCGCGAACCGCGCAACAGGCCGAGAATGCCTTTCATGGGGGGCTCCGGTGGGCGACCACATGGCCGCTGAAAGAAGAAAGAAAATTACGACGCATCGTCATTTGCCTCAGCCCGGGAAGTTGTCCGGAATCTTGGCTTTGCTGCGTGCCTCGGCGGGGCTGATGACGTTGCGGCGCACCAGATCGGTGAGGTTCTGGTCGAGCGTCTGCATGCCCACGCTGTTGCTGGTCTGGATGGTGGAATACATCTGCGCCACCTTGGCCTCGCGGATCAGGTTGCGGATGGCGCTGGTGCCCAGCATGATCTCGTGCGCTGCCACGCGGCCAGAGCCGTCCTTGAGCTTGCAGAGCGTCTGCGAAACGACTGCCTGCAGCGATTCTGAGAGCATGGCGCGAACCATTTCTTTCTCTTCGGCGGGGAACACGTCGATGATGCGGTCGATGGTTTTCGCAGCACTCGACGTGTGCAGCGTGCCGAACACCAGGTGCCCGGTTTCGGCCGCCGTCATGGCCAGGCGAATGGTTTCCAGGTCGCGCAATTCGCCGACCAGAATGGCGTCCGGGTCTTCGCGCAGCGCAGAGCGCAGAGCCGCGGAGAACGACAGCGTCATCGGGCCGACTTCGCGCTGGTTGATCAGGCACTTCTTCGATTCGTGCACGAATTCGATTGGGTCCTCGATCGTCAGGACGTGGCCGTACTCGCTCTCGTTCAAGTGGTTGACCATGCCAGCGAGCGTGGTCGATTTGCCCGAACCCGTGGGGCCAGTCACAAGCACCAGACCGCGCGGCTTGAGTGCCAAGTCGGCAAAAATCTTCGGAGCATTGAGCTGCTCAAGCGTCAGAATTTTGCTGGGAATGGTTCGGAAGACGGCAGCAGCGCCCCGGTTCTGGTTGAAGGCGTTGACGCGAAAACGCGCAAGGCCTTCGATTTCAAATGAGAAGTCGACCTCCAGAAACTCCTCGTAGGTCTTGCGCTGCGAGTCGCTCATGATGTCGTACACCATGGAGTGGACCGTCTTGTGGTCCAGCGCGTCGACGTTGATGCGCCGGACGTCGCCGTGCACCCGAATCATGGGCGGCAGGCCCGCAGAAAGGTGCAAGTCAGACGCCTTGTTTTTGACGCTGAATGCGAGCAGTTGGGTGATGTCCACGGGTGTCCCTCGGTCGTTTGTTACGCTCGGGAAACATTATGACCACGATTGCACACAAGCTCCAAGCGGTACGCACCCGCATTGACGTCGCATGCGCGTCTGCGGGTCGGGATTCGAGCGAGGTCGGTTTGCTGGCCGTCTCCAAAACCTTCCCTGCACAGTGCGTGGCCGAGGCCGCCCGCGCCGGCCAACGGGCCTTTGGTGAAAACTACCTGCAGGAAGCCGTGGACAAAATGGTACAGCTGCGTGCATCGGGCTTTGCCGATCTGGTCTGGCACTGCATCGGCCCAGTGCAGAGCAACAAGACGCGGCTGGTGGCGGAGCACTTCGACTGGCTGCACACCCTGGACCGCGAAAAGATCGCCCGCCGCCTGGACGAGCAGCGCCCCGATACGCTTGCGCTCTTGAATGTGTGCATCCAGATCAACGTGGATGGCGGAGAAAACAAGGCCGGTGTGGCGCCGCAGGAGGCACTGGCATTGGCGCAGGTCGTGGCGCAATTGCCACGCTTGCGCTTGCGCGGCGTGATGAGCATCCCGGAACCGGCGCCAGATTTCGAAACCCAGCGCGCGCTGCACCTGCGCGCGCGCGCCGTGTTTGACGGCATCCGTGCCGCCCAGCTGCCGGGCTGCGAGCACTTCGACACCCTTTCCCTGGGCATGACCGGCGACCTCGAAGCGGCAGTCGCTGCGGGCAGCACGCTGGTGCGGGTCGGAAGCGGCCTGTTTGGCCGGCGCCCTGCGCGCCCGTAGCGTTTTAAAACTCAGCGCTTCTTTTTCTGGGGCGCATTCATTGCACCCGTGCAATCGCTCTGCAGCCAGCGGCCTTCGGCTTCCATCGTGGTCGTCTGCGTTTTCCCCTTCTCTATCATGTGGGTCACGCTCTTCATCGTGTACGACTTGGCATCGTTGAAGGTCACCGTTGCCTCGCCCTTGAGCACTGGGTCGGTGCACTGGAAGCTGAACGACATGCTGTTGCCTGAGCGCTTGAGCTGTGTGTTGGTGCAGTCGCCATCGTGCATCGGTACTTCCATGTTCGCCGCCTTCTCAGGTGTAACGCATGTTTTCACACGCATACCGCCTTTGCCGTCGACCGCCATGCCCATACTGGCCATCGCCGCTTCCATCTGTTTGCGCTGAGCGGGCGGCATGCTGGCCATTTGCTGCTGCATCTGGGCCATGGCATCTTGCGTCGCTTTGTCGGCGTGCTGCATGCGGGTACTGATTTCCCACAGGCCGGGTGTCACTTCCTGCGCGCTGGCGGGCGCACTCAGGGTGATGCCGGCGCACAGCAGCGCGGCGGGCCAGAAAGCAAGGCGGGTCGTGGTGGTCATGGCAGTCCAGTTCAGATCAATGAAGCGCACCATTGTGGCGCCCAAGCGCGCAACTGCCAAGCAAACTGTTGGCTCAAATAGACTCCCCGCGCTTATATGACGAGCGCAAGCAGCTATTGATTCAAGAGCATTCCATGAAACCCAGCGGCGATCGCCGGCCGTGCTGCGTGATAAGCTGAAATGCTGCCCCGCGTCCATCGCCCCAGCACCTTGGGACGCGCACCGTCATTGTTTTTTGGAGACACCATGCCCGGACTTCTGCCCGATATCGATCCCGACGGCCTGCTCGAATTTTCCGTGGTCTACACCGACCGCGCGCTCAACCACATGTCGCAGCGCTTTGCAGGCGTGATGAAAGACATTCTGGCCACGCTCAAAGAGGTCTACCACGCCGAAACTGCCGTGCTCGTGCCCGGCAGCGGCACCTTCGGCATGGAAGCCGTAGCGCGCCAATTCGCCAACAAAGAGAAGGTTCTGATCGTGCGCAATGGCTGGTTCAGCTACCGCTGGAGCCAGATTTTTGACGCGGGCGGCCTGGGCGGCGGCGCCGTCGTCTGCAAAGCGCGCCAGCAGGGCGTTGGCGCGCAAGCCCCTTGGGCGCCCTGCCCGGCCGATGAAGTCGCCGCTGCCATTCGCTCTGAGCGCCCCAAGGTGGTGTTTGCACCGCACGTGGAAACCGCCAGCGGCATCATCCTGCCCGACGACTACCTGCGCACCATCGCCGAAGTGGCGCACGAGGTCGGCGCGCTGTTTGTGCTCGACTGCGTGGCCTCGGGCGCCATGTGGGTGGACATGGAGGCCACCGGGGTCGACGTCCTCATTTCCGCACCGCAAAAGGGCTGGAGTGGCTCGCCCTGCTGCGCCATGGTGATGCTGTCCAAGCGCGCGCGTACGGCCATCGAAGACACACAGAGCTCCAGCTTCTCGTGCGACCTCAAAAAGTGGATGCAGATCGCCGAAGGCTACGAAAAAGGGGCCCATGCGTACCACACCACCATGCCCACCGACGCATTGGTGCTGCTGCGCGACGTGATGCTGGAGACGCGCGCGTACGGTTTCGCCAAGGTGCAAAGCGAACAGCTTGCGCTGGGCGACAAGGTGCGGGCACTGCTCGAATCGCGCGGCTTCCCAAGCGTGGCTGCCGAGGGCTTCAAGGCTCCGGGTGTGGTGGTGAGCTACACCACCGACCCTGGCATCCAAAGCGGCAAAAAGTTTATGGAAGCTGGCCTGCAGACTGCGGCCGGCGTGCCGCTGCAGTGCGATGAAGGTCCGGATTTCAAGACCTTCCGCGTCGGCCTGTTCGGCCTCGAAAAGTGGCACAACGTCGACCGCACCGTGGGCCAACTGGCAAGCGCGCTCGACTCCATGGGCGTCAAAGGTTAAGCGCCAGCCTATCACCCGTTTTACCTAATTCTTCCACCATCGCCTGAATATGACTCCCCTTCGACACCTCGCTGCCTTAGCCGCTTTCGCTGTTTTTTCCGTCACCGCAGTTCAGGCCGCCGAGCCTGTCACCACCGCCAGCGGCCTCATCTACGAGAGCCTCAAAGACGGCAGTGGCCCCAGCCCCAAGGCCAGCGACACCGTCCGCGTTCACTACCGCGGCACCTTTCCTGAATCAGGCAAGGAGTTCGACAGCTCCATCGCGCGAGGCAACCCAATCGAATTTCCGCTCAAGGGCGTGATCCCTTGCTGGACCGAAGGCGTGCAAAAAATGAAGGTCGGTGGCAAAGCCAAGCTCACCTGCCCACCCGCAATTGCCTACGGCGCGCGCGGCGCGGGCGCCGTGATCCCGCCGAACGCCACGCTGAACTTCGAAGTCGAGCTGCTGGGCATTAAGTAAAGGGCGGGCTTGCAAGACGCCGGCGTCGAACTGGCGCGCGCCAAGCGCCTGGCGCTTGGTTTGCTGGCGCTGGCCGCTGCGGTGTTCGCCGCCACCAGCCTGGCGCCGCCACATCTGGCGGTGCAGGCACTAAAAGCCGTGGCCGAAGCCGCCATGGTGGGCGCGCTGGCAGACTGGTTTGCGGTGCGTGCGCTGTTTCACCGCGTGCCCTTGCCGTTCATCTCGCGGCACACCGCCATCATTCCGCGCAACAAGGACCGCATTGGGCGCAACCTGGCGCAGTTTGTGCGCGAGAAGTTTCTGGACGCCGACTCGCTCGTCGCGCTGATCCGTCGCCGCGACCCGGCCGCCCTGCTCGCGCACTGGCTCACGCGTCCGGCCAACGCCCGCCTGGTGGCAACTCAGGTAGCGCGCATGCTGGCCGCCGCGCTGCAGGCGCTTGAAGACACTCAGGTCGAGCGCTTTGTGCAGCGCGCGCTGCGCTCGGTGGTGGGGCAGATGGACCTCGCTCGGCTAGCCTCTGAACTGCTCGCCGCGCTCACCCAGGGCGGGCGGCACCAGCAACTGCTCGACCAGGCGCTGACGCGGCTCATTGCCGTGCTGCAAGAAGAAGACACGCGCCAACTGATTGCCAGCACGCTGGTCGGTTGGCTCAAGCGCGAGCACCCACGTAAGGAAAGGCTCTTGCCGACCGACTGGCTGGGCGACAAAGGTTCGGCCATGCTTGCAAGCGCACTGGAGGGACTGCTGGCGGACATTGCCGCACACCCCGAGCACCGACTGCGCGCGCAGTTCGATGACGCGGTGCACGAATGGGTCGAACGCCTGCGCAATGACCCGGCCTGGCTGCAGCGTGCCGACGACTTTCGCGAGTACCTAAGCCACGACGCGGCGCTGGCCGAGTATGTGCAATCGCTCTGGCGCAGCGCCCGCAGCGCGCTGCTGGCCGATCTGGGCCGTCAGGATTCGGGTACCGCAGCGCGCGTGCGGCGCATGGCGCTGTGGCTGGGTCACGCGCTGGCTGGGGACGAGGGCCTTCGCGCTTCGCTCAACCTGCGTCTGGAGCGCTGGGTGCAGGGCCTGGGGCCCGAGGCTTCCCGCTTCATTGCCCAGCACATCGAGCAGACCGTAAGCGCCTGGGATGCGCGCGAAATGTCCGCGCTGATTGAGCTGCACATCGGCCGCGACCTGCAGTTCATCCGCATCAACGGCACGTTGGTGGGTGGGCTGGTGGGACTGGTGCTGTTTGTGCTGTCGCACGCTGGGGAGCTGCTGCGTGCCTTGGGCGGGTGAAGCGCCAGAGACTCACAATTCAATAGCTTCCAGCGCTTGCTGCATAAGCGATAGAGGCCAAAAATGCCTGAAGTTTTCTACCACCAGCGCGCTGCCAGCGGAATCAGCAGCGACGCCACCACCACCTGCAGCCCCAGCGCCAGCGCTGCCCAAGCACCCGCATCGGAATTCACTTGCAGCGCGCGCGCCGCGCCGATGCCATGGGCTGCAGTACCCATGGCAAAGCCCCGCGCCATCCAGCCCACGGGGTCGGTACCGATGCGCAGCAGCGCAAATAGGGCCTTGCCGCTGAGCGCGCCCACCAAGCCGGTGACGACGGCAAACACCGCGGCCAGCGACGGCACGCCACCAATCTTGTCGGCGATGCCCATCGCCACGGGCGCCGTCACAGACTTGGGCGCCAGCGACAGCACGGCTTCGCGAGGCAAGTCAAGCGCCCATGCAATCGCCACTGCGCTGCCTGCCGCCGCAGCGCCACCTACGACCGCGGCGAGCGTAAAGCGTGCCCAGTGCGCCCGCAGCTGAACCCGCCTCTGCCACAACGGCCATGCCAACGCCACCACCGCCGGCCCGAGCAGAAAGTGGATGAACTGCGCTCCGGCGAAATAGCTCGGGTAGGCCGTGCCCGTGGCCAAAAGGCCCGCGCCGAGCACGACGATGGAGAGCAATACCGGGTTCGCCCACGGCGCTTGACCTAGGCGTTGGTACAGGGCGAGCGCCAGCACGTACACCACCAGCGTGGCGTTCAGGCCAAACAGCGGCGTAGCCGAGAGATAGACCCAGAGCTGCACGAAGTCCATGGCTACTCCGCGTCCGGCAGCGCAGCGCCGCGCATCAACCGGCGCAGCACCAATGCCGAAACCGCCATGCCAATCCAGGTGGAGAGCACCAGCACCACCGCCAGCCGCAGTCCATAGTGCGCCAGCACGTCCAGCTGGGTGATGACGCCCACGCCCACAGGAACGAAGAGCAACGAGAGGTGGGCCAGCAGAAAATCGGCCACCGAGCGCACCCGCGCCTGCACGGCGGGCCAACGCAGCGCGATGAGCAGCAGCACCATGCCAATCACCGGGCCCGGATAAGGAAGGTGCAGCAGCCGCGATAGCGCTTCGCCCAGCGACTGCAGGGTGAGCAAAATCGCCAAGCCTTGCAGCATCTGCATGGAAGGCGCCTCAGAACCGCGGAAGGTCCGGGTGCGAGATTTTCCCGCCGCGAATCAACATCTTGCCGTACTCGGCACAGCGGTTAAGCGTGGGGATGAGCTTGCCGGGATTGAGCAAACCATCGGGGTCAAAGGCGTGTTTCAGCGCCATCATCTGCGCGTTTTCCTCCGCGCTGAACTGGACGCACATGCTCGCGAGTTTTTCCACGCCCACGCCGTGCTCGCCCGTAATCGTGCCGCCCATGGCCACGCTGGTTTCCAGAATGTCGGCGCCAAACAGTTCGCAGCGGTGGAGCTGGTCCGGGTCGTTGGCGTCAAACATGATCAGCGGGTGCAGGTTGCCGTCGCCGGCGTGGAACACGTTGGCGCAGCGCAGCTGGTATTTTTTCTCCATCTCCTGGATGGCCAGCAGGATGTCGGCCAGGCGCTTTCTCGGGATGGTGGAATCCATGCACATGTAGTCGGGGCTGATCCGCCCGCTTGCGGGGAAGGCGTTCTTACGCCCGCTCCAGAAACGCAGGCGCTCCGCTTCGTCCTTGCTGATCGAAATGGCAGTGGCGCCGGCGGCCGCCAACACAGCGCTCATGCGGGCGACTTCTTCTTCCACTTCCTCGGGTGTGCCGTCGCTTTCGCAGAGCAGGATGGCCTCGGCCGTGAGGTCGTAACCGGCGTGGACAAAGTCCTCCACAGCGGCCGTCATGGGCTTGTCCATCATCTCCAGGCCAGCCGGGATGATGCCGGCGGCAATCACGGCGGCCACGGCGTCGCCCGCTTTGCGGATGTCGTCAAAGCTCGCCATGATGCAGCGCGCCAGCAGCGGTTTGGGGATGAGTTTCACCGTGACTTCAACTGCCACGGCCAGCATGCCTTCGCTGCCAATCACCGTGGCCAGCAGGTCGTAGCCGGGCGAATCGAGCGCTGCGCTACCGAACTGCACCGGTTCGCCTTCCATGGTGAAGCCGCGCACGGCCAGCACGTTGTGCACCGTGAGCCCGTATTTCAGGCAGTGCACGCCACCCGAGTTTTCGGCCACGTTGCCGCCAATGGTGCAGGCAATCTGGCTGCTGGGGTCGGGCGCGTAGTACAGGCCGTAGGGCGCGGCCGCGTCGCTGATGGCCAGGTTGCGCACGCCGCACTGCACGCGGGCGGTGCGCGCGCGCGGGTTCAGCTCGACGATGCGGTTGAAGCGCGCGAGCGACAGAGTGACGCCCAGCGCATGCGGCATGGCCCCGCCCGACAAGCCCGTGCCGGCCCCGCGTGCGACCACCGGCACCTTCAGGCGGTAGCAGGCGCGCAGCACGGCCTGCACTTCGTCTTCTGTCTCGGGCAAACACACGACCAGTGGGCGCTGGCGGTAGGCGGTGAGGCCGTCGCATTCGTACGGCGTGGTGTCCTCAGCGTTCCACAGCAGGCTGTGCGCGGGCAGCACGGCGCCCAGTGCGGCCACAATTTCGCGCTGGCGCGCTGCGCGGTCTGGTTCAGGGGTGGGCGGTTGGGGCGCGGCGAAAACGGGCGTGTGCTTGGCTTGGGGCGTGGTGCGGGCGGCTGTCATGCGCACACTGTAGCCAGCGGGCGCGTGGCGCGGTGTGAGTTTTCTTGCAGCCCCGTGTGAAATGCCGTGTGTCACGGCTAGAAATGCTATAGAAAAAATAGCTAATAGCGTTTATTACATAAGCGTCAAAGACCAAAAAGACCCATATTTTTAACGGTAGAACGTGTGCGGCCGATCGGCTGAGGGTGTGCGTTCACAGTGCACAGGATCTGAACCCCAGCTTCGGTGGTTCTGGCTCTGTGCAGCGTTGACATTGCGCGGTGCCAGGCGTCAAATCCCCGGCATGAAAATTCTCCTGCACGCGCTCGGCGCCTTGGTCACTGCAGCCCTTGTGGCGTGCTCCGGGTCGGATTCCCCGCCGGAGGCCAGCGGCCCGCTGTCGATTGACACGGCCGTGGTGGCTCAGATCTCCACGCCGCTCGCGCCAGAAGCGGCGCAGGCGCCCGGCACCTTTGTCGGCAAGGTGGGGCCGAATCCCGCCGCGTACGTCGGCTTCGTTGTGCAGCGCGACTACGCCCTGGTGTATCTCTGTGATGGCATTGACGGTGAATGGTTTGGCGCAACAATTAAGGACGGCGAAATCCATGTCGTCAGCGCGGCGGGCACGGCCTTTGACGCTATCGTGACGGCGGACGCCATCGAGGGCACGGTCACGGGGCCGGCTTGGTCCACGCGTGCATTCCGCGCAAATCCGGCTGCCGCGGGCAACGGGATCTTCGTGGGCGCAGACCCCTCGCTGCCCGATTACACCCGCCGCTGGCTGGTGCTGCCCGAGGGGGTGCGAGGCGTTTCCAAGATCAAGCCGACGTCAAAACTGGTGAATGTGGGCGCAGTCAATGGCATTTCGACCGGGCCGGGCGCGCTGGCGGTCAAGGCCCCAGCTGTCACGGGAAAAATCTTCGATCAGGTCGTCGCGCCACCGCCGAGCACCGCGCCACCGAATCAAAAACCGCCGCTCCCGGCACTTTCGCCGGTCACGCAAGCCGAGATCAATGCTTCAGGGGTGCCATGGCTAAGCTTTCAGCCTGGCAGTTGCTACTACCCAGGAACGGGTAAGAACCAAACTTGCCTGAGCGCCTCCGACTGGCCACTCCAATGCCGCTCGCTGTCCGCTGCAGCATCGCTTGCCCAGACCCTGAATATGCGACGGCAACGCTGCCGCCGATCACCCAAGCCGAGATCAATGCTTCCGGGGTGCCGTGGATCAACTATGGACCTGGCGACTGCTTCGGTACAAGTGACCGTCGCCGCGAGGCTTGTTTGAGCCCAGCGGAGTGGCCACCCCAATGCCGTTCGCTGTCTGTTAATCGCGTTGTCTGCCCTGATGCTGGGTACGTGACGGCAACGCTGCCGCCGATCACCCAAGCCGAAATCAAGGCTTCTGGATTGTCATGGTCAACCTTCGGGCCTGGCCAGTGCTTTGCCGAAAATGCTGGCCTGCCGGCCACGTGCTTGAGGGCATCCGACTGGCCGCCCCAATGTCGCTCGCTTTCCGCCGTGAGCATTGCCTGCCCCAACATCACAGCGGCGCTGCCGCCAGTCACCCAAGCGGAGGTCGATGCGTCTGGGGTGACATGGACAAGCTTCCGACCTGACGAGTGCTACTTTCCAAGAAGGGGTCGATACGACGATTGCTTGAGCGCTTCTGACTGGCCACCCCAATGCCGCTCATTGGCTGTTGACCACATCGTGTGCGCCGATGCTCCCTACACAACTGCCACGCTCCCACCGGTCACCCAAGCCGAGATCAATGCTTCCGGGTTTCCATGGATAAGCTTCCGGCTTGGCGATTGCTACTACCCAAGAACGGGGCCGAATCAAACTTGCCTGAGCGCATCCGACTGGCCACCCCAATGCCGCTCTCTGTCCGCTGTCAGCATCGCCTGCCCTGATCCTCGCTATGCGACTGCAACGCTGCCGCCGATCACACAAGCCGAGATCAATGCTTCGGGATTTCCATGGATAAGCTTCCGACCTGGCGATTGCTACTACCCAAGAACGGGGCCGAATCAAACTTGCCTGAGCGCATCCGACTGGCCACCCCAATGCCGCTCTCTGTCCGCTGTCAGCATCGCCTGCCCTGATGCGCCCATCAGCCCGCCACCGCAACCGCCTGCGCTCGCTGGTGGAAAAAAGCTCGATTGCGAGACACTCGCCAAGCTTTTGCGCAGCATCACGGATACCACCAACTTGAAGGACGAGGCTGTTCAGAAGGAACTTGCGGCGTTGCAGGCTCAGCAAAAGCTCAACGGCTGCACCAAGTAGCCTTCCTTGCCTCGTGTGGCTGGGCCACAGCTCAAACCATCGTCTTGCGCAGCCACTCTGCAAACGCTGCGCATTCCCAGCGGTCCATGGCGCCGGTGCGCCAGCACAGGTAGTGGGCGTGCGGGCTCTGCGCGTCCAGATCAAACAGACGCACCAGCGTGCCATTTTCGATCCATGGTGCGCCGAGCTTGAGGCGCACCAGTGCGATGCCCAAGCCGGCAGCGGCAGCGTCGCACATGAGGCCGACGTCGTTGAACTGCGAGCCGCCCTCTGGCTCCTGCCAAGGCAGACCCGCGGCGGAAAACCAGCCGCGCCAGGGCTCAAGCGGACTGCGCAGCAGCGCGCTCGGGTCAAGTTCGTCCGGGCGCTCGAACGGCCCGTGTTCACGCAGCCACGCGGGCGAGGCCAGGGGCGTCACCACGTCGCGCGCGATTTCGCTGTGCTCCATGTCGGCGTAGTGGCCGGTGCCAAAACGCACCACAAGGTCGGCATCTTCGGCCACCACATCCATCAGCGGGATGGAGATTTGCAGCGCCAGATCGATTTCCGGGTACGCCTCTTTGAATTGGCGCAGGCGCGGAATCAGCATCACACGCGCAAAGGTCGGCGTGACCGCAAGTTTCAGACGGCGCTTGCCCGGCGTGCCCGCCACACCCGGAAAGCGCTGCAGCGCGCCCAGGCCTTCGCGCACATGGGCCAGATAGGCAATGCCGTCGGTGGTGAGCGAGAAATCGGCTCGGCCGAACAATCGCGTGCCGATGATCTGCTCGAGCTGCTTGACCCGGTGACTCACCGCGCTGGGCGTCACGCAGAGTTCTTCGGCCGACAGCGTGACGCTGCGCAGTCGCGCCAGCGCCTCAAAGGTGAGCAGACACTGAATCGGCGGGATGCGCCGCAGCCGCTCAGAAGCTTCGGATGGCGAATGCATGCTCGTACGCCCTTTGGGGGTGCCTTATCGAAACACGACCGTCTTGTGCCCGTTTTGCAGCACGCGGTGCTCGCTGTGCCACTTGACTGCACGCGCCAGCACCTGGCTTTCGGTGTCGCGGCCGCGAGCCGTGAGATCTTCGACGGTATCGGTGTGGTCGGCACGTGCCACATCTTGTTCGATGATCGGACCTTCGTCGAGGTCGGCGGTGACGTAGTGCGCGGTGGCGCCGATCAGTTTGACCCCGCGGTCGTGCGCCTGGTAGTACGGTTTGGCGCCCTTGAAACTGGGCAGGAAGCTGTGGTGGATATTGATGGCACGGCCGGCCAGGCGCTCGCACATGCCGTTGGACAGCACCTGCATGTAGCGTGCCAGCACCACCAGCTCCGCGCCTTCCTGCCCGATGATCTCCAGTTGCCGCGCTTCGGCCTGGGTCTTGGTGGCTGCAGTGACAGGAATGTGGTGAAACGGGATGTTGTAGCCGGCCGCAAGCTGGTAGAAATCTCGGTGGTTGCTGATGATGGCGCGGATGTCGATGGGCAGCAGGCCCGATTTCCAGCGGAACAGCAGGTCGTTGAGGCAGTGGCCCTCGCGGCTGACCAGCAGCACCGTGGGCATCGGCAGGTGCGTGGCATGGAGCCGCCAGTGCATCTGGAAGGGCTGGGCGAACGGTTCGAGTTGGGCGCTTAAAGCGGCATAGTCGTGCTCGGTGCAGGCAAACTGCACGCGCATAAAGAACAGTCCGGTGGCCGGGTCGTTGAACTGGGCGGCTTCTTCGATGTTGCCGCCGCGCTCAAGCAAAAAACCAGATACGGCGTGCACCAGACCGAGGCGGTCGGCGCAAGAGAGTGTTAGAACGTAGGCGTGGGACATAGCGCCCAATTGTCGCAGCAGGCCCGCAGTCGGCAGGAGATGGTATGGACACAGCGCAAAGAGTTCGTCGACACTTCGTCCTCACCCCCCGGACGGCGGCTGCGCTCTATCTCGCGCTGGGGATGGCTTGGGTGCTTGTGGGCGACTGGCTGCTTGCCGCGCTGGTCAAAGATGCCGATCGGCAGGCGCAGCTCCAGCTCTGGAAAGGCTGGGCCTATGTCGCGCTGACTGCGCTGCTGGCGGGTTGGCTGGTGCACTGCTTGCGCGCTGCCGAGCGCCAGCGACTGCTGCGCGAGGTCGAGTTTTCGCAGGTGGTGCGCCACGCAAGCGCAGGTATTGCGCGCGTGCGGATCGACGGCCAGGTGCTGTGGGCCAACCCGCGGCTGCTCGACATGCTGAATGTGGGCGAGCGCGAACTGCCCGACCTCAACTGGCGCAGCTTTGTGCGATCGCCCAACTCTGCCGAGTCCGACCAGCAGCTCAGGCGCCTGCTGGCGGGAGAAATCGACCATTACGTGAGCGAGCGCCAGTGCCAGAGGATGGGCGGCCTGGCGCCGCTGCCGGTGCTGTGCACCGTCACGGTGGTTCGGGCGGGGCAAGGCGAACCAGGCGATTCACTGATTTGCGCGTTGCAGGATTTGAGCGAGACGGTGCAGGCGCGCGCCGAACTCGAGCGCAGCGACGCGAGGCTGCGGCTGGCGCTCGACGCCAGTGCCAGCGGGGTGTGGGAGTGGGATGTCCGCGCTCAGACATTCGGTTTTTCGCCCGGAGTTTCGCGCATGTTGGCCTACCAGGGCGCCGACCTCGCAAGCGAGCCCAATCTGCTCGACCGCATCGTCCCAGCCGACCGCGAACGGGTACGGACGGCGACCACCAGCACGCTCGACGCAGGTGAGGTGCTGATCGAGACCTTCGGCATGCGGTGCTTTGACGACGAGGTGCGGTGGTTCCAGGTGCGCGGGCAGTCGTACGAGGGGGCGCATGGCGAACCGGAGCGGGTCCTTGGGCTGCTGACCGATATGAGTGGTGCACGCCTTGCCGAGGAGCGCGAGCGGCTGGCCCTGGCGGTGGTGGACAACGCCGCCCAGGGCGTATTGATCACCGATGCGCAGGGCTGCATCAGCTCTGCGAACGCGGCGGCGCTGCGCATCCTGGGCTACGCTGAGGCCGAAGTGCTTGGCCGCAACCCGCGCATGTTCCAGTCGGACCGGCACGACCGCCGGTTCTACGAGGCCATGTGGGCGCAATTGCGGCGCACCGGCCACTGGAACGGCGAGCTTTGGAACAAGCGCAAGAGCGGCGAAGTTTTCCCAGAGCAGGCCGCCATCAGCGCGGTGCGCAACGCGGGCGACACGGTCACCCACTTCATTTGCATGTTCACCGACCTGTCCCACAGCAAGGCGCGCGAGCAGCAGATCGAGTTTCTGGCCGGCCACGACGCACTCACCGGCCTGGTCAACCGCGACGCCTTGCTCGTGGAAATCGAAGCCATCCGCGAGCAGGCGATGGCCAGCGGCGAGCGTTTTGCCGTGCTGCAACTCAACTTGGATCGATTCAAGGAGGTGAACGACAGCTATGGCCACACCGTGGGCGACGCCGTGCTGTGCCACATTGCCCAACAGGTGAAGCGCGCGCTGCGCCCGGGCGACCTGATTGGGCGGCTTGCGGGCGACGAAATCGCCGTTGTTGCGCGCAACCTGCACCATGCCGACGGGGCGGCCGCCGTCGCCCGCAAACTGATGGAGGCGGCAGGCAAGCCTTGGTGCGCGACTGAAGGGTTTGCGGTGGTGGTGAGCACCAGCGTCGGCATTTGCATGTTTCCAGACGACATGACGACTACCGAAGACCTGCTGCAAGGCGCGCACTCGGCGGTCTATGGCGCCAAGGCACTCGGGCGCGGCGCCTGGTGCTTCTACGACCAATCCATGACGCAAGCCGCGCGCGAGCGGCTGTCGCTCGAGGCGCGCCTGCGCCGCGCGCTGGCGGAGGCCGAGTTGCGGCTGTACTACCAGCCGCAGGTGAACATTGCCAGCGGACGTATCGTCGGCGCGGAGGCTTTGCTGCGCTGGCAAGACCCGGACGAAGGCCTCATTTCGCCCGCTCGCTTCATCCCCGTGGCCGAGTCCTCGGGCCTGATCGCGCCCATCGGCCAATGGGTGTTTGAGGAAGCCTGCCGCCAGGCGCAGCAGTGGCGTGCTGCGGGACTGCCCCCACTGACCATGGCGGTCAACGTGTCGCCGCGCCAATTCCTGCTGGGAGATCTTGTGGCGGGCGTGAGCCAGGCCTTGTCACAAAGCGGATTCCCGGCCAACTACCTGGAGCTTGAGATCACCGAAAGCGCTATGGCCGAGCAGCCTGAGCAGGCAGTGGCGCTGCTCAATCGGCTAGGCGATCTGGGCTTGCGGCTGGCTGTGGATGATTTTGGCACCGGCTATTCGTCCTTGGCACATATCAAACGCTTTCCCATCGACGTGCTCAAGATCGACCAAGGATTCGTGCGCGACATTCCTGAGAGTGCCGACGACATGGCGATTTGCTCGGCCATCATCGCCATGGGCCAAAGCATGGGTTTTGATGTCTTGGCCGAAGGCGTGGAAACGCAGGTCCAACTGGACTTTCTTCGGGGACTTGGCTGCGACAGCTACCAGGGCTATCTGCGCAGCCGGCCTGTGCCGGCCGAGGCATTCGAGGCCCTTCTGCGCGCACAGCAGGGAGCGGAACTCGCGTCTTAGGGCCGAGCACGCAGGGACGCGCAATCATCCCGCTGCGGATTCGAGGCAGTGACAGGCGTCAGATCTGCTTCTTTTTTCATAGCTTCTTGCGCTTGCTCCACCTGCGTTAGAACCACTTTTGACGTCAAATTTTTTGGTAGATGTATCGGCACGCCCCGACTGCGCAGCACATGGCCGCCGCCGGCAATGAGCAGCACGGTCTGGCCCGGCCCACGCGGTGCAGAAGCCACGCTGCGCGCCATGCTCTGGTCGCGCGCAATCTGAATGCGCACCATGCCGGGCAACTGCGCCTCGGGCAGCAGTCCGCAATGGCCATCGCGCACAGCCTGCAGTTGGGCGCTGCGGGCAGAGGGTTGAAGTGCACCGTCGAGCGCAGCGTCGCGCATCACGGCGGGCATGGCCGCACGCGGCAGATTGCCGCCGAGCACTGGAACACCCGCGCGCACTGCCGCCATCACCGCGCCCGCGTAGTGCTGCCAAGGCCACAAGCGCTCATCCCAGGCAAGTGCGGCACGTACCGCAGCTTCGTCGGCGTTGGCGGAAAGCAGTGCCGTGCTCTGCCCTGCTTCGGCCATTTCCACCACCAGCGCCGAGAGCTTGCCTTGCCCGGACAGCCACTCTACGGCCGAGCGCTCCATGGCCTGGTGCGCTGGCACATCGTGCAGCTCACCAAACAAAATCACATCGGCCGGCAGCAGCTGCGCCAGCGTCTCTGGCCAGCCTTCAGGCAGCTTGGCTGCGCCCGCACAGCCGAGCAGCAGTGCCAGCGCCGCAGCAAAAAAGGCGCAGGGCCAACGGCGAGGCGCAAGGAAGAACGCATGTTTCATGGGCTGCATGCTACTGGTGCAGGGCTCAGCGCGCTGCGCCCATGCTCCAAGAGTGCTCCCTTACACTGGCCTACATGCGGACCGGCACCACGCTTACCACCAAGCTCTTGACCATGGGCATGGTGTTTTTGCTGGTTACGCTCAGCTCGATCAGTCTGACGCTCTGGGTCACTTGGAAGCTGGAAGGCGGCGCTGCGGCCGTCAACGAAGCGGGCAGATTGCGCATGCACACCATGCACATGGCGCTGGCCGCCGAAAACGGTGCGCGAGAGAAGCTCACAGCACGCGCACAAATCATCGAAAACAGTTTGGAGCTGCTGCGCACTGGCGACCCCGACCATCCGCTGTTTGTTCCCTGGAGTGAGGAGACCCGCGCGCGCTTTGCCGACGTTCGCAGCCAGTGGCCCACGGTGCGCGACGCATGGTTGGCGCAAGAGACGCCTCCCGTGCCGGTACTCGTGGCGCAAGCCGAAGCGATGACCGAGGTGATGGATGGTTTCGTGCACGCCATCGAGGTTCAGATTTCACGCTGGACGGCGGCGCTGCACGTGCTCCAACTCTTCATGATGGGGTTGACGCTGCTCGTAGCGTTTGGCGCAGTGGTCATGACTGGCCTGGTGGTCATCAACCCGGTGGCGCGTCTGCAAGAGGCGCTGCTGCAGATACGCCAAGGCGTGCTCGCTACGCGCCTGCCCGTCGAATCGGACGACGAATTCGGCCAACTCAATGCGGGCTTCAACCGCATGGCGCAGGCGCTGCAGACCTCGCACGATGACCTTGCACTCAAGGTGCGCGAGAAAACCGCCAGCATTGAGGACAAAAACCAGCGCCTGTCCGCGCTCTACGAAGTCAGCGCTTTGGCCGCACAGGCAGGCAACCTGAAGGTGCTGACGCAAGGCTTTGTGCAGCAGGTGCGGCGCATATCGGGCGCAGACGCTGCCGTGGTGCGCTGGTCGGACGAGGGCAATGAGCACTACGTCATCCTGGCCGCCGACGGTCTTCCGCTTGCCATGGTGGAGGGTGAGCAATGCCTTCGCGCCGGCAGCTGCTTTTGTGGCCAGACCCAGAGCCGGCCCGAGGCGCGTGTCATTCCGATCAGTAGCGCGATGCCCATGGCGCTGCCGCACTGCCAGGAAGCGGGCTACGAAACCCTGGTGGTGCTCCCCGTGGTGGTGCACCAGCGCGTGCTGGGCGAACTCAACCTGTTTTTTCGCAGCAGCCTTGAGCTGTCGCCCGACCTGCGCGAGCTTCTTGAAGCCATGGTGCGCCACCTAGGCAGCAGCATGGAGGGGCTGCGCGCTGCGGCTTTGGAGCGCGAGGGCGCGGTGGCCGAGGAGCGGGGCATGCTGGCGCGCGAGCTGCACGACTCGATTGCGCAGTCGCTCGCCTTCCTCAAAATTCAGACGCAGCTGCTGCGCGACGCGGTAAAGAAGGGCAACGACGCCGCGCGCGACCGCAGCATGGCCGAACTCGACGTCGGCGTGCGCGAATGCTATGCGGACGTGCGTGAGCTGCTGGTGCACTTTCGCACCCGCGCCAGCGAGGAAGACATCGAACAGGCGCTGCGCACCACACTCTCCAAATTTGGTCACCAAACCGGCATCGCCTCCCATCTCAGCATGGAAGGGCATGGCTTGCCCTTAGACGCCGACGTGCAAATTCAGGTGCTGCACATGGTGCAGGAGGCGCTGTCCAACGTGCGCAAGCACGCCCAAGCCACACGGGTGGACCTGCGCGTGCAGCGCCATCCTGAGTGGCGCTTTGAGGTGCAGGACAACGGCATAGGCTTTGATGCAAGTGGCACCGTGGCCGCCGACTCTTTGCATGTGGGCCTGCGCATCCTGCGCGAGCGTGCCGAGGGCATCGACGCGCGGGTTGAGGTACGGTCTGCCCCGGGCGCGGGTACCACGGTGTGCATCGAGCTGCCGCACAGTGCGTCGAGGGTGGCCGGCGCATCGGCCAGTGCGCTGTTGGCAGAATCGCCCGCACCCCAACTGCCTGAGTGGTCGCTATGAGCGCGCCGAGTGCAATCACCGTTTTCGTGGTCGACGACCACACCTTGTTCCGCCGAGGCCTGGTCGCGTTGCTCTCGTTGGACGAGGGCCTGCATGTGGTTGGCGAGGCGGGCGACGCGGGCGAGGCACTGCGCAAGGTACCCGTCGTCAAACCCGACGTCATCCTGCTGGACAACCACCTGCCGGGGGTGCTCGGTGTGGACGCTGTGCGCGGCTTGCGCGCTGCGTCGCCGCAAAGCCAGGTGCTGATGCTCACCGTCAGCGAAGATGCGCACGACTTGGCTGCGGCCCTACGCAATGGTGCACAAGGCTATTTGCTCAAAACCATAGACGGCGATTTATTGGCCGAGGCCATTCGGCGCGCAGCCGCTGGCGAGCCGGTGGTGAGCCCGGAGCTCATGGGCAAACTGGTGACCGCCTTCCAAGCGCAGGGCGGACCGCCACCCATCGCGCAGATGGAAACCGCAGCGCCAGCGCCATCCACCACCGCTCCGGCCGCAACGCCACTCTCCCCGCGCGAAGAAGAAGTGCTGCGCGAGATTGCGCTCGGCGCGAGCAACAAGGAAATTGCGCGCACCTTGGACATCGCCGAGACCACAGTGAAGATTCACGTGCAACACATCCTGCGCAAGCTCGGCCTGAATTCGCGCGTGCAAGCGGCGGTCTACGCTGCCAATCCCAGAAGTTGATTGTTCTACGGGTAGTTCTTTCGAACTACTCCCCGGGGTAATCCCTCATCCCTTTTCCCTGCTGCACCCCTTCGCCAGAAGGATAGTCAGGGGCACCAGGGTGCGCCACCATCGCTTTACTCATAAAAAGAGAGGAAAAGCGCAAATGGCTACCGCCCCGCTCACTACAGGCAATGGCCCCGAAAAGGGCCGCGAAGCCTGGTCCGTGCTCATCGTGAGCACGTTGGCATTCACGGTTTGCTTCATGGTGTGGATGATGTTCGCCGTCATTGGCATCCCGCTGAAGAAAACCCTCGGCCTCAACGCCACCGAATTCGGGCTTCTCACCGCCATGCCGGTGCTGTCAGGCTCGCTCATTCGGGTGCCGCTGGGCATCTGGACCGACAAGTACGGCGGCCGCATAGTCATGGCGGTGCTGCTGGCCATCACCGTGCCCGCAATCTGGTTCATGGCCTACGCCACACAGTACTGGCACTTTCTGGTGATTGGCCTGGTGCTCGGCCTGGCCGGCGGCTCGTTTTCGGTGGGAACGCCGTATGTCGCGCGCTGGTTCCCTAAAAACCGCCAAGGCATGGCCATGGGTGTGTTTGGCGCCGGCAATTCGGGCGCAGCGGTCAACAAGTTCATCGCGCCAGCCTTGGTGGTCGCCTTTGGCTGGACCATGGTGCCCAAGGTGTACGCGGTAGTCATGCTGGTGACGCTCATCGTCTTCTGGTTTGGCAGTTCCAGCGACCCGCGCCATCTGGTGAAGTCCAACGCAAGCTTCACGGATCAGCTCAAGGCGCTGAAAGATCCGCGCGTACTCAAGTACTGCCAGTACTACAGCATCGTGTTCGGTGGCTATGTGGCGCTCTCCTTGTGGATGGTGCAGTACTACGTCGGTGAATATGGCCTGGACATCCGCATTGCCGCCTTGCTCGCAGCCTGCTTCTCGCTGCCCGGCGGCGTACTGCGTGCCATCGGCGGCTGGCTATCGGACAAGTACGGCGCGCACAGCGTCACCTGGTGGGTGATGTGGGTGAGCTGGATCTGCCTGTTCCTGCTGAGCTACCCACAGACCGAATTCACGGTTCAGACCATCAACGGCGTGCAGACCTGGAGCCTGGGCCTGAACGTCTACGCCTTCACCGCATTGATGTTCGCACTTGGTATTGCTTTCGCCTTCGGCAAGGCCAGCGTCTTCAAGTACGTGAGCGACGACTACCCAGAGAACATCGGAACCATCAGCGGCATCGTCGGTCTGGCTGGCGGCTTGGGCGGCTTCATCTTGCCCATCCTGTTCGGCGTACTGGTGGATATCACGGGCATTCGCTCCAGCGCCTTCATGCTGATGTACGCCGTGGTTTGGGTCTCACTCATCTGGATGTACTGGACTGAAGTTCGCAAGGCCAGCCCCGTTGGCGACCAGAGCAAATCACTATCCCTCCAAAACTGAGCCACAGCGGCCAGCACCCTCATCATGAACAACAAGACCACCAGCGGCGCCGATATTGTCGATTGGCGCCCCGAGGACGAACAGTTTTGGGAATCCACAGGCAAGAAGATTGCCTATCGCAACCTCTGGATTTCCATTCCAGCGCTGCTCTGCGGCTTCGCCGTCTGGGGCATGTGGGGAATCATCACGGTGCAGATGCTTAACCTGGGCTACCCGTTCAGCCAGGCCGAGCTGTTCACGCTGACCGCCATTGCTGGCCTGGCGGGCGCGACGATGCGCATTCCGGCCTCGTTCCTGATCCGGCTCTCGGGCGGGCGCAACACCATTTTTCTGACTACCGCCATGCTGCTGGCCCCCGCCATCGGCACCGGTATCGTGCTGCAGCACCCGGAGTGGCCGCTGTGGTCGTTCCAGCTGATGGCCTTGTGGTGCGGCGTGGGGGGAGGCAACTTTGCCTCCTCGATGTCGAACATTTCCACCTTTTTCCCCAAGCGCCTGCAGGGCACGGGTCTGGGCTTGAACGCGGGCCTCGGCAACTTCGGCGTGACAACGATGCAGATCGTGATCCCGCTGGTGATGACGGTGCCCCTGCTCGGATCGCTGGGAGGCGACTCGATGATGCTGCAGAAGGAAAGCGGCTGGATCTTCGGCGCCATTCAGCCTGGCACTCCCACCTGGATCCAGAACGCTGGCTATACGTGGGTGTTGTCGCTGGTGCCGTTGTCGATCCTGTGCTGGTTTGGCATGAACAACCTCAAGACCGTATCGCCCGATACCGGCAGCCCGATCACAGCCTTCCTGAAAATCATCTGGCTCTACACCCTGTCTTTCATCCCGGCGGGGGTCGGACTGTATTTGTATCTGCCAGCACCCAGTGGCCTGGGCATGCTCAACATGTGGCTGGCCATGCCGCTGATCATCGTGAGCACGCTGATGGTGATGAAGCTCACCGCCTTTGGCGCGATGAAAGACAACGTGACCAAGCAGTTCGCGATCTTCAGCAACAAGCACACCTGGTCGCTCACCATTCTGTACATCGTCACGTTCGGCTCCTTCATCGGTTTTTCCATGGCTTTGCCGCTGTCGATGAAGGTGATCTTCGGAGTCAGCCATGTGCAGGATGCCAACGGCATCCTGCAGCACACACTGGTGAACCCCAACGGGCCACCAGTATTGGCTTACGCGTGGATCGGCCCCTTCGTGGGTGCCGCCATTCGCCCTGTGGGTGGCTGGATCTCCGACAAGGTCGGTGGTTCCATCGTCACCCAGTGGGTCTGCGCGGCCATGGTCGTCGCGGGCGTGGCGGTGGGCTATGTGATGCAACTGGCCTACCAATCGACTCACCCCGAAGAATATTTTTTCATCTTCCTGGCTTTGTTCATGGTGCTTTTCGCTGCCAGCGGCATTGGCAACGGCTCTACCTTCCGCACCATCGGCGTGATCTTTGACAGGCAACAGGCCGGCCCTGTTTTGGGCTGGACATCGGCAGTGGCCGCCTACGGCGCCTTCATCGCGCCGGTGGTGATCGGTCAGCAAATCAAGCTCGGCACCCCGCAAATGGCGATGTACGGGTTTGCGGTTTTTTACGCTTTGTGCCTGTTGCTGAACTGGTGGTTCTATCTGCGCAAAGGCGCCGAAATCAAGAACCCCTGAACTCGCCCCTTTTCCCTGCTTCTCGGAGACAACCCATGAGCCATTTTCTCGACCGCCTTACCCACTTCTCGCAGCCACGCGAATCGTTTTCAGGGGCGCATGGCGTGACCACCGCCGAAGACCGCACCTGGGAAGACGCCTACCGCAACCGTTGGGCGCACGACAAGATCGTGCGCAGCACGCACGGCGTGAACTGCACCGGGTCGTGCTCGTGGAAGATCTACGTCAAAGGCGGCATCGTCACCTGGGAAACCCAGCAGACCGACTACCCGCGTACCCGCTGGGACATGCCCAACCATGAGCCGCGCGGGTGTTCGCGCGGCGCCAGCTACAGCTGGTATCTGTACAGCGCCAACCGCGTGAAGTACCCGATGATTCGCGCCCGCCTGCTCAAGCACTGGCGCGAAGCTCGCCTCACACTTGAACCGGTTGAGGCTTGGGCTGCTGTCGTGCAGGACGAAGCCAAGCGACGCGACTACCAAAGCGTGCGGGGCCTCGGCGGCATGGTGCGCTCCACCTGGGACGAGGTGAATGAGCTGATTGCCGCAGCCAACATTTACACCATCCAGCAGCATGGCGCCGACCGCATCATCGGCTTCTCGCCCATTCCGGCGATGTCGATGATCAGCTACGCCGCAGGCTCGCGCTACATGTCGCTGATTGGCGGCGTGAACATGAGCTTTTACGACTGGTACTGCGATCTGCCTCCCAGCAGCCCACAGGTCTGGGGCGAGCAGACAGACGTGCCCGAGTCCGCCGATTGGTACAACTCAGGCTTCATCATTGCCTGGGGCTCGAACGTGCCGCAGACGCGCACGCCGGACGCCCACTTTTTCACCGAGGTGCGCTACAAGGGCACAAAGACCGTCGCCATCACGCCGGACTATTCAGAAGTGGCCAAGTTGTCCGACCTGTGGCTGCACCCCAAGCAGGGCACCGATGCCGCGGTCGCCATGGCCATGGGCCACGTCATCCTGAAAGACTTCTACTTTGGCGGCAATGGCCAGCCGCGGTCGGCCTACTTTGACGACTACGCGCGCCGCTACACCGACCTGCCAATGTTGGTAATGCTCAAAGAGCACACGCTGGAGAACGGCAGCACCTGCCTGGTGCCCGACCGCTATGTGCGCGCCAGCGACTTTGAAGGTCAGATGGGGCAGGACAACAACCCCGATTGGAAAACCGTCGCTTTGGACGCCTCCGGTCAGGTAGTCGTGCCGCAGGGCGCCATTGGCTTTCGCTGGGGCCCGGACGGCCGAGCGGACACCGGCCAGTGGAACTTGGAAGCCAAGGAGGCCCAGGGGGGCACTGAGGTCTCGCTCAAGCTGTCGGTTATGGAAGGCGAGGATGGCGTGGAGAACGCCGCCACCGACAGCGCCAAAGTCGGTTTCCCGTACTTCGGCGGTGTGCACCACGAGCACTTTGCAAATAACGAGCAAAGCGACGTTTTGGTGCGCACGGTGCCAGTGCAGCGCCTTACCGTCGGCAGCGGTGAAGTGTTGGTGGCCACAGTGTTCGACCTCCAGGTGGCGCAGTACGGCATTCCTCGGGGACTGCCAGGAGAGCTGGCTGCGGCAGACTTCAACGACAACACCCCTTACACGCCAGCGTGGCAAGAGCAGATCACCGGCGTCTCGCGCGACCAGATCATCACCGTGGCGCGCCAGTTTGCCGAGAACGCGCACAAGACCGAAGGCCGCTCGATGGTCATCATCGGCGCCGGCATGAACCACTGGTACCACAGTGACATGAACTACCGCGGCGTCATCAACATGCTGATGATGTGCGGTTGCATCGGCAAGAGCGGCGGTGGCTGGTCGCACTATGTGGGCCAGGAAAAATTGCGTCCGCAGACCGGCTGGACGCCGCTGGCCTTTGCGCTCGACTGGATTCGCCCGCCGCGCCAGATGAACAGCACCAGCTTCTTCTATGCCCACACCAACCAGTGGCGCTATGAAAAACTGGGCGTCGATGAAGTGCTGTCGCCATTGGCCGACAAGAGCCGCTACACCGGCAGCATGATCGACTACAACGTGCGCGCCGAGCGCATGGGCTGGCTGCCTTCGGCGCCACAACTGAAGACGCACCCGATGCAGGTGGTCAAAGACGCGCAGGCTGCGGGCATGGATCCCAAAGACTACACCGTCAAGTCGCTCAAAGACGGCTCTTTAAAGCTGAGCTGCGAAGACCCGGACCACCCGGCAAACTGGCCGCGCAACATGTTTGTCTGGCGCTCCAACATCATTGGCTCGTCCGGCAAGGGGCACGAATACTTCCTCAAGCACCTGCTGGGCACCGACAACGGCGTGCAGGGCAAGGATTTGGGCCCGGAAGAAGGCAAGCCCGAGGAAGTGGTGTGGCACAAGAATGCGCCCGAAGGCAAGCTCGATCTGCTGGTGACGCTCGACTTCCGCATGAGCACGACTTGTCTGTATTCGGACATCGTGCTGCCCACAGCCACCTGGTACGAGAAAAACGACCTCAACACCAGCGACATGCACCCCTTCATCCACCCGTTGTCCACCGCCGTGGACCCGGTCTGGCAGTCCAAGAGCGATTGGGAAATCTACAAGGGCTTTGCCAAGCGCTTCAGCGAGCTGTGCGAAGGCCATCTGGGCGTGGAAAAGGAAATGGTGCTCACGCCCATGCAGCACGACTCGCCGGGCGAACTGGCGCAGCCTTTTGACGTCAAGGACTGGAAGCGCGGCGAGTGCGAGCTGATTCCGGGTAAGACCGCGCCGCAGATGCAGGTGGTCGAGCGCGACTACCCGAACGTGTACAAGCGTTTCACCGCTGTGGGCCCGCTGCTCAACAAGATTGGCAACGGCGGCAAGGGTATCGCGTGGGACACCAATACCGAGGTGACGCAGCTCGGCCAGCTGAGCGGCGTGGTGACCGAGCCCGGCGTGACACAGGGCATGCCGCGCATCCTGAGCGACATCGATGCCTGCGAAATGGTGCTGCAGCTGGCGCCCGAGACCAACGGCCACGTGGCGGTGAAAGCCTGGGCGGCTTTAGGTAAGCAGACCGGCCGTGAACATACCCACCTGGCGCTGCACCGCGAGGACGAAAAAATCCGCTTTCGCGACATTCAGGCGCAACCACGCAAGATCATCAGTTCGCCCACCTGGAGCGGCATTGAATCGGAGACCGTTTCGTACAACGCCGGCTACACCAACGTGCATGAGTACATCCCGTGGCGCACGCTCACCGGGCGCCAGCATTTCTACCAAGACCACCCGTGGATGATTGCCTTTGGTGAGGGTTTCGCAAGCTATCGGCCGCCGGTGAACCTGAAGGCGACGGCTGGTGTGCACAAAATCCGCAGCAACGGCAATACCGAAATTTTGCTGAACTTCATCACGCCGCACCAGAAATGGGGCATTCACTCGACCTACACCGACAACCTAATCATGCTCACCCTCAGCCGGGGCGGGCCGATCATTTGGCTCAGTGAAGACGACGCTAAGGCAATTGGCGTGGAGGACAACGACTGGATCGAGGCCTACAACGTCAACGGCGCGATTGCGGCGCGGGCGGTGGTCAGCCAACGCGTCAAGCCTGGGATGGTAATGATGTACCACGCACAGGAAAAGATCGTGAACACGCCCGGCTCGGAAATCACCGGCACGCGAGGCGGCATCCACAACTCGGTCACGCGCATCGTCTTGAAGCCCACCCACATGATTGGTGGCTACGCCCAGCTGTCGTACGGCTTTAACTACTACGGAACCATTGGCACCAACCGCGACGAATTTGTTGTGGTGCGCAAGATGGACAAGGTGGATTGGCTCGATACGCCACGGGAAGACGATCGCGCCTTCGCGGTGCAGCAACAGGGAGAGTCGGCATGAAAATTCGCGCGCAAATTGGCATGGTGCTGAACCTGGACAAATGCATTGGTTGCCACACCTGTTCGGTCACCTGCAAGAACGTCTGGACCAGCCGCCCGGGCATGGAATACGCCTGGTTCAACAACGTCGAGACCAAGCCCGGCATCGGCTACCCCAAGGAGTGGGAGAACCAGGACAAGTGGAATGGCGGCTGGATTCGCAAAGCAGACGGCTCCATCGTGCCGCGCCAGGGCGGCAAGTGGTCGATGCTCATGAAGCTGTTTGCCAATCCGAACATGCCGCAGATCGACGACTACTACGAGCCCTTCACCTTCGATTACGACCACCTGCAGTCTGCGCCCGAGATGAAGGCCACGCCCACGGCGCGCCCGCGCAGCCTGATCACCGGCAAGCGCATGGAGAAGATTGAGTGGGGCCCGAACTGGGAAGAAATTCTGGGCGGTGAGTTCGCCAAACGCAGCAAGGACGCCAACCTGGACAGCTTCGAGCAAGTGCAGAAAGACATGGTGGGGCAGTTCGAGAACACCTTCATGATGTATTTGCCCCGGCTTTGCGAGCACTGCCTCAACCCCGCCTGCGTGGCGTCGTGCCCGTCGGGCTCGATCTACAAACGCGAGGAAGACGGCATTGTGCTGATCGACCAGGACAAATGCCGCGGTTGGCGCATGTGCGTTTCCGGCTGCCCCTACAAGAAGATTTACTACAACTGGAAAAGCGGCAAGGCTGAGAAGTGCACTTTCTGCTACCCGCGCATTGAAGCCGGCCAGCCGACCGTGTGCTCCGAGACCTGTGTCGGACGAATCCGCTACCTCGGTGTCATCCTGTATGACGCCGATCGCATCCAGGAGGCCGCCAGCGTGCCCGACGAAAAAGACCTGTATCAGGCGCAGCTCGATATCTTTCTCGACCCCCACGATCCTGAGGTGATTGCACAGGCACGCCGTGACGGCATCCCCGAAGCATGGTTGGAAGGCGCTCGCAAGAGCCCTGTCTACAAAATGGCGGTGGACTGGAAGGTGGCGCTGCCGCTGCACCCCGAATACCGCACCCTACCTATGGTTTGGTATGTGCCGCCGCTCTCGCCTATCACCTCGGCGGCCAACGCCGGCAAGATTGGCGTGAACGGCGAGCTGCCGGACATTTCGCAGATGCGCATTCCGGTGCAGTACCTCGCCAACCTGCTGACCGCAGGCGACACCGCGCCTGTGATGCGCGCGCTGCAGCGCATGATGGCGATGCGTGCTTATCAGCGCAGCAAGCATGTCGACAACGAGCAAAACCTGGCGGTGCTGGCGCAGGCCGGATTGAGTGTGGAGCAGGTCGAGGACATGTACCACATCATGGCGATTGCCAACTACGAAGACCGCTTTGTCATTCCGACGACGCACCGCGAGTACGCAGAGAACACCTTTGACATGCGCGGTGGTTGCGGCTTCACCTTCGGCAACGGTTGCTCTGAGGGCAGCAGCGACGTCAGCCTATTCGGCGGCACGAAGAAGCGCACCATTCCGATCAAGATGGAGGTCTGAGCATGGCACTGTTCAATACAACCCCCCAAGCCAGCAAGACGCTGCGCGTGCTGGCACTTGTGCTGGGCTACCCGAATGCCGAGCTGCGCTCGCATCTGCCCGATATGCAGTCCGCACTGCGCCAAGAGCATGCCCTCCCTCCGGCACGCCTGGCTGAGCTTGATGCGCTTTTTGCCACCGTCGGTCGCAAGAACGGACTCGAAGTCGAAGCCGATTACGTCGAACTGTTCGACCGGGGTCGCGCCACTTCGCTGCATTTGTTCGAGCATGTACACGGGGACTCGCGCGACCGTGGCCCAGCCATGATTGACCTGACCAAAACCTATGAGCAGGCAGGCCTGTTCCTTGGCGAAGGCGAACTGCCTGACTTCGTTCCGGTAGTGTTGGAGTTCGCCTCCACGCTGGAGCCGCGCCAGGCGCGCGAGTTTTTGGGCGAGATGGCGCATATTTTCAACGCCATCTTTGCTGCCCTGCAAAAGCGCGAAAGCCCCTACGCTGTCGTCCTCGGCGCCTTGTTGGAGCTGGCGGGAGAGAAGGCGTCACCGGTTGAGGTGGTGGCCGATGAGCCTATTGATGCCGTATGGGAAGAACCGGTCGTTTTTGACGGCTGTTCGACCAAGGGCCAGGCCAGGCCGGATCAGGCACAACCCATTCACATCGTGCCGAATGCGGCGCGGGCAACTCGTACTGCACCTTCTTCCTTAGGAGCACAGCAATGACTTCTGTCCATGGTTTCCTTTTTGGTGTTTATCCGTACATCTGCCTGACCGTGTTTCTGCTCGGCAGTCTGTTGCGTTTTGACCGAGACCAGTACACCTGGAAAAGCGATTCGTCGCAGATGCTGCGCACCGGGCTGCTCCGCTGGGGCAGCAACCTGTTCCACATCGGCATACTGTTCCTGTTCTTCGGCCACCTCGTCGGATTGCTGGCGCCGCATGCGTTCTATGCAGGCTTTATGGAGGCGTCGTTCAAGCAAAAGATGGCCATCTACTCGGGCGGTACTTTTGGGGTGATCTGCTTCATCGGCCTATCGATGCTGATTTACCGCCGCATGTTCGACGACCGCATTCGCTACACCAGCCACAAGACCGATCTGGCCATCCTGTGGATTCTGTGGGTGCAGCTGGTGGTCGGTCTGATCACCTTGCCGTTCTCCTGGGCGCATTCAGATGGTGCCGTCATGTTGATCCTGGCCGACTGGGCACAGCGCATCCTGACGCTGCGCACCGTGGATACAGCGGTGTTCGCCACGTTGCCTTGGCCTTTCCTGTTCCACATCGTGTTCGGCATGACCATCTTCCTGCTGTTCCCGTTCAGCCGGTTGGTACACATCTGGAGCGGTTTTGCTTCGGTTGGCTACCTGTTTCGCCCCTACCAGGTGGTGCGCAGCCGCCGCGCTGACGTGGGAGCTGCCACCCGCTCTTCGCCTGCACCACGTCCTGTGGCGCCCAGTCAGCCCGCCACGCGCTCGCGCAATGGCCATTAGAGGACCCGCTTATGAACAACCTTGAAATAGATCCCAGAGCGTCAGGCGGAGGATGCGGTAGCGGCAGCTGTGGCTGCGCAGGCGCAACGTCCGGCGAATCGGCCGTTGGTGACACAGCGGCCATGCAAGTGATGCCAGTTGCTTCCGTAAACGGCGTGGCCCTGCATGCGCCGGGCCAGCTTCTCAGCCTCGATGAAGTGCGTGAACTTGCCTATTCCGAACTGTTGCGCCAGCGCGCCGTTGCGTTGGGCCTGCTGCCCACGCACGAAGGACAGACGGTGCCGGAGCTCGGAGATGTAGAGCGCGAAGTGCTCCAAGCTATGGTCGAGCGCGAGGTATCAAGCCCCCTGCCACAGGAAAGCGAATGTCGACGCTACTACGAAGCACATACGGCTCAGTTCACTGTTGGTCAGGCGGTCCGGTTGCGGCATATTCTGTTTGCCGTCACGCCAGGCATCAACGTGCAGGCGCTGGCGGTGCATGCGGAAAAGGCGCTGCTGGAGCTGTGCCACAAGGACACACCGGCCTCGCGTTTCGCGAAGTTGGCGGGAGAATTGTCCAATTGCCCGAGCAGCACCCAAGGCGGTGACTTGGGCTGGGTGGGTCCGGACGACCTTGCGCCGGAGTTGGCGCGGACCTTGTTCCAAAGCCACCTCAGCGGACTGGGGATGCATCCAACCTTAGTCCACAGTCGTTTCGGTTTTCACGTCGTCGACGTGCTCGAACGCCGTGCTGGCAATGTGCCACCGTATGACGCGGTGCGTGAACGTATTGAGCGACTTCTGACGGTGCAGTCGCGCGGCCGTGCGCTCTATCAGTACATGACGTTGTTGGCTGGCGAAGCCGAGCTGGAAAACATCCAGCTCACGGCAGCGGATTCACCGCTGGTGCAGTAACTTGTTCAGCGCATGGAGGTGGAACACGAGGTCTAATTTTTTTGGATGAAAACCCTTAGTGTCGAAAGGTAACTGAGAAAAGTGTTCCGCTAGCTTTGTGCCGCAAGTGCGCGCCATAACGTCGTTTCTGAGCCCTTGTTCGCGAGGGCTTCGGCTTTTTTGAAGCGTCGACTAGCACATTTTCACCAAACTCGCGATGGCACAGGTCGATCTGAAACGGCTAAACTGCCCCGGGCTTTGCGCCCCCGCTTCGCGGTCGACACACCCCGCACGGCGCGCGTTTTGAGTAGCGCATTTGTTACACCACCACCGGACTCCCACCATGAAGAGAGAAGACTTGGGCCACGCACAGGATGTGACGGCCACCCAGCCCATCAGCCTCGATGTGTTGCAGGAAAAGTATCTCAAACCGGGGGAGGCGAGCGTTGAAGACCTGTTCCGCCGGGTCGCCCGTGCACTCGCGTCGGTTGAAGCCGAAGGCGAGCGTGAAAAGTACGAAGCTTTGTTCCTCGCCAATTTGCATGCTGGCGCCATTGGCGCCGGGCGCATCATGAGCGCTGCGGGCACGGACATTCAGGCCACGCTGATCAACTGTTTCGTCCAGCCCGTAGGCGACTGCATCCAGGGCGTCGACGACGAAGGCTTTCCCGGCATCTACGAGGCCTTGCGCGAAGCGGCCGAAACTATGCGGCGCGGCGGTGGTGTTGGCTACGATTTCTCGCGCATTCGCCCGAAAGGCGCTGAGGTCAAAGGCACGCATTCCATGGCGTCCGGCCCGTGCAGCTACATCAACGTGTTTGACCAGTCGTGTTCCACCGTCGAGAGCGCCGGTGCACGCCGCGGCGCGCAAATGGGCGTGCTGCGCATTGACCACCCTGATGTGATGGAGTTCATCACCGCCAAGCGCACCCCCGGGCGCTGGAACAATTTCAACGTGTCGGTTGGCGTGAGCGACGCGTTTGTGCAAGCCGTGCTGGACGACCAGCCTTGGGAGCTGGTGCACAAGTCGCGTCCCGGCACCACCGTGATGGCAACCGGTGCCTACCAGCGCGACGACGGCAAATGGGTCTATGAAAGCCTGCCTGCGCGCGAGCTGTGGGACACCATCATGAAGTCCACCTATGACTTTGCCGAGCCGGGCATTCTGTTCCTGGATCAGATCAACACTGACAACAACCTTCACTATTGCGAAGAAATCAACGCCACCAACCCGTGTGGTGAGCAGCCACTACCGTCCTATGGCTGCTGCGATCTTGGTCCCATCATCCTGACACGCTTCGTACGCCACCCGTTTGGTTTTGACGGCGTGGCGGCGTTTGATTTCGAAGCGTTTGAAAAATCGGTCGCGCTCCAAGTACGCGCCCTGGACAACGTGCTCGACGTAACCTATTGGCCGCTGCCACAGCAGCGCGATGAAGCGCATGCCAAGCGCCGCATCGGCGTCGGCTTTACCGGCATGGGCAACACCCTGGCGATGCTGTGCGTGCGCTACGACAAGGACGATGGGCGCGCCATGGCGTCGCGCATTGCGGAGGCGATGCGCGACGCTGCGTACTCGGCCTCGGTTGATCTGGCGATTGAAAAGGGCCGCTTTCCCAAATTTGAAGCCGATGGCTATCTGCAGACGGGTACGTTTGCCAGCCGCTTGCCGGAGGCTCTCCGCGCGCGCATTCGGGAGCACGGCATTCGCAACAGCCATTTGTTGTCGATTGCCCCTACCGGCACGGTGAGCCTGGCGTTTGCTGACAACGCTTCGAACGGCATCGAGCCGCCGTTCTCCTGGATGTACAAGCGCCGCAAGCGCGAGGCCGATGGAAGCATGGCCGAATACGCGGTCGAAGACCACGCCTGGCGGCTGTACCGTGAACTCGGCGGCGACGTGAACCAGTTGCCCGACTATTTTGTTTCCGCGCTGGAAATGTCGGCCGACGGCCACATTGCCATGATGAAGACCGTGCAGCCGTTTGTAGACACCGCCATCTCGAAGACGGTGAACATCCCCGCCGACTACCCGTACGAAGACTTCAAGGGCCTGTACCTGCAGGCCTGGCGCGCGAAACTCAAGGGCCTTGCCACCTACCGGCCCAACAGCATCCTGGGGTCGGTACTCGAGACCCATGCAGCGCCTGCACAAGCCGAACAAGTGCAAGCACTGCCCGCGCCGGTAGATCCGATGCGCACCGTCATTGAGAGCCGCCCCAAAGGCGCGTTGTCGGCCGTTGCGGAAAAGGTCGACTACTGGACGCAGGAAGGGCAAAAGCGCCTGTACATCGTGGTGTCGTTCCTGCCAGTGCCAGACCCCGAAACCGGTGGTTTGATCGACCGCGCCATTGAATTCTTCATGCCCGTGGGACAAAGCGGCGAATCGCAGCAGTGGGTGACATCCAGCATGCGCCTGCTCTCGCTCGCGGCTCGCGGAGGCTTCCTGGAGCGCGCACTCAGCGACATGCGCAAGGTGGCCTGGGACCGTGGCCCAGTGCGCCTGGGCACGCACCAGAAGGCCGACGGGACGCTGGTACCAATGTGGCACGACTCGGAGGTGGCCGCAATCGCCTACGCAGTCCAAAATATCCTGGCGCGCCGAGCCCGGCCGTTACCAGGGGAGACCCTATCAAGTGCCAGCGAGACACTTCTGGCCTCCGTCCCGCCGGTAATGGCAGGAAAGAAATGTATCGAGTGCGGCGCCCACGCCATGATCCGCAAGGACGGCTGTGATTACTGTACACAGTGCGGACACTTGGGTTCTTGTGGCTGACTTTTACGTCGATCGCTACTGGGCGTCTGTGTGGGTTCACCCATAAGTTGCAAGTTTGAACGCATAAGCTGCAAGTTTTAGACGCATAAGTTGCAAGTCTAGAGGGAAAGGCTACGCGCTCGATCTTTTAGGCTGGATATTCGGCCGAGTTATTCGAACCCGCCGCAGTGCAAGCTGCGGTGGGTTTTTTTTGACGTGTCGGCGTTCGGCTGTGGCAGTTACCCTGGATTCAAGCCGATTGCCCAGTCAAAATGACCTGCCCCCCATAACCCGTACCGGCCATTCTTCCAAGAAGTCCATCAACCCGGAGAATGATGGACATGAGAACAAGCAAATTCAGCGAAGAGCAAATCATCGGTTTTCTCAGGCAAGCTGAGGTCGGAATGCCGATCAAAGAGATCGGACGCAAACACGGCTTCAGCGATGCCTCGTTCTACAAGTGGCGCTCCAAGTTCGGTGGCATGGATGCCTCTGAGGCCAAACGGTTTCGGGAGCTGGAACTGGAGAACGGCAAGCTCAAGCGGCTGCTGGCCGAGGCCCACCTGGACATCCACGCGCTCAAAAGCGTCTTTGGCACAAAGCGCTAGCTGTAGTTTCTCAACACGTTGTTCCCCTCGAAGCCAAGGCGAGTGATGGGAGGACGATGTGAAGTAGCCGAGTGTGGCCGATGAAAGTTGTAGTGGTACATCCAGGGCTGCAGCTCACGGTCTCGGTGCCCTGAACTTGGGTAGATAAAAGCATAAGCCCACTCGCGCAGCAGCGTCTGGATGAAGCGCTCTGCCTTGCCGTTGGTCCTGGGTGTGTAGGGCCTAGTGCGAATGTGCTTGATGCCCAAGCGACGCAGCAGCTTGGCAAAGCGGCGTGACTTGTAGGCTGCCCCGTTGTCGGTCATCAGGCGTTCGACCTTTACTCCCAGTGCCCTGTAGTAGCGCAGCGCTGCCAGCACGAAGGCGCAGGCACTCGTGGCCGTCTCATCAGGCAGCATCAGACTAAAACCTACGCGAGAGTGATCATCGATGGCCACGTGCAGCGCTTGCCAGCCAGCGCGGCGCGTGTTCTGCGCACGATCGCCTGTGACGCGGTGGCCAGGTTTTTCAAAGCATCTGAGCTTCTTGATGTCCAAGTGCAGCAACTCGCCGGGCGAGGCGCGCTCATAGCGGCGCACGGGCACAGCCTCCTGCAGGGCTGGTAGGCGAGAGATGCCTGCGGCTTTGCAGGCGCGCGCTACGGCGCTCCTGGACAGGCCCACACGTTCGGCAATGCATTCGTAGGTCAGGCGTTGGGGGCGGCGCAGCGCCACTGCGCGTTCGATCTTGAGGGAGTCACTGCGTCGTGGGCACAAATGGGGTCTTGAACTTCGGTCTATCAATCCGCAGGCACCCTCTGCGGCGTGACGCCGTTGCCATTTTCGTGCTGTGCGCAGGCTGATACCAGCGGCCAATGCCGCAAGCGTGAGCCCGATTCGAGCAATCTCGCCCACCAGATGGGCTCGACCTTTGGGCGTCAATGAGGCATTCTTATGGATGTTCATCTGAGGAGTCCTGAAGAAAGTTGGCAGATGTCAGAACCTCCATCTTCCTTCACCTCGGGTGAACAACCTCTTGGGAAACTACAGCTAGCCCCACAAGTCAAACGCGAGGCTGTCGGACGCATGGTGGGCGAACACCACCTGTCTGAACGCCACGCCTGCGCCCTTGTGGGGCTAAGCCGAGATACCTACCGCCATGTGAGTCACACCAGTGCGCTCAATGTGGAGTTGCGCGAAAAAATTGTCCAAACTGCCCATGAGCGCAGGCGCTGGGGCTACCGAATGATCCATGACGTTCTGCGCCCGCAATACCCTGACATCAATCACAAGCGGGTGTACCGCATCTACACGGCCGAAGGCCTGTCCATCAGGAAACGCAAGAAGGCCAAGCGCATTGGTGTTCGTGTGCCACTGGTGGCGGCCTTGGCAGTCAATCAGACCTGGAGCATGGACTTTGTGAGCGATGCGATCGCCAGGCCGGGTGCGGTAGCGCGGCGTATCAAATGCCTCACGGTGGCAGACGACTTCAGTCATGAATGCGTAGACATCACCGCAGACTTTGGCATTGGTGGTGCCTACGTCACCCGTCTATTGGATCGAGCCGCCATGTTTCGGGGCTACCCCAAGGCGGTCAGAACCGACAACGGACCGGAGTTCACTTGCCGGGCCTTCATGACGTGGGCACAGAAACACGGCATCAAACACATCCTAATCGAGCCCGGTAGTCCGACTCAGAACGCCTACATCGAGAGCTTCAACGGCACGTTCCGAGATGAATGCCTCGACGAGAACTGGTTTGAATCCCTGGAGCAGGCCCGCCAGATCATCGCCACATGGAGAACCGACTACAACGAGATCAGACCCCACAGCAGTTGCGGGCGTGCGCCGCCCGCAACCTTCGCCGCATTGAATCGCCGGTTAACCGGCGATTCAATGCTACAGAGCTCGACCAACGCAGGGATCAGTTAGCCTTGCAAACCTAGGACTTCTGGAATTTTGATTGGTACGGCGGTAGGGGGCAGGTCATGCGGGCCAGTCCGTTAAGCTCACGAAACGTCTTTCCCCTCCAAATCGTCTATCCGGTCGCAGTGGAAACTTGCAGCTTATGCGTCCACGAGCACGGAAACTTGCAGCTTATGGTGATAAAAACTTGCAGCTTATGGCGCGCTTTTTCTCATGCCCAAGACTGAGAGGACTTGCAACTTATGGTGCAAGCCCACAGTCTGTGGGTGTACGCATAAAGTGCAAGTTTGGACCCATTAGTTGCAAGTTCTGACCGGATAAGATGCGAGTCGGCCTAAGGCCCTGACAACCTGTCTAGGTTTAGACTAAAGCAGTAAAACTTGACTCAAGGCTGCTGCAGTGCAAGCTGCAGCAGCCTTTTCTATGATGAGCGCAGACATCTGCAATCCGCGAGTTTGTTGCGTATTTAATCAACCTGATGCAAGTTGCACTTCACTTCACTCTCTGGGATCAGCTCGCGGCGCGACGTACACCCACAGGTGTTGGGCGACAATGCTGAGCGGACAAACAAAAAGGGCTTACAGAAATTCTGTAAGCCCTTAATTTTATTGGTTGCGCGAGAAGGATTTGAACCTCCGACCTTTGGGTTATGAGCCCAACGAGCTACCAGACTGCTCCATCGCGCGGTAAGAGTACGATTATAGCCTATTTATCAGCCGTTTGTGAATCCGTTGAAGATTCTTCGCTGCGTTCGACGAACTCCACAAAGGCCATGGGTGCATTATCACCGACACGGTATCCCATCTTCAGAATACGCGTGTAGCCACCAGGACGTGCGTTGAAGCGCGGTCCGAGAACAGTGAACAGCTTGGTGACGCTGTCCCGGTCGCGTAGCCGATCGAACGCCAATCGGCGGTTCGCGACGGTATCGACTTTGGCAAGCGTGATCATGGGTTCGATGACACGACGCAACTCTTTCGACTTAGGTAAAGTCGTCTTGATTGCTTCGTGCTCGATGATCGAGTTCATCATGTTGCGCAGCATCGCAAGGCGGTGCGAGCTGGTGCGGTTGAGTTTGCGAAGGCCGAGTCCGTGGCGCATGGTGCTTATCCTTTAATATATTTAAACGAGCAGCCGTATCAGGTACTACTCGGGCACATCCCTATGTAGGGCGCGAAATTATAGCTTTAACGCTTATCGAGGCCAGCCGGAGGCCAATTTTCTAGCTTCATTCCCAAGGTGAGCCCACGAGACGCAAGCACTTCCTTGATTTCATTGAGCGATTTGCGACCCAGATTAGGCGTCTTGAGTAGCTCATTCTCTGTACGTTGGATGAGATCGCCAATGTAGTAGATGTTCTCCGCCTTGAGGCAGTTGGCGGAACGAACCGTCAATTCAAGCTCATCCACCGGACGCAACAAGATAGGATCGAAGCTTGCATTGCTGCGCGCACCAGACGGAGCATTGATGGCATCCATCTCGCCACCATCCAGCTGCGCGAAGACAGCAAGTTGTTCGACCAAAATGCGAGCCGAAGCACGCACCGCGTCTTCTGCAGATACAGCTCCATTCGTCTCAATTTCAACGACCAGCTTATCCAAGTCGGTGCGCTGCTCGACGCGCGCGCTCTCAACCGTGTAGCTGACGCGCTTGATTGGCGAGAAAGACGCATCGAGGACGATGCGACCGATGGACTTGGTGGCTTCGTCACCGTAACGGCGCTGGTTACCTGGGACGTAGCCACGGCCTTTCTCAACCTTGATCTGCATGTCCAACTTGCCACCTTGCGACAGGTTTGCAATGACGTGATCAGGGTTGACGATTTCAACGTCGTGCGGGGTCTGAATATCACTTGCCGTCACAACGCCTTCGGCGTCTTTGCGCAGACTGAGGGTAACCTCGTCGCGGTTGTGCAGCTTGAAGACCACACCCTTCAGGTTCAGCAAGATGTTGACGACGTCTTCTTGCACGCCGTCCACTGATGAATACTCGTGCAACACACCGGCGATGGTGACTTCCGTCACTGCATAACCCACCATCGAGGACAACAACACACGACGCAGCGCGTTACCGAGCGTGTGGCCGTAGCCACGTTCGAATGGCTCGAGCGTTACTTTTGCACGATTGTGCCCAAGTTGGTCGACGTTAATGGTTTTGGGCTTCAGCAAATTCGTTTGCATGCAGACTTCCTCTCAATACCCCCAGCTCGTTACACCGGTAAGGCTGGTGAAGTGCCTGCCTAGCGATGCCTCGCGAAGCAGGAACGATAAATTCAGCGACGATGTGCCGTGCTTAACGCGAGTACAACTCGACGATCAGCGACTCGTTGATGTCGGCGCCAAATTCATCGCGATCCGGCACTTTCTTGAAGACGCCTTCCGCCTTGTCGGCGTTGACATCAACCCAAGCTGGCATGCCCACTTGTGCGGCCAATTGCAAAGCCTCGAGGATACGGTTCTGCTTCTTCGATTTCTCGCGCACGGCGACCACATCGCCGACCTTCACGAGGTAAGAGGGAATATTCACCGACTGGCCGTTTACCGTAATTGCTTTGTGCGAAACCATCTGGCGCGCTTCGGCACGAGTGGAGCCAAATCCCATACGGTAGACGACGTTGTCGAGGCGACATTCAAGCAACGAAAGCAGGTTGGCGCCAGTGTTGCCCTTACGGCGATCTGCCGCTTCGAAATAGCGACGGAATTGCTTTTCCAGTACACCGTACATACGTTTTACCTTCTGCTTCTCTCGAAGTTGGAGTCCGTAGTCAGAAGTACGTTGACCTGATGTGCGACCGTGTTGGCCGGGCTTTGAGTCAAATTTCGACTTGTCCGCAATCGAGCGGCGAGCGCTCTTAAGAAACAGGTCAGTGCCTTCACGGCGAGAGAGTTTGGCCTTGGGGCCGAGGTAACGTGCCACTTGAGTATCCTTCTGTGTCAACTGCCGCAAACAATTGCGGGAGCCGCCTGTGGCGCGATAAGCGGTCGCAGGCGGCGGTGGGCTTCGATGCTGAAATTTAAATTCGGCGGCGCTTCTGGGGACGGCAGCCGTTGTGCGGAACTGGCGTCACGTCAGAAATGGAGGTGATTCGAATGCCCAGTGCACCAAGTGCACGCACAGACGACTCACGACCAGGACCTGGACCCTTGATTTCTACATCCAAATTCTTAATGCCTTGCTCAATGGCGGCACGACCAGCCATCTCGGAGGCAACCTGTGCGGCAAAAGGTGTCGATTTGCGCGAACCCTTAAAACCTTGACCTCCCGACGATGCCCACGACAGGGCATTGCCTTGGCGATCGGTAATCGTGATGATGGTGTTGTTGAACGAAGCATGCACGTGAGCAATTCCGTCCGATACGTTCTTACGAACTTTCTTTCGGACACGCTGTGCAGCGTTATTGGCGGGAGACTTGGCCATATGGTTCTTTCGATCTCTTTATTTCTTCAGGGCTGCAGCACCCTTGCGCGGACCCTTACGAGTGCGAGCATTGGTGCGCGTGCGCTGGCCGCGCATCGGCAGACCGCGACGGTGGCGAAAGCCACGGTAGCAACCAATGTCCATCAAACGCTTGATGTTCATTGTGGTTTCGCGGCGCAGATCACCTTCAATGGTGAATTGCGCGATCGCATCGCGAATCTTTTCGAGATCGCCATCCGTGAGATCTTTGATCTTCTTGGAATAGGCGATTTCGCAAGCTTCACAGATCTTGCGTGCGCGGGTGCGTCCGATGCCATAGATGGCGGTCAAGCCAATCTCTGCATGCTGATGCGGCGGAATGTTAATGCCAGCGATACGTGCCATGTGCGTCCTCTAATGCTTTCCTGTTCAACCCTGGCGCTGCTTGTGGCGCAGATCCGTGCAAATCACACGCACCACACCCTTGCGGCGGATGATTTTGCAGTTGCGGCAGATTTTCTTGACCGAAGCCGAAACTCTCATTTCATTCTCCTAAAACCAGTCGTGGTGTGCGGCATGCGCCTAAAACACCGTGTTTGGGTGCGCCCCGCGCACCGTTGAAATTTGAAACCCGAAGGCTTCATCAAATCGCACCGCAGATCCGTAGATGAGCGGCGAGCCTTCGTCAAACTCCTGCAGCTCCCTTGAAGTTCGCCTTTTTGAGCAGTGATTCGTACTGCTGCGACATCAAATAGTTTTGCACTTGAGACATAAAGTCCATGGTGACTACTACGATGATCAGCAAAGACGTGCCGCCGAAGTAGAACGGCACGTTGTATTTCAGAATCATGAACTCAGGCAGGAGACACACAAGCGTGATGTATATGGCCCCTGCGAGCGTCAAGCGAACGAGGATCTTGTCGATGTACCGTGCAGTCTGATCTCCTGGACGAATACCTGGAATAAAGGCTCCACTTTTCTTAAGGTTGTCCGCGGTTTCGCGGCTGTTGAACACCAGCGCCGTATAGAAAAAACAGAAAAAGATGATGGCCGTTGCGTACAACAGAACGTAAATCGGTTGCCCAGGCGTCAATGCTCCGGAAATATCTTTTAGCCAGCGCATCGAGTCGCCTGCACTAAACCAGTTCACCACAGTAGCTGGCAGCAAAATGATCGACGAAGCAAAGATAGGTGGAATTACGCCAGCCATGTTCAACTTGAGCGGAAGATGGGACGATTGACCACCATACACCTTGTTGCCGACTTGTCTTCGGGCGTAATTCACCAAGATTTTTCGCTGCCCGCGTTCGACAAAGACGACGAAATAGGTGACCAAGCCAACCACGAGCACGATAAACAGCGCCGCCACGATACTCATGGCTCCTGTTCGCACCAATTCGAGCAGTCCGCCGATCGCACTGGGCAAACCTGCGGCGATTCCGGCAAAGATCAGGATGGAAATTCCATTCCCCAGGCCACGCTCCGTAATTTGCTCCCCGAGCCACATCAGAAACATGGTGCCGGCGGTCAAACTTACTACCGCCGTCATCCGAAAACCGAATCCGGGCGAGAGCACCAATCCTGCCGAACTCTCTAAAGCCACAGCGATGCCCAGCGACTGAAACAAGGCCAAGCCCAACGTGCCGTAGCGCGTGTACTGAGTGATCTTGCGCTGCCCAGCTGCGCCTTCCTTTTTCAGCTGCTCAAAGGTAGGTACCGCATAGCTCATGAGCTGCATGATGATCGATGCCGAAATGTACGGCATGATCCCCAAAGCGAACACTGTGAACCGGGACAGCGCGCCACCCGAGAACATGTTGAAGAGATTTAATATTCCACCTTGCTGGCCGCTAAAAAGCTGCTTGAGCTGGGTCGGGTCGATACCCGGCACGGGAATGTGCGCTCCCACGCGGTAGACCACCAACGCAAGCAACAAAAACATAAGCCTACGGCGCAAGTCGCCGTATTTGCCGGTCTTCGCAATAGATGCCGCGTTAGTTGCCACAAAAAACCTTCTTACTCTTCGTTCAAACGATGCTGCCGCCGGCAGCTTCAATCGCAGCGCGGGCACCAGCCGTCGCACCGACTCCCGTCAGTTTGACAGCCGTCGAAATTTCGCCCGTCTTGACGATCTTCACTGTCTTAGCGATCTGACCAACCAAACCAGCTTGCTTGAGCGCAAGCAAATCTACTTCAGCAAGACCCAGCTGACCCAATGCAGCAAGAGTGACTTCGGCGTTGTACTTGAGCGTTTGTGATTTGAAGCCGCGCTTTGGCAAGCGGCGCTGCAAAGGCATTTGACCGCCTTCGAAACCCACTTTGTGATAACCACCAGATCGGGATTTCTGACCCTTGTGTCCACGTCCGGCGGTCTTTCCGAGTCCGGAGCCGATACCCCGCCCCACGCGACGCCTAGCGTGCTTGGATCCGGCGGCCGGCTTGATGCTATTGAGTTCCATCATCAACCTCTCAGAGGACTTTGACCAGGTAACTGATCTTGTTGATCATGCCGCGCACCTCAGGACTATCCTTGAGTTCGCTGACACTATTGAGCTTGCGCAAACCCAGCCCGCGCACGGTATCGCGGTGGGACTGCTGGGTGCCGATCGGGCTGCGTACCAGCTGGATCTTCACGGTTTCTTGTGTAGACATTTTTGCGCTCCTGTCAGACGAAGAGGTCTTCGACCGACTTACCACGCTTGGAAGCAATTTCCGAAGGCGTGGTGGAATTGGTCAGCGCGTCAAAAGTGGCGCGAACCATGTTGTAGGGGTTCGATGAGCCGTGGCTCTTCGCCACGATATCGGTCATTCCCATCACTTCAAACACGGCGCGCATCGGGCCGCCCGCGATGATGCCGGTACCCTTGGGTGCTGGCGCCATCATGACGTGAGCCGCGCCGTGGTGGCCCGTCACTTGATGGTGAATCGTCCCATTCTTGAGCGAGACCTTCACCATATTGCGACGCGCTTCTTCCATCGCCTTTTGAACTGCAGCAGGCACTTCTTTGGATTTGCCCTTGCCCATGCCGACACGGCCATCACCATCGCCGACAACCGTCAAAGCCGCAAAGCCCAGAATTCGACCGCCCTTCACCACTTTGGTGACGCGGTTCACGGCGATCATCTTCTCGCGCATGCCGTCGTCGGCGCCGTCGTTTTGGACTCGGGGTTGAAATTTAGCCATTTTTATATCCGTTCCGCTTAGAACTGCAAGCCCGCATCGCGAGCGGCATCGGCGAGCGCCTTGACGCGGCCGTGGTATGCAAAACCTGAGCGATCAAATGCCACTTTCTCGACACCTGCCGCCTTGGCACGCTCAGCTATCCGCTTGCCAATCACCTCGGCTGCAGCAGCGTTCCCGCCTTTTCCAGCAGCGCCCAGCGCCGTGCGAACTTCCGGCTCTACCGTGGAAGCGCTTGCAAGCACCGTGCCACCATCGCTGGAAATTACCGCCGCATAGATGTGCAGATTGGTGCGGTTCACTGTAAGACGCGCGACGCCTTGCTGGGCAATGCGAATGCGTGTCTGACGGGCCCGGCGAAGGCGCTGCTCTTTTTTGGTCAACATGATGCAGCTCCTTACTTCTTCTTGGTTTCTTTGATCACGATGCGCTCGCCGACGTATCGAATGCCCTTGCCTTTGTAAGGCTCAGGGGGTCGAATCGCACGGATCTCAGCAGCAATCTGACCGACGCGCTGACGGTCAGCACCCTTGATCACAACTTCTGTTGGAGTCGGAGTCGCTACGGTAATGCCTTCAGGCATTTCCTTATTGACCGGATGCGAAAAGCCAATCGACAGGTTCAACTTTGAACCAGTAGCTTGCGCCTTGAAGCCCACGCCTACCAGGCTAAGCTTTTTCTCGAAACCAGCACTTACGCCGACTACCATGTTGTTTACCAGCTGGCGCAGCGTGCCACTCATGGCATTGGCTTCACGACTCTCGCCTACCGGCGCGAAGCTCAGCTTGCCATCTTGGCGGTCAACTGCGACCAATGCGTTCTGAGCCAATGACAAAGAGCCACCAGCCCCTTTCACACTGATCAAACCATTCGCGATCGACACATCCACACCCGAAGGGATGGTGACCGGCATTTTTGCTATACGGGACATTCAGTTTCTCCTCAATGTCACGGCTTAAGCCACATAGCAAAGCACTTCGCCACCGACACCGGTAGCGCGCGCTTTACGATCGGTCATCACACCCTTGGGAGTTGTGACGATGGCTACGCCGAGGCCATTCATGACCTGGGGAATGGCGTCGCAACCCTTGTAAACACGCAGACCCGGGCGACTGACGCGCTCAATGCGCTCAATCACAGGGCGACCTGCGTAGTACTTCAGGGCGATTTCAATGTGCGACTTACCATCTTCGGTTTTGACTTCAAAACCGTCGATATATCCTTCGTCCTTCAGGACTTGGGCAATAGCCACCTTCACTTTGGAAGACGGCACAGAGACCGAAGCCTTGGCGACCATCTGCGCATTGCGAATGCGCGTCAACAGGTCGGCGATGGGATCACTCATGCTCATATTTGTTCTCCTGCTCGCTTACCAGCTGGCCTTGGTGACACCTGGGATGTCACCAGCAAAGGCCAGTTCACGGATCTTGGCTCGGGCCAGACCGAATTGACGGAATGTGCCGCGGGGACGCCCAGTAATCTCGCAACGGTTGCGCTGACGCGTAGGGTTCGCATTGCGCGGAAGCTTCTGCAAACCCAGACGGGCTGCTTCGCGCTCTTCGTCGCTCAGCTTGACGTTCGATGCCGCATTCTTCAACTCGGCGTGCTTTGCTGCGTATTTCGCAACAAGTTTTGCGCGCTTGAGTTCGCGCTGGATCAAAGCTACTTTTGCCATACGCGCCTCAGTTCTTGAAGGGGAAACGGAAACCGGTGAGAAGCGCCTTGCACTCGTCGTCGGTCTGAGCCGTGGTGGTGATGCTGATGTTGAGTCCACGCAAGGCATCCACCTTGTCGTATTCAACCTCAGGGAAAATAATCTGCTCTTTCACGCCGACGTTGTAGTTTCCGCGGCCGTCAAAAGCGCGACCAGAGATACCGCGGAAGTCACGCACCCGAGGAAGCGCCACCGTCACGAAACGATCAAGAAACTCATACATCTTCACGCCACGCAGCGTGACCATGCAGCCAATTGCCTGACCTTCGCGAATTTTGAAACCAGCGATTGCTTTCTTGGCCTTGGTAACCACAGGCTTTTGCCCGGCGATCTTGGTCAAGTCAGCAACGGCGTTGTCCATCACTTTTTTATCTGCAACTGCCTCGCTCACACCCATGTTGAGCGTAATCTTGGTCAGACGCGGAACCTGCATAGGCGACGTGTAGCCAAACTGCTTCATCAGCTCAGGAGCCACTTTTTCGCGGTAATGTTGTTGAAGTCGTGCCATTTTCTATTTCCTCAGGCCGTCTTGATTTCAGCGCCACTCGACTTGAACACGCGCACGCGCTTGCCGTCTGCCTGCAGCTTGATCCCTACGCGGTCACCCTTACCCGTAGCGGCATTAAAAATTGCCACGTTGGACTGGTGAATAGGCATCGACTTCTCGACGATGCCACCCGTGGAACCCTTCATAGGATTGGGCTTCACGTGCTTCTTGACCAGGTTGACGCCCTCGACCATGAGATGGGAGTCGTCTGTACGCTGCGTGACCGTGCCGCGCTTACCCTTGTCGCGCCCTGTGAGCACGACGATTTCGTCGCCCTTGCGAATCTTGTTCATCGCACTGTCCTTAGAGAACTTCGGGAGCCAAAGACACGATCTTCATGAATCGCTCGGTGCGCAGTTCGCGCGTGACCGGGCCGAAGATGCGGGTACCAATTGGCTCCAGCTTTGCATTGAGCAATACCGCAGCATTGCCGTCGAATTTGACAAGTGATCCGTCGCCACGGCGAATGCCTTTGGCGGTACGAACCACCACGGCACTGTAGATTTCGCCTTTTTTGACGCGACCACGAGGAGCCGCTTCTTTGACGCTCACCTTGATGATGTCACCGACGCTGGCGTAGCGGCGCTTGGATCCACCGAGCACCTTGATGCACAGGACGGATTTCGCGCCGGTATTGTCGGCAACGTCTAACCGAGTTTCAGTCTGGATCATTTCTTTAGTCCCAACTTGCACCAGAAGAACAGCAGCCCCAGAGAACTTCTCAAGAGCTGCAAATCAGCCAGTCAGTCTTGGGCCCGCCGTCCACGCCGCAAACCATTTGCAACGCTTCCGCTGGGCAGAGATTTCGCTTTTTCTCAGCGAAGCCCTCGATTGTTACCATATCTGGCGCTCGCGTCAAGCGCTGCGCAGTAATTTTTACGCAGGCAGACGTGCGTACTGCAGCGCCAACTCTTGAAAGGGCTGCAGCCCAGGGTCTGTCCCAGTTTCGTCTTGGACTATTTCTGCGACTCGCTCGCCCATCGCGTGGGCTGCTTTGGCGTCGAGGAACAATGCGCGCCAACGACGCGCCAGGACATCCTCCACCGTGCGAGCGTACTCGTAGCGAACCGCGAAGCGCACCATCGCTTCCGTCAGATTCATGCCCAACTCGACTTCAGCCCCTGTCAGGGCCTGCACAAATGCTGCATCGCTGCCATAGCTGTGCAAACCTGGCGCGTCGCACATGCGATGTTTTGCGCGTCCTGGCTCGGCACCCACCAAAGGCAGGTGGTTGGTGGCGCCGCTCGGGCGCGCAGCCAGCAAGCCCGAGCTGACGCATTTTTGCAACACATCTTCGGCCATTGCGCGATAGGTGGTCCACTTCCCGCCTGTGACGGTCACCAGGCCACTGCGACTTGTCATGACCGTATGTTCGCGACTCAGGCTCTTGGTGTTCTCGCCATTTTCATCTTGAGGCTTGACCAGCGGACGAAGCCCTACCCAGACACTGCGGACATCTGCCTCTTTTGGTGCGCGCCGCAAGTAGCGCGCCGACTCATCCAATATGAAGGCGACCTCCTCGGGAAATGGCGTGGGCTCGCGCGCCAAGTCGTGTCGCGGCGTATCTGTAGTGCCAAGAATCACCTTGCCAAGCCATGGGACTGCAAAAAGCACCCGACCATCGGCTGTTTTGGGCACCATCAATGCGTGATCTGAGCCGAGGAACTCGCGGTCCACCACGAGGTGTACGCCCTGACTCGGCGCGACTAAGGGGGCAACCGAACGGCCGTTGGCCTGGGCATCCTGCTTACGCAACCCATCTACCCACACCCCCGTGGCATTCACCACGCAGCGTGAGCGCAGCGTGAACGTCTGGCCCGACTCGGTGTCCCGGCACGCAACACCGGCAACTTGGCCAGACTCATGGATCAGTCCAGATGCTTCAACATAGTTCACCAGGATGGCTCCTGCGCGCGCGGCAGTGCGGCCCAGCGCCAGAGCCAGCCGAGCGTCGTCAAACTGACCATCCCAGTATTTGACGCTGCCTTTCAGCCCCTCTGCACGCACTGTTGGCATGCAAGCCAAAGTTTTTGTGCGGCTTAAAAACTGCGTCGAACCCAAACCGGCTTTACCCGCCAAGACGTCGTACATCTTTAAGCCGACGCCATAAAACGGCGTCTCCCAGCAGTGGTACGAAGGCATCACGAATGGCAGCGGTTGTGCCAAGTGAGGTGCGTTGTGCAGCAGGGTGGTGCGTTCGTGCAGGGCTTCACGTACCAAGCCGATATTGCCTTGCGCCAAGTAGCGCACCCCACCATGGACCAGCTTCGTGGCCCGGGAAGAGGTGCCTTTGGCAAAGTCGAACGCTTCGATCAGCGCCACGCGGAAGCCGCGCGTGGCCGCGTCCAGCGCAACCCCCAAGCCTGTCGCCCCGCCGCCAATTACCACGACATCGTAGGCCTCTGGAGCCGCAAGTCGCTCAAGCAGTTCGGATCGAAGTGTCGGCAAAGGGGAGGAATTCGAGTTCATGAGAACCGTTGGCGGTTGCGTAAAAATTATTTAGGGTTAACCCTAAAATTCCATTGTGCAGCTTTTCCTGGAATCTGTTCAGGCGTGCATCAAAAGTCGAGTGAGCGCCGCTGCGTCCCGAGCGGGATGCAGCGGCTTCACAACCTCACCGGGCGCACCATTTGGGTCCAGCCAGTGAGTGGTCATCGTTCAGCGTACTTTGCCGTCCTTCCAGGCCTGCAGCAGGCTGTCGTAAGCGATGGTCTCGCCCTTCGGCTTCTCATTGGCCAGCTTCTTCCACGGTGCGTGCTTGTCGCTGAGCCACTTCGCCGGGTCGCTCTTGGGGTTGAGCTTGGGTGGGCAGTGCTCCATGCCGGCGCGCTGCAGGCGCGCCATCACCTGATCCATTTCCTCGGCGAGGTTGTCCATTGCAGCCTGCGGCGTCTTCTCTCCAGTGACCGCCTGTGCCACGTTCTTCCACCATAACTGAGCGAGCTTCGGATAGTCAGGCACGTTCGTGCCAGTGGGCGACCACGCTACTCGAGCTGGACTGCGATAGAACTCAACCAGGCCACCAAGCTTCGGTGCCATATCGGTCATTGCCTTGGACTGAATGTCGCTTTCGCGAATCGGGGTCAGGCCGACCTGGGTTTTCTTCAGCGACACCGTTTTTGATGTGACGAACTGGGCATACAGCCAAGCTGCCGCCACCTTGTTGGCATCGTGGTCCTTGAAGAACGTCCAAGAGCCTACGTCTTGATAGCCGTTTTGCATGCCGGGCTTCCAGTACGGGCCATTGGGGCCCGGAGCCATCCGCCACTTGGGCGTGCCATCGGCATTCACCACCGGCAGACCCGGCTTGATCATGTCGGCAGTGAAGGCTGTGTACCAAAAGATTTGCTGTGCAATCTGGCCTTGGGCCGGCACAGGGCCAGATTCGCCAAAAGTCATGCCCATGGCTTCCTTGGGCGCAAACTTCTTCATCCAGTCCACGTACTTGGTCAAGGCATAGACGGCGGGCGGCGAATTGGTGGCACCGCCGCGCGAGACCGAGGCACCCACTGGCGTGCATTTGTCGTCGGCTACGCGGATGCCCCATTCGTCGATGGGCAAACCGTTGGGTGCGCCAATGTCGGCGGTACCCGCCATGGACAGCCAGGCATCGGTAAAGCGCCAACCAAGGGATGGGTCCTTTTTGCCGTAATCCATGTGGCCATAGATCTGCTTGCCGTCAATCTGCTTGACGTCGTTTGTAAAGAACTCAGCGATGTCTTCGTAGGCACTCCAGTTCAGCGGCACACCCAAGTCGTAGCCGTATTTGGCTTTGAACTTGTCTTGCAGGTCTTTGCGGGCAAACAGGTCCGCGCGGAACCAGTACAGGTTGGCAAACTGCTGATCGGGCAACTGGTACATCTTGCCGTCTGGGGCAGTCGTGAAGCTTGTGCCGATAAAGTCTTTGAGATCCAAGCCCGGGTTGGTGTACTCCTTGCCTTTGCCCGCCATGTAGTCGGTCAGGCTCAGGATCTTGCCGTACCGGTAGTGCGTACCGATAAGGTCAGAGTCAGAAATCCAGCCGTCGTAAATAGACTTACCCGATTGCATCGAAGTCTGGAGCTTCTCGACCACGTCGCCTTCTTGAATCAGGTCGTGCTTGACTTTGATTCCGGTGATTTCCTCAAACGCTTTGGCGAGCGTCTTGGATTCGTATTCGTGGGTGGTGATGGTTTCCGAGACAACGGAAATTTCCTTTACGCCTTTAGCCTGGAGTTTTTTGGCGGCATCGATGAACCAGCCCATTTCCTTGAGCTGCTGGTCTTTGCTCAAAGTCGATGGCTGAAACTCGCTGTCGACCCACTTCTTGGCTTCGGCTTCGCCCGCCCAAGCCGCGTGGCCCATGGCCAGCGCCGCAGCGGCAAACGCCACTGCCTTGAATTGCACCTTCATTGCATGTCTCCTCATATTTCCCCCACTGCGAATAAAGTCCAGCCACGGGGGCGCCAACCGGACTCCAGAAACCTCAACCTTTGCGCAACACGAACACGAGCAGCGCCATAGAGAGCACCAAACTGATCCACACCGATGGCTCGTTCGCGAGAGCGAACCACTGCGCCATCTTTTCACCCAGCCCCACCCAGATCAAGTTGACGTAGGCAGCGCTGAGCAGGCCGATAAACAGACGATCGCCACGCGTAGTGGCGATCGGCAAGAAGCCTTTGCGCAGCACCGTCGGCGACTTGATTTCCCAGGCGGTCATGCCCGCAAGCATCAATCCGACGCAGATAAAAAACACCGCCACCGGCGTGGTCCAGGCCATCCACTGAAACATTGCGTTCTCCTTTACACGCCGAGAATCACACGCGCCCCATCGCAAAGCCTTTTGCGATGTAGTGCCGCACAAACCAGATGACGATGGCACCCGGCACGATGGTGAGCACTCCCGCCGCAGCCAGCGTCGCCCAGTCCATGCCCGAGGCAGATACGGTGCGCGTCATGGTGGCGACGATGGGCTTGGCATTCACGCTGGTCAGCGTGCGCGCCAGCAGCAGTTCGACCCAGCTGAACATGAAACAGAAGAAAGCCGCCACTCCGACGCCCGCCTTGATAAGCGGCAGAAAGATGGTGAGAAAGAAGCGCGGAAAACTGTATCCGTCGATATAGGCGGTCTCGTCGATCTCGCGCGGGATGCCGCTCATAAAGCCCTCAAGAATCCAGACCGCCAGCGGAACGTTAAACAAAAGGTGGGCAAGTGCCACTGCAATGTGCGTGTCCATCAGTCCCACCGTCGTGTACAACTGAAAGAAGGGCAGCAGAAACACCGCTGGGGGCGTCATCCGGTTGGTGAGCAACCAGAAAAACACATGCTTGTCACCGAGAAACTGATAGCGGGAAAACGCATACGCTGCCGGCAGTGCGACGGTGAGCGAGATCACCATGTTGATGCCGACGTAGATCAAGCTGTTGATGTAGCCCGAATACCAGGAAGGGTCGGTGAAAATCGTGCGGTAGTTGCCCCAAGTGAAGTGCTGCGGGAAGAACGAGAAGCTCGACAGAATCTCTTCGTTCGTCTTAAAGCTCATATTCACCATCCAGTAGATGGGAAGGAGAGCAAACACCAGATACAGCACCAGGAAGATGCTGCGCTTGTGGAAGCGGTTTTCATTCATGGCCGACGACCTCCTCGCTGGCGGTTCCGACGCGCTGCATCCAGTTGTAAAGCACAAAACACAGCAACAGAATGATGAAGAAATAGATCAGCGAGAACGCCGCAGCCGGGCCGAGGTCAAACTGGCCGACCGCCTTCTGGGTCAAGTACTGCGACAAGAAGGTGGTGGCATTGCCAGGGCCGCCGCCCGTGAGCACAAAGGGCTCGGTGTAGATCATGAAACTGTCCATGAAGCGCAGCAGCACAGCAATCATCAGCACGCCGCGCATCTTGGGCAGCTGGATGTACCGAAACACCGCGAACTTACTCGCGCCATCGATGCGCGCCGCTTGGTAGTACGCATCAGGGATGGAGCGCAGGCCTGCAAAGCACAGCAGGGCGACCAAGGGCGTCCAGTGCCAGACGTCCATGGCGAGCACCGTGAGCCACGCTTGAGTTGCGTTTCCTGTGTAGCTGTAGTCGATGCCCAAGGCGTCAAGCCCGGCGCCCAGCAAGCCAATGTCCGAACGGCCATAGATCTGCCAGATAGTGCCAACCACGTTCCATGGGATCAACAAGGACAACGCCACCAATACCAGCACCGCAGAAGACTTCCAGCCATCGGCTGGCATCGAGAGCGCCAAGGCAATCCCCAGCGGGATTTCGACCAGCAACACCGCAAACGAGAACGTCAGCTGACGAATCAGCGCCTGGTGCAGCTCTTCGTCACGCATCACCGATGCAAACCATTCGGTTCCCACGAAAACGCGCCGCTCGGGTGAAATGATGTCCTGCACCGAATAGTTCACTACAGTCATCAAAGGAATGACGGCAGAAAACGCGACGCAAATTAGCACCGGAAGAATGAGAAACCAGGCCTTCTGGTTTACCGGCTTGGTGGTGGCGCTCACAGCGTCACCACCGTCGTGCGCGCTGTGGCGCGAGAGTGATTGCTCATGCCAACAAGCCCTCGTTTTGATAGAAACAGGTGTGTTCGTTCAGAACCTGAAGCCAGACGACTTCGCCCGCCGCAGGCAGGTGGACGTCGGGCTCAAAGCGCGCGCGGAGGATTTGACCCGCGACTTCGGCGGTCAACATCAGCGACGTACCCAAATCCTGCACCTTGACCACCTTGCACGGCAGGGCACCCGCCTCGCCTGGAGCGGTGCGCGCAAGGTATTCCGGCCGCACCCCGATTTGCAGGCTCCCTGGCGGCAATGTCCGGTCGGCAGGAACAGCCAACGATTGGTCGGTCAACTGCAAGCGCCCACCAATGTGCTCCACAGGTAGGAAGTTCATTCCAGGCGAGCCAATGAAATGTCCGACGAACACGTGTTGCGGCCGCTCGAACAGGGCGTCGGCAGCGCCCACCTGCACGGCACGTCCGCGGGTCATCACCACCACCTGGTCGGCAAAGGTCAGCGCCTCCACCTGGTCGTGCGTGACGTAAATCAAGGTAAGTTTGAGCTCGTGGTGGATTTGCTTAAGCTTGCGCCGCAGCTGCCATTTGAGGTGCGGATCGATCACCGTCAGCGGCTCATCAAACAGCACGGCCGCCACATCCGCGCGCACCAAGCCGCGTCCAAGTGAAATTTTTTGCTTGGCATCTGCCGCCAACCCTGCAGCGCGCTGATCGAGCTGACCGCTCAGCTCCAGCATCTCGGCAATGATGCCCACGCGCTCGCGAATTTGCGCCTCGGGCACTTTGCGGTTGCGCAGCGGAAACGCTAGGTTCTGCGCCACCGTCATGGTGTCGTAGATCACCGGGAACTGAAACACCTGAGCAATGTTGCGCTGCTGCGGACTGGCATGGGTGACGTCTTGCCCATCGAATTGCACGCTGCCTTGCGACGGCACCAAAAGGCCGGACATGATATTGAGCATCGTCGTCTTGCCGCAACCAGAAGGGCCGAGCAGTGCGTAGGCGCCGCCATCGGCAAATTCCATCTTCAGTGGCAGCAAGGCGTAGTCGCCATCGTTCTTCGGATGAGACTTGTACGAATGCGCCAAGTCCAAACTAATGCGCGCCATCTCAAACCCCTCCCGGCCGGCACGGCGCGAGCAGCAGCGCGTCGTCGGCCCCAAAGACATACACCTGCTCCGGGTGCACGTAGAGCGACACCGGGGCGCCGAGCTTGAAATAGTGCACGCCAGAGATCTGCGCCACCAGATTGCCAATCGCCGATGTAGTGTGCAAATACGTGTCAGAACCCGATATTTCCGCCAGCTCCACCGTGGCGTCCACACTGAGATCGCCCGGACGCGCCTGCAAGCGCAGCGAGCTTGCGCGCACTCCGACGGTGTAGCGCGGCTGCGCGCCCAGCAAGGCAATGTCCAGGCCCAACAGTTCGGCACCGCCAGCGATGGCCAATCCTGCAGTGGACCGCTCTGCGGCCAGCAAATTCATCGGCGGATCGCTGAATGCGCGGGCCACGCTCAAAGAGGCGGGTGCGTGAAACACCTCCGCAGTGGGGCCGTATTGGAGCAATCGCCCCTCGCCAAGCACTGCCGTATAGCCACCCAGCAACAACGCTTCGGCCGGCTCTGTGGTGGCATAGACCACGGTGGAGTCCCCGGCGGCAAACAACTGCGTCAGTTCTTCGCGCAGCTCTTCGCGCAGCTTGTAATCGAGGTTGACCAGCGGTTCGTCGAGGAGCATCAGCGGCGCACCCTTCGCAAGTGCACGCGCCAGCGCCACCCGCTGCTGCTGGCCGCCAGAGAGTTCGGCCGGCAAACGATCGAGAAACATTTCAATGTGCAAGCGCTCGGCCAAGTCGCGCACGCGTCCCTGAATGTTGGGTTCGCGGCGCAGCTTGAGCGGCGATGCAATGTTCTGCGCCACCGTCATCGATGGGTAGTTAATAAACTGCTGATACACCATCGCGACGTTGCGCTCACGCACCGGTGTGCCGGTGACGTCGACACCATCGACCACAACGCGACCGGCGGTAGGCGCATCAAGGCCGGCCATGATGCGCATCAGGCTGGTCTTGCCTGCCTGCGTCGCCCCGAGGAGCACCGTCACCGCGCCACTGTGCAAGGCAAGATCCATGGGGTAGAGCCAAGTTTGCGGCCCAACCTTCTTTTCAACGGCTTTCAGCGCCAGCTCCATTACAACTCCTGGGCGCCCATGGACACCTGACGCTGCCACAAGACGACAACAAGCCGGAATGCAGGATTTCTCAAATTTCGCATTCGTTCATTTTTATTCCTTTTGATTCGTTTATCTCTCAAGGTTTACCCTAAAACGATTCCTTTTTGTTCGCTTTACAGTCTTTAGCGTGAATACCAACCCCCGACAACTCCAACTACTCGAAGAGGTGCGCGCCTGTCAGTCGGCGACGGTCGAGCAGCTCGCGGACACCCTTGGCGTCACGCTGCAAACCGTGCGGCGCGATGTGCAGCGCCTTGCCGACGAAGGCCTGCTCACGCGGTTCCATGGGGGCGTGCGCGTGCCCAGCTCCACGGTGGAGAACATTGCGCACACCCAGCGCGAGACGCTGCACGCAGCGCAAAAAGCGCGCATTGCCCAGCGCGTGGCACGCGAGATTCCCAGCAACTGCTCGCTGATCCTGAACATAGGCACCACCACCGAGGCAGTCGCGCGGGCCCTGCTGCACCACAAAGGTTTGCGCGTCATCACCAACAACCTCAACGTTGCCGCCACCTTGAGCGGCAACCAGGATTGCGAAGTCATCGTCGCCGGCGGTGTGGTCCGCTCCCGCGACCGCGGCATCGTGGGCGAGACGGCGGTGGACTTCATGCGCCAATTCAAGGTGGACATTGCGGTGATCGGCATCTCGGGCATCGAGGCCGATGGGTCGCTGCGCGACTTCGACTACCGCGAGGTCAAAGTGGCGCAAACCATCATTGCCCACTCGCGCCAGGTGTGGCTGGCGGCCGACCACAGCAAATTCAACCGCCCCGCGATGGTCGAACTCGCAACCTTGGCGCAGATCGACAGACTGTTCACCGATGCGCCACCGCCTGAGCCATTTCCTGCGCTGCTTGCAGAGGCAGACGTTGCCTGCGACATTGCACCTGCTTGACGCCGTACTTTCTTCAGACCCCTCCCATGACTTACCTGCTTGCCCTCGACCAAGGCACCTCCAGTTCCAGAAGCATCCTTTTTGACGAACACGGCCATGTGGTGGCTCAGGCACAGCGTGAGCTGACGCAGTTCTACCCTCGCCCCGGCTGGGTGGAGCACGACCCACGCGAAATCTGGCGCACCCAGATTGAGACGGCGCGCGAAGTTCTGCACGCCGCAGGCATTGGCGCCGCAGAGGTGCGTGCGCTCGGCATCACCAACCAGCGCGAAACCACGGTGCTGTGGAACCGAAAAACGGGCGAGCCTGTGCACAACGCCATCGTCTGGCAAGACCGCAGGGCCGAGCCCGCCTGCGCCACGCTGCGCGAGCAGGGCCATGCGCCCGCCATTGCAGCCAAGACCGGATTGCTGATCGACGCGTACTTCTCCGGCACCAAACTTCAGTGGCTGCTCGACAACGTGCCCGGCGCGCGCGCCCAGGCTGAAAGCGGCGAGCTGGCCTTCGGCACTGTGGACAGCTGGTTGATCTGGCAGCTCACCGAGGGCGCGGTTCACGTCACCGACGTGACCAACGCCTCGCGCACCATGCTGTTTAACGTGCACACCAACCAGTGGGACGAAGACCTGCTGGCGCTGCTGCGCATCCCCGCCTCGCTGATGCCGCGCGTGCAAGCGTCCAGCAGCCACTTTGGCGATGTGTCGGCCAAGCTGCTCGGGCACAGCATGCAAATTGGCGGCGTGGCAGGCGACCAGCAAAGCGCCCTCTTTGGGCAGGCGTGTTTCACACCCGGCATGGCGAAGAACACCTATGGCACGGGCTGCTTCTTGCTGATGCACACCGGCAAAGCGTTCCGCCAGTCTGCAAACGGCCTGCTGACCACCAGCGCGGCGCAGACCACCGCCGAGCCGCAGTTCGCCATGGAAGGCAGCGTCTTCGTCGGCGGCGCCGTGGTGCAGTGGCTGCGCGACGGCCTGCGCGCGATACAAAGCAGCAGTGAAGCGCAGGCCTTGGCCGAAAGCGTGCCCGACGCAGGTGGCGTGATGATGGTGCCGGCGTTTACCGGACTGGGCGCGCCCTACTGGAAGCCCGATGCGCGCGGCACCATTACCGGGCTGACGCGCGGCAGCACGCTCGCGCACATTGCCCGAGCGGCACTGGAAAGCATTGCCTACCAAAGCGCTGCGCTGCTTCACGCCATGGCGCGCGACGCGGTGGCCGCCGGCAGCGTGCCCGTCGCCGAACTTCGCGTGGACGGCGGCGCCTGCGTCAACGACCTGCTGATGCAGTTTCAGGCCGACCTGCTGGGCATCCCCGTAGTGAGACCAGAGGTGGTAGAGACGACGGCATTGGGCGCAGCGTACCTGGCGGGACTGTCGTCGGGTGTCTATGCCAGCACCGAGGAACTCTCAGGCCTGTGGCGCGCTGAGCGGCGGTTCGAACCCATGCTGGCCCCGGCGCGCGCCGAAGAGCTGATGGCGCGCTGGGAACATGCCGTTCGTCAGGCCACGCTCGCACCCTGAAACAGCGCAATCGCTGCACACGCCTGCGGGTGCAGCGACAATCGGCGAAACCGCCCTTTCGCTCTGGAACCACCATGTCCGATATCCCCGCCGCAGCCACACCCGACAGCCCAATTGACACGACATCAACCATCGCCTTCATCGGTGGCGGCAATATGGCCAGCGCCCTGATTGGCGGCCTGCTGGCACAGGGCATGACTGCAACGCAAATCGAAGTCGTGGAGCCTTCGCAGGCTGCCAGAGACGCATTGCAGACGCGGTTCGGCATCGCAGCGCAGGCCGAGTCCGGCCCAGAGTTGCGCGCCGCGAACCTGGTGGTGTGGGCCGTCAAGCCCCAGGTGTTTCGCGAAGCGGCCCTGCAGGCCAGGCCGCTTACGGGCGAGGCGCTGCACCTGAGCGTGGCCGCCGGCATTCGCAGCAGCAGCATTGCCCAGTGGCTGGGCAGCGAACGCGTGGTGCGCGCCATGCCGAACACACCAGCGCTGATCGGCCGGGGCATCAGCGGCCTCTTCGCCCGTCAGGCAGTGGACGCGGCGCAGCGCAAACGCATCGAACAGCTGATGGCGCCGACGGGCGAGACGCTGTGGGTGGAGCAGGAGTCCCAGCTCGACGCCGTCACCGCCCTCTCGGGTTCTGGCCCTGCCTATGTCTTTTACATGCTCGAAGCCATGACCCGCGCCGGTGTGGACATGGGGTTGAGCGAAAGCCAATCCCACCAGTTGGCTGTGGCGACCTTTGCCGGCGCCGCGGAACTGGCACGCCGCTCAGACGAGCGCCCTGAAGTGCTGCGCCAGCGCGTCACGTCCAAAGGCGGCACCACGCATGCGGCCATCGAGTCGCTCCACCAAGCCGGCGTAGCTGGCCACTTCGTTCAAGCCATCAACGCTGCAGAAAAACGCGCGCGGGAATTGGGCGACGAATTCGGAACGTGACGCCTCGCTGCCAAACACGGAGAACGAAAAGTTTTGGTGTTTTTGGCCTCTAGCGCTTATGGATAAAGCGCTAACAGCTATGTTTCTTGTAGTTACTTGCGCAGCAGCAGGTCGAGCGCGATGCCAACAAACAGCGTCAAGCCAATCCAGTGGTTGAGCCGGAACGCGCGAAAACACCCCTCGCGCGTACGGCTGGAGATCATCTTCCCGTGCCAGGCGACCTGCGCCAGCACCAGCGCGAGCGCTACGCCCAATGCCGCACCAAAGCCCTGCTGGAAGAGCGCCAGCCCCAAGATTGCTACCAGCGCCAGATAGAACAGCAGCACCGCGGCGACATCGAAGCGCCCAAGCGTGATGGCGGACGTCTTCATACCGATTTTCAGATCGTCGTCGCGGTCGACCATGGCGTATTCCGTGTCGTAGGCCAGCACCCAGAACAGGTTCCCCAGCACCAGCCACCAGGCCAGCATAGGTACCTCGCCACGCACGGCGGCAAACGCCATCGGAATGCCAAAACTGAACGCGACCCCCAGCACCGCCTGCGGCATGGCCACCACACGCTTGGCATAGGGGTAGGCGACGGTAATCGCCAGCGCGCCGAGTGAAAGCGCGATCGTCAAGCCATTGGTCAGCAGCACGAGTGCAAACGACGCCAACGCCAGCACCGCCGCCAGCAACAGCGCTTCGCGCACGGAAACTGCCCCGGTGGTCACAGGCCGCGCCGCGGTACGTTTCACATGGCGGTCGAACTCTCGGTCGGCGACGTCGTTCACGCAGCAGCCGGCGCTGCGCATGAGGATGGTGCCCAAGGTAAAGATCGTCAGCAGTCGCCAGCCCGGAAAACCGCCTGAGGCAATCCACAGTGCCGCAAGCGTGGGCCAGAGCAGCAGCAGCCAGCCCGCCGGCCGGTTCCAGCGGATCAAATCAAGATAGAGAGCAAGACGGGTGCGCGCAGAAGTCATGGTTGAAAAAACGCCCGGCAGACATGCCGCGGGGCGCCACTGTATCAGGCAGGAAATCTGCGGCGGGATCGCAGCCAAACCCCCGCCGCGTCACAATAGCCGGTCCAGCGACCGTGCGCGCCACCAGGCCCAAAACCCACCCATGAAACCACCTGCCGACGAACCTTTGAAGACTGCGCTGCCTGCCGACGACAAGGCGACGCTGCTCCAGCCCGGCGAACTGGCCGTCTCGCGGCGTGTGCTTTTTGGTTTCCTGCTCGCGGCGCTGGCCACATTGCTCATCGCGGCGATCACCTATTTTTCTTCAACGCAGCGCTCTGCGGCAGTAGAACGACTGGACGACACCACGGTCTCTATTCAATACCTGCAGCGCGTGCTCAGCCAGGTGACGGACGCCGAAACCGGCCAGCGCGGCTTGCTGCTGACCGGCGATAAGACCTACCTGCTGCCCTACGAACTGGCGGTTGCGAACGTCAGGCACGACCTGGCCTCGTTTAGAGCAAGCGCAAAGGGCGACAAAGCACTCGAGCGCGAGGAGGTGCGCCTGGCGGCATTGGTCGAAGCAAAACTCTCTGAGCTCGGCGAGACGGTGAAGCTGTATCAGAACGGCGACCCTCCGGGCGCATTGGAGCGGCTGCGCAGTGGATCCGGCCACATCACCATGCAGCAATTGCGTGAGCAGGGAAAAACCATGCTCGACCGCCTGACGCAAACGCAGCAAGAACGGCGCGGCGCCTGGGAGAGTGCCGCGAGTTGGTCCTCCTGGGTCATCGCCGGGGGTTCTGGTCTGCTGCTGGTGCTGATCGGCTTGGCGGCTGCGATGACGGCGCGCGAGCAACAGACCAAGGCGCGCCAAAGTTGGGTTGATCGGGGCGTTATGGGGCTGGGCCTGCAGCTGCAAGGCGACCACACGCTCGCACAGCTCGGTGAAGTGGCGCTGCAGCAGTTGGCCGGTTATATGAACGCGCAGCTGGCGGCCGCGTACATCGTGACCCCAGACGGCGGACTGGAGCGCTTTGGCGGTTATGCGCTGGAGCCTCAGAACTTCGCCCCCACCTGGAAGCCTGGAGAAGGCCTGCTCGGCCAAGCCTTGCGTACCCGCGCCGTGAACGTCGTCCGGGAAGTGCCTGAGGGCTACATGCGCGTGTCTTCCGCCGCAGGAGCGGCAAGCCCGCGCGAACTGGTCGTGGCCCCTGCCCTGTACGCCGGGCGCGTCTACGCAGTCATCGAACTGGGGTTCTTCCGTTCAGTGGTCACGGCCGACAAAGAGCTGATGGAGCGCGCCTCGGAGATGTTGGCTTTGGCCATTCGCTCCGCCAGCGACCGCTCGGAGCTCGAACGCTTGCTGCGCGAAACGCAGCGCCAATCCGAAGAACTGCAAACGCAGCAGGAAGAGCTGCGCGTCAGCAACGAAGAGCTCGAACAGCAAAGCAAGTCGCTGCAGGTTTCCCAGGTACAGATGGAACTGCAGCAAACGGAGCTGGAGCAAACCAATGCGCAGCTCGAAGAGCAAACCAGTCAGCTCGAAGACCAGCGCGAGCGTCTTTTGCACGCGCAAGAAGTGCTCAGCGCCAAGGCGGCAGAACTGGAGCTGGCCAGCCAATACAAGAGCGAGTTCTTGGCCAACATGAGCCACGAACTGCGCACGCCACTCAATTCGACGCTGATCCTTGCCAAGCTGCTGGGCGACAACAAGCTTGGGAATTTGAACCCGGAGCAGGTGAAGTACGCCCAGACCATTTACGCCGCGGGCAACGACCTGCTGGCCTTGATCAACGACATTCTCGATTTGGCCAAAATCGAGTCTGGCCAGGCCGACGTAGAGCCCGAAGCGGTGCCGATTTCGAGGGCGCTTGCTGCTCTGCTTGACCCGCTGCGCCCGCTCGCCCATGAGAAGGGCCTGGAGCTCTCAAGCAGCATCGCCAAGAACGTGCCGGAGACGCTGCAAACCGATCCGCGCCGGCTGGGACAGATTCTCAAAAACCTGCTCTCCAACGCCATCAAATTTACCGAGCACGGCTCCATTACGGTTGAGGTGAGCGCGGCTGCGGACGGCAGCGTGTCGTTTGCCGTCCAGGACACCGGCATCGGCATTGCGCCACAGCAGCAGGCGCTGGTGTTCGAGGCGTTTCGCCAAGCGGATGGCAGCACGCACCGCAAATACGGCGGCACAGGCCTGGGGCTTTCGATTTCGCGCAGCCTTGCCCAGCGCTTGGGCGGGGACGTTGCCCTTGAAAGCGCTCCCGGCAAGGGCAGCACCTTCACCCTCACTCTGCCGGCCGCACCTGGCCTCTCAGCGACGCGCAGTGCCGACACGCGGCAGGTGGCAGCCGCACCGAAGCCGGCAGCGGCGTTGAGCGCCCCGGCTCCGGCCGTTCCCTTGGCGCCTTGGGCCAAAGGCTCACGCAGCATTTTGGTCATTGAAGACGACCCACGGTTTGCCCAAATTCTTCAGGATTTGGCCCACGAGATGGGTTTTGAGTGCAGCTGGTCGGCGACGGCAGGCGAAGGCCTGGACGTGGCGCTGCAGCGCCAGCCCAGCGCCATCGTGCTGGACGTCAACCTGCCCGATTTCTCTGGCCTTGGCGTGCTCGACCAACTCAAGCGCAACGCGGCGACCCGCCACATCCCGGTGCACATCGTCTCAGTGGCCGACTACGCCCACGAGGCCATGGAGCGTGGCGCGGTCGGCTATGCACTCAAGCCGGTCAAGCGCGAAGAACTGGTGCGCGCACTCGAACGCCTGGAGAGCAAGTTCAGCCAGCGCATCCGCCGCGTTCTGGTGGTCGAGGACGACGACGTGCAGCGCGAGAGCGTGAGCGCCCTGCTCGCCAACGACGGCGTGGAGATCCTCGGCGCACGAACCGCGGGCGACGCCTTGGAGCAACTCAGACACAGCACCTTCGATTGCATGGTGATGGACGTGAACCTGCCGGACCTGAGCGGCTACGAACTGCTCGAAAAGATGGCCGAACAGGACGGCGTGTCGTTTCCGCCGGTCATTGTTTACACCGGGCGTGCGCTGACCAGGGACGAAGAGCAGCTGCTTCGCCGCTTCTCGCGCTCCATCATCATCAAGGACGCCCATTCGCCCGAGCGCCTGCTGGACGAAGTCACGCTGTTTCTGCACCAGGTCGAATCTGAGCTCTCAGAAGCAAGCCAGCAGATGCTGCGCGTAGCGCGCAATCGCGAGGAGGCTTTTGACGGCCGTACCGTGTTGGTGGTGGAAGACGACGTGCGCAACGTGTTTGCGCTCGCCAGCCTGCTGGAGCCTACTGGCCTGCACCTGGCCATTGCGCGCAATGGCCGCGAAGCCCTCGAGTGGATGAACGCCCACAACACCCCGGGCGCTGTGGACTTGATTCTGATGGACATCATGATGCCCGAGATGGACGGCTACACCGCCATGCGCGAGATCCGCATGCGCCCCGAATGGCGGCGCATTCCCATCATTGCACTCACCGCCAAGGCCATGAAGGACGACCAGGAAAAATGCCTGGCAGCGGGCGCCAACGACTACATCGCCAAGCCCCTGGACGTGGACAAGCTCATGTCCTTGGTGCGCGTCTGGATGCCGAAGTAAGAGACTTGCACCGTGCCGCATAGAAAGCTTGACCGAATTGCCGACATCGAGCAGCGACTGCTGATCGAGGCGATCTACCAGCGCTACCACTACGACTTTCGCTCGTATGCCGGCGCCTCGCTCAAGCGGCGCTTGCAAGCGGCGCTTGTGCAGTTCCAGTGCAAGACGATTTCGCAGCTTCAGGACCGCGTGCTGCACGAACCCGAAGTATTTGCGTCCATGCTCGATTACCTCACCGTCCAGGTGAGCGACATGTTTCGCGACCCAGGCTACTTTCGCGCGCTGCGCGAGCGCGTCGTGCCGCTGCTGCGCACCTACCCCTCGCTCAAAATCTGGGTGGCAGGCTGCAGTGCAGGGGAAGAGGCGTACTCCATTGCCATCTTGCTGCACGAAGCTGGGCTCCTGGAGCGCTCGCTCATTTATGCCACCGACATCAACCAAAACGCCCTGCAATCGGCCAGCAGCGGCGTATTCGACGCTGCGCGTGTGCCGGTGTTCACGCAGAACCACGCCGATTCCGGCGCAGGCACTTCGCTGTCGGATTACTACACCGCTGCCTATGGGCGCGTGGTGTTCCACAAATCGCTGCGCGAGAAGATGGTGTTCTCAGACCACAGCCTTGCCACCGACAACGTCTTTGCCGAAGTGCAATTGGTGTCGTGCCGCAACGTGCTTATCTACTTTGAGCGCGATCTGCAGGACCGCGCACTCGGCTTGTTTCGCGACGCGCTGTGCCACCGCGGTTTCCTGGGCCTTGGAAGCAAGGAATCGCTGCGCTTTTCCAGCCACACCGGCGATTTCGACGACTTCGTGGCCGAGCATCGCATCTACCGCAAGCGCACTCTGTCATGAACCGGGCCGCAGATTCAAGGCACTTTGAGTTGATCGCGATTGGCGGCTCCGCCGGCGCGATGGAAGCCTTGCTAACGATCTTGCCTGCGCTTCCGACAAGCCTGCGCTGCGCTGTGGTCGTCGTGCTGCACATGCAACGCGACCGCCCGAGCCTGCTGCCGCAGGTATTTGGCACGCGCTGTGCACTGCCGGTCCACGAAGCGCAGCACGGCGCACCCATTGAACCAGGCACCATCGTGTTTGCATCCCCCGATTACCATTTGCTGGTCGATGCCGGCCCGCGCCTGTGCCTGTCCATTGACCCGCCGCTGCACTTCTCGCGCCCCGCCATCGATTTTCTGTTCGAATCGGCTGCCGACCAGTTGAGCGACCGACTTATCGGCCTGCTGCTCTCGGGCGCCAATACCGACGGCGCCGCAGGCCTCGCCGCCATTGGCCGCGCGGGCGGGCTGACCATGGTGCAGTCGCCGGACACTGCGCAGGCGCAGACCATGCCGCAGGCTGGCCTTGCACATTGGCCATCGACAAACCATGTGGGTACACCCGCAGAACTGGCTGCGGTTTTCCAGGATTTGCATTTGCGAAAGCAACTATGACTTTCTCATCGCGCGTCAAAACTTCCACCGAAGCTCCCGTCAAATGCCTGATCGTGGACGACATTGCCGAAAATTTGGTGGCCATGGAAGCGCTTCTTCGTCAGGACGGAGTGCAAATTTTGCAGGCACAGTCGGGCGCGCAAGCGCTTGAACTGCTGCTCGAGCACGACGACATCGCGCTGGCGTTGCTGGACGTGCAAATGCCCGAGATGAACGGCTTTGAATTGGCCGCGCTGATTCGGGGACGCACCCGCACCCGCCACATTCCGCTGATCTTTGTCACCGCCGGCACGCACAACGTGGACTGGCAATTCAAAGGCTATGAAAACGGCGCCGTGGACTTTCTCTACAAACCAGTGCATCCGCATGTACTGGAGAGCAAGGCCGAAGTGTTCTTTACGCTGCACCGCCAAAAGCTGGCGCTGGCGCGTGAGCTCTTCGAGCGCACCGAGGCGCTGCGCATCAACGACATATTTATGGCCGTGCTCAGCCACGATCTAAGAACACCTTTGGCCTCAGTCCAGGCGGCCGCCAGCGCACTGGTGCGCGAACTCCCCGACGGAAAACCCGGCGCGCTGGCGCAGCGCGTACTCACAAGTGCGCGCCGCATGGGCAACATGGTGGAAGATTTGCTGGACGTCACCCGCATTCGCCAGCACGGCGGGCTTGGCCTGCGCGCTGTGCCTGTGCAGCTCAATGAGCTGTGCCAGCGCACGATCGCGGAATTGGGCGACCTGCATGGAAAGTCGGTCGTATTGACCGCAGAAGGCGACTTGGCGGGGGAATGGGATACCGAGCGGCTGGGCCAGCTGCTGACCAACCTGCTGGGCAACGCACTGCGCCACGGCAGCGCGGAACAGCCGGTGCGCCTCGCCCTTGACGGTACGCATGCCGATCATGTGCGCTTGAAAGTCAGCAACGCAGGCTGCATTCCGCCAGAACTGCTCCCCGTGCTTTTTCAACCTTTTCTTGGCGGCGAGAGCCGCAGTGGCCGGCAAGAGGGTTTGGGCCTGGGTCTTTTCATCGTGCACAAGATCGTGGAAAGCCACGGCGGCACGGTTCAGGTCGAAAGCGCTGACGGCCAGACCTGCTTTACCGTCGTGCTGCCGCGCAAATCTGCAAGTACCGGAGTTATTGCGCCCCGTTGACGGCTGGGAGTTACGCGTGCGACTTGTGCACGGACAATGCAATTTCTGACAACAGCGTGTCGAGATCGTCAATTTCAAAGGGTTTCAGCAAAGTGCGTACGTTGGTACCCCAAGCGCGCGCATGCTCCCCAAGCTCATAGCCCGAGCACAGCACCACCCAGCGGTCGCGGTCGTGTGAGAGCAACTCACGGGCTACGTCGGTACCGGAAATTCCCGGAAGGCTGACGTCGGTGACGACGACGTCAAAGCGCTCATTGCGGTCAAGCTCCAACGCTTCCTCGCCCGTCTCGCACTGGACGACCCTGCGCCCTTCCCCCTCCATCAACATACCAATGGTTTCGCGCAGCTCGCGGTTGTCTTCAACGTACAAAATTCGCATGGATCGCGTGGGTACTCCACAAAGGCGCAAGGGCGCAAAGGGCCGGGACTACGAATCTTGCATCATCCCAACCCGGAAACAGGCGTCCTGTAGGACAAAACCTCTGAGACACGGCAGCCACTACCGTGTTCCAAGACGCTTGCTGTCTATTCTTCCAGCATGGAGCGCAGCATCCAGGCCGTTTGCTCGTGCACCGTCAGGCGCTGGGTCAGCAGGTCGGCGGTAGGCTCGTCGCCCACCTTGTCGGCCAAGGGAAACAGCTCGCGCGCGGTGCGTGCCACCGCTTCATGGCCGGTAACCAGCACGCGCACCATTTCCAGCGCGCGCGGCGGTGTGGCCGGCGCGTCGGGCAGGCTGGCAAGCTTGCCAAACTGCGCATAGGAGCCGGGCGCCACATGCCCAAGCGAGCGAATGCGCTCGGCGATCGGGTCCACCGCGTTCCACAGCTCGGTGTACTGGCCCATGAACATCAGGTGCAGCGTGTTGAACATCGGCCCGGTGACGTTCCAGTGGAAGTTGTGCGTGGTCAGATAAAGCGTGTAGGTGTCGGCCAGCAGGTGCGAGAGGCCTTTGGCAATTGCAGCGCGGTCTTTCTCGGAGATGCCGATGTTGATGCGCGGTACGGTGGGTTTTTTGGATGCAGGTTTAGCGGCAGCTTTGGCCATAAGGTTCTCCTTCACTGGGTTGCGATCGGACACTCACCCCACTATACGGCGCATTCACGTCAGACGTTTGACGCCGGGCAAGCCACAGGCCACCAAAGCGTTGCGCAGCGCGGCAATGGCCTCGTAGCGCGTGAAACTGCGCCGCCACACCAATACGACCCGTCGGGTCGGCGGCGGGCTGCCGTCGGCTTCGCAAATCGGCAGGTAGAAGATGGCCGAGCTGTCCCCGCGTCGACGCTTCGGAGCGCGCAGCAAAGCCACATCTGGCACCGCCAAACGCGGCACCAGCGTCACGCCCATGCCTGCGGCCACCATGTGTTTGATGGTCTCCAGCGACGAGCCCTCAAATCGCTTGTGGATGCTATCGCCCTGCGGCGCCACACGGGCGAACTCAGGGCACACCTCCAGCACATGGTCGCGAAAGCAATGCCCTGCCCCCAAAAGCAGCACATGTTCGCGCTTGAGCTCCTCTGTACAGACCGAGTCCTTCGTTGCCAGCGGGTGCGCGCCGGGCACCGCCGCCAGAAAGGGTTCGTCGTACAACGGGGCACTGGCCAGGCCAGCGTCGGGAAAGGGTTCGGCCAGGATGGCGCAGTCGATCTCGCCGGTGCGCAGCATCTCCAGCAGCTTGACCGTAAAGTTTTCCTGCAGGATGAGCGGCATCTGCGGCGTGCGCTTGATGACCGTGCGCACCAGCTCAGGCAACAGGTAGGGGCCGATGGTGTAGATCACGCCGAGGGTGAGCGGCCCATTCAAAGGGTCTTTGCCGCGCCGCGCGATCTCTTTGATCTCCGCCGCCTGCTCCAGCACCGCCTGCGCCTGGCGCACGACTTCCTCGCCCAGTGGCGTCACCGACACGTCGCCAGCGCTGCGTTCAAACAGCTTGAGCTCAAGCTCTTCTTCGAGTTTTTTTACCGCCACCGACAGCGTGGGCTGCGAAACGTGGCAGGACTCGGCGGCGCGTCCAAAGTGGCGCTCACGCGCCACGGCAACGATGTATTTAAGTTCGGTGAGGGTCATGGGCGAGTTGCCACGACATCAATCTTCAAGCAGGCGCTTCTGGCCTCCATGGAACCAAGCGGCATCGAAACCATCCGCCAGGACAATCGCCTGCGCCGAGGTATGGCCTTGATCACGGAGCCTAGCGAGATATTTCACCAAGGTGTTTGAGTCTTCCGTCAGGATGTGCGTGATCGACTCACACACCATTTGCGCCAACAATTTGACGTCGTCCTTGACGGCGACCCGGTCATCGCCGCCGTCTCGTGGAACCAAGCGCATGAAATTCCCGGACGTCATGGCGTGGTCGATATTGAACGGCAGCACGTGAAAGTTGCGCAAAGGAAGGTCCGTGACGGCTTGTTTTACTTGAAACTCGGATGCAACCACTGCCGACAGGTACAGAGGGCAGCCCTGAGACAACGCGTCCCTCAGATACCGCTTAGCGGTCTCGTGATGCGCACGTCCGGGATCAGCCAAAGTGATGAGATAACTCGTATCGAGAAGGATAGAGATCAAAGGCCATCCCCCCGCAAGGAATCCACCCAATCGCTCGCGCTAGGTACCTCACGCCAAGCCTTTGCACCACGCTCCATCAACCGTTGCAGTTGCGTCTCATCCAGCGCCTGCTGGTGCTCTTCAAAGCCTAGCAAACGTGCATTGCGGTACTTTCGCGTCACAACGTTGTACTCCGCACGGATGCGGGCCATCGCGATCTTGTAGAGACGATTGACGGTGTCACTACGGAAAAAATCTCGATCCGATTCGACCGGAATCAGCGTGCCGTCTTGCAATCGAATGTGAGCGTTTACCTTTTTAAGCCCCCCCATTTCGACAATCTCGCCTTGCAGGTAACGTTCAACCTGAACCCATTGATCTGCATCGTCTGCATGGAAATCGGTCGCTGCGCTAATGCTGATTCCTCGCGGAATATCCGGTGCAGCAATGCGAAAAACAGAACGGCGCAATCCTTTTGCTTGTTTCTGCCATCGCTCAATCACATCACGGCGCTTCCTATCGAGTCCATCCAGATGATCAGAACCCGCCAACTGAAGCAGGTCCCGAAACAGCCCCGGAGATGCGATGGGTGCTGTTTGAATAGCGAGCGAACCTTTGACGACACCCACATCAAGCGCTTGCAGATCCACATCAGTTCCGTCGCCGCGCAGTAAATCCTCAACATCTTTGACGAAGGCTCGCAGTACGGTCAACGGCACTTTGTCCGGAGATATCTCGTATCCACCGGACTCGTCTTGCAAGCTGATGAGGAGGGGCTGCGGGTTCATCCAGCAATTTTAGGCACTTCCGTTGCGACCCGCATCCTTTTGCTCTTGGAGCGCGCGAAACGTATCAGGCCTTGAGGTAATCGGATTTACCGCCGAGCCAGCGCTCCAAATGCATCGCTGCGAGATCGGGGTATTGCTCCAGCATGGTCGGCGCGGTTTCGCGTGCCCAGTCGAGCAAGGCAGTATCGGTGGCAAGGTCAGCGAAGCGCAAGAGCGCGTCGCCCGACTGGCGCGCCCCGAGGAACTCCCCGGGGCCGCGAATTTCGAGGTCGCGACGGGCAATTTCAAAGCCGTCGCTAGTCTCCTGCATAGCACGCAGGCGCTCTTTCGCCGTCTCGCCGACGCGGCCGCTGTCGTTCGTGGCGTAAAGCAGCACACAGGCAGACGCGGCCGCGCCGCGCCCCACACGCCCGCGCAGCTGGTGCAGCTGCGAGAGGCCAAAACGCTCGGCGTGTTCGATCACCATGAGCGAGGCGTTGGGGACGTCCACGCCCACTTCGATCACCGTAGTACTTACCAGCACGGCCAGCGCACCCGCCTCGAACTGCGCCATCACCGCCTTCTTTTCAGCCGTGGGCATGCGCGAATGCAGCAGGCCCACCGCCACGCCGGGCAGCGCTTCGCTGAGTTCGGCGTGGGTGGCGGTGGCGTTGCTCAGGTCGAGCGCTTCGCTTTCTTCAATCAGCGGGCAGACCCAATACACCTGCCGCCCGGCGCCGACCTGCGCGGCAATACGCGCAACCACCTCGTCCTTGCGGCTGTCGGCGATCAGCTTGGTGACCACCGGCGTGCGGCCGGGGGGCAACTCGTCGATCACCGAGACGTCGAGATCGGCGTAGTAGCTCATCGCCAGCGTGCGCGGGATGGGGGTGGCGCTCATCATCAGCATGTGCGGCTCCATGCCGTGCGCGGCCAGCTTTTGCCGCAGTGCCAAACGCTGGAGCACGCCAAAACGGTGCTGCTCGTCGACGATGGCCAGCGCAAGGCGATCGAACGCCACCTGCTCCTGAATGACCGCGTGGGTGCCCACCACCAGCGCCGCCTCGCCACTGGCAACACGCGCCAGCGCCGCCGCGCGCTCCTTCTTTTTTTGCCCGCCCACCAGCCAGGCGACGCTGCGGCCCTGCTCGGCCAGCAGCGGTTCGAGCCAGCCAAGCAGTTTGGCGAAGTGCTGGGCGGCGAGGATTTCGGTGGGCGCCATCAACGCGCACTGCCAGCCGGCGTCGATGGCGCGCGTGGCGGCGAGCGCCGCCACCACCGTTTTTCCCGAGCCGACGTCGCCCTGCAGCAGCCGATGCATGGGCTGCGCACGCGCAAGATCGGCGCCGATTTCCTGCACGACGCGCGCTTGTGCTGCCGTCAGGGCAAAGGGCAGCACCGCGCGCAATCGGGCGCTCAGAGATGCCGCGCCCTGCGCATCGTCCAGCGTCGGCGCGCGCAGGAGTGAGCGCTCGCGCCGCGCCTGGTACTGCGAAAGCTGCTGCGCCAGCAGTTCCTCAGCCTTGAGCCGCTGCCACGCCGGGTGGCTGTGGTCTTCCAGCGTGGCCAGGGCTACATCCGGCGTTGGTCGGTGCAAAAATAAGAGCGCCTCGCGCAGGCTGCATAAGCGCTGGAGGCCATTTTGTCTTGAAAATACGCCTGCCACTGGCGGCACCACAGCAGCGGGCAGCGTTTCTGGCAGGTCCACCCGCGTGAGCGCGCTGGCGATCAGCCGGCGCAGCAGCGGCTGCGCCAGGCCGGAAGTCGTTGGGTACACCGGCGTCAACGCTGTGGGCAGCTCGCCACCCGCGAGCCGAAACACCGGGTGCAGCATCTGCCGGCCCCAGAACCCACCGCGCACCTCGCCACGAATGCGCAGGCGCGCGCCAACCGCGAGTGTCTTTTGCTGCGATGGGTAGAAGCTGAAGAAGCGCAGCGTGCATTCGCCCGAGTCGTCCTGCACCTGCACCACAAGCTGGCGACGTGGGCGCAGCTGCACTTCGCTTGCCGTGACTGTGGCCTCGATCTGGGCCAGCTCGCCATCGCGCGCGCTGGCAATGGGCACGATGCGCGTTTCGTCTTCGTAGCGCAGCGGCAGATGCAGCGCCAGGTCGATGTCGCGCAAGAGGCCCAGCTTGTGCAGGGCCTTTTGAATGGCAGGTGCGAGGGTGCGGGGCGCAGGCATGGGGTGGCAACGTGCAGAGGAACGCCAAGCATAGACGGACCGCGCGCAGCGATCGCCAAGCCGCATGCCCACCTAGAATCAATTGCTCCAGGATTTCACCCACCGCCACCCGATGCTCAAGCGCATTCAAACCCGCGACCTCGTGCTCGGCATGTACGTGCAGGAGTTTTGCGGCTCGTGGATGGACCACCCGTTCTGGCGCGCCAAATTCCTGCTGGGCGACCCGCAAGACCTTGCAAGCATCCGCGCCACGGCCATCACGGAAGTCTGGATCGATACGGCGCGGGGGCTGGACGTTCTCGCAGGGACGGTGTCCCTGACCAGCGAAGAGGTAGAGGCGCGCATCGACACCGACTTCAGCGACTTGGCCGCCGTGCATGCGATGGAAAGCGCGTCTGCGCCGCTTCCCCTTGCTCCTGTAGCCATCGCCCCGCCCCGCCGAACTGCGCCCGCCAGCATGCAGGACGAACTGCGCGCCGCGGCCAGCATTTGCAGCCAAGGCAAAGCGGCGGTGGTCTCGATGTTCAGCGAAGCACGCCTGGGGCGCGCGGTGGACACCGCCGCTGCACGCAGCTTGGTGCACGAGATCAGCGACTCGGTAACGCGCAACCCCGTCGCGCTCATCAGCCTCGCGCGGCTCAAGACCGCAGACAACTACACCTATCTGCACTCGGTGGCGGTGTGCGCGCTCATGGTGGCACTTGCCAGGCAGCTTGACCTCACCGAGGCCCATACGCGCAGTGCCGGCCTGGCTGGCCTGCTGCACGATTTGGGCAAAGCTGCGATTCCGCTTGAGATCCTCAACAAACCGAGCAGGCTCACCGACGAGGAGTTCGATCTGGTTCGCCAGCACCCAGTGGCCGGCTACGAAATGCTGAAGCAATCCGGGCAGGTGGGCCCCGCAGTGCTGGACGCCTGCCGACACCACCACGAAAAGATGGACGGCACCGGCTACCCCGATCGTCTGGCGGGCGAGCAGATCAGCCTCATCGCACGCATGGCCGCCGTGTGCGACGTGTACGACGCCGTCACATCGGACCGCGCCTACAAGCGCGGCTGGGACCCTTCCGACGCGCTGCGCCGCATGACCCAATGGACCGGCGGGCACTTCGATCCACGCGTCTTCCAGGCCTTCGTCAAGAGCATCGGCATCTATCCGGTGGGCTCGTTGGTCCGTTTGGAGTCTGGCCGGCTGGCGGTGGTGGTTGAGCAAGGCGTGCGCTCGCTGGTCACGCCCAAAGTGAGGGTGTTTTTCTCGACCGTCTCAGGCCTGCGCATTCCTGCGCAAACGACCGACCTCGGGGCCATCGGCTGCAACGACCGCATTGCCGCGCGGGAAGACCCGGCGAAATGGAATTTCCCGGACCTGAACGACATGTGGTCCCAGCTGGAGCAGAGCTGAACGCAGTGCTCCCGCGCGGCATAGCGGCGTAGTACCTGTCGGCTGGCGCCGCGCGCGTCGCAGCCGGCTGCAATCGCTGTCAAATCCCCCTTCAAACTGCTGAACACCTTCAGCTGGCAGGTTTGACACAATCGCGCCCTTAACCTGATTTCCCTGATTTCCCTGATTTCCAGATTTCCCGTGAGCGGGCCTGTTCAGCCCCGGTTTTATGACGCCCTTCCTGCCCGATTCCGCGCCGCGCGCCTTCACCCTCAGCGATTTCGATTTCGATCTACCGCCCGAGCGCATTGCCCAGCACCCCACAGCCGAGCGCAGCAGCTCGCGCCTGCTTGACGGCCGCGGTGCAGCCCCAGGTGACCACATCTTTCGCGAACTTCCAGCACTGCTCCGCGACGGCGATCTGCTGGTGTTCAACGACACGCGCGTCCTGAAGGCACGCATCTTTGGCGAGAAGGACAGCGGCGGCAAGCTTGAACTGTTGATTGAGCGCGTGCTCACCGGTGGCACGGGTCCCGAGGTGGTGGCGCACATGAAGGTGAGCAAGAAGCCGCCGGTAGGTGCACGCATCCATTTGGCGGGCGGTTTGGCTGCAGGCGGTTTTGATGCCACGCTGATCGCGCGCTGGCCCGATGACGACGGCCCGCTGTTTCGCTTTGCGCTGCACGGCGCCGCGGGGGAGAGCGCTTGGGAGCTGATGGAGCGCCATGGCCAACTGCCGCTGCCGCCCTATATCGAGCGCGACCAGGCCAGCGGCCACGACGCCGACGAGGCAGAAGACGCCGAGCGCTACCAGACGGTGTTTGCGCGCGCACCCGGCGCGGTGGCCGCGCCCACGGCAGCGCTGCACTTTGACGACGCCGTGCTCGCCGACCTGGCGACACGCGGCATCGAACGCGCCAGCGTCACCCTGCATGTCGGCGCCGGCACGTTCCAGCCGGTGAAAACGGAAAACCTGGCCGAGCACCGCATGCATGCCGAGTGGTACAGCATCCCCCCCGCCACACTGGCGGCGCTTGAGCGCTGCCGCCAGCGCGGCGGCCGGGTCGTAGCCGTGGGCACGACGACGGTGCGCACGCTCGAATCGTGGGCGCAAAGCGGGCAGACCGAGGGCGATACGAACATTTTCATCACGCCGGGCTTTGCCTTCCAGGTGGTGGACCTGCTGGTCACCAACTTTCACCTGCCCAAGAGCACCTTGATGATGCTGGTGAGCGCGCTGGCCGGCTACGAACGCGTGATGGCGCTGTACCGACACGCGGTGGCAAGCGAATACCGGTTCTTCAGCTACGGCGATGCGATGCTGCTGGCGCGCAACACGCCAACAGAGCAATCAAAACCATAGCTGCCAGCGCTTACTGGGTAAGCGCTGGAGACCAGTTCTCCTAAAAATTCACAGTCCGAGGTGCTGCGCCACAAAATCGGCGTCCTTGTCGCCTCGGCCCGATAGGTTGACCAGAATGTTCGTCTCGGGCGTCAGGGTCTTCGCCAGCTTCATGGCATAGGCCACCGCGTGGGCACTCTCCAGCGCGGGGATGATGCCCTCGGTGCGTGAGAGCGTCATGAAGGCGTCAAGGCACTCGTCGTCGGTCACCGACTCGTACTGCACGCGGCCCACGTCTTTCAGGTAGCAGTGCTGCGGACCGACGCCGGGGTAGTCCAGGCCCGAGGCAATCGAGTACACCGGCAGTGGCTCGCCTTTTTCGTCCTGCAGGTTGTAGCAAATAAAGCCGTGGATGGCGCCCTTGGTACCGAGTGTCATGGTGGCGGCGTGGTCGGGGGTGTCGAGCCCGCGCCCGGCAGGTTCCACGCCGATAAGCTCAACGTCGGCATCGGGCAGGAATTCCGTGAAGATGCCCATCGCGTTCGAGCCACCGCCCACGCAAGCCATCACCACATCGGGCAGGCGTTTGTGCTGCGCCAGGAACTGCGCCCGCGCCTCGCGCCCGACGATGCTCTGGAAGTCACGCACCATCTTCGGAAAGGGGTGCGGCCCCACTACCGAGCCGATGGCATAGAAAAAATGCACCGGGTCTTTCATATATTCCTCAAAGGCGCTGTCCACCGCGTCCTTGAGCGTGCGCGTGCCGCGCGTCACAGGCACCAGCTTGGCGCCCAGAATCTTCATTTTGGTGACGTTGGGATGCTCTTTGGCGATGTCAATCTCGCCCATGTGGATTTCGCAATCGATGCCCACCAGCGCGCAGGCCGACGCCAGCGCCACGCCGTGCTGGCCGGCGCCGGTTTCCGCCAGCACCTTGGTCTTGCCCATGTGCTTGGCCAGCAGCGCCTCGCCCAGGCAGTGGTTGATTTTGTGCGCGCCGGTGTGGTTCAGGTCTTCACGCTTCAAGTGGATGTGCGCGCCGCCTTGGCGGTCCGACAGGCGCTTGGCATAAAAGATCGGGCTGGGGCGGCCAACGTAGTGTGCGTACAGGTCGGTCAACTCGTCCTGGAAGGCCGCCGTCTGGCGCACTTCTTCATAAGCGTCGTTGATGTCGTCCATGACCGCTTTGAGCTCGGGCGGCAGGATCTGCCCGCCGTATTCACCGAAGTAGCCCTGTTGGTTGGGCATTTCCAGAAACTGCTGTGCCATGCGCTCTCTCCCTGTGTGGTGAAAAAAACCGTGAAATCTTAGCCGCCGTGCGTCAATCGAAACGCCCGCGCCTGCCCAAAGTGTCCGCAGCCAATAAAAGGTACGGGCGGACGCAATGCGGAGAGCGGCGACGGGTGGTTGGCGCACAGCACCAAATGACGCGATGCGGTGATGAGTGCGCGTTTGCTTTGCGCATGCGCTCCCCAAAGCATGAAGACCACCGGCTGGCGCTGCGCCGCGACGTGTGCAATGAGCGCGTCGGTCAGCGCCTCCCAGCCGCGGCGGGCATGGCTGCCGGGCTCGCCCTCTTCCACCGTGAGGGTGGTGTTGAGCAGCAGCGCGCCACGCTCGGCCCATTCGACCAGACTGCCCCCAGGCACCGGAAACGCAGGCGGTGGTGTGCCCAGGTCGCGCTCGATCTCCTTAAAGATGTTGCGCAACGAAGGCGGCACGCGTACGCCCGGCGCCACCGAAAATGCCAAGCCATGGGATTGCCCGCGGCCGTGGTACGGGTCCTGCCCCAGGATCACCAAGCGCACCGCGTCGGGCGGCGTGAGCTCCAGGGCACGCAGCGGCTGCGGCGGAAAAATACTGGCGCCGGCGTCAAGCTGATCGCGCAGAAAGTCAAGCAGCTGCACGCCCTTGGCCGACGTAAAAAATTCCTGCACGAGGGCCTGCCAGCCGGGCGCCACGGGCCAGTCGTGCGGATCGGCGCTTTGCAGTTGATCAGGAGCGTTGGCGTCTGCTTGAAATTTCATAACAAATTGACCTCCAACGCTTACTGGAAAAGCGCGATCAGCTATTTAACCAATAGCAATCGCACTATGCGAACAACTCGGCCAGCGCCAGCCCAGGCTCGTCGGCCCGCATAAAGGCTTCGCCCACCAGAAACGCCTGCACGCCAGCGCTGCGCAACTGCTCGACGTCGTTGCGCGTGGCCACACCCGATTCGGTGATCAAAAGACGCTCAGGCGGCACCTGCTTTTGCAGGTCGAGCGTGGTTTGCAAACTCACTTCAAAGGTTTTCAGGTTGCGGTTGTTTACACCGATCAACGAAGTTTTGAGGCGCAACGCGCGTTCCATCTCGGCCGCGTCGTGCACTTCAACCAGCACGGCCATGTCGAGAGCGCAGGCGATGGCTTCGAAGTCGCGCATCTGCGCATCGTCCAGGCAGGCGGCAATCAGCAAAATCGCGTCGGCGCCAATGGCACGCGACTCGTAAATTTGCCAAGCGTCGACCATAAAATCTTTGCGCAGCACCGGCAGCATGCAGCTGGCACGCGCTTGCTTCAGAAAGTCGATGCTGCCCTGGAAGTACTGCTTGTCGGTCAGCACCGACAGGCAGGCAGCGCTCACCTGTCCATCGCCCTCCGAATAACTCTGGGCGATGTCGGCAGGCTCAAAATCGGCGCGCAGCACGCCCTTGCTGGGGCTGGCCTTCTTCACCTCGGCGATCACCGCCGCTTGACCTCGGGCGATTTTGGCGCGCAGCGCAGCTTCGAAGTCGCGCGTCAGCACGCGGCTCTCAGCGTCCTGGCGGATGCTGGCGAGAGGTGTGCGCTTTTGCGCAGCGGCCACTTCTTCGTGTTTGGTGGCTACTATTTTTTGCAGGATGTCGGACATGGTCAGCTCGCCTGTGCATTGGTGAAGGTTACGAGGTGGTTCAGGCGCTGCTTCGCGGCGCCGCTCGCAAGTGCCTCGCGTGCGCGCGCCAAACCGTCGGCAATCGACGCTGCCACACCAGCTGCGTACAGCGCCGCACCGGCGTTCAGACAAACAATGTCTGCCGGCGGGCCGCCCGCACCATCGAGCACGCCGAGCAGCATGTCGCGCGATTGCTCGGGCGTCTCCACCCTGAACGCGCGGTTGCTGGCCATCGAGAGGCCAAAGTCTTCGGGGTGGATTTCGTATTCACGCACTTGGCCGTCTTTGAGCTCGCCGACCAAGGTGGCGGCGCCAAGGCTGATCTCGTCCATGCCGTCGCGGCCATAGACGACCAGCGCGTGCTCAGCGCCCAGGCGCTGCAGCGCGCGCACCTGAATGCCTACAAGGTCGGGGTGGAAGACGCCCATCAAAATGTTGGGCGCTCCCGCCGGGTTGGTCAGCGGCCCCAGGATGTTGAAGATGGTGCGCACGCCGAGCTCGCGCCGCACCGGCGCCACGTTCTTCATGGCCGGGTGGTGGTTGGGCGCAAACATGAAGCCAATGCCGACCTCGGCAATGCTCTTGGCAATGACGTCGGGCGGCAAGTCGATGCGCACGCCCAGCTGCTCCATCACATCGGCACTGCCGGACTTGCTTGAGACGCTGCGCCCGCCGTGCTTGGCGGTGCGCGCGCCCGCGGCCGCGGCGACAAACATGGCACAGGTGGAAATATTGAAGCTTCCAGCGCCATCGCCTCCGGTGCCGACGATGTCCACCAAGTGCGTGGCGTCCTGCACCTGCACCTTGTTCGAAAACTCGCGCATCACCTGCGCGGCGGCGGTGATCTCGCCAATGGTTTCCTTCTTCACGCGCAGGCCGGTGATGATGGCGGCCATCATCACCGGCGACATTTCGCCCTGCATGATGAGCCGCATCAGGTGCAGCATTTCATCGTGAAAAATTTCGCGGTGCTCGACGGTGCGCTGCAGCGCTTCTTGCGGGGTTATGGACATTGCGTCTTTCTGCAAGGGGAGGTCAATAGACGGCAGCGCCGGGCAATTGCATGGCTTTGTCGCCAACGGGCGCGCTGGCGAAGAACTGACGGATGCAATCGAGCGCGTAGGCCACGCCTGCGGCATCGACATCAAGGTGCGTGACAAAGCGCAGGCCAATCAAACCCGTCGCCATTACGCCGTGCTGCTCCAGCCATTTGAGGAGCGCAGGGCCGCGGCCATCAGCCACTTCGACAAACACTATGTTGGTGCTCGCCGAGCGCACGCTGAGCCCGTCGATGGCCTGCATGCCAGTCGCCAGTTGCTGCGCCAGCGCGTGGTCTTGCGCGAGTCGGTCGACGTGGTGGTCAAGTGCGTGATACGCGGCGGCAGCCAGGAAGCCGGCCTGCCGCAGACCGCCGCCGGCCATCTTTCGAATGCGTCTGGCGCGCTCAATGAGGTCGCGTGGGCCGCACAGGGCAGAACCAATCGGCGCGCCCAAACCCTTGCTGAAGCACACGGAAAGGCTGTCAAAGTGATCCGCAATCTCACGCACGCGCTCGAGCGCACTCTGCCCGTGCGCGGCTGACGCCACCGCGGCGTTGAACACGCGCGCGCCATCAAGGTGCGTGGCAAGCCGCTGCGCACGGGCAAGGTCGGTGGCGCCGCGCAGGTAGTCGTCTGGCATCAGCTGGCCGTTCCAGGTGTTCTCAAGGCACAGCAGGCGGGTGCGTGCGAAATGCGGATCGTCGGGCTTGATGGCGGCGGCGATGTCGGCCAGCGCCATGCGGCCTTGTGCGTCCTGCACCAGCGGCTGGGGTTGCACGCTGCCAAACACCGCCGCGCCACCGCCTTCGTAGCGGTAGGTGTGCGCGTTCTGCCCAACGATGTATTCGTCCCCCCGCTGGCAGTGCGCGAGGATGCCGCACAGATTGCTTTGCGTGCCGCTGGGCATAAACAGCGCAGCCTCTTTGCCGGTAATGGTGGCGATGCGCTCCTGCAAGGCATTGACCGAAGGGTCGTCGCCAAACACGTCGTCGCCGAGCGGCGCGGCCATCATGGCGGCGCGCATGGCAGGCGTGGGCTGCGTGACGGTGTCGCTGCGCAGGTCAACCCGCCGCCCGGGTGCGGCGCGAGTCATGCCAGCTCCAGAAAGTTCTTGAGCAGCGCGTGCCCGTGCTCGGAGAGGATGCTCTCGGGATGAAACTGCACGCCCTCAATCGCAAGCGTCTTGTGGCGCACGCCCATGATTTCGCCGTCGTCGGTCCAAGCTGTGATCTCCAGCACCTCGGGGCAACTGGCGCGCTCGATCGACAGCGAGTGGTAGCGGTTCACGGTGAACTGGCGCGGCAGGCCTGCAAAGACACCCGTCTGCGTGGTGGTGATGACGCTGGTTTTGCCATGCATCAGCTCCTGCGCGCGCACGATGGTCCCGCCAAAGGCCGCGCCAATGGCTTGGTGGCCCAAGCAGACGCCGAGGATCGGCACTTTGCCAGCGAAGTGCATGATGGCGGGCACAGAAATTCCGGCCTCGGCCGGTGAGCAGGGTCCGGGCGAGACGACTAGCCGGTCCATCGCACCCGTTGCCAAGCGAGCGTCCAAATCGGCCAGCGTGACCTCGTCGTTGCGCACCACTTCCACCTCGGCACGCAGCTCTCCAAAGTACTGGACGATGTTCCAGGTGAAACTGTCGTAGTTGTCGATCATCACGAGCTTCATGCGCCTTCTCCTTGGGTGGCGACTTCACGCAAGCGCACGAATTCGCGCTCCTCGAAGGCGATGCAGGCTTCCATCATGCTGCGGTAGATTTGCTCGATGACATCGCTGTCGCCGCCTTGCTGCGCCGCGGCGTCGCGCACGCGGGCCACGATGTCTTCGATCCGCGCTTCGTCGCGCACTTGCGTCGCCTGGGGTTTGATGCGGGCCGCCTGCGTCATGTAGCCGACGCGCTCCACCAGCAGCGGCACCAGTACGTCGTCCAGCGCGTTGATGGCGCGGCGCACGTCCTGCATGTTCTGGCAGTGCTTCACTTTGTCGATCGCGCGCGTCATTCCAGGCCCTCCTCGACCAGTTCCGCAGCGCGCAGGATGGCGCGCGCCTTGTGCTCCGTTTCTCGCCACTCGAGTTCGGGCACCGAGTCGGCCACCACGCCGGCCGCTGCCTGCACATAGAGATGGCCGTCTTTTACGATGGCGGTGCGGATGGCAATTGCCACGTCCATGTCGCCCGCGTAGCTCAAATAACCGCAAGCGCCGCCGTACAGGCCGCGCTTGGTGGGTTCCAACTGGTCGATGACCTCCATGGCGTGCACCTTGGGTGCGCCGGTCAGCGTGCCGGCCGGGAAGGTGGCGCGCAGCACATCCATATTGCTCATTCCGGGCTTCAAAATCCCCTCAACGTTGCTCACGATGTGCATCACGTGGCTGTAGCGCTCAACCGCAAAGGCCTCGGTGACCTTGACCGTGCCGGTCTGCACAATGCGACCGATGTCGTTGCGCGCCAGATCGATCAGCATGACGTGCTCCGCGCGCTCTTTGGGGTCGTTAATGAGTTCCTGCTCGGTGGATTTGTCCAACTCGGGCGTGGCGCCGCGGGGGCGCGTACCCGCAAGTGGGCGGATGGTGATCTTCTCGCCCGCATCGGTCTTTTCCTGACGCACCAGAATCTCCGGGCTGGCCCCCACGACGTGGCTGTCGCCAAAGTCGTAGTAATACATATAGGGACTTGGGTTGAGCGAGCGCAGCGCGCGGTACAGCGACAGCGGGCTGGCATCAAAGCGCTTGTGGATGCGCTGGCCGACCTGCACCTGCATGAAGTCGCCGCCGGCGATCAGCTCCTTGGCACGCTCTACGGCAGCTATGTAGTCCGCCTTGGCAAAGTCCCGCTGCGCGGGGTGGCTTTGGCTGGCCTGCACCTGGGGGGCGCTGACCGAATAGCGCAGTTGCTCGCGCAGCTGGCGCAGGCGCTTCTTGCCGCTGGCGTAGGCCTCGGGCCGCGCCGGGTCGGCGTACACAATAAGGTAGAGCTTGCCCGAGAGGTTGTCTATGACCGCCAGCTCTTCGCACTGCAAGAGCAGGATGTCGGGCATGCCGAGCGTGTCGGATGGACAAGACCGCTCCAGCTTCTTCTCAATGTGGCGCACCACGTCGTAGCCGAAGTAGCCCGCGAGGCCCCCACAAAAACGCGGCAGGCCCGGCCGCAGCGCCACCTTGAAGCGCTTTTGGTAGGCCTCGACGAAATCGAGCGGGTTGCCGGGCGCGCTTTCAACCACTTGGCCGTCGGTCACCACCTCGGTGAGCGCGTCGGCGCCAAAGCCACGTGCGCGCAGAAGCGTGCGCGCCGGAAGGCCAATAAAGCTGTAGCGGCCAAAGCGTTCGCCGCCGACCACAGACTCAAGCAGAAAGCTGTGCGCGCCGCCACCTTGGCTGTGCGCAAGTTTGAGGTAGAGCGAGAGGGGGGTTTCGAGATCCGCAAAGGCTTCGGCCATCAGCGGAATACGGTTGTAGCCTTCGCGTGCGAGGCTCTGGAATTCAAGTTCAGTGATCACGGAATGGTCCTGCCATGGCGGCAGGCGGGCCAGCGTGCTGGCGCGCCAAGTTCATCAAAGGGGCCTCGACGGCCCCGCGGCGGGCGCCCGGCAGCAGGCCGAACGCTCTAACAACGCGGTGCAGTGCGAGGCCGCCAGGGCCAGGCTCCCCGGTCGCTAAGACCTGCGATGAATGCGCGGTGGATGAACATCCGGCAAAGTGTAGCAAACCTGCCATGCGCCCATCGGTTGATCTGGCGCACATCGACGAGCTTACCTAGGCGAAACCCTGATGTGCAACGCCTAACAATTTGCAACAATCGCCAAATAGTACGGTCGTTCTTTTTTTTGAGGATTGATATGCCTAATGTTCTGCGAGCGTTGCTCATTTCTACTGCCCTTTGCTGGGGCACGGGGGCGTTTGCCATGACCGAAATCTCCGGCGTCAAGCTGGAAGACACGGTTACCGTCGCCGGAGCGAAGCTCCAGCTCAACGGGGCAGGTATCCGCTACAAAGGTCCGTTCAAGGTGTATGTTGGCGACCTCTATACGACCCAACCAGTCAAGTCACTCGACGAATTGATTGCTGCACCCGGGCCGAAGCGTCTGAGCATGACCTTTCTGCGCGAAATCAATTCCGCAGACTTTGGCAAGCTCCTCACACGCGGCATTGAAGACAACGTCAACCGCAACGAAATTTCGAAAATAATCGTCGGCATGATCAAGATGGGCGAGATTTTTGCAGCCAACAAGTCCTTCGTGCCAGGCGACGTGTGCGCGCTGGAATGGGACCCTGAAAAAGGCCTGAGCATCTGGGCCAAAGGCAAGTTGCAGGCTGAGCCGTTTAAAGACGCCGCCTTCTTCCGCGCGCTGATGTCGATCTGGTTCGGCCAGTCGCCGGCCGACTGGAAGCTCAAAGACCAAATGCTCGGCATCAAGTGACGGGCTCGCCAAGCACCATGCCGTGACCGACTCCATGCTTGGCCATCAGGCAAAGCCTGAAGCTACAAGCCTGGGCTCCATAGAAGTGGCAATTGTCTCGGCTCACGCCGGCTTTTCTCTGCCTCTTACGCGACTGGCTCGCTTACCTGCCTACGCTATCCTGCCCATTTTTTAGAGGGACTCTTACATGCTGCGCATTCTTCGCGTCGGCCCACGACTGGGTTTGGGTTTCGGCATTGTTTTGCTGATTACGCTGCTGATTTCGGGCATCGGAATCTGGCGCATCGAGGCGTTGGCTGCGGAGAGTGAGCGCGTTTCGACGCTGGAAATCGAACGCCAGGCGCAGGTCGAGCGCTGGGCGGCCGGGCTGCGCCTGAACTGGGTGCGCACGGAAGCTTTCTTGAAAGCGATCGACGTTGAGTACATGCAGCAACTCACTGCCAGCTCCGAAGGCACCGACCTCGAACTGCAAGAGGCGTCCAAGCGCGCCCATGCGCTGGTCACACAGGCATCGGGCAAAGCCCTGTTGGCCGATGTCGATGCCACCGAGAAGGCCTACGCCACCAGACTGGCAGAAATCCGCGAACTCCACCGTGGCGGCGAACCCAGCGTGCCCGCTATGGTGGACAAGGACTTGCGGCCGCTGGCCGACAAAACACTCGCCGCGCTGGACGCACTGCGCCAGCACATGGCCGAAGGGCTGCGAGAGAGTCAGCTGCGAGCAAGCGGCGTGGCAACGGCCAGCGAATGGATTTTGGGTGTGGGTGCTGCGGTGGCCGTCGTGATCGGGCTGCTGCTGGCCTTGTTCGTCACCCGCTCGATTGTTCTGCCGCTCGAGCGCAGCCGCGCGTTGGCTCTGGCAATTGCGGAAGGCGACCTGACCCAGACCACTGAGGAAACTGCCCGCGACGAGCCTGGTCAGTTGCTCGCGGCCCTAGGCACCATGCAAGAGCGCTTGGCTGGCATCGTGAGCGAAGTGCGGCGCGGCGCTGAGAGCGTTGCAAGCGCGAGCGCTGAAATCGCCCATGGAAACAACGACCTTTCGGCCCGCACCGAGCAACAGGCCAGCGCACTTGAGGAAACCTCTGCCTCGATGGAAGAGCTCAACTCCACCGTGCGCCAGAACGCCGACAACGCACGCAGCGCGAGCAGCCTGGCCGTGAAGGCGCGGGACGTGGCCAGCCAGGGCGGCAGCGTTGTCTCCGAGGTGGTGCAAACGATGAAGGGCATCAACGACAGCAGCCGAAAAATCTCCGACATCATTGGCGTGATCGACGGTATCGCGTTTCAAACCAACATCTTGGCGCTTAACGCTGCCGTTGAGGCTGCACGCGCCGGCGAACAAGGGCGAGGTTTTGCAGTGGTGGCCAGCGAAGTGCGCAGCCTGGCCGGGCGCAGCGCCGAAGCCGCCAAAGAGATCAAGGCACTGATCGGCGCCAGCGTGGAACGCGTCGAGGCGGGCTCGGCGCTGGTGGACCGTGCAGGCGCCACCATGAGCGAAGTCGTCCAAGCCATCTCCCGGGTCACCGACATCGTGGGCGAGATCAGCGCCGCCAGCGGCGAACAAAGCCAGGGGGTTGCCCAGGTCGGTGAGGCCGTCACTCAGATGGACCAAACCACCCAGCAAAACGCCGCGTTGGTGGAAGAAAGCGCCGCGGCGGCCGACAGCCTCAGAACCCAAGCGGCCCAGCTGGTGCACGCGGTGTCGGTATTCCGGCTGTCAGGGGCCGAGCGCAGTCACTATCAGCAAGCCAGCGCCTTAGCCATGGGGAATGGCGACGAAGGGGACGAAGACGACGAAGGCGAAGTCGCACCCCTGCGCTTGTCCGGCAGCCGGGCCTGATTCGCGCGGGTTCAAGCGGTGATCGTCAAAACCGCGAGGGAGTCCACCCATGCGTCGGCGTCGACCTCGCGCGCCGGCCGACCATGGTTGTAGCCATAGGTCACGAGCAGCACCGGACAGCCTGCGGCGCGCGCCGCCTGCGCATCGTTGGCTGAGTCGCCCACCATCAGCGTGCGCGCGGGCGCAGCACCCAAGGATGTACAGGTGCGCAGCAAAGGCAGAGGATCTGGTTTTTTGCGCTCGAAGGCATCGCCGCCGACTACCTGCTCAAAAAAGGGCAGTAAATCCAAGGCTTGGAGCAAGTCTTTTGCAAACGCTGTTGGCTTGTTGGTCACGCAGGCCAGCGGTAGCCCCGCCGCAGCAAACTTGGACAATCCCTCGCGCACACCCGGGTACACGCGAGCGAACCGCCCATTGACCGCTGCGTAGTGGCGCTGATAGCTCGACCAAGCATCGGGGAAAATTGAATTAATTTTGATAGCTGGAGGCGCTGTCCCATCCTGCGTCAGAACGTGATTTAACACCGAAACCAGCAAATGCTCAGACCCCTTGCCAACCATCATGGCGATGGACTCCGGAGCGATGGGCGGCAATCCCAGTTCAGTCAGCATGCGCGCCAGCGACTCATGAAAATCGCCCAACGTATCGACCATCGTGCCGTCCAGGTCGAACATGGCGGCGTCCAACTCAAAAGTGCAACCTTGCACCATCACCTTGCCCATGCGCACCCCCAACGTGAAAAAGCGAGGCAGTGTAGCCCGCACCCGACGGGCGCTTTGCACTGGCGTCGTTTGTCTTCCTCGTCCGACAGCGGTTCAGCGGCCCAGCGCCTAGCCTGCATGCACGCTTTGGCGCCTTCGCGCCGGCATGCAAACTCAGGAGCTTCCATGATCAGATTTCGCACCGCCCTACAACCCACCCTTGCCGCCCTTTTGCTGATCGGCGCAGCCGCATCCCATGCAGCGCAGGACGATGCCAAGCTTCGCTACGAGCGGGACCGCCAAGCCTGCCTGAGTGGAAACACGCAACAAGCCCGCGACGTGTGCCTGCGCGAAGCAGGCGCTGCGCTGGAATCTTCTCGCGCCAGCCAGTTGCGCAGCGCGGGGCCCGCTGCCCAAACAAACAATGCGACCGAGCGCTGCGACGTGTTTACCAAAGCCGACGAGCATGCCGCTTGCCTGGCGCGTGTGCAGGGGCCGGGCAGCGCCAGCGGCTCTGTCATGCAGGGCGGGGTTCTGCGCGAGAGCACGACCACCACCATCACGGTGATTCCAGCGAAGTAATGGATTGCCAGCGCCCCGCTTCAACGCGAGGCGCTGACTCTGCAAGCAAGCTATGCGCGGCTACAGCGTTGAAATTTGTTCAGACTCTGCCTTTTTTGCATTCGGCTGAAGCACGACGAGGTAGTTGCCCCCTTCGCCACCTTGAGGCAGCAGCACCCAGCTCCCCGCTTCCAGCGTTTGCGCACCTTCACTGCGGGCCTGTGCAATGCTCTGCTGCGCATCCGCAGCGCACACCCTGAATGTGTGCGTAGCACCATCCCGCGTCAGTGCAAGCTGTGCTGTCGGCCAGTGCCGAGGCAGGCACGGCGTCAGACACACCTGATCGCCACGAACCTCAAGTCCAAGAATCGATTCGACCGCGGCGCGGTGCATCCACGCAGCAGAGCCTGTGTACCAGCTCCAGCCACCCCTGCCCACGTAGGGGGCTTCGGTGTAAATGTCGCCTGCCATCACGTAAGGCTCCAAGGCATAGGCAGCCTTTTGCAGCGGGTTGGCGTTGCGGTGCGCCGGGCTCAGTTGGGTAAAGGTTCGATAGGCACCATCGCCATCGCCTAACTGCGCCTGAGCCATAAGTTTCCAAACGCCGGCGTGCGAATACTGGCCACCGTTTTCACGCACCCCAGGCGGGTAGGCCTGGATGTAGCCCGCGCTGGGCACCATGTTCTGCAGCGGTGGGGTCAACAGGCGGTTGAGCCCCGCATCCTGATCCACCAGCAGCTCGCCCACGGCCTGCATGGCCGCGTGCTGACGCTCGGGGCTTGCGACACCCGAAAGCACGCTCCAGGCCTGGGCGATCAGATCGATGCGGCACTCCTCTGCGTCGTGCGTGCCCAGCGGCGTTCCATCGTCGAAGAAGGCCCGCTTGAACCACGCGCCGTCCCATGCCGGCCCCTCCAAGGCGGCGCGCCAGCCCTCTGCGGCTTTGCTCCAACGGTCAACGCGCTCAGCATCACCGCGCGACTGCGCTATTGGCAGGAACGCAGCCGTCACGACGCAGAGGAACCAGGCCAGCCACACCGACTCGCCCTGCCCCTTGTCGCCGACGAGGTTCATGCCGTCGTTCCAGTCGCCCGACCCAATCAACGGAAGCCCATGCGCACCCACCGCCAGGCTGTGGTCGAGCGCGCGCGCGCAGTGCTCGTACAGACTGGCGCTCACGCTACTGACCGTAGGCACAAAGTAGGCATCGTGCGAACCCTCCGGAATGTCTGGACCCTCCAAAAAGGCCACGTTCTCATCCAGAACTTCCGCATCGCCCGTCACCTTCACATAGCGCGCTACCGCTTCTGGGAGCCACAGCAGATCGTCGGAGCAATGGGTGCGCACGCCCGCGCCTGTCGGTGGGTGCCACCAGTGCTGCACGTCGCCTGCTTCAAACTGACGCGACGCCGAAAGCAGCAGTTGCTGGCGCAGCAGATTCGGCGCGACGATGGCGAGCGACATGGCGTCCTGGAGCTGATCCCGAAAGCCGAAGGCCCCGCCCGCCTGGTAAAAACCGGCCCGTGCCCACATGCGGCAGCACACGGACTGGTACAGAAGCCAATGGTTGACCAAGGCGTCAAAAAGTGGGTCCGGCGTCTGCACTTTGATGGGTGAAAGCAGCTGCTTCCACTCTGACAACGCAGCCGCTTCCATGTGCTGTGCAGCCTGAGCATTTGTCAACTCCGCCAGACAGGCACGCGCAAGCGCAATGGCTTCATCGCTGCTCGCACCATGTCCAAGCAGAAAGACGCATGAGCGGCTTTGCCCAGCAGGCACGTCGATGGGACACGAAAGCGCAGCGCAGGGGTCCAAGCCCAGTCCAGTGTGTTCCGCCAAGTGGTCGGGCACCACGCAATGGCCCCGTGCATCAAACAGCTCTCTGCGGTCGCAGGTCCAGTCGATTTGCGGCGCTGCGCCTTCGCTGCCAGTGCTGACGGCAAAAAATGCCGTACTGCCGCCGTACCCGGATTGCGCATCGCGCTGGATGGCAAGCAGCACGGGCGCATCGGCGCCTTCGTCGCACGCAGTGGCCACGCTCTGCCTGTCCAGCCGTTGACTGCCCATCACCCATTCGATAAGCCCGACAGAGCGCAGGCTTCGCGCGTCCTGCCCAAGGTTGGTGATTTCGATGCGCACTTGTTTTACCGAACGCTTAGGGTCCACGCACCATGTGGTGCGCACCGCGAGGTCGCCATGGCGCTGTTCCAGCACGGTGGCGCCTTGGCTATGTTGGACTTTGCGCACCCCGTCGAATCCCTTGCCCACGCCGAACAGCGCTTTGCTGCGCATGTCCTGCAGCCAAAAAATCTCTCCGCCCGGGTCAGACACCGGATCGTTGGACCAGACCGTGAGCTTGTGCTGCTGGCTGTTGCCCGCCCAGCTGTAGCCAGCGCCCGCCTCGGACACCTGGGTACCAAAATCCGGATTCGCCAGCACATTGATCCAAGGGCGAGTGAGCTGCCTGCGCGAGGTGATCTCAAACCGGAAGTCGCCATTCTGCGCATCAAACTGGCCTTGCGGCGCTTCATCCGGGACACCTGCGCGCACTGCGTTTGCCGATGCAGCGCTTTGGTTGATGCGGCCATCGAGCGCAGCGTCGTGCCACTGCTCCAAGTCCCGCACGTGCTGCGGCAGCGGGCGCCCGTCGGCAGACAAACGCACCCGTGCCAGCATGCGCAGCGTCGTATGCTCCTCACCGGACAGCTCAGGCAAACGCAGCAGGTGCAAGCCGCATGCACGCGCCGAATCTTCATTCGCACTCTGCGTTTTGTGCGCATCTTGTAGCTGTTGAAGCTCGTTTTGGAGCGGCATCTGATACGACGGAGGCTCGGCGTTCAGCACCACCAGATCGCAAGGCATGCCGCCCCAGGTCCACAAGCGCAGCGCCTTGGCGAGCGAACGCACCAAGCGCAAACCGTGCACCGCACTGATTTCCGCGAGCAATATGGGGCGATCGCCCGAAATACCAAAACGCCAGAGCGTGCGCCGGTCGCCCAAGTTCTGCACGCCTGTCGGCAACGCCCGTGGCCCAGGACGAGCGTGCACCATGGCAATGAGCGTTGAGAGCGTCTGAAGCACAGCCCGGTCTTCCAGCGCAATGCCCATATCGCGCATGCGCACTCCCGCAAATGTGTTCGACATCAGTACCGAGCGCTCGACCACTGCAGGGTGCCGGTATCGGTCCACCAAGGTGACGAGCGCCTCGCGGCTGCTAGCCGCGGCGGTTGCCAGGGTGATCTTTCTGTGCGATTGCGCAGGCACCAAAACGCGCAGCGAAAGAACTGCGACTGGGTCCAAGCCCGTGGGTAGGCTCGCGTCGCTGTCGGGCGCAGCGGCGCAGTTGGCTAGAGGGGCCGAGGCGTCCCGGTTGCGGCCAATCCATGCCGCGCGGTCCGTCTGCACCCGAATCGCCAACGGCTCAACGTCGCCAGGCACCAAGAAATGCGCTGCGTGCACCGACTGCTTATCGTTTGTGTGCGGGTGCCGATCAAAGTACAGCGCTTGGTTGGCTTCTACCCAATCAGACTTGACAAACAAGTTGGCAAAGGCGGGATGGGCCTCATCGGCGCGCGCTTCCATCAACGACACCTCGAACGCGGAAAAAAGCTCGATCTCCTGCGGTTTTGACGTCGGATTCCAAAGCTCAATGCGGCGAATCTCAACGTCGTCTTCAGGGCTGACCCATACCGTGCAGCAACTGCGCAGGTCGAACCATTCGGCGTGGAGACAGGCGTGATCGCCATGAAGGCTGGCGCGGTAGGAGGCTTGCGGGTCTGCAGCAGGGTGCTGGGTGATTGAGACCAGTGGCGCATCGGCATCCACACCATCGCCGAGACGGCGGAGGTAGACAAAGTGTCCGTACGCATCGCGCAAGGCATCGTCCCGCCAACGGGAGATGTCGGCGTTGCCGTACCGGCTCCATCCAGCGCCGTTGGCCCGCAGGGAGACGCTGTACTTGCCGTTGGAGAGCAACAAGGTCGGCTCCACCGCAGAGTTGCCCGGCACGCGTTCGCGCGACTGATTCGCAGGCGCGCTGACGCGCACCGCGCGACGCGGCTGCATGACAGGCTCCACCAAGCGAGGTATTTCTCGCGGCACCGCCTCCTGCAGCAGGCCTGAAACTGCGCGCAGGCGAGCGTCCGCCATAGTCCACCGCCGTGGGGCGCCGCTGAGCAGAGCATTGGCAATCGCCACCAACGCCATCCCTTGGTGGTGCGCCATAAACGTCGACACCGGCTGAAAGGTGCTTGCAGCCACCTGCCGTTCAGGACTGAAATCCAGCGCCTCGATGAAGCCCATGTCGGCCCGCGCATGCAAGGCTTCGAAAGCCTTGAAATTAGCCACTGCTGCGGGCGCATCAAACATGACTGCCAAACCTGTAGCGTAGGGCGCGACAACCAAGTCGTCTGCGGGCGTGCGCCTCAATGCCAAGCGCGGCACGCCTTGCGGAGCGTACTGGTAGGCGAGGGTCTGGTCACCGGCCGCATAGGCGGATTCAGAAATGCCCCACGGCACACCGCGCCGGTGTGCGTATTGCTGCTGCTCGTACAACGCCGACCAGGCTGCAGTATTCAGCGCGCTGCCCACAGGCTCTTGCAGCACCAAGGCCGGCATCAAATACTCAAACATCGATCCCGACCAAGAGCGCAGGGCCGCGTGCTTGCCCACGCCGTAGAACGGGCGGCCCAGCGCGCCCCAATGTTCAGCGGGAACATCGCCCTTGGCGATCGCCCAAAGGCTGGCAAGACGCGCCTCTGATGCCAGCAGATCGTAAAAACTGTTGTCAAGGGCTGCGTCCGCTACGCGATATCCAATATGAAACAGGCGTTTGCGGGGGTGGTACAAAAACGCAAACTGCGCCTCTGCGGCCATTTGGCGACAATGCGCCGCCAAGGCTTGCAGCCGCGTGTTTAGAGACGAATCCGCTCCATCCTCAGTTGCCAGCAACGCATCGCATGCGCCCGCCAAAGCCAGCAAATGTCCACAGAGGTTGCCGCTGTCCACCGTGGACACGTAGGCGGGAGTCAGGACCTCCAGCGTGCTGGTGTTGTACCAATTGAGGAAGTGCCCCTGGTGGCGGGGGAGCTTGTCGAGCGTGGCGAGCGTGGCTTCGCAGCGCTCAAGCAACTGCGCGGTGTCTATCCAGCCAAAAGAACGCGCGCAGGCCACCGCCAGCAAATACAGCCCTATGTTGGTGGGCGAAGTGCGCTCTGCCACCATAGTCGTGGGCACCGTTTGCACGTTGTCGGGCGGCAGGTGGTGGGTCGAATCGTTCACATAGCGGACAAAAAGCTGCCACGTGTCTCGGGCGACCTTTTCCAAATACTGCCGGTCCTCCTCACCAATTTCAGGACGCGCCTGGAAGTGCCAGGATCTGCTAGCCAGCCACACCCAGATCGGCGTTGCGGCCCAAGCGGCACTCAGCAGCGTGCTGAAAACTGGCCAGGGGGTATTTTGTTGCCACAACACCAGCCAGATGAGCACAGCAACCAGCGTGGCGGGCGCATGCACTACGACCAGTCTGGCCAAACGTGTCGACGCCGCCGCCTGGGCGCTGGCGGCGGTCGTCCATTGCAGAAGGCCCCGACGGCTTACAAACGTGCGCCACAGTGCGCACCCCGCAGCGTCGACCAACAGCATCGCCTGTTGCAACAAAGTGGCAATGTTCCAAAAAGCAGTACCAAGCGCGCGAAGCACTTCCTTTAGGGCCTGTCGATAGAAATATTCGATTGCGACGTTGTCGCGTGCGGGGACCAGGCCAGCGAACGCGCCAATCAGAGGTCCGGCACCAAAGGCGAGCAGTACCCAAGCAAGCGTCGCCCAAGGCGACAGCGGCGCACCTGCAAGCGCCAGCACCAGCAAGACAACGGAGGCGGGCGCCACCATGGAGCGGCGCAGGTTGTCCACCAACTTCCACCGTGCGATTCCGGGCAATGCATAGCGGCGCCACTGGAGCATCAGCGGCAGCAATTGCCAATCTCCGCGCGTCCAGCGGCTAATGCGCGCCGCCGCAACGTCCGCGTGCAGCGGAGCGTCCTCCATCAAGGTGATGTCGCTGACCGTAGCGCAGCGCGCCAATGACCCTTCGAGCAAATCGTGGCTCAGCACCTGCCCCTCGGGCAGCCGATTGCCCAGCACCGCGTGCATCGCATGCACGTTGAGCAGCCCCTTACCAACGAAGCTGCCTTCAGAGAAAAGGTCTTGGTATATCTCGGACGTCGCTGCGCTGTATGGGTCGATTCCACAGCGTCCCGAAAACAACCAATGAAAGGGTGTTGCGGTGGCAGGCTCCGGCAGCGGCGTCGTAAGCCGCGGCTGAAGAATGCCAAAGCCTGAGACGACGCGCCCACGCTCATTGATATGCGGCCGATTGAGCGGGTGAGCGGCCACGCCGACCAGAGCACGCAAGGTGCCGGGCGGCAGACCCGTGTCGCTGTCCAGCGTCACCACATAGAGCGTTCCTGCCACAGGTTGCGACATTTCCCCCAAGTCCACGAACGGCGATTGCCCGCCTTCGGCCAGCAGTTTCACCAAACTTTCAAGCTTTCCTCGCTTTCGCTCCCAACCCATCCACCGCCGCTCAGTCGGAGCCCACGTCCGCTCGCGGTGCAGCAACAAAAAGCGCCTTGGAGCACCCTGCAAGTCTTCATCGCGATAACGCAATTCCAACGCATCAATCTCTGCGCACGCCTGATTCAAGAGCGCGGCATCTTCCGGCTGCGTCACTGCGTCTGCGTCTGCATAGTCGGTCAAAAGTGCAAATTGAACGCTCGCCTCGCTGTTCGCAAGGTAATGCTGCTCAAGCTGCAACACCAAGTCGTGCACCGTCTTGCGCGACGTGAGCATCGCGGGCACCACCACCAAGGCGCGGTGCTCCGGCGGAATTCCCTTCAACAGGGCGTATCTGGCGAGACGGCGGGGCGGCAGAGATTCGCTGAGCAGGCGGTGCACCACCGCAAGCACAGCCTCCCCCGCTGGCAACAGAGCGAGAAGCCCCAAGCCCCAGAAGATGGCTGGAGGAGCGAAACGCCACCCAGCATCGTGATTGAGCAGCAACCCAGCGGCCCCGACGCTCCCGAGGAGCAGAACAGCCACGTAGGCCGGCAAGATGCTGCGCCGCAGCACCTGACGCGCCCTCCAATGGCGCTGCGCCTCCATGCCCAAGCTTGTGTACAACGCTTCGCGGCCTGGGCCTCGAAGCCAATATCCGGGCGCCTTGCTCGGGTCGCCTGCATGCACCCCAGCGTCTTGTGCATCTTCTGCATGGCCATCCATTGCGGAGCCGGCACCCCCCGAATGCATCAGCGCGAGCAGCTTCGTCGCTATATAGGACTCACTGTGCCGTCCATGCCTTGCCAGCCGCTGAATGGCAAAAAGGCTGGCGTCTTGAGTGTCTTCACGTTCCGCCTGAAAAGTGGCCGATGCCTGTAAGACATGCATCAACACGCTGGTCCGATTTACCACTTCGCGCCAGTCCGCCTCCTCCAAAGTTCGCAGCGCCAAGATGGCATTTCGCATGCTCAAGTTGTCGGCTGCCTTCTCCGCATGCTGCTGCACCTGAGCGCCGGAAGGATCGGGCAGCAGGCGCACCAAAGTGTCGCGCAGCGCGTGCAATGCGCCCTCTGGCAGCGCCGACTGGGCGGACTTCAGCTCAAGGTTGACGGCGGTGAGCCGCTCATTCACCTGCAGCGCAAACGCACGGCCGACACCGCGCGAGGCCATGGCATCGAAGCGCGCTTGGAGTTCATCCGCCTGCGCGGAGCCAGCATCCAATACCGCATCGCACCATTGGTCGGCTGCTTGGCGTGCAGCTTTGGCCACCGCGACGCGCTCTGCGAGGCGGCGAATGTTTTCCACCAACAGCACCCGCAAAGTCGGTGCCAGCGCCCAGATTTCGCCAAACGTCAGCTCGCAGACCGACTGATAGGCGTTGATAAAGCTTACCAACAGGTCGTTGTCGATGGCGCTGTCGGTGTGGGCGACAAACGCCCAGGCCACGCCGTAGATTCGCGGCATGCCGGCGAGGTGGTCACCGCTGAGCACCGGCAGCTGCGCGTAGTAGCGTCTGGGCAGACCCTGACCGATCTCGTCGGTCTGCGCCATGAGCATCTGAAAGTTGTCGAGCAGCCACTCAGCCGCCTCGCTCACATGGTGACCAGTGCGCTCCTGCTCGGCAATGTAGGCGTGGGATTTCCGCAGAACCTGCAGATTTTGTTCAAAACGCGGATAAAAAGGGCGAGCCGTCGATTGCACGCTGCCTGCATCGATATGCGCTTGCGCAAGGCTTTTGCCATGCTGTTCAAGCCGCGCCACCCCGAAAATTTCGGCGCGGATGGGCTGCTCAAGCTCGCCCAACGCCGGGCTGAGAAGCCCCTCAAGGTCGCCGTCCCGAACTTTGCGTAGGTCGGTGAAAAAGCGCATAGCCGCAGAAAGATGGTTGTCCGACCGCGGCCGCCTTACCAATACGCGCTGACAGCGAGCAAACCGCTCGCCACCACCACCATGCTCACGACCCTGCCGCTGAGAAAGTCGTCCACGCGTTCACCCGCGCAGCGCACCGTGTGCCAAGTCCCATTGGCTTGGCCACACTGGCGCAGGTGGCGTTGCAGGCCTTGGGACTCCTGCGCGAATGCGGCTGCCGAAGCGCCAGAGTGAGAAAAGATAAGAGTAGATTGGTCTGCCATAAAGCCCTGCCTTGGCGCTTTGGAGTGCAGGCACTCTCAAGCTTTTGTCTGTAAAGACCCATGCTAGGACGGCAGAAGCTTTTTGCGTGTCAGAGAAAAACCCGAATCACAGCGACCTTGCTCTCTGCCCGCGTCGGCAGGACGTCGCCAGAAAAACCCTCGTAAAGGAAGGGTCTGAAGCGCCGCCTTACCGAAGCTGTTCACGCATCGACGCAATCACCTGCTGGTAGTCGGTCTTGCCGAAAATCGCGCTGCCGGCGACGAACGTGTCGGCGCCCGCGTCCGCCACCCGGCGGATGTTGTCTTCCTTGATGCCGCCATCCACTTCCAGGCGAATGTCTTTGCCACAGGCGTCAATACGGCGGCGCACCGCCTCGATCTTGCGCAGTGACGACTCGATGAAGCTCTGCCCACCAAACCCCGGGTTGACGCTCATGATCAGGATGAGGTCGATGTCCTCAATCACCCAGTCAAGCACATCGAGCGACTCCGCCGGGTTAAATACCAAGCCCGCCTGCACGCCCTTGGAGCGAATGGCCTGAATGCTGCGGTGGACATGTCCGGCAGCGTCCGGGTGAAAGCTGATCGAATCCGCGCCCGCATCTGCAAACGCAGCCGCCAGCGCGTCCACCGGCTGAACCATCAAATGCACGTCAATCGGCACCGCTTGGCCGTCCGCCTTTTTGGAGTGTGGCTTGAGCGCCTGGCAGACCATGGGACCGAAGGTCAAATTGGGGACGTAATGGTTGTCCATCACATCGAAATGAATCCAGTCGGCGCCAGCAGCAATGACGCTGTGCACTTCTTCGCCCAAGCGGGCGAAGTCGGCCGAGAGAATCGAGGGGGCAATGCGGAAGGTGCGGCTCATGCCTTGGATTGTCGCAGTTACCATCCGCCCCATGCATCAGCCCCCATTTGATATCGACGTGCAAACGGCCTACGTCGCCGAGCAGTCCGCGCCAGAGCGCCAGATCTTTGCGTTCAGCTACACCATCACCATCACCAACACCGGCACGGCCCCCGCGCAGCTGATTGCGCGGCACTGGGTCATTGAGGACGCCGAGGGACCGCAAGAGGAAGTCCGCGGCCTTGGCGTCGTGGGCCACCAGCCGATGCTGGGTCCGGGCGAGCATTTCCAGTACACCAGTGGCTGCCGCTTGCGCAGTGAAGCCGGCAGCATGCAGGGGAGCTACCGCTTTGTAGACGAAGCAGGAGAGCCGTTTGACGTGCCGATTGCACGCTTCGCGCTCGATGCCGCCCAAGGCAGTTCCGGTCGCGTACTGCACTGAAAGCGGCGCATGGAGTTTCTTCCGAGCTGGCCGTTCTCGGCCAATACGCTGTTTTTCTTCGGTTTTTTGCTGTTTTGTGGAGCGCTCGGCGGCTACGTGGCGCACCGTTGGCGCTGGCTGCCCAGCATCACAGGCTTCATGGTGGTTGGCTTTGTTGCTGGCCCAAACGTCTTGGGAGTCATCAGCGAGGCCGGGCTGGCGCAGTCCCGCATCGTGGTCGATGTGTCGCTGGCGCTGATTCTTTACCGGCTTGGCCTGTCCATCGACACGAAACGCTTCGCCCAGGATCGCCAAGTGGTGCTGGTTTCGCTGGCAGAAAGTGCATTGACATTTGTCGCCGTGTTTTTTGGCTTGGCGCAGGTGGGGGTCACCGGGCTGGCGGCAGCAGTCATAGCCACCATCGCGATCTCGTCCTCTCCCGCTGTGCTTATTCACGTCGCCCACGAGTTGCGGGCTTCCGGGCCCGTGACCGAACGCGCCATGCTGCTGGTGGCGTTGAACAACGTTATCGCCTTCATCGCCTTCGCGGCAGTGCTTCCAGCCCTCTACGGTGAGGCGAATGCGCCGCTGGAAGTGATGCTGGGCGCGCCGCTGTACCAAGTGCTGGGTTCGGCCGCGTTGGGGCTGGTCATGGGCGGCCTGCTGCATTTGGCGGCACGCAAAACCAAGGTGGCAGAGCAGTACCAACTGGCGCTCGTGATTGGCGCCGTGATGATGACGGTGGGCGCCGCGCTGGTGCTCAAGCTCTCGGCCCTATTTGCACCGCTGGTGCTGGGCATGGTGGTGCGCAGCATGGAGCGTGCCAAGCTCATTGCCAATATTGAGTTCGGGGCATCGTTTGAGCTGTTTTTTATCGTGCTGTTTGTGTATGCAGGCGCCAATCTGCATGTGGCCGAAATTCTGGACTATTGGCCTGCCGTGCTGGTGTTCGTCGGCGCCCGAGCGGTCGCCAAGTGGGTGGGCGTGGGTGGGGCGGCCATGATGTTGGGCGCAACGCCGCGACAAGCCGGCAGCACAGGGCTGCTTTTGTTGCCAATGGCGGGGCTGGCGATTGGGCTGGTGAACACCACGCTGACGCTGTTTCCGCAAAAGGGTGCGCTGGTAGGCTCGGTGGTTCTGGCGTCTGTGGCACTCCTTGAAACCGTAGGCCCCCCGATCGCAGCGCGCGCGCTGCGCTGGTCGGGCGACAAGGTCAACGACAATGGGGCAGGACGCTCAGAGAGCGGTCGGGCAGTTTCAGAGAGCGACGACGCCTCGAGTGGCGCCGACACACACACCGACAACGCAGCGCCCGCTGCTGCCGGAAAGCTTCCGACAGCGCCCAGCGCCTGAGCGCGCGGCTCTCGCCGACACACGGAGGTGCAGGGCGCCTTGTATATTTCGCCCGGCTGACTGGCCAGCCCCTGGAAAACAGGTCTGCACGGCCCTGCCTGCAGATTGAAGGAACCGATGAATGAATGAGATCCTGAGCTTCTGGGCCCAGTGGCTGCGCCCCTCAGCGGGCATCCCCACGGTGCAGTGGTCGCTGCTGCTGGCCGTGGCAGCGATTGCAGGCCACCTGTTTCAACGCCACATCGGCTTGCCCAAGGTGGTCGGCTACTCCTTGGTGGGCACGGTGGCGGGCCTTGCGGGTTTTAGTGGCGCGCCTTGGCCACTGCAGGGAACCAGCCTGTTTTTGCTCGAACTCGGCCTTGCCGTGGTGCTCTTCGAAGCGGGTGGCCGCATTCCGCTGCGCTGGTTTCGCCACAACCCGATGGTGCTGGTGCAAAGCTTTGCCGAATCGGCGCTGACCTATTTCGCGGTGTACTGGACCTTGGTGTGGCTGGGGCTGGAAGTGCGCGTTGCCGGCCCCTTGGCGCTGGTGGCCTTGGCGGCGTCGCCTTCGGTGCTGACGCGCGTGGTGTCGGACACCCGCGCCGCCGGCCCGGTGACCGAGCGCGCCATCGTGCTGGCTACGCTCTCGACGCTGTACGCGCTCACCTTGGGAAGCGCGAGTGCTGGCCTGCTCAACCGCCCAGCATTGGCGATCACCGACACTTTCTACCCGGTGATGGTGGTGTTGGGCGTCTCCATTGTGGTGGCCGCCGCGCTGGCGCTGGCGCTGCGCACCGCCCTGCGCTTTATGAGCCCGACGAGCGAAAACACTTCGCTGCTTTTGCTGACGCTCGTCGCTGCCGCCACGGCAGTGGCCGCGCACCTAGGCGGCTCGGCACCACTGGCCGCGCTGCTTGGCGCCATGCTGCTCAAACAGCTCAACCCGCGCCCTTGGGCGTGGCCGCGTCATTTGGGCAATGCGTCGGCGCTGCTGACTATGCTGATGTTTGTCCTCGTATCGACCGTGGCCGCGCAGGCCGACTGGAGCGGCCGCGTCGCCGGCTTGGTGCTGGCGCTGATTGCCGCTCGCTTGGTCGCAAAAATGGCCGGCGTGGCGCTCGGCAACGCCGGCAGCGGCGCAAGCTGGAAGCAGGCGCTGTGGGTGGCCAGCGCCATGACGCCGATGTCCTCAATCGCCCTATTGATTGCCTCGCAATTTGCGCTTGCGTCGCCCGATACCGGGCCGATGATTGCCGGCATCGCCCTTCCCGCCATTTTGCTCATGGAGGTGGCGGGCGCAGTAATTTGCACGCTCGCGATCTACCGCGCTGGCGAGAGCTCCAAACCCTGGCCCCTGACGACCCACGTGAGCACCGGAGACCAGAATGAGTCTTGAAGCCTTCAACCATTCCGAACCGCTGACGCTGGGCGTCGAACTCGAACTGCAGCTCGTCAACACCCACGACTACGACTTGGCGCCCTACGCCGACGACATGCTGCGCCTGATGGAGCGCCACCCCCTGCCCGGCACGGTGGTGCCGGAGATGACCAACAGCATGATCGAAGTCTCCACCGGCATCTGCCATTCCAGCAGCGAGGTGCTGGGGCAGTTGACGCAGATTCGCGATGCGCTCGTGAAGTGCGCCGACAAGCTCAACATCGCCGTGCTCGGCGGCGGCACCCACCCGTTCCAGCAATGGCATGAGCGCCGCATTTACGACAAGCAGCGCTTTCGCGAGCTTTCAGCGCTGTACGGCTACCTGTCCAAGCAGTTCACCATCTTCGGCCAGCATGTGCACATCGGCTGCCCGGACGCCGACTCGGCGCTGCTCATGCTGCACCGCATGTCGCGTTTCATCCCGCACTTCATCGCGCTTTCGGCGTCCAGCCCGTACGTGCAGGGACAGGACACGGCGTTTGACTCGGCGCGGCTCAACTCGGTCTTTGCCTTCCCGCTCTCGGGCCGCGCGCCTATGGCGCTGACCTGGGCCGACTTCGAGGTCTATTTCAACAAGATGACGCACACCGGCGTCGTCAAGAGCATGAAAGACTTCTACTGGGACATCCGCCCCAAACCCGAGTTCGGGACGATTGAAATCCGCGTCTTCGACACCCCGCTGACTATCGAGCGCGCTGCCGCACTGGCCGGCTTCGTGCAGTCGCTTGGCGCCTGGTTCCTGGCCGACCAGCCTTTCATGCCGACGGAGGACGACTACCTCGTCTACACCTACAACCGCTTCCAGGCCTGCCGCTTCGGAATGGACGCGGTGTACGTCGACCCGGCCACTGGCAACCACATGCCGCTGCGCGAGCACATCATGCGCACCATCGACCAGATCGCCGCGCACGCTGCTGCACATGGCGCCTCTGGCGCCTTGCACCTGCTGCGCAGCGAGGCCGCGGCGGGCCAGAACGACGCACGCTGGCTGCGTGAGCGCCAGCGCGAAGAGCAGTTGCTGGCCGAGGTCAGCCGACAGGCGGCGCAGCGGTTCCGCGGGGCTCCCCCCTGAGTCACCTTCGGCGCCTTCCCCCAAGGGGGACGCCCCCAGCGCAGCGGGGCGGCGCTGCCGGCTCAGGCCCTTGCGCGGGGGCCGCTGGTTTTGGGCGCGCCGGTTGCAAACCTTGGTGTCCCAACGAACTGCTGCACTTGCTTCCCCACACAATGCACGCTCATGGGTGAATTCGAACTGATTTCCCGGCATTTCAAGCGGCCGACGCGGCGCGCGCCTTTGGGCGTGGGCGACGACTGCGCGCTGCTGGCGGCGCGCGAGGGCATGCAGCTCGCCGTCTCATGCGACATGCTGGTCGAGGGACGGCACTTTTTCGCCGATGTGGCCCCCGAAGCGCTGGGGCACAAAGCGCTGGCGGTGAACCTGTCCGACTTGGCCGCCTGCGGCGCCGAACCGCTTGCCTTCACGCTGGCCCTCGCCTTGCCCAGTGCCGACGACGCCTGGCTCGCCGCATTCGCACACGGTATGTTTGGTTTGGCCGACCTGCACCAGTGCGATCTTGTCGGCGGCGACACTACGCGTGGCCCGCTCAATATTTGCATTACCGTTTTCGGCGAAGTGCCCGCGAACCAGGCTTTGCTACGCAGTGGCGCTCAGCCCGGCGACGACATCTACGTGAGCGGCACGCTGGGCGACGCACGGCTGGCGCTCGAAGCTTTGCAGGGGCGCATCGCGCTTGCGCCAGAGGTGCTCGCTGCTGCGCGCCAACGGCTGGAGCGCCCCACGCCGCGCGTGGACCTTGGCCTGCATCTGCGCGGCGTGGCCACAAGTGCCATCGACGTCAGTGACGGCCTGCTGGGCGACCTGGGACACCTGCTCCATGCCTCGGGCGTCGGCGCAAGCATCCATGCACAGAGCGCCCTTGATTTGATAGCTTCCAGCGCTTACGGCATAAGCGTTGGAGGCCAATTTGACTCTAACTTTTTGCTGCAGTGCGCACTTGCGGGCGGCGACGACTACGAGCTTGCATTTACCGCCCCAGCGTCGGCGCGCGCCCAGGTCGAAGCTGCAGCGCGCGAATCCGCAACGCCGGTGGCCCGCATTGGCCAGGTGGACGCCGCACTGGGCCTGCGGGTGCTGGACGCAGCCGGCCATCGGCTTACGTCCGACTTTTCTTCATTCGACCATTTCGCTTGAAGGCTGGGCCCAAGCCCACCGTTTCCATCCTGTGGGGCGATGCCTGCGCTAGCATGGACAGGGTTTTACCCCCCTCAAGACGCAACATGACACATCGCATTGCTTTGCTGCCGACTCGCCGCGGCGCCTTGTCCACCGCCTTTCGCACCGCCTTTTGTACCGCGGCACTGATCGCCGGCTCGGTGACTGGCGCGCAGGCACAGACGCCGCAGTCTGCCGCGTCACGCATCGACAAAGTCACGCTCTACCAGGGCAGCGCCACCGTGGAGCGCACGCTGCGCGTGCCAGCCGGTGCGCGCGAAGCGCAGTTCGTCTGCCTGCCTGCGGCTCTGGACGCGCAAAGCCTGCAGGTGAGCGGCGATGCCGGCCTTCGCATCGGCGAGCTGCGCGTGCAAACCACCGAGCGCGCGCTGGCCACCGCTTGCGCCAGCCCGCTGGACGCGAAGATTCGCGGCATCGAAGACGAGTTGGCGAGCGTGTCCGCCGCCGCCAGCGCGCTGAAATTGGTCGACAGCTACCTCAAAACCGTCGCCGGCAGTGCCCAAGGCGAGCGCACTGCACCCGCCACGGCCACACAAATTCAAGCCACCGCCGACGCCCTGCGCCGCAGCGCGGAAGACGGCCAAAAGCGCGCCCACCAGCTCCAGCGCGAGAAAGAAGCACTGGAGCTGCGCCTCAAGCCCCTGCTGGCAGAGCGCGAGCGCACCGCCGGACAGCGCTCTCGCGTCGTCAGCGTGCAGGTGCAATTGGCGAGCGACCGCGAAGCCACCCTGCGCCTGGCCTATCAGGTGCGCGGCCCCAACTGGCAAAGCAGCTACCGCGCGGTGCTGGACGCCGAGGCGTCCCAGCTGCGCATCGAGCGCCAGGCCATCGTGGCGCAGGCCAGTGGCGAAGACTGGAGCGGCGTGGAGCTGCGCCTGTCCACCGGCGCGCCGCAGCGCAGCAGCCAAGGCCGTTTGCCGCGCCCGTGGACGCTCGACCTCGCCCCACCGCCGCCACCGCCCTCACCGGCTCCAGCGCCTATGGCGCTGGCCAAAAGCGCCGGCGCGCCCCGAGCAGCCCAAGAGGCAGACATGGCCGGCATCTCACTTCCCGACTTCGAAGTGCAAACCGAACAGGGCGCCTACGCCACCGAATTTGCCGTCCCCGGCCGCACCAGCGTGCCCAGCAGCGGCGAGCGCATCACGCTGGCGCTGGGCGCGGCCGATGCGCCGGTGCGCTTGCTCACACGGACAGCGCCTGCTGTTGAGCAGGCCGCCTATCTGGTGGCTGAGCTGGCACGTCCTCCCGGCGTCTGGCCTGCTGGCACGGTGGCCCTGATGCAGGGCGCGCGCTTCGTTGGCAATGGCCGGCTGGACTTCAACGCAGCCGGCAGCGCCAGCGCCACCACCGAGCTGGCCTTTGGCCGCGACGACCAGGTCACGGTGCGCGCCGAGCCGGTGCAAGAGCAGCGCGGCAGCGCCGGGCTCACCGGTTCGCGCACCGAGCGCACCGTGCAAAGCCGCTACCGCGTAGACAACCGGCACACCGGCGCGATCGAGTTGCAGGTGCTGCACGCCGCCCCGGTGTCGCGCGACGAAAAAATTGAAATCAGCTCGCGCTACACACCGCAGCCGGCCAACCTGGCTTTTGGCGGCAATGCTGGCACGGTGCTCTGGCAGCAACGTGTGGCGGGCGGCGCCGACGCAACGTTCGCCGCCGAGCATGTGCTGAGCTACCCCAAGGACGCGCCGCTGCGCGAACGCCGATGAGCGCCGCACCACTGCCGATGGTGGAGGAGGTCGGCCACGCCGCCCCACCGCCAGTACCGCCACAGCTCCCTCGTCGCGCCAATGCCCGCTTTTTGCTGGCGCACCCGGCGCACTTCATCGCGCTGGGCTTTGGCTCAGGCCTCTCGCCGTGGGCGCCCGGCACCGTCGGCACGCTGTGGGCATGGCTTGCCTGGCTGGTGCTGCAGCGCTGGCTGACCACGGCGGAACTGGGCCTTTTGATTGCCGGCAGCACTCTGGTCGGTTGGTGGGCCTGCACCGTGGCGGCGCGCAACCTGCGCATTGCCGACCCCGGCTGCATCGTGTGGGACGAGGTGGTGGCCTTCTGGCTGATCCTCTGGCTGGCCATGCCCATGGGGCTGTGGGGCCAGGTGGTGGCGTTTGCGCTGTTTCGCTATTTCGATGCCGCCAAACCGGGCCCGGTGGGCTGGGCCGATGCGCAGTTCAAGGGCTTTGGCGCACGCGGGGCGTTTGGCATTCTGTTTGACGACTTCGTCGCTGCGTTTTGTGCGCTGCTGGTGATTGCGCTGTGGAGGTTCTGGTGAGTCTCGAATCGCTACTGGATCAGGAGCTGCAGGCGCTTGCTCCATCGGCGCTGGAGGCCGATTTGGCTCATATTTCCAAAGCACTATTGGCGCGCGGCGAGATGCTGGCCACGGCGGAAAGCTGCACCGGCGGACTGATTGCGGCGGCGTGCACCGATTTGGCGGGCTCCAGCCAGTGGTTTGAGCGCGGGTTCGTGAGCTACTCAAACGCCGCCAAGACCGAACTTCTGGGCGTACCCGCCGCGCTTATCGAGGCGCATGGCGCCGTGAGCGAGCCCGTCGTCCGCGCCATGGCAGAGGGCGCACTCATCCATTCGCGCGCGCAGGCCAGCCTCGCCGTCACGGGCGTCGCGGGCCCGACTGGCGGCAGCGAGGCCAAGCCGGTCGGCACCGTGTGGTTTGCCTGGTGTGTGGCGGGCCGCACGCACAGCCAGCAACTTTGCTTCGGTGGCGATCGCTCTGCCGTGCGCAGCGCCACGGTGCAGCACGCCTTGGGGCAGCTGCACGCGTTGCTGCTCAACCCCTAGAAATAGAAGAAAAAAAAGTCACTAGCGCTTACAAATCAAGCGCTAGTAGCTATTAAACTAATAGCTACTCAGGCGCCGCAGCACTTCTTAAACTTCTTCCCGCTGCCGCAATGGCAGGGGTCGTTGCGGCCGGGTTCGGCGGCTTTGCGCACCGTCTCCACGCGCGGGCCAAGGCTCTTCCACAGCTGACGCAGGTCGTACACGGCCCAGATGGCTTCGCCAAACAGCTCCACGCGGGCCTCGCTGACGGAAGGCGTGCCGTCTTCTGAATACATGTTGACCGCCGGCTTGCCGGCGTCGTCTTCCGTGAGCGCGACGATGGAATCGAGCGCGTCGTCCAGCCACTGGGCATGCTCGCGTTCGCGCGGCGGCGCCCAGTCTTCCGGCCAGTTTTCCACGGCAAACATGAAGCCCAGCGCCCAGACTTGCGCGAACGAAGGCACTTCGCCGTCTTCAATGGCCGGGCGGTCAGCCTCGGGCAGCGCCAGCAGCGCGCCGCGCACGTCCATGACCTCCGGCTCCAGGGTGCGCGGGTCGTCCAGTGCTTCGACCCGCGTGTCAAGCGCCTGCGCCACTTCGTTAAAGCGCCGCTGCCAGAGTTCAAGAAAACGCTCCTGCTGCGCCATGTCGGCAAACATGTGCAAGCGCCGCAGGGGTGCGTCCGCGGGCCAGTGCACGGGCTCGCCGTCGCCCAGCAGCATCGGCAGGTACTCGCCCGGCGGAATGTCGCGGCGGCTGCAGACCAGCGCGGTCAGAAAGCCATCGCAGAACTCCCACTGCGGGGTTTCGTCCAGGCGCGCGCGCATCTCATCAAGAATGTCGTCCAGCGCCTCCAGGTCGTCGGTCGAAAGCGCGGGGGCGTGTTCGGCGCCCTCGTCGGTGGTGGAATCGGTCATATCAAACGGTCCTATGATTGCCCAAGCGCGGCTCCCCCAAAGGGCCGTGCCAAGCGTGGCGGTCAGTGTAGCGCCGGGCCCTCTTTCATCCGACGAGTTCGCTACGTGACCGACTACCCAGCTTTCCTGCGCACCCACGCCGCCTCCCAGACGCAGAGCATTTCCAGCTACCTGCACGAGGGCGAGCAGTTTTGGCTCAAAAGGGCCGGCCCGCGCCACAGCATGGGCCGCTACCGCGTCCTGGGTGCATTGGCCACCATGCTGCGGCTGCCTCTGCTCACCCCGATCCCCAACTTGGGCGGGGAAGCAGCCATTGCGATCGAGGCGCGGCGCCTGCGCGAGCTCGCCGCCCTCGGCGTGCACGTTCCTGAACTGCTCGCCGTACAACCAGACGCGCTGCTGCTGCGCCACCTGGGCGTTCCTGGCGCGCCGACGCCCTCATTGGCCGAGGAATTGGGCAATGCCGTGCCCAGCGGCGGCGGCTCTGTGCTGGCGCTGTGGCAGCAAGGCCTAGCCGCCATCTCGCAGGTGCACGCGGGCGGCAACTGCCTCAGCCAGGCTTTTGCCCGCAATCTGGTGCGCTGCGCCGATGGTCAGGTGGGCTTCATCGATTTTGAAGACGACCCCACCAGCGCGCTGCCGCTGGCGCTGTGTCAGGCCCGCGATGCACTGTGTTTTGCGCATTCCAGCGGACTGGCACTTCGCGAAGCAGGTGCCCTCGCCACCGCCCGCCCGCTGTGGACGGCGTGGCTGGCGACTGGCACACCGCCCATGCAGGCCGCCATGGCCACCAGCACCCAGCGCCTTGGCTGGGTGCGCCATTTGCCCACCAGCAGGCGGCTGGGGCGCGACCTGCAGCGCACCCGGGCGGCCTACGACTTGCTGGCACCTTAATCGCCCTCGGTTAGGCAGCCAACACGCTGGCGCAGCCTGCGGCACACTGCACAGCATTGCCACCCATCGCCCGGAGAATCCGATGAAACTGACTGCCGCCGTCGCCCAGTGCGCCACCGTGATGTTCGACACCGCTGCCACCGTAGCCAAAGCGCAGCGCTTGATGGAGGAGGCGGCTGCGAAGGGCGCGCAAGTGCTCGTGTTTCCCGAGGCCTTCCTTGGCGGCTACCCCAAGGGCGCAGATTTCCACATCTTCATTGGTGCGCGCACGCCCGAAGGGCGCGAAGACTTCAAAAAATACTTTGACGCCGCGGTAGCGCTCGACGGCCCCGAACTTGCCCAGCTCGCACAGACCGCCGCCGAATGCGGGCTTACGGTGTGCATCGGCATCATCGAGCGGGACGGCGGCACGCTGTACTGCACCGCCGTTTATCTGGGCGCCGATGCGCAGGGTCAAGGGTGCGTGCTGGGCCACCACCGCAAGCTGATGCCCACCGCGCTGGAGCGCCTGGTGTGGGGCTACGGCGATGGTTCGACTTTGAAAGCCATCGACACCCCCTACGGCAAGCTGGGCGCCGTCATCTGCTGGGAAAACTACATGCCCGCCATGCGCATGGCGATGTACCAGCAGCGCGTAGCGCTCTACTGCGCGCCCACCGCAGACGACCGCGACAGCTGGATTTCCAGCATGCAGCACATTGCCATGGAAGGGCGCTGCTTCGTGCTTTCGAGCTGCCAACACCTGCGGCGCAAGGACTTCCCTATGGACGCCATGCACAACCGCCTGCCAGCAGCCGAAGACACGCTCTTGATGCGCGGCGGCAGCTGCATCGTCAGCCCACTCGGCAAAGTGCTGGCCGGCCCGGTGTATGGCGAGGATGTGGTGCTCACTGCCGAAATCGACACCGACGACATTCCCCGCGCGCAAATGGACTTTGACCCGGTGGGCCACTATGCGCGGCCCGATGTGTTCCAGCTGGCGGTGAATACCGCAGCGCAGCGCGCCGTGCATCTGGCGCCCGGTGCCACGACGGCGCTGCAGCGCCCATGAAGGTCACAGACGCGATTGCCCGGCGCATGTCGGTGCGCGCCTTTCTGCCGAAGGCACCGACCGCCGCCGCCGTGCGCACGATGCTGGAGACCGCGGCACGCGCGCCGTCTGGCGGCAACCTGCAACCCTGGCGGGTGCATGCGCTCACCGGGGAACCTTTGACCGAATTGCTGGCTATGGTGGCAGCAGCGCCGCTGCAGGAGGCTCCCGAATACGAGGTCTATCCGCCCAGCCTCTGGGAGCCCTACCGCTCCCGCCGATTCCAAAATGGCGAGCAGCTGTACGCCACCTTGGGCATCCCGCGCGAAGACAAACCCGCGCGCCTGCGCCAGATGGCGAAGAACGCGCAGTTTTTTGGCGCTCCCGTGGGGGTTTTCATCAGCATCGACCGGCGCATGGGACCGCCGCAGTGGGCGGACTTGGGCTGCTACCTGCAAAACCTGATGCTGCTGGCAGTGGAGGCGGGCCTTGCGACCTGCCCCCAGGAATACTGGGCTTTCTGGTCAGAACCCGTTAAAACTTTTTTGGGCCTGGAAGCGGACCAGACCCTGTTTGCCGGCATGGCGCTGGGCTATGCCGACGAGAGCGCCGCCATCAATGGCATGCGCACACCGCGCGCGCCATTCGAGGAAATCGCGGAAATGCGCGGCTTTTCCGCCAGCTGATCAGTCCGCAGCAGCAGGCCCAGCCGCGGGCACCACGCTGCGCGCCACCTCGGCGCCGTGGAGCGCCAGGCGCTTGCGCAGTTGCAGCACCGCGCGGTCTTTGCTCAGCAAAATGGCGCCGTGCGCTGCGGCCAAGTCAATAAAGGGTTGGTCGTCGGGGTCTTTGCAAATTGCGTGGACACGCGGTGCGGGCTCCACCATGCGCGCCGCGGCGTCAAAACGCGCCAGCACATCCTGCGGCGTGAAACCGTAGAACGCCACGCGCGGTGCGATTTGCGGGTAGCCGAGCACGCGGGCCAGCTCACTGCGCATGCCCAGCGTCGCTACCCAGCGCAGGGCGCCACAGGCCAGCAAATCGGGCAGCGGCGCAGTGGCCGGGTCAGCAAACACCAGCAGGTCGAGCACGATGTTGGTGTCGAGCACCAGCGCACGGCGGCTGCCCGCTACTGGCGCCTCTGCCCGAAGCTCAAGCGCCATCGCCGCCTTTAAGCGGATCGGCCGGATCGGCCGGCTTGGTGCGCAGGCTGCCGCGAATCAGGTCGAAGCGAAACAGCCGGCATTCGATGGGGCCGTTCCACATGGGCACGCGGCGCGATTCCTTCAGGCGCATCTTGCCGGGGAGCTTAAGGTCGGGGGTGAGCATCCAGGCCTGCCAACCGGTGTAATTCTTCTTCCAATGGCTGGCGAGCTGCTGGAAGAATTCGCTGCCATCCCCGCTATCCCCATCCGCGCCTTGCATCTGCGCCGCTTCGCGGCCGACGGACACGCCTCGCGCGCGCTGCTCGGCCCGGTCGCGTGCGTTTTCGCCGGCGGCGCCCGCGGCGGCAATGCGTTCGCCATACGGCGGGTTCAGCAGCATCACACCGGGCTGCTCACACGGCGGCATGCGCTGCAGCGCGTCGCCGCCGCGCAGCTCGAGCGCGCCGGCGACGCCCGCGCGCTCGGCGTTGCGCTCGGCGAAATCGACCATACGGTGCGAAATATCGCTGCCAAATATGCCTGTAGCGCTTACTGTGATTGCGTCTTTAGCTTGTTCTTTGATAGCGTTCCAGACGTGCGACTGCAAAGGCAAGAGTTTTTCAAATGCAAACCTGCGCTGCAGACCAGGCGCAATGCGGCAGGCCATTTGCGCCGCTTCGATCACCACTGTACCGCTGCCGCAGCAGGGGTCGTACAGCGGCAGGGGCGCGTCGCCGTGCGGGTCCCAGCCGGTGGCGGCAATCATGGCGGCGGCCAGGGTTTCCTTGAGCGGCGCGTCGCCCTTGTCTTGGCGCCAGCCGCGCTTAAAGAGGGGTTCGCCCGAGGTGTCGATGTACACCGTGGCCTCGTCGGTGGTCAGGTGCAGGTGCACGCGCACGTCGGGCCACTGTGTGTCCACGTCTGGTCGCACGCCGGCTTTGGTACGAAACCGGTCGGCCACCGCATCCTTGGTGCGCAAGGCGGCGAAGTTCAGGCTGGTCAGCGGACTGTGCTGGGCCGTCACCTCCACCTTGAAGCTCTGGCGCGGCGTGAACCAGATTTCCCACGCGATGCCCGAGGTCAGCGCGTAGATGTCGTTCTCGTTGCGGTACATCCCTTGCGCCAACTGCACCAGCACCCGCTGGGCGAGGCGGCTGTGCAGATTGAGCAGCAGCGCATCGCGCCAAGCGGCTCGCAGCAGCACACCGCCACGGCCGACCAGCAGGTCGTCGCCGGTGAGACCTGTGATCTGGTGCACTTCGTCGGCAAGAAAGCCCTCGACGCCAGCGGCGCAGGGCAAAAAGAGTTGTAACTGATTCATCCGGTACTCAGAGTGTCTTGCGCAGGGTGGTGGTGGGAATCTTCAGCGCTTCGCGGTATTTGGCCACGGTACGCCTCGCGCATTCAATGCCCTGCTCTTTGAGCATGTCGGCAAGCTGGTTGTCGGACAGCGGTTTGGCCGCATTTTCAGCGGCTACAAACTGCTTGATGAGCGCCCGCACCGCCGTGCTTGAGGCGTTGCCGCCGGTATCCGTGCCGAGGCCCGAGCCAAAAAAATGCTTGAGCTCGTAGGTGCCCTGCGGCGTCGCCATGTATTTCGCCGTGGTGACGCGCGAGATGGTCGATTCGTGCAGTCCCAACTCGTCGGCGATGTCGCGCAGCACCAGCGGGCGCATGGCGAGTTCGCCATGGACGAAGAAGTTTTTCTGCCGCTCGACTATGGCCGTCGAGACGCGCAGGATGGTGTCAAAGCGCTGCTGGATGTTCTTGATGAACCAGCGGGCCTCCTGCAGGCGCTGCTGCAGGGCCTGGTGGCCGTCGCTCCCTTTGTGCCCGCGCAATGCACCCGCATAAATGTCGTGCACGCGCAGGCGCGGCATGACCTCGGGATTGAGCCGCACGGAAAACTGGGCGCTCCCCGTGCCGACACGGCGCACCAGCACGTCGGGCACGATGGCGTTGCGCTCCACGTTGGCAAAGCGCCGGCCAGGGCGCGGCTCAAGCTTGGCAATGAGCGCCATCGCAGCGCGCACGGCCTCATCGCTGGCACCGCACAAGGGAGCCAGGCGCCGCACGTCGCGCCGGGCCAGCATCTCCAGCGGCTGCTGGCAAATGGCAAGTGCGGTCGCAAGCAGCGCTGGCTCGTGTGCCTCATCGTGCTGCAGGGCGCGCAGTTGCAGACACAAGCATTCCCCAAGGTGACGCGCGCCCACCCCAGTGGGCTCCAGGCTCTGCAACAGCGAGCGCGCAACCGTGAAGCGGTGCACCAGCTCGTCTGTTCCTTCCGCGTCGCCGCCGGCCAGGCCAGCGGCCAGCTCTTCAATCGGGTCTTCGAGGTAGCCATCGTCGCTCAGTGAGCCAATCAGGAACTGGAGCGCCGCACGGTCAATGTCGGAGAGCCGCAACGAGAGCGCCTGCCGATGTAGAAAGTCGCTCAGCGAACCATGCTCGTGCGCGCGGTCGAGCGCGTCGCCAGCAGCTTCGCCTTGGTCGTTGTGTTGGCGTGCGGGCGCGTCGCCTCCCCACTCGGCGTCGTCGGGTGCCATGTCGTGCGTGCCGTCGCCCGACCAATCGAGCAGCTCGTCGCCGCCTGTAAATTCTGATTCTTTTTGGTCTTCAGCGTTTACTGCACTTGCGCTATCAGCTCCTGAATAAGTAGCAAATTCAATGCTTGCATCGTCGGCTTGTACTGGTGCATCGGCCTGCGCCACGCCGAATTCCTCGCGCTGCGCCTCTTCGCTCTCGCGCTCGAGGAAGGGGTTGTCGTCCAGCATTTGTTCGACTTCTTGGCCCAGTTCCAGCGTTGAGAGCTGCAGCAGCCGAATCGATTGCTGCAGCTGCGGCGTCAGCGCCAAATGCTGCGAAACCCGCAGCGAGAGGCCGGGCTTCACGCGGCCATCCCGATCTTGAGTGCAGCACGGCCCGCGCTCGCCTGCATTGCCGTCACATCCGGAAGTGCTCGCCCAGATACACCCGGCGCACTTCTGCGTTGTCCACAATTTCGGTCGGTGTGCCCTGCGCCAGCACCTCGCCCTCGCTGATGATGAAGGCGTGGTCGCAAATGCCGAGCGTCTCGCGCACGTTGTGGTCGGTAATCAAGACGCCGATGCCACGCGCCTTGAGAAAACCGATGATCCGCTGGATCTCGATCACCGCAATCGGGTCGATGCCCGCAAAGGGCTCGTCGAGCAGGATGAAGCGCGGCTGGGTCGCCAGCGCCCGCGCAATTTCCACGCGGCGGCGCTCGCCGCCCGACAGCGAAAGAGCGGACGAATCGCGCAGGTGCTCCACGCGCAGCTCCTGCAAAAGCGCCGTCAAGCGCTCTTCAATCACCGCTTTGGAAAGGGGCTTGCCATCCTCGCCGTGCTGCAGTTCGAGCACGGCGCGGACGTTTTCCTGCACCGAGAGCTTGCGGAAAATCGACGCCTCCTGCGGCAGGTACGACAGGCCCAGCCGCGAGCGCTGGTGAATGGGCAGGTTGGCCACCGAATGCCCGTCGATCAGAATGTCGCCGGCGTCGCTGCGCACCAGGCCCACGATCATGTAGAACGAGGTGGTCTTGCCGGCGCCGTTGGGCCCGAGCAGCCCCACCACCTCGCCCTTGGCCATGCTGAGAGAGACGTCCTTGACCACCTTGCGCCCGCCGTAGGACTTGGCCAAGTGCCGCACTTCCAGCAGGCTGGTCGCACTGCTGGCTTCGGAGACGGCACTCACTTGGCGGCGCCGCCAAGGCGGTTGCTGGGGCGCAAAGGCGGGTTGGCGTCGGACGCCGGTGCTGCGGGCGCCGGCGCTGCGTCGCGCGGCGCCAGCACGGCGCGAACGCGCCCTCCGGCTTCGCCCGGCTTGCCAGTGTTGCGTCCGTCCACAGTAAATACATCGGTCAGGTTGTTGTAGACGATCACGTCGCCGGTGATCTCGTCGCTGAGCACGCCGCCGCGAAAGCGGCGCAGCTCGGCCTGGGTCACGAAGCGCACGCTGTCGGCCTTGCCGTTGTAGAAGATGGTTTGTGCCTCGCCCTCAATGAACTCGTCGGGTGCGCCGGGTGCTGTGTCGCGCTTTTGGCGGAAGAAAGCGCGTTTGCCAGCGCCACCTATGACGGTACCGGACTGATAGCCGTCGGCGTCCTGATGCACTTCCAACCGTGTGCCGCGCAGCACGATGCTGCCCTTGGTCACCACCACCTTGCCGGTGAATACGCTGGTTTGTTTCAGCTCATCGTGCCGCAACTGGTCGGCTTCGATGTTCATCGGCTGATTGCTGTCGGACTTCTCTGCCATCGCGGGCGCAACGACGAGCGCGCCAAAGGCAACGAGCGACAGCAAAGTCTTTATCTGCAGGGAGAGCGTGGACGGTTTGAAAAAAGCGGGCATGCGTAGGTCTGATGGCGGTGCGCCAGCACGCAAGTGCGCTGCGGGCCTCTGGCGGCATGAATCTTGCAGTCATTGTGCCACGCGCACTCAAAAAAAAGGCCCGCAAGCGCGGGCCCTTCGCGGAGCGGGGGCTTGCCCCGCCATCTCCTCACGGTTTGGCGACCAGCGCCTCTACGACCTTGAGCATGCCGGGCAAGCTGCCCGCCAAGGTGCCGTCGATGTAGTAGCGCCCTGCCACACCCATGGATGGCACGCCTTCGATGCCGTAGGCCTCCTGCAACTGGGTCGCCTTGCGCACTTGGCTGGAAACGCCGAAGGAGTTGAACATTTCCTTGAACTTGGCGATGTCCATGCCGGGCTGCTTGGCAATCCAGGCAAAAATTGCGTCGTCTTTATCGAGCTTTTGCTTCTCGACGTGGATCGCGCGAAAGAGCTTGGCATGCAATTCGTCCACTTTGCCCATGCCTTCGAGCGCGTAATAGAGTTTTTGCTGGGGCGCAAAGCTTGCATTGAACGCAATGGGCACGCGGCGAAACGCCATGTTCTTTGGCGCGGTTTTCATCCAGGCTTCCAGCGTGGGCTCGAACTCGTTGCAGTGCGGGCAGTTGTACCAAAAGAACTCGACCACCTCGACCTTGCCTGCGGGGGCGTCAACCGGTGCGGGCTTGGACAAGCGTTTGTAGTTCTTGCCTTCTTTCGGCTCGGCGCTTTGCGCCCAGACTGGCAGCGAAAGGCTGGAGGCTACCAATATGCAAGCCGTGGTCGCGGAAAACTCTCTACGGTTCATTCAATACGCTCCTGATGGGATTTTTGGGTGTGAGTGGGTGTAAGCAGGAAAGTTCAGCGCTGCACGCGCACCAGCGCCGATTCCACGCCTGCACCGTCAAGCTTCTCTTTGAGCTGCTCGGCATCGACGCGCTTGACGAAGGGGCCTACGCGCACGCGGAACACGGTGCGCCCGCTCTGCTCGCGCTCGTTCACGCGCGCCTCCCAGCCGAGCATGGCGAGCTTGGCGCGCTGCGCGTCCGCATCGCTCTGCGTACGAAAGGCTCCCGCCTGCACAAAGTAGTCAAAAGGGTCGACGGTGGCCGGATTGACCGGTGCTGCGGCAGTAGGCGCTGTAGCGCCGGCGCGTGCCTTGGCCAAGTCGCCCAGCGGATCGTCGGACACGGGAACAGGTAGCTTGGCGGCGGGCACCGAAGCGGGCGCAGCGGCCACGCCAGCAGCGGGACTGTTGGCAGCGGGCGCCCCGGGGCGCGCATTTCCTTTGCCGTACAGCGGCGAATTGGGGTCCCAGTTCTTGTTCTTCTGCGCCTCGGCGTTGTCTTGTTCGGCGCTGCGCACCGCACCTTTGTTCAGAAAAGGCACCGGCACCTTGGTGACGTACACCGCCACCGCCAATGCCACGCCCAGCCCGATCACCAGGCCGGCAATGAAGCCCACGATGGTCCCGCCCGTTTGTTTCTTTTTCATATGCTCGCCGTGGTTCTGATTCACATTCTTCGTGGCGCCGAGACGCCGAGCACCGCCAGGCCATTGTGCAATACCTGCGCAGTGGCAGCGACGAGCGCCAGGCGTGCAGTTTTGACCTGTTCGTCGTCCACCAGGATGCGCTCGGCATCGTAGTAGCTGTGGTAGCTGGCTGCCAGATCGCGCAGATAGAAGGTGACGTCGTGCGGCGCCTCGCCTTCGGCCGCGGCGGTCAGCATTTCCGGGTATTTGGCCAGTTGCAGCATCAGGGCCTGGGCCTGCGGGCCATCAAGCGGCGACAGGTCGGCCCCGGCCAAGGTCGCCACGTCGCCGCCCCACCCTGCCAGCACCGAGCAAATGCGCGCGTGGGCGTACTGCACGTAGTACACCGGGTTTTCGTTGTTCTGCGCCACAGCCAGGTCGACGTCGAAGGTGTATTCGGTGTCGGGCTTGCGGCTGAGCAGGAAGAAGCGCACCGCGTCCTTGCTGGTCCACTCGATCAGGTCCCGCAGCGTGACGTAGCTGCCGGCGCGCTTGCTGATCTTGACCTCTTCACCGCCCTTGACCACGCGCACCATGGTGTGCAGCACGTAATCGGGGTAGCCGAGCGGGATGCCCACATCGGCTGCCTGGAGGCCGGCGCGCACGCGGGCAATGGTGCCGTGGTGGTCGGTGCCCTGAATGTTCACCACCTTGGTGAAACCGCGCTCCCACTTCGCGATGTGGTACGCCACATCGGGCACGAAGTAGGTGTAGGTGCCGTCTTGCTTGCGCATGACGCGGTCCTTGTCGTCGCCGTAGTCGGTGCTTTTCAGCCAGAGCGCGCCGTCCTGCTCATAGGTTTTACCGTTGGCGACGAGCTTGTTGACCGCAGCCTCGACGCGGCCGCTGGTGTACAGGCTCGATTCGAGGTAGTACTCGTCGAACTTGAGGTTGAAGGCCTGCAAGTCCTTGTCCTGCTCGTGGCGCAGGTAGGCGACGGCGAAGTTGCGGATGGAGTCAAGGTCTTCCACATCGCCGCTGGCGGTGTAGCTGCGGTCGTCGGCCTGCACGGTCTTTTTGGCCAGAAAGTCGTTGGCGATGTCCTGGATGTAGTCGCCGTTGTAAAAAGCCTTGCTTGCCGGGTTCTCCGGATCGGTTGGCCAGCAGTCGTCGCCGGGCTTGAAGCCTTTGGCCCGCAGCTGGGTGCTGTTCGTCAACGTTTGTATCTGCACGCCCGCGTCGTTGTAATAAAACTCGCGGTGCACGTCCCAGCCCTGGGTGGCAAACAGGTTGCACAGCGCATCGCCCAGCGCGGCTTGTCGGCCGTGGCCCACATGCAGCGGGCCGGTGGGGTTTGCCGAGACGAACTCCACCAGCACCTTGTCGCCGCGCGCCGGCTGCATTCCAAAGGCCGCCTTGGCTTGCAGCACTTCCTGCACCACCTGCTGCTTGGCAGCGGGTTTGAGGCGGATGTTCAGGAAGCCCGGGCCAGCAATGTCCATGGCTTCTACCCAACGCTCGAACGCCGGCGAAGCCAGCAGCGCAGTGCGCAGGCGCTCGCCCAGCTCACGCGGGTTGGCCTTGAGCGGCTTGGCCAGCTGCATGGCGGCGGTGCAGGCGTAGTCGCCATGGGCGGCGACCTTCGGCGATTCAAACGCGGCGCGCGCGCCAGCGCCGGGCGATAAGGTTTCCAGCACGTCGGCCAGCGCCGCGAGCAGTTGTTTTTTGGCAGTGAGCATCGGCAGATTTTACGGGGCTCGCCAGCTGCCCTCGCTCAGGCGTATATTGCGTGCGCGGGGCGCTTTGGCCCCGTTTTCTCCCTCCAATGGAGCATCAATGAAAAAGCTTCTCGCCCTGACCTCTCTTGCATTCGCCTGCGCCTTCGGCACCGCCTGGGCTGCCGACGCTGCGGCGCCCGCTGCAGCCGCCTCAGCAGCCGCCAAAGCGCCAACCAAACAACAGTCGAAGATGAAGACCTGCAATGTCGACGCCAAAGGTATGAAGGGCGAAGAGCGCAAGGCCTTTATGAAGACCTGTTTGAGCAACAAAGCCGACGCAGCACCCGCGCAGCAGACCAAGATGAAGACCTGCAATACGGAAGCCGCCGGCAAGAAGGGCGCCGAGCGCAAGGCCTTTATGAGCGAGTGCCTGAAGAAGTAAGCACCTGCACCTCGCAACAAAAAACCCCGCGATGCGGGGTTTTTTTTTCTGGGTGCTTGCCCCAGTCAGATCCAGTCAGATCGTCAACACCCCGCGCGCAAGCAGCGCAGCTGCCAGCAGCACGAGGCCAATCAAATGCGTTTCGATCATGATCCAGCGGCGCGTGGCGAGCACTTCGTCTGGCGGCGGCAGTGCACCTGTCGCCACCAGATTGCGGCGCCAGCGCAGAAACGCGGCAGTGGATTTGAGCGACATCAGCACAATCACCAGAAACACGCCAAGCTTGACGTACAGCAGGGGCTGGCTCCAATACCAGCCCACGCCCTTAACGCCCCAGAACGTACGCGCCAAACCCGCCAAAAGTACGCTAAACGCAAAAATGCCGTAGATCAGGTCAAGCCGCACCAGGCGGTGCACCACGGCGGCATTCATCCACTCGGTGCGGCACATCGCCGCTTCGCTGGCCATAAAAACCACCATCGTAAAGACGGCGACCAAGTGAAAAAAAGCCAGAAACGATTCCAAAATCACGCGGACACTCCGGTCTGCCAGAACTGCGGTTCGGCGTAGTGGTGTTTGAGAAAGTCGATCCACAAGCGCACGCGCAGCGGCAGGTGCTTGCGCTGGGGAAAGACGACGTAAATGCCATTGGGTGGCGCGGCATAGTCTTCGAGCACCGCCACCAACTGGCCTGAGGCAATTTCCCGCTCAACTTCCCAAGTGCTTCGCCAGGCAATGCCGTGCCCGGCCAGGCACCAGTCGAAAAGCACCTGCCCGTCGGAGCAGTCGAGTGGCCCGCGCGGACGCAGGTAGATCACTTCTTTCGCCTGCGCCACGGGCATGCTGAACGCCCAGCCGCGCGTCTGCGATGCTTCGCTCGACAGCGTCAGGCAGTCGTGGTGCATCAAGTCGGCCGGTGCAGACGGCGTGCCTCGTTCCGCCAAATATTGGGGGGTCGCCACGCAGAGGCGCCGATTGTCAGCAATGCGCACGCTCACCAAGGACGAATCGGGCAGGTCGCCCACCCGCACCGCGCAGTCGAATCCCTCACCGGGGAGGTCCACCACCCGATCGCTGAGGTTGAGCGAGATTTGCACTTCGGGGTGCAGCGCGCGAAACCGCGGCACCAGCGGCGCAACGTGGCGCCGCCCGAAACCTGCGGGCGCGGTGATGCGCAAATGCCCGCTGGCCTTGATGCCGCCCGCCGAGACGCTCGCCTCAGCATTGGCGACGTCGGAAAGCATGCGCTGGCAGTCTTCCAGAAACGCGGTGCCCTCATGCGTAAGGCTGATGCGCCGCGTAGTACGCACCAACAGCTTGACGCCCAAATGCTCTTCCAGTGCATCCAGCCGGCGCCCCATGATGGCCGGCGCCACGCCTTCGGCACGCGCCGCCGCAGTGAGGCTGCCACGCGTGGCAACGGAGACAAAGGACTCGAAGGCCTTGAGTTTGTCCATGGGGCTCGATTATGGGGAAAGGGTACTGCCACAACGAAGCCAAATCGGGCTCGCCACGGCGCGTAAAGTTTTAGTTAAATTGGCATGTAGCGCTTATTGATAAAGCGCCTACAGCTATTGTAATAGTAGCTAACTTGCCCTGCATCGCGCACTTGGCAGCCGCATCCGCGGAACCAATCGCTCCGATTAGACACAAAAAAGTCATTGGTTTTGAACTTTTCACACTGTTTATGTTGGCATTGATTTGCAATACAGTGGCTGCCAGAGGCAGGCCCAAGCGCTTGCCGTTTCTTTTTTGACTGACCGAGGCACCCTCCATGACCGATCGCACCACCCTCAACGGCCTGCAAGTGGCCACTTCGCTCCAGCGCTTCATCGACGACCAGGTACTGCCCGGCACCGGCATCGACAGCGCCGCCTTCTGGAAGGGGTTCGACGCTATTGTCTCTGACCTCGCCCCACGCAACATCGCTCTGCTGGCGGAACGCGACCGGCTGCAAAGCGAGCTAGACACTTGGCACAAGGCCAACCCAGGCCCCATCAAAGACATGCTCGGCTACCGCACCTTCCTGGAGCGCGTGGGCTACCTCGTGCCCGAGCCCGCCAGCGTGCAGGCGACCACGACGAATGTGGACGATGAGCTGGCGCTGCAAGCCGGCCCGCAGCTCGTGGTGCCGATTCTGAACGCCCGCTACGCACTGAACGCTGCCAACGCCCGCTGGGGCAGCCTGTACGACGCACTCTATGGCACCGACGCCATCCCAGAGGCCGACGGTTGCGAGAAGGGTCCTGGCTACAACGAGAAGCGTGGCGCCAAAGTCATCGCTTTTGCCCGCCGCATCCTGGACGAATCGGCGCCGCTGGCACAAGGCTCGCACGCCGATGCAACCGCCTACCGAATTGAAAACGGCGCTTTGGTCGTGGCCTTGAAAGGCGGCGCAGCCACCGGGTTGAAAGACCCAGCGCAACTGCGCGGCTACGAAGGCGACGCAGGCGCGCCGTCCTCGGTGCTGCTGCAGCACCACGGTTTGCACCTCGATATCCAGATCGACCGCAGCACCCCCATCGGCAAGACCGATGCTGCCGGCGTCAGCGATCTCGTGCTGGAAGCCGCACTCTCGACCATCCTCGACCTGGAAGACTCTGTCGCCGCTGTGGACGCGGAAGACAAAGTGCTGGGCTATGCCAACTGGCTCGGCATTTTGAAAGGTACTTTGACCGAAGAAGTCGCCAAGGGCGGCAAGACCTTCACGCGCGGCCTGAACGCCGACCGCGTCTACACGGCGCCCAATGGCTCGGGCGAAGTCCGCCTGCATGGCCGCTCGCTGATGTTCTTGCGCAACGTCGGTCACCTGATGACCAACCCTGCCATTCTGTGGACCGACAAGGCAGGCACGGTGCGCGAGATTCCCGAGGGCATTCTCGATGCGGTGGTCACGACGGCGATCGCCCTGCACGACTTGCAGGGACACGGAAAGGACGGCCTGCGCAACTCCCGCAAGGGCAGCGTCTACATCGTCAAACCCAAGATGCACGGTCCCGCGGAAGTCGGTTTTGCCAGCGATCTGTTTGGGCGCGTAGAGCAACTTCTTGGCCTGCCAGACAGCACCGTCAAGCTGGGCATCATGGACGAAGAGCGCCGCACCAGCGTGAACCTGAAGGCCTGCATCGCCGCTGCAGCCAGCCGCGTAGCCTTCATCAACACTGGCTTCCTCGACCGCACAGGCGACGAGATGCACAGCGCCATGCAGGCCGGCCCGATGATTCGCAAGGGCGACATGAAGACCAGCGCCTGGATTCAGGCCTACGAGAAGAACAACGTGCTCGTCGGCCTCTCCTGCGGGCTGCGCGGCAAGGCGCAGATCGGCAAGGGCATGTGGGCCATGCCCGACCTGATGGCTGCCATGCTGGAGCAAAAAATCGCCCACCCCAAAGCCGGCGCCAACACCGCCTGGGTGCCCAGCCCCACGGGCGCGACGCTGCACGCGCTGCACTACCACCAGGTGCTGGTGAGCGACGTGCAAAAGGAAATGGAAAAGATCGACGCCACGGCCGGTCGCGACAACCTTCTGACGGGCCTGTTGACCATCCCGGTGACCGCCAGCCCCAACTGGAGCGACGAGGAAATTCAACAGGAACTCGACAACAACGCCCAGGGCATTTTGGGCTACGTTGTGCGCTGGGTGGACCAGGGCGTGGGCTGCTCCAAGGTGCCGGACATCCACAACGTCGGCCTGATGGAAGACCGTGCCACGCTGCGCATCAGCAGCCAGCACATGGCGAACTGGCTGTTGCATGGGGTGGTGAGCGAAGGCCGCGTTCAGGCGACATTCCAGCGCATGGCCGCCGTGGTGGATCAGCAAAACGGCGGCGACCCGCTGTACAAGCGCATGGCCGGCAACTTTGACACCAGCATGGCCTACCAAGCTGCCTGCGAGCTGGTGTTCAAAGGCAAGGAGCAGCCCAGTGGTTACACCGAGCCGCTGTTGCACGCATGGCGCCTGAAGGTGAAGGCTGCTGCCTAAGAGTCCTATGGCCTGGCCGCTTTCACGTTCGATCAAGCGGCTAGGCACATTAATTTGATAGCTGCTAACGCTTACCCATATTGGCCTAGAGCCCTATTTTTATTAAATTTTGTGTTGTGCTGCGTCGTGTGCGAATGCGCAGCATTGCTCTACACTCGATTGCAGGCCGGCGCCAAACATGTGCACATGTAGTGCTACCCAGGCGACGCCCGACCAACCTGCACTGCATGCTCTCCTCTTCGCCCTCAGCCACATCCACTGCCCAGTGCCCGCTTTGCGGCGCAGGGAACGCTTGCGCCATCGCCGCAGGTTTGGATGCCCAAAGCTGCTGGTGCATGCGCGCAGCCGTGTCTCGCGAAGCTCTGGCCCGCTTACATGGCGAATCGACACTTCGCCGTTGCATTTGCCCTGCCTGCGCAGAAGGCATCGCGCTCGATGCCCAGCCGTCTTAGTCCCGCACTGCGCCGGATCCAACTTATCAGGAAACTCACATGCCTACGTACCACGTTGAAATGATGGAAGGGCGCACCGTCGAACAAAAGCGCCGCTTGGTCGAGGAAATGACCCGCGTTTCGGTGGAAGTGCTCGGTGGCTCGCCCGATTCGGTGGACATCCTGATTACCGACGTCAAACGAGAGAACTGGGCCACTGGCGGGAAGCTCTGGTCAGAGCGCAGCTAGGGCCTCCGTGGCCACGTCTTCGGGCAGTCTTCAGATCCTGCGCGAACGCTACGGCGAGCGTTATCGCTGGCTCCTGCTGCTGTCGGTGATGGTGGGGACGATGGCGTCCATCATGTCATCCACCGTGGTGAATGTCGCCATTCCCGACATGAGCCACCACTTCGCCCTGAGCCAAGGGCGCGCCCAATGGGTGGCTTCTGGCTTTATGGTGGCCATGACCGCCTCCATGCTCACCACACCCTGGCTTCTGGCGAGGTTCGGCTACCGCGCCACTTACGTGGTCTCCATGGTGCTGCTGCTCGCGGGCGGGATCGCTGGCGGCACGGCGGTGAACTTTCCTATCGTGCTCGCCGCCCGCGTCGCCGAAGGCCTTGCGGCCGGCATCGTCCAGCCTATACCGGCGGTCATCATTCTGTATGCGTTTCAACCCCATGAGCAAGGGCGCGCGAGCGGCATATTTGGCATGGGCGTAGTGCTTGCGCCCGCCTTGGGCCCCAGCATCGGCGGTTTGCTGGTCGACTGGTTCGGCTGGCGCTCGATCTTCTTCATGGTGGTGCCGTTTTGCGTACTCTCGCTGTGGCTGGCCCGCAAATACGTACCAACCACCGGGCCAGGTGGCGTTGCTGCCGGCGCCGAAGGCGAAACATTGGACTGGCGCGGGCTGCTGCTGGGCAGCATCGGCACGCTGTGCTTGCTTAACGGCTTGGTCGAGCTGCACAAAGGTCCACCCGGCCAGGCGCTCGGCCTACTGGTAGCAGCAGCAGCCTGCACAGCAGTGTTCATCTGGTGGCAGGCTCGGCTCGGGCGCACCGGGCGAAAGCCGTTGATGGACCTGCGCCTGTTCGCCTACCGCCAGTTCGCGATGGGCAGCATCGTCGCTTTTATCTACGGCACGGCACTTTTCGGCTCGACGTACCTGCTGCCCGTGTTTATGCAGCTGGGGCTTGAGCTTTCAGCGTCGCTTGTCGGCACCATTTTGCTGCCCGCTGGCATCGTGCTGGCAATTACGATTCCGCTCGTCGGTCGGATGGCGGACAAGCAGCCCACCCACCTGCTGGTGACAATAGGTTTGTTTTTGCTGGCGATCTCGTTCGCCTTAATGCTGCTGGTACGGTTTGAGTCGGGTTTGTGGATGCTGGTGGCGTTCGCTGTTTTGGGGCGCATTGGGCTCGGGTTCATCCTTCCCTCGCTCAACCTCGGCTCCATGCGTCCCCTGGAAAAATCACTGATCGCCCAGGGCTCGAGCGCCATCGGCTTCCTGCGCATGCTCGGCGGCGCCGCCGGTGTGAGCCTGTGCGGTATCGTGTTGGAGTGGCGCTTGGCAGCGCATGGCGCTTCTTTGGTACCAGGAGGCGACAGTGCGGCGCGCATTTCCGCGTTTGGTGAAACCTTTCTCATGCTGGCGCTGCTGTGCGGCATCGCGATGATCGCTTCCTGGCGCCTGCGAAGTGCCGAACCCGAAACAAACTGAGCCTTGACGCTCCAAGACCATGTGCCAGCTCCTGGGAATGAACTGCAACACACCGACCGACGTGCGGTTTAGCTTCTCAGGCTTTGCGCAGCGCGGCGGACGCACCGGCGACCACAGCGATGGCTGGGGAATCGCTTTCTTTGAAGACAAAGGAGTTCGCCATTTTGTAGACCATTTGCGTGCGGTCGATTCGCCGGTGGCGGCGCTAATACGCAGCTACCCCATCAAGAGCAGCAATGTGATCGCGCACATTCGCAAGGCCACGCAAGGCGCTGTAAGCCTGCAAAATTGCCACCCGTTCGTGCGAGAGCTGTGGGGACGCTACTGGGTGTTTGCCCACAACGGGGACTTAAAAGAGTTTCGCCCGCGCCTGCACCGCAATTTTCAGCCAGTGGGAGATACAGACAGCGAGCACGCGTTCTGCTGGATCATGCAGGAACTCGCAAAATCGCACGCCAGCGTTCCGAGCATCGAAGAACTGACGCTGTCCCTGCGCGAACTAGCGTCAAAGATCGCGTCGCACGGCACGTTCAATTTTCTGCTGTCCAATGGCCAAGCACTGTGGGCACACGCTTCAAGCGACCTGCATTACATCGAGCGGCGCCATCCTTTTGCCTCCGCCCACCTGTCGGACGAAGATTTGGCAGTCGACTTTGCGCGGGAAACTCAGATCAACGACCGGGTTGCGGTCATTGTGACTGCCCCCCTGACACACGACGAACATTGGCAAGCGTTCGGGCGCCATGAGCTGAAGGTTTTTTTGGATGGTTCCGCGTTGGATCTGTAGTCGATTGGCACAGAGCTTTCATGCGAATGCGATCTGGCGGAACGCCTGAACCTGCAGCAACGTGGGTGTCTGTTACTTAACGAACCACTTCAGGAGCTGTCTGCGGGCTGCGCACAAACCCATAGAGCATCGGGAGCTGCTCCGCTTCTACTTGCCGGGTCTGCCACACGCCCTGCTCAATCGTATCTGCCACCAGCCCGGTATCTGAGCTGTGCACGAGGCCGAGCCCCATCGGGGTGTCAAGGTACACGCGACCCTCGGCGTCCAGCAGGCAGGCTGTCGCGTGCGCGGTCTGCCCCGTCTGCGATTCCAACAGAAGCTCTGGCCCCACGCGCCAGACCCAAGGCGTGCATTCGAGCTCAACATACACCCGCTGCGGGCCATTCTGAAAATACCATCGCCCTTGCACGTCCGACGCGTAGTTGCGGGCGATAAACCCCAGCAGTTTGTCATGCCGCAGCTGCGAGCCTTTGCTTTGTGGAAAGCTGCCTTCTGCCTGCGCGTCCGCGTCGCGCAGATACCAATGTCCCCGGGAATCGAGTCCCAGCCAACCGTAGCAATCCGGTACGTTTGGCCACTTTGCCATGGCCTGCAGCACGATGTCTTCCATGGAGTAATTTTGCACCGGCGACGGGGTCAGGCGCTTCGATTGAGCAAGCGTCTTACAAAACTTCCCTCAGTGGCGATCGCAAGATGCGGCACAATTTCGCAGCTCCGTTTCTGCCAGCCCCATCATTCTTAACTTGCGCCCACCCCATGAAACGCCTTCTTGTTCTGATCCTGACCATTACCGCCCTCAGCGGTTGCGGTTACAACGATTTCCAAAAACTCGATGAGCAGTCCAGAGCTGCGTGGAGCGAGGTGCTGAACCAGTACCAGCGACGTGCCGATCTGGTGCCGAACATCGTCGCCAGCGTGAAGGGCGAGGCAAGCTTTGAGCAGGATACCCTCACCAAAGTAATTGAGGCACGCGCCAAAGCGACGTCAATTCAGGTCACGCCTGAAACGCTCAACGATCCAGCGGCGCTCGCCAAGTTTCAGCAGGCGCAAGGTGAGCTCTCCAGCGCCCTGTCTCGGCTTATGGCGGTCTCGGAGCGCTATCCGACCTTGCAGGCCAACCAAGCCTTTCGCGATCTGCGGGTCACGCTTGAGGGCACCGAGAACCGCATCACTGTGGCACGCAACCGATACATACAAACCGTGCAGGAGTACAACGTCTTGGCGCGGAGCTTTCCGACCAACCTGACGGCCAAGGTGTTCAACTACGACGCTAAGCCCACCTTCAGCGTTCAGAACGAAGCCCAAATCTCGCTGCCGCCAACCGTCGACTTTTCGACCCCCAAGAAGTAGTTGGACCCAGACCACTGGACTTCAAGGCAAATATGCCTCCAACGCCTATCCAGCAAGCACTATTAGCTATTCTATTGATAGTGTTCGGCGGTGCGCGCGTGCAGGCGCAGTCTGTCCTGCCCGTGCCCGCACTTACCGCGCATGTGATCGATCAAACCAGCACGCTGGATACCGCACAACAGGCCGCTATGGAGACGCGCCTTGCAGAGCTTGAAAAGCGGGAAGGCACGCAGCTGGTAGTACTTATGGTGCCGACCACCGCACCCGAAGACATCGCCTCGTATGCAAACCGCGTGGCAAACGAGTGGAAGATCGGGCGCACCGAGGTGGGCGATGGCGTATTGCTCGTCGTCGCTAAAGCCGATCGAAAAATGCGCATTGAGGTCGCCAAGTCGCTTGAAGGGGCGATTCCTGACCTCGCAGCATCCCGCATCATCGACCACGCCATGATGCCGAAGTTTCGCGGCGGCGACTTTGCGGGTGGGTTGAACGCCGCTATCGACCAACTTTCGGCGCGAATCGCCGGCGAGCCATTGCCAGAACCCGCGAGGGACTCACCGGGATCGCAGTCCGATTGGAATTGGCTTGACGTCGCCGGGGTTGGCTTCTTCGTGGTGCTGGGGCTGGGTCAGTTGGTGCGTTCCATTTTTGGTAAGCGTCTGGGTGCAGTGCTGATGGGCGGTGGCGTGGGCGTGCTCGCGTTTGTAATCACCGCGAGCGTCTTGCTCTCGTCGGTTGCGGGTATCGGCGCACTGTTGTTTGTGTTGATGGCCGGCAGCAGCGCTCGCGGGGTGCCTTGGGGAGGCGGAGGCGGGGGCGGAGGCGGCTGGGGCAGCGGCGGTGGGTCCTCGGGGGGAGGTGGATTTTCCTCGGGCGGCGGTGGCGATTTTGGTGGCGGTGGCGCCTCAGGGAGCTGGTAGACATGGCGTCACTCGTCCACCGTCTGGCACGGATCATCAAGCACCAGTGGCGCGGTAGCGGCGCGCTCCCGGCTGGCTTGCGCGGACCAGCGATGGAACGACTGACTGCCCGCGTGTCAGAAAGCGAGCAGCGGCACACAGGCCAAATTCGCGTGTGCCTGGAAGCATCGCTGCCAATGAGTTATGTCTGGCGCGACGCCAGCCCACGCGAGCGCGCGGTCGCCCTATTTGGCAAGCTCGGCGTGTGGGACACCGAGCACAACAATGGCGTACTGATTTACCTCTTGCTGGCGGAGCGTGCCATTGAGGTCGTCGCAGACCGAGCACTGGCAAGAGTTGTGCCTCAAGACACATGGAACGCACTCGTAGCCCGTATGCGGGCCAAGCTCGCGGCCGGGCAGTTCGAGCAGGCGCTGAATGAGGCCATTGAGGAAGTGGGGAAACTGCTTGAGACGCACAGTCCAGGGATTGCAGTAATCGGAAACGAGCTTCCAGATGCACCAGTGGTCATTCGCAAAGCGATCTGAATTTCATAGCGCTTCGCGCTTACTGCATAAGCGCTAAACGCTGTTTTCCATAGAATTTTTCTTCCACAATAGAGAAAACCGCCCAAAGGCGGCTTTCTCTATTGCAGCGTACATCTCGACGCTGTTTCAGCGCTTCTGACGGAACTTGCGCAAAGCGGCAATTTGCGCGGCCATGATGGCCAACTCGGACTGTGCGCGTGCCAGATCAAGGCCGCTCTTGGCGTTCTTGACAGCCTCTTCCGCGGCGGCCTTTGCCGCATTGGCTTTCTTGTCGTCCAAGTCTTTACCGCGGACAGCTGTATCGGACAGAACGGTGACGCTATCGGGCTGAATTTCGAGAATACCGCCTGCGACAAAAACGAATTCTTCGCTGCCGTCGGCCATTTCGATGCGCACCGAGCCCGGCTTGATGCGGGTGATCAAGGGCGTGTGACGTGGATAAACGCCCAACTCGCCAGCTTCGCCAGGCAAAGCCACAAAGCGGGCTTCACCGGAAAAGATGGACTCCTCGGCGCTTACAACGTCAACATGCAGGGTATTGGCCATTTCGACTCCTCTGGAAATCTTCAAAAAGCGGAAGCACAGTCGGTGGGCGAGCGCTTAGAAGCGATTCGCCCTGCCCGCCATTACGCCATCTTCTTGGCTTTTTCGATGGCTTCGTCGATGTTGCCGACCATATAGAACGCCTGCTCGGGCAGGTGATCGCATTCGCCGCTCACGATCATCTTGAAGCCACGGATGGTTTCAGACAGCGGAACGTACTTGCCTGGCGAGCCGGTGAACACTTCGGCCACGTGGAAAGGCTGCGACAGGAAACGCTGGATTTTGCGCGCACGCGCTACAGCCAGTTTGTCTTCCGGCGCCAAGTCGTCCATGCCCATGATGGCGATGATGTCGCGCAGTTCGCGGTAGCGCTGCAAAGTCCCCTGCACGGCGCGTGCCGTTTCGTAGTGATCCTGACCCACAACCAACGGGTCAAGCTGGCGGCTGGTGGAGTCCAAGGGATCCACTGCTGGGTAAATACCGAGCGAGGCGATATCGCGAGAGAGCACCACCGTGGAGTCCAAGTGGGCAAAAGTCGTCGCAGGCGAGGGGTCGGTCAAGTCGTCGGCAGGCACGTACACGGCCTGAATCGAGGTGATCGAGCCGACCTTGGTGGACGTAATGCGCTCTTGCAAGCGACCCATTTCTTCGGCCAGTGTTGGCTGGTATCCCACAGCGGAAGGCATACGACCCAGCAACGCGGACACTTCCGTGCCTGCCAAGGTGTAGCGGTAAATGTTGTCCACGAAGAACAGCACGTCGCGGCCTTCGTCGCGGAAGGATTCCGCAATGGTCAAGCCCGTCAGTGCAACGCGCAAACGGTTGCCCGGTGGCTCGTTCATCTGACCATAGACCATGGCAACTTTGGATTCTTCGAGCTTCTCAAGATTCACCACGCCGGAATCGGCCATCTCGTGATAGAAGTCGTTTCCTTCGCGAGTCCGCTCGCCCACACCTGCAAACACCGACAGACCGCTGTGGGCCTTGGCGATGTTGTTGATGAGTTCCATCATGTTCACCGTCTTGCCCACGCCGGCGCCGCCGAACAGACCAACCTTGCCGCCCTTGGCAAAGGGGCAGATCAGGTCGATCACCTTGATGCCCGTTTCCAGCAACTCTTGCGAAGGGCTCAGCTCGTCGTAAGACGGTGCCTTGCGGTGAATCGAGGCCGTCACTTCCTGGCTTACGGGGCCGCGCTCGTCGATGGGCGTGCCCAGCACGTCCATGATGCGACCCAGTGTGGCCTTGCCCACGGGTACCGTGATTGGATTGCCAGTGTTGGACACCATCAGGCCGCGACGCAAGCCGTCGGAAGAGCCCAGTGCAATGGTGCGCACGATGCCGTCGCCCAGCTGCTGCTGCACTTCAAGCGTCAGCGCAGTGCCTTCAAGCTTGAGCGCGTCGTAAATTCTCGGCATCTGGTCACGTGGGAACTCTACGTCCACCACGGCGCCGATACATTGAACAATTTTTCCTTGGGCTTGAGCCATTTTTCGCTCCAGTAAATTTGATTCTTGCGGTGCTGCGGGTACGGCGATCAACCGCTGATGGCCGCTGCGCCGGACACAATTTCCGACAGTTCTTTGGTAATGGCTGCCTGGCGGGTCTTGTTGTAGACCAGCTTGAGCTCACCGATCACGCTGCCAGCGTTGTCGGTCGCCGCTTTCATGGCCACCATTCGCGCTGCGTGCTCAGACGCCATGTTTTCAGCAACCGCTTGGTACACCAGTGCTTCGACATAACGCACCAGCAGATCGTCAATCACGCTCGGAGCATCAGGCTCATAGATGTAGTCCCAAGCATGCTGCGTACCACTGGCCTTGCTCTCAGCATGCATCGCCGTAGCCGACAGTGGAAGCAAGGCGCGCACTGCGGGCTCTTGCCGCATGGTGCTGACAAAATCGTTGTAGCAGACGTAAATCTCGCTCACTTCGCCAGCGACATAGGCGTCGAGCAAGACCTTCACCGGTCCGATCAAGCGCTCCAAATGCGGCTTGTCGCCCAGCTGGGTCGCATGCGCAACGACCTTGGCGCCGACACGGTTGAGAAAACCCAAACCTTTGCCACCAATCGCTACTGCCTGAATTTCCTTGCCAGCCGCTTGCGTTTCACGCATTTTGGCCGTCAAAGCACGCAGCAAGTTGGTGTTCAGACCGCCGCACAGGCCCTTATCCGTCGTCACCACAATGAAGCCCACCGACTTGCCGGCGTTTGGTTTCATGAAGGTGTGCACGTACTCTGGGTTCGCCTGGCCAAGATGGCTGGCGATGTTGCGGATTTTCTCGCTGTAGGGACGGGCGGCGCGCATACGCTCCTGCGCCTTGCGCATCTTGGACACGGAGATCATCTCCATGGCCTTCGTGATCTTCTTGGTGTTCTCCACCGATTTGATCTTGGTGCGTAATTCCTTGCCTGCTGCCATGGGTCCTCCTCAGCTGCTTTAAGCGAACGACTTCTTGAACGCAGCAACCGCTGCGCTCAAGGCGGCTTCGGCGTCTTTGTCCATCGCCTTTTCGTTTTCGAGCTTCTCGAGCAGCGCACCATGGCTGGTTTTCAGGAACTGGTGCAGACCGTGCTCAAACGCCAGTACTTTCTTTACTTCGATGTCGTCCATGAAGCCCTTGTTCACTGCGAACAGCGACGCGCCCATCAGGCTGATTGGCAGTGGGCTGTACTGGGCTTGCTTGAGGAGCTCCGTCACGCGGGCGCCGCGGTCGAGCTGCTTGCGCGTGGATTCGTCCAGATCGGAAGCAAACTGCGCGAACGCCGCCAATTCACGGTACTGCGCCAGGTCGGTACGAATACCGCCCGACTGACCCTTGATGATCTTCGTCTGCGCTGCCGAACCCACCCGCGACACCGAGATACCGGCGTTGATGGCAGGACGAATACCGGCGTTGAACAGGCTCGTTTCAAGAAAGATTTGACCGTCGGTGATCGAGATCACGTTGGTTGGAACGAAGGCAGAGACGTCGCCGGCTTGCGTTTCAATGATCGGCAGAGCCGTGAGCGAACCCGTCTTGCCCTTGACTTCACCCTTGGTAAAGGCTTCCACGTAGTCGGCGTTCACACGCGCTGCGCGTTCGAGCAAGCGGCTGTGGAGATAGAACACGTCGCCGGGGTAGGCTTCGCGACCTGGCGGGCGGCGCAGCAACAGGGATACCTGGCGATAGGCGACGGCCTGCTTGGAGAGGTCGTCGTACACGATCAGGGCGTCTTGGCCGCGATCGCGGAAGTACTCGCCCATGGTGCAGCCCGAATAAGCCGACACATATTGCATAGCAGCCGACTCGGAGGCCGAAGCAGCCACCACAATCGTGTAATCCATGGCGCCGGCTTGCTCCAGCGAGCGCACCACGTTTTTGATCGACGACGCCTTCTGACCGATGGCGACGTACACGCAGGTCATGTTCTGACCCTTCTGGTTGATGATCGCGTCGATCGCCACAGCGGTCTTACCGGTCTGACGGTCGCCAATGATGAGTTCGCGCTGGCCACGGCCGATTGGCACCATGGAGTCGATCGACTTCAGACCGGTCTGCATCGGCTGGTCCACCGATTTGCGAGCGATCACGCCGGGTGCAACCTTTTCGATCACGTCCGTCATCTTGGCATTGATCGGGCCCTTGCCGTCGATGGGCTGACCGAGTGCATCGACCACGCGACCGATCAATTCCGGACCAACCGGCACTTCCAGAATACGGCCCGTGCACTTGACGGTGTCGCCTTCAGAGATGTGCTCGTATTCGCCCAAAATCACGGAGCCAACCGAGTCGCGCTCGAGGTTGAGCGCCAGGCCGTAGGTCGGCGTGCCGTCGGCGGTTGCGGGGAATTCCAGCATTTCGCCCTGCATCACGTCCGAGAGGCCATGAATGCGCACGATACCGTCCGAGACAGAAACGACCGTGCCTTGGTTGCGGATATCCGCACCAACAGACAAGCCCTCAATGCGGCTCTTGATCAGTTCAGAAATTTCTGCGGGATTGAGTTGCATGACTCTTTCCTTCTTTCGTTAATTTGCCAAAGCCTCAAGGTCCGCGTCAGGCGGTGAGGGCGGCTTTCATTTGTTCCAAGCGGGCTTTAACCGACGTGTCGAGCACTTCGTCACCCACCACGACGCGAATGCCACCGATCAGCGCATCGTCGCGCTGAACTGCAAGATTCAACTTGCAGCCAAATCGCTTTTCAAGCGATGTCCCGAGCTCTGCCAACGCCGCTGCGTCCATATCAAAAGCGCTGTAGACGACGGCATCTGAAGAACCGCTTTGGCGATTCACCAGCGCCCGGAACTGAGCAGCGACTTCCGACAGGGCGTCGACACGACCGTTGCCGATGACGGTGCGCAGAAAATTCTGCGCCATCATCGGCAGCGCGCCGCCCGCTACACCTGCGATCACGTCAAAGATCTGCTCAGACGTTACCTTCGGATTGCCGGCAAGCTTCTGCAGGTCCGGACTCGCGGCAATAGCGCCGAGCCGATCGACCCAGTCGAGCGCCTGACGAGAGCTTTCAGCCCCCTGATCGGCGCAAGCCTTAAAGAGCGCTTCTGCATAGGGGCGAGCAATAGTGGCAATTTCGGCCATGGTGTTCGCTCCTTACAGCTCTGTTTTCAAGCGGCTGAGCAAGTCTGCGTGTACGCCTGGATTGACTTCCTTGCGCAAAATCTGCTCTGCACCCTTGACGGCCAGCACAGCCACTTGTTCGCGCAGCGCTTCACGCGCCTGCACGACCTGCTGCTCAGCTTCCGAGCGGGCTGCCGCCACGATTTTTACAGCCTCTTCGCTGGCGCGCGACTTGGCCTCTTCAATTATGGCCTGCGCACGGCGGTCAGCGTCAGCAAGACGTGTCGTCGTCTCATTGCGCGTCTGTGCAAGCTCTTGCTCAACCCGCTGATTGGCGGCGCTGAGTTCGGACTTGGCACGGTCGGCAGCAGCGAGGCCATCGGCGATTTTCTGGGCTCGCTCATCCAGCGCCTTCGCAATCGGGGGCCACACGAATTTCATCGTGAACAGCACCAGGATCAAGAAAACGATGGCCTGAACGAACAGGGTCGCGTTGATACTCACGGCAACACCTTTCTAGTTGGGCGTTGATCGGGATTTAGACCAGAACGAAGGGGTTAGCGAACGCGAACAGCAGAGCAATGGCCACACCGATCAGGAAAGCGGCGTCAATCAGACCGGCAAGAATGAACATCTTGGTCTGAAGTTCGTTGATCAATTCCGGCTGGCGTGCCGAGGCCTCAAGAAACTTACCGCCCATCAATGCGATGCCGATAGAGGCGCCAATCGCGCCGAGGCCCACGATCAGACCACAAGCCAGAGCAACGAGACCGAGAATGTTTTCCATGATGACTCCTGATTAAAAAAGAAAGGTTTGAAATTAAAGCGAAAGTGGTCAGTGCGCTTCATGTGCTTGGCCGAGATAAATCAAGGTCAGCATCATGAAAATAAAGGCCTGCAGGGTAATGATGAGGATGTGGAAGATCGCCCAAATCGAGCCTGCAATGATGTGCCCCAAGGGGAGCAACACACCGGAGAGCGACATGGCAGCCGCACCGCCCATCAAGGCGATCAGACAGAACACCAACTCACCGGCATACATATTGCCGAACAGTCGCATACCGTGCGAGACCGTCTTGGCAACATATTCAATGACCTGCATGAGCAGGTTGATAACACCCAGAATCAGCGCGAAGACCGGATTCTTACTGGTACCGAAAGGCGCAGTAACGAGTTCGTGCGCCCATCCGCCCAAGCCCTTGATCTTGATGCTGTAGTAGAAACAGAGCACCAGCACGGCAGTCGACAGACCGAGCGTAGTGGACAGATCGGCCGTAGGAACGACGCGCAAATAAGCATGGGCCGGATCGTGGCCGGCGGCACCGTAAATCTGAGCCCAGACCGCGGGCAACAGATCCACCGGCAGCAAATCCATCGCGTTCATCAGGAAAATCCAGACAAACACAGTCAGCGCAAGCGGCGCAATGAACTTCCTGCTCTGGGCATTGTGAATGTTTGCCTTGGCTTGGGTGTCGACCATCTCCACCATGATCTCGACAGCAGCCTGAAAGCGGCCTGGCACGCCAGACGTTGCCTTGCGAGCAGCCAACCAGAAGACGAATAGGCCCAGCGCACCAACGAGCACACTGACGATTACGGAGTCGTAGTTGACAACCGAAAAGTCAATGATGGACTTTTGCTTGATATTCTGAAGATGCTGCAGGTGGTGAACAATGTATTCACTTGCAGTGGGAGCGTGCGCTTCTGCGGCCATCGGACAACTCTTCTCTCAATCAATTGATTTTTTGACACCGCGCTGAGCAAACAGCACGAACCAATACGTTTTCATCGTCGCCACCATTCCGGCGAGCAACGCGAGCCAATTCAGCGGCTGCATCCAGCGCAACGCGGCGCCCAACATAGCCACTGTCAAAACAATCTTTGCCATCTCCCAAACAAAAAACCCGACCAGCACCCCACCAGCACTGCGCCTTGCCCGCGCCAGACCTCGCGCGAAAAGCGCAGCAGGAAGGACAACACACAGGACACCCCAAGCAGCAGACTTCGCCGCAGCGCCGTCTTGCGTGAATGCCCAAGTCAGCAACGTGACCAGAGCACCCACCAAAAGCTGCCCGAGTACCAGGCGCCACACAGACAATGCCGGATGGCGCTTGCGCCATTCGAGCGCTTGCTCGGGCGTCAGGGGCTTGAACTCAGGCTCTTCATCCTCAGCTTCGGGCCTGGAGGTGACGTCATTCACATGGGCCTCCTCGCATCGGCGCGTCGAAACTTTTACAAAAGCCTCTTATTATAAGTAAAAACCCGCGTCCGCCGCCAACTTTTGCACACACAAGGCGGTTTGTTGCCTTTGAACTGTTGCAGCGACGCCCGTGCGTTTAGCAAAAGCGAGTGCTGACGTACGCTGACGGCTTTACCATCATTCTTCGGCTAGGGCCACAGTGGCTGACCACGTTGCTATCAAAGAGGGAGTAACCTAAGACCATGAGCGCTTCCCAGACCCCCGCAGATTCCGAGAACCCAGCAATTGCTTCGGACGCACGGAAAGACTCGTTGATCGAGTATCCGTCGCGTTTTCCCATCAAAGTGATGGGGACGAACATTCCCGAGCTGGAGCCCGCTCTAGTGGCTATTGCACTTCAGTTTGACCCAAACTTTGACGCAGCGGAAATCGAGCGACGCCCCAGCCGCGCCGGCAAATATCTGGGCCTAACCCTTACCGTGAACGCGACCAGTCGCGAGCAACTTGACGCCATCTACATGGCATTCACGTCGCACCCACTGGTGAAAGTTGTGCTGTGACCCCACCACTGGAGCTGCGGCACTTGGGTCAGGTCGCCTACGCAGAGACCTTCGATGCGATGTGGCAGTTCACCGCAGAGCGCAACGAAGACACACCCGATCAGCTGTGGCTGTGTGAGCATCCCCCAGTTTTTACGCAAGGCATCTCGGGCCGCGCCGAGCATGTGCTGGCTGCGGGAAGCATTCCGGTGGTCGCAAGCAACCGCGGCGGACAGGTGACATTTCATGGGCCTGGCCAGGTCGTGGCCTACCCGTTGATCGATCTGCGCCGCGCCGGCTACTTCATCAAAGAATACGTGTATCGCATGGAAGAAGCGGTCATTCGCACGCTTGGCCATTTCGGCGTCACTGGGCACCGTGTGGCCCATGCACCCGGTGTTTACGTGCGCTTGGATGACCCTTCAAGCCACGCCGCACTTGCGCAGCGGCCCAGCCGGGCTGCAACGCAGGGAGCGCGTCAAGCGCCAGACTTTACCGGGCTGGGCAAGATTTCGGCGCTTGGCATCAAGGTCTCGCACCATTGCACATTGCACGGCGTGGCACTCAACGTGGCGATGGATCTGGAGCCGTTCGAGCGCATAAACCCGTGTGGTTATGCGGGTTTGCGCACGGTAGATCTTTCTACAATCGGGGTCCACACCACTTGGGAAGAAGCGGCAGACGTACTCGGCAAACAGCTGATCGTGCGCCTCACGCCCTGATACCTGTACATCGCCATGAGCACCTCAGACGTCGTCCGCGAAGCGCAAACCAGCGCTGAATACAACCCGCTTGCCAAGCAAAAGGCGGCAGCCAAGCTGTCGCGCATTCCCGTGAAGGTCGAGCAAGGGCCCGTGCTGAAGAAGCCCGAATGGATTCGCGTCAAGGCGGGCTCGCCCAGCACACGTTTCTACGAAATCAAAAGCATCCTGCGCGAGCACAAGCTGCATACGGTGTGCGAAGAGGCCAGCTGCCCCAATATTGGCGAGTGTTTTGGCAACGGCACCGCCACCTTCATGATCATGGGCGACAAATGCACACGGCGTTGCCCGTTCTGCGACGTTGGCCACGGCCGGCCCGACCCACTCGACAAAGACGAGCCGCTCAACCTTGCGCGCACCATTGCGGCGCTGCGCCTCAGGTACGCGGTGATCACCAGCGTCGACCGTGACGATTTGCGCGACGGTGGCGCCGGGCATTTTGTCGAGTGCATTCAGAACATTCGTACGCTTTCGCCCAGTACGCAGATTGAAATCCTCACGCCAGACTTTCGCGGCCGCGACGACCGCGCGCTGAGCATTCTTACCGCTGCGCTGCCCGATGTGATGAACCACAACCTGGAGACCGCGCCGCGCTTGTACAAAGAGGCGCGGCCGGGCAGCGACTACCAGTTTTCGCTGAATCTGCTCAAGAAATTCAAGGCGCTGCACCCCAACGTGCCGACCAAGAGCGGCATCATGGTCGGCCTGGGCGAGACGGACGAAGAAATTTTGGAAGTGATGCGCGACCTGCGCGCGCACGGCGTGAGCATGCTGACCGTGGGCCAGTACTTGGCACCCAGCAGCAGCCACTTGCCGGTGCGCCGATACGTGCACCCCGACCAGTTCAAGCAAATTGAAGCAGCCGCCTATTCCATGGGCTTCTCGCACGCCGCCGTGGGCGCCATGGTGCGTTCAAGCTACCACGCGGACCAGCAGGCGCACGCTGCGGGCGTCTGAGAGGCAGACGTAACCCAGCGCGCCCATTTGCGCAAAAAATTCTAGCCTTTTCCGCCTCCAGCGCTTACGGGATAAGTGCTAGCAGCTACATATAGAGTAGCATTTCAGGGCGCGCAAAGGCGCGCGCATTCACCGCCGTCCAGCTGCTGCTGCGCCACCAACTGCAGCTTGCGTGTGTCGGCGCGCAGCACTTCTTGTTTGACTGCCAGGATCTGCGCCGGGTGCATGGAAAAACTCCGCAGGCCAAGGCCGAGAAGTAGTTTGGTCAAGGTCAGGTCGCCCGCCATTTCTCCGCATACCGAGACGCTCTTGCCCTGAGCGCGGCCTTCTGCAATTACGCCTGCAATCAGGCAAAGCACTGCTGGATGCATGGGGTCGTACAGATCGGCGACGGCCTCGTCCGCACGGTCGATGGCAAGCGTGTACTGAATCAAATCGTTGGTGCCGATCGATAGGAAATCGAAGTGGCGCAGGAACATGCGCACCGTCAGTGCTGCGGCGGGCACCTCGATCATGGCGCCCAGACGCACTGCGCCGTAGACCGCGCCGCGGTCGTCAAGCTCCGCCTGCGCCAGCCGCACATGGTCCAGCGTCTGGCGAATTTCCTCGGCATTGACCAGCATGGGAAACATCATGTTCACCCGCCCGTGCGCCGCCGCACGCAGTACCGCGCGTATTTGCGTGCGAAACATGGTCGGGTCGGCCAAGCTCCAGCGTATGGCGCGCAGCCCAAGCGCCGGGTTGAGCGAGTCGTCTTTGCGGGCGCGATCGAGCGGCTTGTCCGCCCCGATGTCCAGCGTGCGGATGGTGACGGGCAGCCCCTGCATGGTGTCCACGGCTTCGCGGTAGGCGAGGTACTGCTCTTCCTCGTCTGGCAGCTTGCCGCTGCGCCCCATAAACAGGAATTCCGTACGAAACAGCCCGACGCCTACAGCGCCAGCAGCGACGGCGACGGTGCCATCGGCAGGCAACTCGATGTTGGCCAGCAGCTCCACCCTCTCTCCGTCTATGGTGACGCACGGGGTATGGCGCAAACGGCTCAAGCGCTCACGTTCAAGCTCAATCTGGCGCTGGCGAAAACCGTACTCGGCAAGGATGATGGCCGACGGGTCGACGATCATCACCCCGGCATCACCGTCGATGATGACCCAGTCGTCCTGGCGCACCAGCTGGCTGGCAGCGCGGGCACCCACCACGGCGGGGATGTCCATGCTGCGCGCAACGATGGCGGTGTGCGAGGTCTTGCCACCGACGTCAGTTACAAAACCGGCAAACACGCTTTTTTTGAACTGCAGCATGTCGGCGGGCGACAAGTCGTGCGCCACCAGCACCAGCGGCACGTCCTCGGTGTCGTCGAGCAGCAAGTCCTGCTGGGTTTTGCGGCGGGGGCTAGAAATGGGCGGCGCGACTGGGTTGGGCACGCCCTTCATGTACCGCAGGATGCGCTCAACCACCTGCTCAAGGTCGGCCTTGCGCTCGCGCAGGTACTCGTCCTCCATTTCGTCAAACTGGCGGGCGATGAGTTCAAGCTGGGTGGTCAAGGCCCACTCAGCGTTGTACAGACGTTCGGTGATCCAGTGCTTGACGCCTGAGACCAGCATCTCGTCTTGCAGGAGCATCAAATGCACATCCAGCAAAGCAGCCAATTCCGGGGGCGCATCGGCCGGCATTTCGGCTTGCAGCCGCGAGAGCTCTTGCTTGACCGCATTGCGCCCGCTGCGCACGCGGTCGATTTCGCTTTGGACCTGGTGCACTTCGATGAAGTAGTGCGCCACGTCGACGCGGCTCGAACCCACTAGCACGGCGCGCCCAATGGCAATGCCGCGTGCGACGGCCAGGCCAGGTACGGAAAATGTCATGTCTCCCCCCTTTTCCGACGGACTTGGGTTCTACGGGGCCCGCGGTCCATGCCTACTTGCCTTCGCCGAACTTGTCGTCGATCAAGGCCAGCAGCGCGTCCATAGCTTCCTGCTCCTGAGGGCCGTCGGTTTCAATCTCAATCTCGGCACCCATGCCGGCGGCCAGCATCATCACGCCCATGATGCTCTTGGCGTTGATGCGGCGCTCGCCACGGCTCATCCACACTTCGCACGGATAGGCCGCTGCCAGCTTGGTGAGCTTGGCCGAAGCACGCGCGTGCAGGCCAAGCTGGTTGCTAATCGTTGTGCGGTTCTTGATCATGAGTGTTCGAATTGGTTTTTGTCTGGGCTTGCACTGCGACCTGCATCACCCCTTGGGTACCGCCCACCACGGCGCGCTGCACCAACAAATCGAGTGCTTCGGCGCGGTAGCTGACGGCGCGCAGCAGCATTGGCAAGTTCAACCCGGTGACCAAGCGCGCAGCGGTGCGACCGCTTACCAGGCGCTGCGCAACATTGCAGGGTGTGGCACCAAACAGGTCGGTCAGCACCAGCAGCGGGCGCTCCGGCGCATCGGCCACCAGAGCTCGGGCGGCCTCTAGGCTTGCTTCAGGGCTGGCCTCTGGCTCGACGTCGAGCACGCGCAATGCGTCGCCACAGTCAGGGAACACATGCAGGGCACAGTCGCGCAGAGCGTGCGCAAGTGGTGCGTGGGCAATGAGGACGATGAGCGGATTCATAAAGTAGGCGCTCCGACAGCTCGCGAAGTCGGGCAAATGATTATGGCCGCGCGACTGGCCGCATGAACCACAGCCAGGCGAGCAAATTGCACGCCAGGTACACCGTGAGCGACGCGCGAAATGCGCCCAAGGTCTGGAAACCGGCTGCACCAAAGGCGTCTACTGCCAAGCCAATGCCCCACTGCAGAACAAACACACCGCCAAAAATCACCAGGTTGTATGCCGACAGTGCCCGCCCGGCGATCCGCGCATCAAACGCCAGCGCCACCGCCGGCAGAGACAGCGTGATGAAGGTGCACGAGACGCAGTACAGCGCCCATGCCCACGCACCTGCCTGCGGCCCGAGCATCAGAATACCCACCATGACGACGAAGGACAGCGGCACGCCGCGCGCAACGACTTGGTTCACGTCGATGGTGTGGCGCGTCATCCACGGGCCAATGAAACCCCAGAGCCAGAAGGTGCAGAGCATGGAGACGTTGATCCAAAACAGCCCGGTGGCAGCCTCAATTTCGCTGTAGTTTGCGACGTGTTGCATCCACGGGCCGGCCCACAGCGTTTGCATAGCCACCATGCCGCCATAGGTGAAGAAGCCAAGCGGCGCAATCCGTCGAAAATAGGGGTTGCGCCAGACCATGCCGTAGCCCTGCGTATTGGTCTGTGCACCGTCATCTGGCACAGCTGCATGCGCTTTCCAGGCAGGAACGCTCACCGCAATCCAGGCGACCGACATCAGCACCAGCACGGCGATGCCCCAAAACAGCGCGCGCCAGCCCACCAATGGCACCAGCCACTGCACCGGCAGGGTGGAGGCGACCATGCCAAGCGAGCCCGTCATCAACATCCAGGAATTCGCGCGCAATTGCGCGGCTGCGCTGTACCAGCGCCGATAGCCGGTCAGCGGCGCCATGAGGCAGGCACTGACCCCAGCGCCAAACAGCACGCGCCCAGCGAGCAAGCTCGGAAACCCGCTTGCCGTTGCAAACACCATGCAGCCGCCGACGGCAACGCCCAGAAACCAAAGCAAGACATTGCGCGGGCCGTAGCGGTCCAGCCAATGGCCAAGCGGCAACTGCGTAGCGGCAAACCCCAGAAAATACCCGCCAGAGAGCAGGCCCAAGTCACCCGCCCCAAGTGAGAAGACTTCCGACAGCGTGGGCGCCAGCGTGGCAGTCACCGCGCGCAGCAGAGCCGAGAGGAAATATGCTGCTGCAAACGGCAGAAATACCAGTACCGCCGCGCGGCGCGCCAGCAAATTCACCGCAGGACCAAGGCCTCAAAGAATACGTCTGCAGTTGCTGCAGGCAGTGCGCTGCCGTACACCATCGCGTGGCAAACATGCACCTGACCGCCCTGCACCCGGGCAAACCAGGCACCCTCCATGTGCATGGGATCGCCACCAGGCAGGCTGCCGGTGGCACTGGTACGCAGGGCCTGCGGTAGGCCGAGTGCCCCGTCGGGCTGGAAGGGACGGTCTTTCGACCCCTGAGCCTGCGCTGCTGCGAGTACGGCCGCCCGCCAGTGCGCAAGCGCCATACCCGCGCTGGCGGGTTCAGACAAAGTGGCGCATGCAACAGCGAAGGTCGCGCCGCCTGCCTCACAGCCCCGCATCACCATCTGCACCGACTGGCCGGCCAGCTCCACACTGCGTTCTGCCCGATCCGGCTTGCAAGGCAGGCTCACTTCCAGCCCGAGGTCAGGCAGTGGCAGGTTGCGCCACTCCAGAGTCGGACTGCAAGCGGCAAGCCCGCTCACGGCAAGCCCAAGCGTCAATAAGCGAGAAATGAAGCAAGACAAGGTCATGGCCCAATTATTGGTCAGGTACTGCTTAAGGGGGACACTCTGGCCGGACGTGCACCCCGGGAACCAAAGGGGTCGCTCGTCGCTCCCACTCCATTCTCGGGAGGCTGGCGCACAATCGCGTTAGAGCATTTTTTCATGGAGTGGTGCATGCGTACGAAGCAGGTTTGGGCGGTATTGGCGGTGGCCGCATTCGCCGCCGTCGGTATCTGGCTGTTCTTGGGTACCTCGCCCCAGCCCGCGCCACAGTCGACCTTTGTGCTGCTGGACGCCAGCAAACGCAGCACCGACGACCTGCGCGGCAAAGTGACCTTGGTGAACTTCTGGGCCACCAGTTGCACCACCTGCGTGGCCGAAATGCCGGGCCTGATTGCCACCCATAAGAAATACCACGCGCAAGGCTTTGACACACTCGCGGTCGCCATGAGCTACGACCCGCCAAGCTACGTGGTGAACTTTGTGGAAACGCGCAAGCTCCCGTTCCAGGTGGCACTCGACAATACCGGCGCGATCGCCAAGGCCTGGGGCGATGTGCAGCTGACCCCTACGACCTATTTGGTGAACAAGCGCGGCGAGATTGTGAAGACTTACGTCGGCGCCCCGAATTTCGATGAACTGCACCAGTTGATAGAAAAGCTGCTGGCACAGGTTTAAGCTCGGAATTCAAAGCAAAAATGGCTCAAAACGCTTGTAGATTAAGCGCCTCAAGCTATATATATCGTAGCGTTATTTGTTGCGGTAGTTGTCGTGACAAGCCTTGCAGCTTTTGGCGGTTTCGCCAAAAGCTGCCTTGAGCTGACCGAGGTCGCCCGTCTTTGCAGCGGCAGCCAATTTCACCGATTCCACGCCCAGCTTGTCTGCATGTTCACGGAATTTGGCCTGTTCGGTCCATATTTCGGGCTTTGCTTTGGTTTCGCGCCCTTTGTCGGTTCCCGGCCCAAAACCCGCCCACGGCAGTTTTGCAATCGTCGCGACGATGTCTGCATTTTCCTGCGCCGCCTTCGCGTCAAACGGAACCTTGCCATTGGCCATCGCCCCGATGCGCCCGAAATGCTGGCCCATGACGAAGAGCGCACTCTGGCGGTATTTGATCGCGTCCTCAGGTTTCTCGAACTGCGCAGCAGCCGGCGCGGCGTACGCCAGGGCGGCGAGGGACAGGGCGGCGACTGCGAGAGTTTTCATGAGCATCCTTAATAATTTGAACCAAGAGATCGCCAGTATCCACTGGGTCTAACGCGCACCCGGATTGGCGCGACAATTCCAGAGTCTTTCACTCTTGCATTGCATCGCTGCACCGGCGCAGGCTCCACGCCGCGCTGAGCAGCGTTACAACATTCTTCGCATGGCGCATCGCATTCGCATCTGGGACCTTCCCACCCGTGTCTTCCACTGGTTGCTTGTGGCGTTGGTAGTCACACAGGTCGTCACCGCCAATGTGGGCGGCAACGCAATGGTCTGGCACATGCGAAGCGGGTACGGGGTGATTGCGCTGCTGCTGTTTCGGCTGCTATGGGGCCTCGTTGGTGGGCACTGGTCGCGTTTTCGCACCTTTCTTTTTTCCCCCGTGGACCTGATGCGCTATGTACGCGGCCAGCTGCCAGAGCCTGCAGGGCACAACCCTCTGGGTGCGTTGTCGGTGTTCGCACTGCTTGCTGCGCTGGCGTTCCAAGCAGCAAGCGGCCTGTTCAGCGACGACGAAATCGCTTTCTCGGGCCCCTTCACTGCGCTTGTTTCCTCCGAACGCGTCGGGCAAGCGACCTGGTTCCACACCGAATTGGGCAAGTTTTTTGTGCTCGGCCTGATAGCGCTGCATGTGCTGGCGATTGCCTACTACGCAGTGCTTAAACGAAAAACCATCGTTCGGCCCATGGTCGACGGCGACAAGGTTCTGGAGCACGCGACTGCGCATTCTCGCGACGATGCCGCAAGCAGAGTGTTGGCCCTCGCGCTCTTTGCCGCGTGTATCGGTGTAGTCGCTTTCGTTGTGCGGCTTGCGGGCTGAGGCCTCTCCGCGCGCTGGGGGGGCTTGAGTACGCTGCAGAGCGTCAGGGTCGAGAGTCAACTCAGCGTTTGGTGTGTGCTCGCCGTTTGGCAATACACTGTTTTGCGTTCCGTTGACCGAAAAAACTTGTGCAGAACCCTTCCGTGAAGATTCTCAACTCGCCCGGTGCCGACCAGATTCCGGCATTGCGCGAAATGTTCGAAGAATACGCAGCCAGTCTCTCTATTGATCTGTGCTTCCAGAACTTTCAGGACGAGCTTGCTTCTCTGCCCGGAGAGTACGCTCCACCGCGTGGCGCGTGGCTGCTGGCGCTGGTCGATGGCGTTGCCGCCGGCTGCTGCGCACTGCGCCCGCTGGACAATGCCGACTATGCGAACGCGGCGGAAATGAAGCGGCTTTTCGTACGCAAGGCGTTTCGGGGTTTCGGCCTTGGGCGACAGTTGGCCGAAGCGACGCTGGACGCCGCGCGCGAATGCGGCTACGCCAGTGTATTGCTCGACACACTGGACGATATGGAGTCCGCACGGGCGCTGTACAACGAGCTGGGTTTTTCCGAGATCCCGCCGTACTACCACAACCCCATTGCGGGGGCGCACTACCTTAAGGCGGACATCTTGTAGTCGCGGAGAAAATGCTAGTTCCTTATGCTAAAAATGGGCGCTAAGGCGCGTCCGCATTGCGTTAGAAGCTATCGATTTTGCAAGTCGAGGCGCAATTTTCTATAGGCGTTCAACGAAAAAAAGGCCCACTTCTGTGGACCTTTTTTGTTGAGCGCGGCGAGCGCCGCTCAGCAGACAGTCTTCAGACCAACGAAGCCTTGGTCACCAAGCGGCTGGCCACCCAGTTCTTGGTCTTCGAGAGCGGACGGCTTTCGGTGATTTCAATCACGTCGCCCGTCTTGTACTCGTTGTTTTCGTCGTGCGCGTGGTACTTGCTCGACTTACCGACGATCTTGCCGTAAAGCTCGTGCTTCACACGGCGCTCGATCAGCACGGTCACGGTCTTTTCACGCTTATCGCTGACCACCTTGCCAACCAAGGTGCGCTTGAGGGATTTTTTAGCTTCCGTCATGTGTGCTCCTTACTTGGCGGCTTGCTTTTCAGCAAGGATGGTTTTAGCGCGGGCGATGTCACGGCGCGTGATACGCAGCGTGCCGGTATTGCCCAGTTGTTGCGTAGCCTTTTGCATACGCAGACCAAAATGGGCCTTTTGCAGGGCCTTGATTTCGGTCTGGATGCCAGCGACGTCCTTTTGACGCAGTTCAGCAGTATTCATAACAGTTTCTCCTGAACTCACTGGCCAATCATGCGCGTGACGAACGTCGTGCGCAGGGGCAGCTTGGCAGCTGCCAGACGGAAGGCTTCGCGGGCGAGCTCTTCGGGCACGCCGAGAATCTCAAACACGATTTTGCCCGGCTGGATTTCAGCCACGTAAAACTCGGGGTTGCCCTTACCGTTACCCATACGCACTTCTGCGGGCTTGGAAGAAATTGGCTTGTCCGGGAACACGCGGATCCAGATGCGACCACCACGCTTCACGTGGCGGGAAATCGCGCGACGCGCGGCTTCCAATTGGCGTGCCGTCAGGCGACCGCGGTCGGTGCACTTCAGACCGAAATCACCAAACGCCACCGAGTTGCCCCGGGTTGCGACGCCAGTGTTGCGGCCTTTCTGCTCCTTGCGGTATTTGCGGCGAGCGGGTTGCAGCATGTTTTATTCTCCTTTTCCGTCCGCTGCTGTAGCGGGCGCGTCTGCCTTGCGAACGCGCTTAACGGTGGTTGTATCGGCGCCACCGGCGCCAGCGGGCTTGTCGCTGCCATCGGCAGGCGCCACGTTGGTGGCGGCTGGTCGGCGTGGTGCACCACGACCTGCACCGGGACCACGGTCATTGCGGTCACCAGGGCGAGCATCACGACGTGGACCACGAGGACGACGCTCGTCGTCAGGACGTGGCGTTTCCACAGCAGGAAGATCGTTGCGACCCAGCGTATCACCCTTGTAGACCCAGACCTTGACGCCGATCACACCATAGGTGGTCTTGGCTTCAGAAGTGCCGTAGTCGATGTCGGCGCGCAGCGTATGAAGCGGCACGCGGCCTTCGCGGTACCACTCGCAGCGAGCGATTTCAATACCGTTCAAGCGGCCCGACGACATGATCTTGATGCCCAAGGCACCCAGACGCATGGCGTTCTGCATGGCGCGCTTCATGGCGCGGCGGAACATGATCCGCTTTTCCAGCTGCTGCGTGATCGAGTCGGCAATCAGCTTGGCATCGATTTCCGGCTTGCGCACTTCTTCGATGTTCACTGCCACCGGCACGCCCAGGCGGGTAGCCAGCTCGCGCTTGAGGTTCTCGATGTCTTCGCCCTTCTTGCCGATCACCACGCCCGGACGTGCCGAGTAGATGGTGATGCGGGCGTTCTTGGCAGGACGCTCGATCAGAATGCGCGAGACCGCAGCATTCTTCAGCTTGACCTTGAGGTACTCACGCACCTTGATATCTTCGGCCAGCATGCCGGCGAAGTCACGGTTGCTGGCGTACCAGCGGCTTGCCCAGTTGCGGCTGACCGAAAGGCGGAAGCCGGTAGGATGGATTTTTTGTCCCATAGTCTTTCCAGGCCCTTAGTTGCCAACCGTCACGTACACATGGCACGTGGGCTTGCTGATGCGGTTGCCGCGGCCTTTGGCGCGCGCGGTGAAACGCTTGAGCGTGGTGCCTTGCTCGACGTAGATGGTTTTCACCTTCAGCTCGTCGATGTCGGCGCCGTCGTTGTGCTCAGCGTTGGCGATGGCGGATTCCAGAACCTTCTTGACGATTCCAGCAGCTTTTTTCTGCGTGAAGCTCAGAATGTTCAGGGCTTGGTCAACTTTTTTGCCGCGGATCAGATCGGCCACCAGACGGCCTTTGTCGACCGACAGACGGACGCCCCGGAGGACTGCACGTGTTTCAGACATGGTCGTTCCTTATCTCTTCGCTTTTTTATCAGCGGGATGGCCTTTGAAGGTGCGCGTCAAGGCGAATTCGCCGAGCTTATGGCCCACCATCTGGTCCGTGATGTAGACCGGCACATGCTGCTTGCCGTTGTGCACAGCAATCGTCAGGCCGATGAAGTCGGGAAGCACCATAGAGCGACGCGACCAGGTCTTGACGGGCTTCTTGTCCTTGGTGGCAATGGCCTTTTCGACCTTAGCCAACAAATGGTGGTCAACAAACGGACCTTTTTTGAGAGAGCGAGTCATTGGCTATCCCTTATTTCTTCTTGCGGCGCGAGACGATCATGCCTTGCGTACGCTTGTTGTTGCGGGTGCGATAACCCTTGGTCAGATTGCCCCAAGGATCGACTGCATGGCGGCCTTCACCGGTGCGGCCTTCGCCACCACCGTGCGGGTGATCGACCGGGTTCATGGCCACGCCACGCACCGTAGGACGAATACCCATCCAGCGCTTCACACCGGCCTTGCCAAGCTGGCGCAGGCTGTGCTCTTCGTTGGCAACTTCACCAATCGTGGCGCGGCATTCGATGTGAATGCGGCGCACTTCACCCGAACGCATGCGCACTTGGGCGTACATGCTCTCGCGAGCCAGCAGCGTTGCCGAAGCACCAGCCGAACGGGCGATCTGCGCACCGGCACCGGGCTTGAGCTCGATGCAGTGAATGGTCGAGCCCACTGGGATGTTGCGAATTGGCAGCGTGTTGCCAGCGCGGATCGGTGCTTCTGCGCCGGACATCAGCGTGCTGCCGACTTCCAGACCGCGTGGAGCGATGATGTAGCGGCGCTCGCCGTCGGCGTAGCACACCAGCGCAATGTGCGCCGTGCGGTTTGGGTCGTATTCAATGCGCTCAACTTTGGCAGCGATGCCATCCTTGTTGCGCTTGAAGTCCACCACGCGATAGTGGTGCTTGTGCCCACCGCCCTTATGGCGCGTCGTGATGTGACCGTTGTTGTTGCGGCCAGCCTTCTGGAACTGAGGCTCCAGCAGCGGCGCATAGCCATCACCCTTGTGCAGGTGATCGCGCGTGACCTTCACCACGGCACGTTGGCCCGGCGAGGTGGGTTTCATCTTGATGACAGCCATGATTTACGCGGCCTCCCCGGACAGGTTCAGCTCTTGACCTGGCTTGAGCGTCACATAAGCCTTGCGCACGTTGTCGCGACGGCCCATGGATTTGCCAAAGCGCTTGGTCTTGCCTTTGGTGTTGAGCACCGAGACGCCCTTGACTTCCACTTTGAACATCAGTTCTACGGCAGCCTTGATCTCGTGCTTGGTGGCGTTTTGCAGCACCTTGAACGTCACCGCATTGGATTTCTCTGCAACCATGGTGGCCTTTTCGGACACGATGGGGGCCACGAGAACCTGCATCAGACGGCCTTCGTCAAACTTGAGCGTGCTCATGCGAACATCTCCTTTAGTTGGTCGATTGCAGCCTTGGTGACGATGACCTTCTTGTAGTGCACCAGCGAGACTGGGTCTGCGTAACGTGGCTCGACCACGTATACGTTCACCAGATTGCGCGATGCCAGGTACAAGTTTTCATCGACCTCGTCGGTGATCACCATCACGGACTGCAGATTCATGGCCTTGAACTTGTCAGCCAGAACCTTGGTCTTGGGCGAATCGAGCTTCATCGAATCAACCACAGCCAGACGGCCTTCGCGCGCCAACTGCGAGAGGATGGCGGCCATGCCGGCGCGGTACATCTTCTTGTTAATCTTTTGCGTGAAGTTTTCGTCAGGCAAATTCGGGAAAATTCGACCGCCTCCGCGCCACAGAGGCGAGGAAGTCATACCAGCACGTGCGCGGCCGGTACCCTTTTGTTTAAAAGGCTTCTTGGTCGAGTGGCGAACCTGCTCGCGGTCCTTCTGGGCACGGGTGCCCTGACGACCGTTGGCGCGGTAAGCGACCACAATCTGGTGCACCAGATCTTCGTTGTATTCACGACCAAATACGGTCTCGGGAACGTCGAGCTTGCTCGCGCCCTGGCCTTGATCGTTCAGGAGTTCGAGCTGCATCAGTTCGCTCCTTTAATTGGGGCCGCCTTGATGGCAGGACGCACCGTCACGAACCCACCCTTGGAGCCCGGAACAGCACCCTTGATCAAGAGCAGTTGACGTGCTTCGTCGATGCGAATCACGTCGAGGTTTTGCGTGGTGACGGTCTCGTCGCCCATATGACCGGTCATGCGCTTGCCCGGAAACACGCGGCCCGGATCTTGCGCCATACCGATAGAACCCGGCACGTTGTGCGAACGGCTGTTACCGTGCGACGCGCGCTGCGAGCTCATGTTGTGGCGCTTGATGGTACCGGCGAAGCCTTTACCAATCGAAGTGCCTTGCACGTCGACCTTTTGGCCTACGACAAACAGGTCGGCCACAGGCACCGTGGCGCCAGCGGCATATTTGCCAGCGACGTCTGCAGTAACTCGGAATTCCTGGATGATTTCACCGGCTTCGACACCTGCCTTGGCAAGGTGACCAGCGGCAGGCTTGGTGACGCGGGAGGCCCGGCGCGCACCGAACGTGACCTGCAGGGCCACGTAACCATCGTTCTCTTGGGTTTTGACCTGGGTGACGCGATTGTTCGATACGTCGACCACCGTGACGGGAACTGCATCCCCTTCATCGGTGAACAAGCGCATCATGCCAACCTTGCGGCCCAGCAACCCGAGGGAGTTGCTCAGACTCATTTGTTTCTCCAAAACTCTCACCGCCGCGACTGCAATTGGCCCCGGCGTTGCGCCCGGACATTCCGGCGCGCATGAAAGACGGTTGATAAAACTTCGCCCCTGAAAATCACTGCGCGCACAAAAAAGGCGCGCAAAAAAGGCGAAGCCACAAAGTATAACGCGAACTGCCTTTGCAGGCAAGTTCGCGTTATTCTTCAATGCCCCGTGGCGTGGGGCCCACAGCGCAGGATTACTGCAGCTTGATTTCTACGTCTACGCCTGCCGGCAGGTCGAGCTTCATCAGCGCGTCCACCGTTTTGTCGGTGGGGTCGACGATGTCCATCAGACGCTGGTGCGTGCGGATTTCGAGCTGGTCACGGCTGGTCTTGTTGACGTGCGGCGAGCGCAGGATGTCAAAACGCTTCATGCGCGTCGGCAGAGGCACGGGGCCCTTGACGATGGCGCCGGTGCGTTTGGCAGTGTCAACAATTTCAGCGGCAGACTGGTCGATCAGCTTGTAATCGAACGCTTTGAGGCGGATGCGGATTTTTTGCTTGGACATGGCAAGTTCCTGTGTGCGCTTAAAAATTAAGCAATGATCTTGGCCACGACACCCGCGCCCACGGTACGGCCGCCTTCGCGAATAGCGAAGCGCAGACCTTCCTCCATGGCGATGGGGTTGATCAGCTTCACGGTGATCGACACGTTGTCGCCAGGCATGACCATTTCCTTGCCTTCAGGCAACTCGATCGCACCCGTCACGTCCGTGGTGCGGAAGTAAAACTGGGGACGGTAGTTGTTGAAGAAAGGTGTGTGGCGACCACCTTCGTCTTTGGAGAGCACGTAGATTTCAGCGGTGAAATGCGTGTGCGGCTTGACCGAACCGGGCTTGCACAGCACTTGGCCGCGCTGGACGTCTTCGCGCTTGGTGCCGCGCAAGAGCAGGCCAACGTTGTCGCCAGCCTGACCCTGGTCGAGCAACTTGCGGAACATTTCCACGCCGGTGCAGGTGGTCTTGACGGTGTCGGTGATACCAACGATTTCGATTTCTTCGCCAACCTTGACAATGCCGCGCTCAATACGACCGGTCACGACGGTGCCGCGGCCAGAGATGGAGAACACGTCTTCGACGGGCATCAGGAAGGCACCGTCCACTGCGCGCTCTGGCGTAGGGATGTAGGTGTCCAGAGCTTCAGCGAGCTTCATGATGGCTTGCTCACCCAGAGGGCCGGTGTCGCCTTCAAGGGCCAGCTTAGCGGAACCGCGAATGATCGGGGTGTCGTCGCCAGGGAAGTTGTATTTGTCGAGGAGCTCGCGCACTTCCATTTCGACGAGCTCGAGGAGCTCCTCGTCGTCCACCATGTCGCACTTGTTCAGGAACACGATGATGTAAGGCACGCCAACTTGACGGGCCAGCAGGATGTGCTCGCGGGTCTGAGGCATTGGGCCGTCAGCAGCGGAGCACACCAAAATGGCGCCGTCCATCTGAGCGGCACCCGTGATCATGTTCTTCACATAGTCGGCGTGGCCAGGACAGTCCACGTGCGCGTAGTGGCGACCAGTGGTCTCGTACTCGACGTGCGAGGTGTTGATCGTGATACCGCGCGCTTTTTCTTCAGGCGCGTTGTCGATCTGCGAGTAGTCTTTGGCTTCGCCGCCAAATTTCTTCGACAACACGGTGGCAATTGCCGCCGTTAGCGTCGTCTTGCCGTGGTCCACGTGACCAATGGTGCCCACGTTGACGTGCGGCTTGGTACGTTCGAATTTTCCTTTTGCCATTTCAAAATCTCCAAAGAGCAATGCCTGTGTTCAGGTTTAACGTCTGCACCCGATTGCTTGATCGCCCCGCACAGAGCAACGGGACGGCACCGGATCGCAGACTCGCAAAAAAATTTGCTATTCAATAAATAGCTGTCTACGCTTTACAGATAAGCGCTAGAGGCCATTCAGACTAAAAATTTGTCCAACCAAGGGGGACACAAAGCATCCAGTCAGAGGGGTCAGAGCAGCGAAGCTGGTCTGACCCCAAGGACTTATTTGGTCCTTGCCGCCATGATGGCTTCAGACACGTTGCGCGGTGCTTCCGCGTAGTGCTTGAATTCCATCGTGTAGGTGGCGCGACCTTGTGTAGCCGAACGCAGCGTGGTCGAGTAGCCGAACATCTCAGACAGTGGCACCTCGGCCTTGATGGCTTTGCCGCCGCCGACCATGTCGTCCATGCCTTGCACCATGCCGCGACGGCTGGACAGATCGCCCATCACGTTGCCGGCGTAGTCTTCAGGCGTCTCGACTTCCACCGCCATCATGGGCTCAAGGATGACCGGATTGGCCTTGCGGCAACCTTCCTTGAAGCCAAAGATGGCAGCCATCTTGAATGCCAGCTCGTTCGAGTCCACATCGTGGTACGAACCGAAGTGCAGCGTCACCTTGACGTCAACCACCGGGTAACCAGCCAACACGCCCTGCGTGACGGCTTCGTTGATACCCTTTTCGACCGCTGGGATGTACTCGCGCGGCACGACGCCACCCTTGATGGCGTCGATGAATTCGATGCCCTTGCCAGGCTCGTTGGGCTCAATCTTGAGCACCACGTGGCCATACTGACCCTTACCACCCGACTGGCGAACGAACTTGCCTTCGGCATCTTCCACCGTTTTGCGAATGGTTTCGCGGTAGGCCACCTGAGGTTTGCCAACGTTGGCTTCTACGCCAAACTCGCGCTTCATGCGGTCCACCAAAATTTCCAGGTGCAACTCGCCCATGCCGGAAATGATGGTCTGACCAGATTCTTCGTCGGTGCGCACACGGAAGGACGGGTCTTCTGCGGCGAGACGCTGCAGGGCAATGCCCATTTTTTCCTGGTCGATCTTGGTCTTGGGCTCAACCGCCTGCGAAATCACGGGCTCAGGGAAGACCATGCGCTCAAGAATGATGGGCGAGCCAATGTCCGACAGGGTTTCACCCGTCGTGACGTCCTTCAGGCCCACACATGCAGCAATGTCACCGGCGCGAATTTCATCGACTTCCTGGCGTTCGTTGGCGTGCATCTGCACGATACGACCAATGCGCTCTTTCTTGCCCTTGATCGAGTTGTAGACGGTGTCGCCTTTGGTCAGAACGCCCGAGTACACGCGCACGAACGTGAGCTGACCGACGAAGGGGTCGGTCATCAGCTTGAAAGCCAGTGCCGAGAACTTCTCGCTGTCGTCCGCCTTGCGGGTAATGGGATTCTCGTCCTCGTCCGTGCCCTTGACATCGGGGATGTCGGTAGGTGCAGGCAGGAAGTCCAGCACGGCGTCCAGCATGCGCTGCACACCCTTGTTCTTGAAGGCGGTACCGCACAACATAGGCTGGATTTCGCAGGCGATGGTGCGCGCACGGATACCGGCAATGATTTCCTCTTCCGAGAGCGAACCCTCTTCCAAGTACTTATTCATCAGCTCTTCGTTCGCTTCGGCTGCCGACTCGACCATTTTGTCGTGCCATTCCTTGCAGACGTCCACCAACTCGGCAGGAATTTCGCGGTACTCGAACTTCATGCCTTGCGAGGCTTCGTCCCAGTAGATGGCCTTCATCTTGATGAGGTCGACGACGCCTTCAAATTTGTCTTCGGCACCAATTGGCACCACGATCGGCACCGGGCTGGCCTTCAGGCGCAGCTTCATGCCTTCAACAACCTTGAAGAAGTTGGCGCCGGTGCGGTCCATCTTGTTCACAAAGGCCAGACGCGGCACCTTGTGCTTGTTGGCCTGGCGCCAGACGGTTTCCGACTGTGGCTGTACGCCGCCCACTGCGCAGTACACCATGACCGCACCGTCGAGCACGCGCATTGAACGCTCGACTTCAATGGTGAAGTCGACGTGGCCGGGGGTGTCGATGATGTTGATGCGGTGCTCGGGGCGGGACAGATCCATACCCTTCCAGAAGCAGGTCACAGCGGACGATGTAATCGTGATGCCGCGCTCTTGCTCTTGCTCCATCCAGTCGGTGGTAGCTGCACCGTCGTGCACTTCACCGAGCTTATGAGTCACGCCGGTGTAGAAAAGGATACGCTCAGACGTGGTGGTTTTGCCAGCGTCGATGTGGGCCGAGATACCGATGTTGCGGTAACGGGCAATTGGGGTCTTGCGAGCCATGATTTTCTTTCGTTAACGGCTGAAAGCCCGCCCACTCCCACGGAGCGGATCGGGCTTCCAGCTTTCGCAATATGGGGACGAAATTTAGAAGCGGAAGTGGCTAAATGCCTTGTTCGCTTCGGCCATGCGGTGAACTTCATCACGCTTCTTCATGGCACCGCCGCGGCCTTCAGTGGCCTCGAGCAGTTCGTTGGCCAAGCGTTGCGCCATGGACTTTTCACCGCGCTTGCGGGCGGCTTCCTTGATCCAGCGCATCGACAGCGCCAAGCGACGCACGGGACGCACTTCCACAGGCACTTGGTAATTCGCACCACCCACGCGGCGCGACTTGACTTCCACCATGGGCTTGACGTTGTTGATGGCAACAACAAAAGCTTCCAGCGGGTCTTTATCGGGATGCTTCTTCTCGATGAGTTCGAGCGCGCCATAAATGATGCGCTCGGCCACAGCTTTTTTGCCGCCTTCCATGATCACGTTCATGAATTTGGACAGCTCTACATTGCCGAACTTAGGATCCGGCAGGATTTCACGTTTGGGAACTTCGCGACGACGTGGCATTTTTCACCTCTTAATTGCTTCAGTTGGCATCTTTTCAGACACCGCGAGATCCATTGAGAATCCCACTTACTCGACCCACACGAAACATTCGCGCTTGGGGTCACTTCGTTTGAACCGCCAGCCAGGCGAATCAAACACCGATTGTTTTTGCAGAAAAGCGCAGGGCTTATTTGGCCTTGGGCTTCTTGGCGCCGTACTTGGAGCGCGACTGCTTGCGGTCTTTCACGCCTTGCAAGTCGAGCGAACCGCGCACGATGTGGTAACGCACACCAGGCAAGTCCTTGACACGACCGCCGCGCACCAGCACGACGCTGTGCTCTTGCAGGTTGTGGCCTTCACCGCCGATGTAGGAAATGACCTCAAAACCGTTGGTCAGGCGCACCTTGGCGACCTTACGCAGAGCGGAGTTTGGCTTCTTGGGCGTCGTGGTGTACACACGGGTGCACACGCCGCGGCGCTGGGGCGAGTTTTCCATCGCCGGGCTCTTGGACTTGGTCTTTTCGACCTCTCGCCCGTGACGCACGAGCTGGTTAATGGTTGGCATGAATACTTCGTTCCTAAACGTGAAATGCGAAAACGTGAATCCCTTCGGAAATTCCGAAAAGCCTTCAAATGTAGCAGATGGCAGTAGCGCAGACAAGCAATGCACCCTTCGCAGGGCGGACCGGGCCTGCGCGCTGTTGTTTACTTGATCCAGAGACGAAGGGCGTCCCAGGCGCGGCCGAAAACACCCGCTTGCGGCACTTCGTCCAGCGCCACCAAAGGCACCTCACGCACCGTTTGGTCGCCCACTACCACCTTGAGCTTGCCCACTTCCTGACCTTTGGCGAATGGCGCGACCAGCGGGTCTTGCCGTACGACTTGGGTTGTTACCTTGCCGGCGCTCCCCGCCGGCACGGCGATCACGATCGGGTTGGGACTGCCAATCTTGATCGTGTTTTGCGTCCCTTTCCAGACTGGCGGCGTCTCCACCGGCTGGCCAGCATCGAAGAGTTTGACCGCATCAAACGCCGTGTAGCCCCAGTTGAGCAGCTTTTGGCTTTCGTTGGCGCGGGCGTTCTCGCTCGATGCGCCCAACACGATGGAAATCAGGCGTCGGCTTCCCACATTGGGGAATTCCCGCTTGGCGGTCGAGACCAGGCAGTAGCCCGCCGCCGCGGTGTGCCCAGTCTTCATGCCATCGACCGAAGGGTCGCGGTACAGCAGCAGATTGCGGTTGTTGCTGTTGGACGCTGGCGTACCCGGGTAGCGGTACTGCTTGGTCGAGTAGTAGTGCATGTACTCCGGGAAATCGTGCTGCAGCCGCGCAGTGATGACCGCCAAATCGCGCGCGGTGGTCGTGTGGCCGGGCTCCGTCAGCCCTTCAGGGTTCTTGTAGGCCGTGCCCTTGAGCCCCATGGCAACCGCTTGGTCGTTCATCATCTTGACGAACTGCTCGGCCGTGCCGCCAACACCTTCCGCGAGCGCCATGGTGGCATCGTTGCCCGACTGAATGATCATGCCGCTGATGAGGTCGTCCACCGGTACCTGCATCTTGGGATCAATGAACATGCGCGAACCCGGCATCTTCCAGGCGCGCTCACTCACAGGGAGCTTTTGCTCCAGCGTGATCTTCTTCGCGCGCAGGGCATCAAACACCACGTAAGCGCTCATCAGCTTGGTCAACGACGCCTGCTCCACCGGAGCGTCGATGTCTTTCGCCGCGAGCATCTGCCCCGAAGTGACGTCCATCAGCAAGTAATTGCGGGCCGCGATTTCCGGCGGCTGTGGTGCAGTTTGGGCGGCAACGCCCGCGGAAGCGACCAATGCCAGAGCAGGAACAACTAGGCGGCGCAAAGCGCGAAAGATTCGTTTCATGTAGATAAATGGTGGATCGGAAGAAAAAAAGAAAGGAAGCCCAAGCGAGGCAAGCCTCGCAGAACTCAGGCAGGCACACTCAGATGGCGCGCCACCAAATGTCTGAGCAACGGCAACTGCCCATGGAAGAAATGTCCGACGCCGGGCAGTACGGTGACTGGCAGCGTCTGCGGGCGCGCCCAGTCCAGCACACTCGAAAGCGGCACTGTGTCGTCGGTCTCGCCGTGCAGCACCAAAGTGCATGCGTGCGCTTCTATCGGGATCGGTGCCACTTCGTTACGGCTGGCGGCGGTACCGACGAGCACCGCGTGCTGCACTTCGCGCTCGCTCCAGAGCCGCGTCAACGCACCGCTGGCGACGAACGCGCCAAAGGAAAAGCCAGCAACCGCAATTGGACCGTCTTGCGCCACCTGCCGCACCACGGCCAGCATGTCGTCGCACTCGCCGCGGCCCTCGTCGTGTACGCCAGCGCTCGCGCCAACGCCTCTAAAGTTAAAGCGCACCGCCGTGTAACCGCATTGCACAAACGCTCGCGCCAGCGTCTGAACGACTTTGTTGTTCATGCTGCCGCCAAAAAGCGGGTGTGGGTGCGCAATGACGGCAACGCCGCGCGCATCCGGCGCGGTATCGCGCAGCGCCTCGATGGCGCCGGCTTCGCCTTGCAAAAGGATGGCTTCGGTATGGGCGTTCACAGTATGGTTTTTATAGCAGCTTATCAAGGAGCGGCAAGCGCTTGAAGGTGATTTTTCAAAGACTTACGCCCAGCGTACGCGCGTTGCCCCGATTGAGCTGCTTTCAGCGCCCAAGTTCCGGCGGCGTAAGCAAGCGCTCCACCACCACGCCACCCACCAGATGGGAATCGACGATTTCGTCGATGTCTGCCAGGTCCACATAGCTGTACCAGACGCCTTCCGGATACACCACCGCCACCGGGCCAGCGGCGCAGCGGTCCAAACAGCCGGACTTGTTCACCCGAATTTTCCCCGGGCCAGACAAACCCGCCTTCTTGACACGGGATTTGCAGTGGTCGAACGCTGCTTGCGCGCCGTGTTGCGCGCAGCACGCCTCACCGTTGGCCCGTTCGTTGAGGCAAAAAAAGATGTGGCGCGCGAAGTAGCTTGGCGCAGCAGAAGTTGGTTCACTCATGGCGACATTCTAGAAGTCGCCCTGCAATTCGCTCAGCCGCGCTCTGGAAGCGCCCGCCGCGAAGCGCGCTGCAGCACGTATACCAAGGCGACATAGGGCCAAAGCCACCCGAGCCACTGGCCCAGTCCGTAAAAACGAATGAAGCGGCCCTGTTCCCAGTCCACCAGCGTCTGTGCAAAGTAGGCGCTGGTAGGGGCATCGTTGAGCAGCGCCAGGTGCAGGCTCAGCACCACCAGCAGCAGCACGGCGCACGCGCGCTGGCGCAAGCCGATCGCCGCGGCGGCAAACACCACGCCCAGAACAATGCCTGCTTGCGCCTGCGCGCTCATCCATGCCCAAGCGTGCGAGGGCCCCCAGCTCAGCGCCGACGACAGCGCAGTGGCGCCCACGCCAATCGCAGCGACTGAGCACATAAGCACCGCGCGCCGACTTGTCTGACGCGTCACGCTGAAAGCGAGCAAACAGGGCGCGAGCAAGCCCAAACCAACACAGAGCGCCTCCGCCGCGGGCGAAAGCGCTTCAAGTGGCGCCTGGCGCACTGGCAACCAGTCGTAGAACGGCGTGCCGTCGAACACCTCTGCCAACAAAACTTCCAGCCGCTCGATCACTTGGCCGAGCCCAAACGGCTCGGCTGCAGGAAACAACAGCGCCCAGGGCCACAGCGCCAGCAGCACCAGCGCGCCGCGGGCGTCGCGGGCAAACCAGCGTGCGCGAAAGCGGCTCCAGCGCTCCAACGCGCCAAGCCGCTCCGGCGCAGCAGCGCTCACCGCCCCGAGCAGCGCCCCTGCGGAGTTCAACAAAAGATCGAGGTTGGAGGGAACGCGTTTGGGCAGATAAATTTGCAGAAACTCCATCAGCAGCGACAGCACCGTCCCCATCAGGAACGCCAGTGGCACCGCCGAACGCGCCCACCCGCTGCGCGTGAAACCCAACGCCAGCATGAACCCCAGCGGCGCGTAGCCAGCCACATTGATGGCCACGTCAAAGCCGGTCCAATAGTGCGGGGGCAATGGACCGTTCAAAAACTCCCAGACGGAAAGCCCCTGCGCGCGCCAGCCCTCAAAGGGAAACAGGCTGGCAAAGACGATCAGCGCGGCATACACCAGCGCAAGGGGCCAGGCGGTGGTTTTGTCCATGCTCCGCGCCGACACGCGACCCTCAGAACGGCTTGACTACCACCAGCACCACAATGGCCAGCAGCAGCAGCACGGGCATTTCATTGAACCAGCGGTACCAGCGGTGGCTGCGGGTGTTGCGCCCCTGGCCGAACTTGCGCAGCAGCACACCGCACGCGTGGTGGTAGCCCAGCACCAGCAGCACCAGCGCCAGCTTGGCGTGCATCCAGCCGTTGCCAGGCCCCCTGCCAATGCCGTAGCCCAGCCACAGCCACAAGCCCAGGCCCACGGCGGGGACCGCCAGCATGGTGGTAAAGCGCATGAGCTTTCTCGCCATCAGCATCAGGCGCTCCTGTTCGGCCACCGAGCCGGGCGCCACCATCGCCATATTGACGAAGATGCGCGGCAAATAAAACAGCCCAGCAAACCAGCTGGTGACGAAAACAATGTGGAGTGATTTGACCCAAAGCATGGGGGCAGTTTAGGCGCCCCGGTGCGTCCTGCGGGAGTGGTGCACAATTTTCGGATGCACCTCTCCAGCCCTACCCCCTTCCCCAGCGCGCGCCCGCGGCGCCTGCGCCACGACGAATTCACCCGCAATCTGGTGCGCGAGCACCGCGTCACGGCGCACGATTTGATCTACCCGGTCTTTGTGCTCGATGGCGCCAACCGCCGCGAAGCCGTGGCCTCCATGCCTGGCGTGGAGCGCGTCAGTCTGGACCTGTTGCTGCCTGTGGCGGCGGAATGCGTGCAGCTTGGTATCCCAGTGCTGGCACTGTTTCCGGTGATCGACGCCAGCCTGAAAACGCCCGACGGCAAGGAAGCGCTCAACCCAGATGGCCTGATCCCGCGCGTCGTGCGTCGTTTGAAGCGGGAATTCCCGAGCTTGGGCGTGATGACCGACGTCGCCCTGGACCCCTTCACGAGCCATGGGCAGGACGGCCTGTTGGACGACACGGGCTACATCCTGAACGACGAGACCGTCGAAGTGCTCACCGGCCAAGCGCTCACGCAAGCCGAAGCCGGCGTGGACATCGTCGCACCCAGCGACATGATGGACGGCCGCATCGGCGCCATCCGCGACGCGCTGGAGTGCCAAGGCCTCATCCACACCCGCATCATGGCCTACAGCGCCAAATACGCCAGCGCCTTTTACGGCCCGTTTCGCGACGCGGTGGGCTCGGCCGGCAACTTGGGCAAGAGCGACAAAAAGGTCTACCAGATGGACCCCGGCAACAGCGACGAAGCGCTGCGCGAAGTGGCCATTGACATCGCCGAGGGCGCCGACATGGTGATGGTGAAACCCGGCATGCCCTACCTGGACATCGTGCGCCGCGTGAAGGACGAGTTTCGCGTGCCTACCTTCGCGTACCAAGTGAGCGGCGAGTACGCCATGCTCAAGGCCGCCGCGCAAAACGGCTGGCTTCAGCATGACGCGGTGATGATGGAGAGCCTGCTGGCGTTCAAGCGCGCAGGGGCCGATGGGGTGTTGACGTACTTTGCGCGGGAAGCAGCGCGGATTATTCAAAAATCATAGCTGCTTGCGCTTATAAATAAAGCGCTACAGCCTATTTTTACTTGAATTTTAAAGCCAGCCAACCTTGCGAAAGCGCCGGTACAGCACCGCGCCCGCAAGCACGATGGCGCCCAGGGCCAACGGGTAGCCATAGCGCCACTTGAGCTCGGGCATGACCTCGAAATTCATGCCCCAGATGCCCGCCATCGCGGTCGAGACGGCGAAGATGGCTGCCCAGGCGGCCAGGCGCTTGGTGGTTTCCGACTCTTCAATTGCCACCATCGACAGGTTCACCTGAATCGCGGTGCCAATCGTGTCGCGGATGGTGTCGATGGAGCCGTTGATGCGGGCCAGGTGGTCGTGCACGTCGCGAAAGTATTCTTGCGTGCTGACGAAAGCCGGCGGTACACGGCCGCCATGCAACTTATTGAGCATCTCCAGCAGCGGCGCGACGGCGTGGCGCAGCACGGCAGTGCGGTGCTTAAGCTCGTAGAGGCGCTCTATGTTGCCGCGCGCCGAACCGCTGGCAAAAATCTGCTCTTCGATCCCTTCGAGCTCGGCTTCAAACAGTTCGATGATGGGAAAGTAGCGGTCCACCACCGCGTCCATCAAGGCGTACAGCACGAAGCCCGCGCCACGCTCCAGAAAGAGCGGCTCGCGCTCGCAGCGCTCACGCACGCCGAGAAAGCCTTGGCTGCTGCGGCTGCGCGCCGAGAGCACGAAGTTCTTACCGACAAATATCGCCACCTCGCCCACCAGAAGATCGTCCACCTCGGGCTCAACCAGGTGCAGCACCACGAACACCATGTCGCCGTACTCTTCAATTTTCGGCCGTTGGTGGCCCTTCAGGGCATCCTCCACCGCCAACTCGTGCAGGCCGAATTCGCGTTGCATCTGCGTCAACTCTTCGGCGCTTGGGTCCAGAAGCGCCACCCAGACGAAGGCGTCGGGCTGCTGGAGCCAGTGGGCAATCTGGTCGGTGCCGATGTCGGCGAGCTTGTGGCCGTGTTCGTAGGCGACGCAGTTGATCAGCATGGGGCAAGCACCTGCAAGCGGCTCAGGCGCTGGCCAATGCAGCGGCAATGTCGCCGGCCAAATTCTCCGGCGCCTCTTGAGGCGCGTAACGGCGAATCACCTGACCATCGCGCCCGACCAGAAACTTGGTGAAGTTCCACTTGATCGCTTTGCTGCCGAGCAGCCCCGGCGCTTCGCTTGAGAGCCATCGATACAGCGGGTTGGCGTCCGCGCCATTGACATTAATTTTGGCCATCATCGGGAAGCTCACGCCGTAGTTGAGTTCGCAGAACGAGGCGATCTCGTCGTTGCTACCCGGGTCTTGGCTGCCAAACTGGTTGCACGGAAAGCCCAGCACCACCAAGCCTTGGTCTCCATATTCGCGGTGCAATTGCTCGAGCCCCTTGAACTGCGGCGTGAAGCCGCAGGCACTGGCAGTGTTCACGATAAGCAGCACCTGGCCGCGGTAGTTCGACAGCGGCACGCTGCTGCCGTCGATCTGCAGGGCTTCAAAGTCGTAGGCGGTCTGGGGCATGGTGTTCTCTCAGGGTTGGCGGTCGATGGTAGCCGCGTCGCCCGCTTGCTGCTTGTTGGCGGCGCGCCTCGGCCAAAGTGCCAGCAGCGCGGCCATCACGATCAGCGCGCCGCCAGCAAGCATGCGCGGCGTGAGCTGCGCAGCGCCCAGAAAAACCGACGACACGCTCGCAAACAGCACTTCGCTGAGCATGACCAGCGCCGTGGTGCTGGCAGCCAGCCGCGCTGCGCCGTATTGCAGGCCAAGATTGCCGAGCACAAAAGCCAAGGCCAGACCCGCTGCCACCAGCAGCCAATCGACAGCCGGTGTCGGGGGCGCACTCGCCAACCCAGCTGCAGTGGCGGCAAAGGCGCCGGCTGTGGCCGTCAAGAATCCACCACTGAACATGGCGATCATCCGGTCACGCTCAGGCGTTTGGTTGAAACGGCGCAGGAAGACGTTGGTCAGCGCAAAGCAGAACCCGCCTGCCACTGCCAGAAAGTCGGTCGCAGAGAGCCCGCTCGCCAGCTTCGACAGGGGAGCGCCCGCGGGAAGCACCACCAGCACCACGCCGACCAAGGCGAGCAATAGGCGCAACAAGGCGACCGGCGTCGGCCGCTCATCGAGCAGCCACCAGGCCAGCAGCACCGACCAAGCGGGCATGAGGTAGAACAGCAGCACCACCCGCACCACGTCGCCGAGCGTCACCGCCCAGTTGAAGCAGATGTTGGTCAGCCCTGCCGCCACGGCAAGCAGCCACAACTTGGGCGTGCTCAGAAAGCTGCGCGCACTGGCGGGCATGAACAGCACCAGACACACCAGCGCCGCCAGATACACCAGCGCAGTCGCCCACAGCGGGTGCAGTCCCGCCTGGTGCAAGGCGCGCAGCGGCCACCAAGACACGCCCCAGACAAAGGCGTTGAACAGCAGGGCGAGAACGGGCAGCGGGGCAGTCATCAAAAATACAAGCGAAATTGGCCTCTAGCGCTTATGCAGTATACGCTAGCAGCTATAAATTCAGTAGTTCATCGCCCTGCACTTGCAGCTTGGACGCAGCGCCTCAATGGTGCGCATCCTGGCGGGCGATTTGCAGCAGGTGCTCCAGCTCTTCCGTGTGGTGCTGGCAGTTGTGTTGGTGCCAGCGCCGTATCAGCCACATGGCGCCGGCGACCACCACACCAAACACCGTGATGGCACCAAACACCGAGAGGCCAAACTTGAGCGAGAGGCTGTAGAGCGCACCCAACCCGAGGATGGCCGCCTGCTCGTTGAAGTTCTGCACCGCAATCGAGCGGCCCGCCCCCATCAAATTGTGGCCTCGGTGCTGCAGCAGCGCGTTCATCGGCACCACCAGAAAACCGCCGAGGCCGCCGAGCAAGATCAAAAATGGCACGGCCACCCAGATGCTGTTGATGAACACCATCATCACCAGCAGCACGCCCATGCCGATACCCAGCGGGATGACGCGTGTGGCGCTGTCCAGCCGCATGCGCATGGAGGCCAAAACCGCGCCCGCTGCTGTACCAATCGACACCACGCCAATCAGCGCCGAGGCCTGTGTGGTGTTGTAGCCAAGAGCGACTGCAGCCCAGGCCAGCACGATGAGCTTCAAATTGCCACCAGCGCCCCAGAAGAGCGTGGTGGTGGAGAGCGAAATCTGGCCCAACTTGTCGCGCCACAGGCGCGCATTGCATGTCCAAAAATCGGGCAGCAGCGAGAGCGCTCCGGCAAACACGCTGGTCTCTGGCGTGCGCCGCAGCGGCCGCATTTCCACGCCCGTATGCGGAATAAGCAGGTTGAACCAGGCGGCAATGGCGTAGACCAGGATCAAGGCCGCAATGGCCGCTTCGGGTGGCGTTTGGATGCCGGTATCGATAAACGGGAGGTCAATGCTCAGCAACAAGGGCGCGATCTGGCGCCCTACCAGCTGCCCGCCCAGCAGCACGCCGAGAATGATGGAGGCAATGGTCAGCCCCTCGATCCAGCCATTGGCCTTGACCAGCTGCGAGGCTGGGAGCAGTTCGGTGAGGATGCCGTACTTGGCGGGCGAATACGCCGCCGCACCCAAGCCCACCACCGCATAGGCCACCAGCGGGTGCGAGCCAAATAGCATCATGATGCAGCCAACGATCTTGATCGCATTGCTGATGAACATCACCCGCCCTTTGGGCAGAGCGTCGGCAAAAGCGCCTACAAATGGCGCCAACACCACGTAAAACAGCGCAAACAACGGTATCAGCGCGGCCCGCTGCCATTCGGGAGCCCCTCCAGTGCGCAGCAGCTCCACAGCGGCGACGAAAAGTGCGTTGTCGGCCAGCGAGCTAAAAAACTGCGCCGACATGATGGTGTAGAAACCGCGCTTCATCTGGGAGCAAAAAGGGCCATCACGGTAAGTGAACGGCCGAGGTAATCGGGTCGGCGGGCAAATGACGGGCGGTTATATCACGCCCCCCATTGCCACGCGTTCGGGGAGCGCTGATGCCAGAATGGCTGCTTACGCCAGTTTCACACCCGACGCCATGCCCCGCCCTATCGCTGCCTGCATCCACACCGCCGCCTTGGCCAGCAATCTGGAGCGCGCCCGCCGCGCAGCGCCGGACGCGCGCATCTGGGCGGTGGTCAAAGCGAACGCGTATGGCCATGGCATTGAGCGCGTGTTCGAAGCGCTGCGCGCGGCCGATGGATTTGCGCTGCTGGACCTGGCAGAAGCCGAACGGGTGCGCAAGCTGGGCTGGCGCGGCCCCATCTTGCTGCTGGAAGGCGTGTTCGAGGCGCGCGACCTGGAGCTGTGCTCGCGCCTGTCGCTGTGGCACGCCGTGCACTGCGACGAACAGATCGACATGCTGGCCGCCCACAAGACGCAGGCAGCGCATCGCGTTTTTCTCAAGCTCAATTCCGGCATGAACCGGCTGGGCTTCACGCCAGAGCGCTACCGCAGCGCCTGGGCGCGGCTCAACGCCCTGCCTCAGGTGGACGAAATTTCGCACATGACGCACTTTTCCGACGCCGACGGTCCGCGCGGCATCGACCACCAGTGGCAAGCGTTCAGCGCTGCCACGCAGGACCTGCCGGGCGAGCGCAGCGTCTGCAACAGCGCTGCCATCCTGCGACATGCCGCGGATGCAAGCGTGCGCGGCGATTGGGTTCGCGCCGGCATTGCGCTCTACGGCAGTGCGCCCGATTTTCCCGAGCACAGCGCGGCAGGCTGGGAACTTGCACCGACGATGACGCTTTTAACCCGCCTACTGGCCGTCCAGCACCTAAAAACTGGCGACAGCGTTGGTTACGGCTCGCGCTTTCGGGCTGAGTCGCCCATGCGCATTGGCATTGCAGCCTGCGGCTATGCCGATGGCTACCCGCGCCACGCCGACACCGGCACGCCCGTGCTGGTGGACGGCGTGCGCACGCGGCTGGTGGGGCGCGTCAGCATGGACATGGTGACTGTGGACCTCGAACCGGTATTTGCCGCCGGCTTGGAGCCCGGCTTTGGCACGGAAGTGACCCTGTGGGGCAGGGCAAGCTCAGGCGCAGTATTGGCCATTGACGACGTGGCACAAGCAGCGGGGACGGTGGGCTACGAACTGATGTGCGCGCTCGCTCGGCGCGTTCCAGTCCAGCAGGACTAGCACCGGCGGTGCTGAGGGGGCTTGGCGACGCAGGGATCTGCGTAGGCCTTCTCGGTACATCACTGCGGCCCCCAGTCCTACGACTTCAGTGAATCCAATACAGGTCTCCAGGCGTATCCAGAGTTGGAGGCACCCGCTATTCGGATGCACCTCGATGCGTTGGGGTGACGGGCGCTTCTAAGTTGGGGCGCTCGGACATGCAAACAGGATGTGGGCTCCCTGTATTGCAACGATCGACGATCGCCTTGGCCAATCAAACATCTGGCAGGGCGGCTCACGGAGAAATCTATGTCAGATACCTCGAACATCATGAACGTCCTCAAACAGCGGGCCGAAAAACGTGCCGACCGCCGGCATTTCTTTCGAAAGGGCGGCGGCTTCGCACTGGGCATGGCGGGCGGAGCCATTTTGAGCGCCTGCGGCGGCGGCGGCGACGCCATGGCCGACGCGTTCAAACCCACCGACGTGGAAATTCTCAATTTCGCTCTGAATCTGGAATACCTGGAATCGCAGTTCTATCAATATGCGGTGTTTGGCCAAGGCCTGCCCGCGTCTATGCTGACCGGCACGGGCACCCAGGGTGCAGTCGTCGGAGGCCGTGCCGTCGCCTTCCGCGACCCGGTGGTCGCTGCCTATGCGCGCGAAATTGCCAAGGACGAACAAGACCACGTGCGCTTTTTGCGCAGCGCGCTCGGTTCGGCGGCCGTCGCGCAGCCGGCGATTGACGTGGGCGGCACCGACCCAAATGGTGCTTTTTCGGTCGCAGCACGGGCCGCGGGCTTAGTGGGTCCCGGCCAAGCGTTCGACCCTTACGCCAGCGACGAGGCGTTTCTGCTGGGCGCCTTCATCTTTGAGGACGTGGGTGTGACGGCTTACAAGGGAGCCGCTCCTCTGATTGAAAACAAAACGTACCTGGAGGCCGCCGCCGGGATACTTGCAGCAGAGGCCTACCACGCAGGCTTGGTGCGGACCGTCCTGTACTCCAAGGGTCTGAACGCACCCAGCCTGCGCACTTCGGCGGACGCCATTTCGAGAGCGCGCGATTCGCTGGACAACAGCAAGTCGCAGGACCAGGGCATCTCCGGCTCGGCCGACACCTCCAACATCGTCCCGCTGGACGAAAACGGAATTGCCTACAGCCGCAGCCCCGACGACGTGCTCAACATCGTGTACCTGAGCAAGGATGCCGTGACCCGCGGCGGCTTTTTCCCAGCGGGCGTCAACGGCAGCCTGAACCTGAGCAGCGCTTACGCCTAGGCAGCCGGCGCTGCGCCCTGCACCGCAGCGCCGATGAAGTGCCCGCAAGCGACTGTCGCCTGCGGGCACCTTTCCGTCGATCTGCCCTCCCTTTTTGCCAGGATTACGCCATGAACCCATCCCCCGCTTACAGGCTTGCCGATCCCTCACCCCGCACAGGCGCCCACAAAAGCGTGCTGCGCACAGCCGCTTGGGCGCTGGGGGTGGCATTGGCAGCTGCCCTGCTTTGGGCCATGTACCGCAGCCTGTCCGTGAGCAATCCACGGGTCGCGGATGCTTTGCTGGGCGGGCTGATGGCTGCCGGCGCCACCGCGCTTGGCACCTTGCCGGTGCTGCTGTCGCAACAATTTTCGCAGCGTGCTTACGACAGCATGCTGGGCTTTGGCGCAGGCGTCATGCTGGCGGCCAGTGCGTTTTCCCTTGTCATCCCAGCGCTTGCCGCAGCAAAATCGCAAGGCGCAGGCAGCTGGGGGGCGGGCGGACTGGTCGGTTGCGGGATCCTCCTGGGCGCGGCGCTGCTGCTGGCAGTGGACCGCGCAGTGCCCCACGAACACTTTCACAAAGGACTTGAAGGACCGCAGGCTAAGGCCTTGAAGCGCGTCTGGCTTTTTGTGCTCGCGATCAGCCTGCACAACCTGCCCGAGGGTCTTGCCATTGGCGTCGGATTTGCCGGCCCGGACAGCGTCGGCGCGCTGGCGCTGGCCACCGGCATCTCCATACAAGACGTCCCCGAAGGCATGGTCGTCGCTCTGGCGCTGCGCAGCGTCGGCTATGGCCGAGGGCTGTCGGCCGGTCTTGGCGTGCTTTCGGGGCTGGTCGAACCCCTCGCGGCCGTTGTTGGCGCATTGCTCATCGGCATCTCTGCCAGTTTGCTGCCTTGGGGCTTGGCGCTGGCAGCCGGCGCCATGCTGTTCGTGATCAGCCACGAGATCATTCCCGAATCCCACCGCAAAGGACACGAGTCTTATGCGACCGCTGGATTGATGATCGGTTTTGTGATCATGATGTTGCTGGACACGGCACTCGGTTGAGCGCACTGATTGCCTCGCCGCGTGTCAGCTCGGACATGGTCACCGTGAATCTTGAATCGGTATTTGCTGCAAGCTCGGAGCCGCTACGCAGAACTGCGTAGGGGAATTCGTGAATTAATGTAACGCTGCAACGCCCGTATATTTGGTGGCCGCTTGGCTGGACTAAGCACGCCCTACCGTCGAGGATTTTCACCATGGCTTCCGTCTCTTCCAACAACCGCTCGGTCGCGCGCCGACTGACTGCGCTGGCCATTGCTCTGGTGGCGGTGGTGCTTGTACTGGTCGGATTGGCCATCTCCCTGCTGACCGAGCGCAGCACGCGCGCTCAGGTGGTGCAAAGCGTGGGCGATACGACGCAAAGCGTGGCCAATGCCTTGAATGCGGCAGATGCGACCAACCGCGAATTGGTGCAACGCACCATGAAGGGCTTTCAGCGCTACTTCGACCCCAAGATGGAGTTGGACGAAGCCACAGGGGAACTGCGCAGCTTCGGCGCACTCGTCAACGACGACCACGGCTCTGTCGACCGTTTTGCCAACGAGACCGGCGGTGTCTCACGTGTGTACATCCGCAAAGGCGCGGGCTTTGAAAGCATCACCAGCTCGGTCAAGGATGCGCAAGGTGCGCGCGAACCCAACGCGCCACTGGCCGCCGGCCCAGCCCTCACCACCACACTGGACGGCAAGCCCTGGATCGGACGCACCGAGGTGGCGGGCAAGGCTTATATGGGCTACTACTTGCCGGTGCAGAACGAAGCCAAAAAAACCATTGCTTTGCTTTTTATTGGCAACGACATCGGCGTCATGGAGCAAATGCAGCAAAAGCAGGTCGCCCAGACGCAGTTCTTCGAGCATGGCGGCACCTATGTGATCGACCCACGTGGCTCCCTGCAAGACGCTGTTTTCCTCGCCCACCCAACGGCGCGCGGCAAGCGCGTGCTTGAGGCTTTCCCTGAAGCAGCGCCCTTCTTTGAAGCGCTGGCCGCTTCGCCCGAGAGTTTTGTTCGCGACGCCTTCAGCGTGCTCGGCAACGGCGACAAAGACCCCTGGGCGCTGCTGCGCAAGACCGGCCCCGACGGCATGTGGGTGGTGGCGGAAGTCCCCGATGCCGAAGCCATCGCCGGCCAGCGGCCGGTGCTGATGGCCGTCTGGGGTCTGCTGGGCTTGGCGGTGGTGCTGCTGGCAGCGGGTCTGTTCTTCATGCTGCGCCGCGGTGTGAGCAAGCCGCTGCGCCAATTGACGCAGGCGGTGACGCTGGTCGCCCAAGGCGACCTGACGCAGGCTTTTTCCACCACGCAGCGCGATGAAATCGGCGCTTTGGTGCAGGAAGTCGACGGCATGCGCTTGCGCTACCTGGAAATGCTGCAAGAGGTGCGTACGGCGGTCGAGAACATCAACGTCGCCAGCGCCGAGATTGCAAGCGGCAACCAGGACCTCTCGGCGCGGACCGAACAGACGGCCAGCAGCCTGCAGTCCACCGCACAAAGCATGGAGCAGCTCACCGCCACGGTGCGCCAGTCGGCCGATGCTGCCCGTCAAGCCAACCAGCTGGCCGGCTCCGCAGCAGAAGTGGCGGCGCGCGGCGGCCAGGTGGTGGGCGAAGTGGTGACCACCATGGGCGAGATCAACCAGAGCTCGCGCCGCATTGCCGACATCATCGGGGTCATCGACGGCATTGCCTTTCAGACCAATATTCTTGCGCTCAACGCGGCGGTGGAAGCAGCGCGCGCAGGCGAGCAGGGCCGGGGTTTTGCGGTGGTGGCCAGCGAAGTGCGCAGCCTTGCCGGCCGCTCGGCAGAAGCCGCTCGCGAGATCAAGCAGCTGATCGGCGCGTCGGTAGAAAAGGTCGAATCGGGCGCTCGGCTGGTGCAAAACGCCGGTACCACCATGGACGAAATCGTGGGTTCGGTGCAGCGGGTGGGCGACATCATTGGCGAGATCACCTCTGCGGCCTCTGAGCAGTCCGATGGCATCGGCCAAGTGAACCAGGCCATCAACCAGCTTGACCAGATGACGCAGCAAAACGCGGCGCTGGTAGAAGAGTCGGCCGCGGCAGCGCAAAGCCTGCGCGACCAGGCCGAACGCCTTGCCGGCGCGGTGCAGGTCTTCAAGCTCGGTGAACCCGGCAGCACCAATGGCAGCGGTCTTGCGGCTGTAGGGATGGCGCGGAACATCGCCATTGCGGCGCCGGACTGAAACTCCGGGCGGGAGCCGCATTGGTGCAAGCCTGAGCCCCGCGCAGAATTTGCAGCCCAAAAGGCCTTCGCGCGCACGGCACGCACGATGTTGACAGTCCGCAACGCCCGAATCGAGGCGCTGCAGCGACAATCCAAGCACGATGGTTCCCCATATCCCCACGCTGCTGTTGATGACCATTTTGGTCTGCGTGCTGATGGCTTTCGCCATCATCACGGTGTCATGGGGCGCCCGCCACGAGGGGCTGCAGTTTTGGTCCGCGGGGCTTGGCATCAACGCGTTGGCGTATCTATTTTTCGTGTTACGCACCACCATCAGCGAGCCCATTTCCATCGTGGCGGGGAACGGCCTGACGTCGCTCGCACTTTGTTTCCTGCTCGCCGCCGTGCTTCGGTTTCAAGGCCGAGCGCTGCACTGGCCTCTTTTGGTGTTGCCCGCGCTGGTGCTTTCAGTGGTCATGGCGAGCCTGCTGAACAGCTTTCAGCTGCGCGTCATCGCCGCCAGCGTGGTGCTTTCGGTGCAATCGGCGCTCCTACTGCGCGCGCTCTATGTGCGCCGCCGCAGCACCGTTGGCCGCGGCGCGCTGCTGATCATGGCGAGCATGGGCCTACTGCTCTTGGTCATGCTGCTGCGCGCCGCATCTGGCATCACCGGAATCATGAGCATGCAGTACTTCCTGCAAGACGGCGCCATGCAGACGCTCACGTTTGTGGCTACGGTGGTGGTTTCCCTGATCGCATCCTTGGGCTTTGTCTTTATGTCCAAAGAGCGCGCCGACGAAGCCAACCGCCGCCTGGCAGCACTGGACGAATTGACGGGCGTGGCCAACCGGCGGTTCATCGTCGCCGCACTGGACCGCGATGTGGGGCGCGCGGTGCGCACTCGGGAATCCGTAGCAGTCATGATGGTGGACATTGACCACTTCAAGCGCATCAACGACACCCACGGCCACTTGGCCGGCGACCTGGTGCTGCGCAACGTCGTCGACGTGATTCAAAACCGCATCCGCGCCCAGGACATCGTCGGCCGCTACGGCGGCGAGGAATTTCTGGTCGTGCTGGCCGACACCAGTGCCCAGGGCGCGCTGCATTTGGCAGAGCAGCTTCGCGCTGCCGTAGAAGTCGCGCACTGCGTCTATGCCGGTGAAAGCATTTCGGTGAGCGTGAGCATTGGCGTGTTCGGCGGACGCCTGGAGCCCGGCGACAGCTGGGACCAGCTCATTCATACCGCCGATATGGCGCTCTATAGGGCCAAGCAAGCCGGGCGCAACCGCGTGGAAATGGCGAACTCGCTTGATCGCGTATCCCGCGGTGCGTCGGACGGTCATCCACACGAAACCTACCCGGCGTCTTTGCACTAGCAGCCGGCGCCAGCAGCTGCACCAAGACCCTCTCGCTGCAGTTGGTGCTGCATTTGTTGGAACATGCGTCAAGGAAACCCACCATGAACGTTCGCCACGCCCCCGCCCAGCTGCAGCCTGACCAAGCACTGGAGCACATCGCCCAAGCTTGGGACAAAAGCATCCTGCCGCAGCTGACCGACTACATCCGCATCCCAGCAAAGTCGCCCGTGTTCGCGCCCGATTGGGAGGAGTTGGGGCTGCTCGATACCGTGGTGCGCAACGCTGCCGACTGGGTGCTGGCACAAAAGGTCGACGGGCTCGCGCTTGAAATCGTGCGCCTGCCAGGCCGCACCCCGGTGCTGTTTTTTGAAGTGGCGGCGACGCAGTCGGCGTCGGGTCAGAACGTGTTGATGTACGGCCACCTGGACAAGCAGCCCGAATTTTCCGGCTGGCGATCCGACCTCGGCCCCTGGACGCCCAAGTACGAGGACGGCAAGCTCTACGGGCGCGGCGGCGCCGACGACGGCTATGCGGTGTACGCGAGCATCGCGGCGGTGCAGGAGCTCAAACGCCAAGGCGTGCCGCACCCGCGCATCGTCGGCCTGATTGAAACCAGCGAAGAGAGCGGCTCGCGCGATCTATTGCCCTACATCGATGCGCTCAAAGCTCGCCTGGGCGACATCGCCCTGGTGGTGTGCCTTGATTCCGGCGCCGGCAATTACGACCAGCTTTGGCTCACGACCAGCCTGCGCGGCATGGTGGCCGGCACACTCAAGGTCGAGATCCTGACCGAAGGCATCCACTCGGGCGATGCATCGGGCCTCGTGCCCTCGTCGTTTCGCATCATGCGGCAGGTGCTCGACAGGCTGGAAGACAGCGCCACTGGCCGCCTGCTGCCCGCCAGCTTCCACTGCGAGGTGCCGGCCGACCGGCTGGCGCAGGCGCGCGCAACGGCGGCGATCCTCGGCGACGAAATTTACAAGCGCTTCCCGTGGGCGCACCACGACTGCGGTGGGGCGACAGCCTTTGCTTTGCCCACCACCACCGAACCGGTGGATGCGCTGCTGCGCCGCACCTGGGAACCGACGCTCAGCGTTACGGGCGCCGAAGGCTTCCCCGCGCTGCAGGACGCCGGCAACGTGCTGCGCCCCTACACCGCCTTCAAATTGAGCCTGCGCCTACCGCCGCTGGTGGACGCCGCGCAGTGCGCGCAAGAGATGAAGGCGCTGCTGGAAGACAACGCGCCATATCAAGCGCGCGTCACCTGGCAGGGCGCAGGAGGCGCCAATGGCTGGAACGCGCCCGCCACTGCGCCGTGGTTTGAACACGCGCTGGATGCCGCCAGCCAGTCGCTTTTTGGCGCCCCCTGCGGCCACATCGGCCAGGGCGGAACGATTCCTCTGATGGGCATGCTTAGCAAGGGTTTCCCCAAAGCGCAAATGATGGTCTGCGGCGTGCTCGGCCCCAAGAGCAATGCCCATGGACCGAACGAGTTCCTGCATGTGCCCTACGCCAAGCGGCTCACCGCGGCGGTGGCGCAAGTCATTGCAGCCATGCCATAACTGCACTAGGGAAGCGCTCTTGCCTTAGGCTGCACTCGCGGGGGCTAGCTGAGTAGGGCCGGCAGTAGGGGCGGCACTTCTTAGGCGGTCTTTCCGGCAAAAACCGTCTGCCGCCCAGCCTCGTCAACCAAGCTGCACAAGGCGTGTGGGGAGCCTCTATCATGTTCAATCTCTGTCCCCGCAGCGACCGGCCCGTGCTGGTTGCAATACCGCACCATGTTTGACTTCCCCGCTGCCACCATGCTTCCCTTCACTGCCAGCGATGGCGAGAACCTCGCGCTTTACGACTGGCCGTTGGCCGAAGGCAGCCCACGGCGCGGCACGGTGCTGCTGGTGCACGGCTTGGGCGAGCACGCAGGGCGCTATGGCCACGTTGCGCAGCACCTCAACACTTGGGGTTTCGCCGTTCGCGCCTACGACCACTACGGCCACGGCCGCTCGGGCGGACCACGCGGCGGACTGAACCACGACGCACGCCTGCTCGACGACCTGGCCGACATCGTGGACGCCACCCGCAAACGCATGGCGCCGGGTGAGCCATTGGTGCTCCTCGGCCACAGCCTGGGCGGGCTGGTGGCGGCGCGGTTTGTGTCGCTGCACCTGCGGCCGGTGGAGGCGCTGGTGCTCTCGTCGCCTGCCCTTGACACAGGGCTCTCTGCTTTTCAAAAGCTGCTGCTGGCCACACTGCCGCGCATCGCGCCCAATCTGCGCGTGGGCAACGGGCTGGATGTGCAGGCGCTTTCGCACGACCCGGCAGTGGTCGCCGCATATCAGGCCGACCCGCTGTGCCACGACCGCATCAGCGCACGCCTAGGCCGCTTCATTTCTGAGGCTGGCCCCGCGACGCTGGCCCGCGCGCCACACTGGAGCGTGCCAACCTTGCTACTGTGGGCCGGTGCCGACCGTTTGGTGCAGCCCGCCGGCAGCGCCGCTTTTGCCGCCGCCGCCCCGCCCGCGGTGGTGCAGTCCCAGTGCTTCGAGACGCTCTACCACGAGCTGTTCAACGAGTTGGATGCGGCGCCGGTCTTTGCAGCGCTCCATGCCTGGCTGAACGAACGCATCCGCTGAAAATACAGTGAAATAGGGCTCTAGCGGTTGCTGCATAAGCGCTAGCAGCTATTATTTTCGATGCAGTCGACGCAGCGCTTTCGTCCTATCGCACAAGCTTAACTTTGGCCCCTAGCTGGCCACCGCTGCCCGCCGCTGGCGCACGATCAGCCACACCAAGGCGCCGCCCGTCAGCAGCAGTGGCGGCAGCGATGCGAGGTTGAGCCACGACCAGCCGCTGGTCGTCACCAAGGCGCCCGATGCCAGCGAAGTGACCGCCATGGTGGCAAAGACGAAGAAGTTGATCGCGCTCTGGGCGCGGTCTTTTTCCTCAGGCCGGTAGGCGGTAATTGCCAGCGTTGTGCTGCCGGTGAAGAGGAAGTTCCAGCCCACGCCCAGCAGGAACAAGGCGGCTGTGAAGTGCGCGATTTCCTGGCCCGACAACGCAATGGCGACGCACACCAGGTTGAGCAGCACCCCCATCAGCATGACCGGAAGCGTGCCCAAACGCTTGATGAGGTGGCCGGTGAAAAAACCCGGTGCAAACATGCCAATCACGTGCCACTCCAGCACCAGCGCAGCGGCATCGAACCCAAAACCGCAGACCTGCATCGCGAGCGGCGTGGCGGCCATCAGCAGGTTCATGACGCCATAGCCAAGCGCTGCGCCCATCACGGCAACGAGGAAGGCCGGCTGTCGCAGCAGCTCGCTAAGACTGCGGCCGGCCGGTGGCGCGGCTGCGCCGGGCGCGGGTGGCACCATATCGTCGAAGCGCACCAGCGTCATGCAGGCCATGGACAGCAGCGCCACGGCCATGAGCGCGATGTAGGCACCTGCAAAAGGCACGGCAAACAGGGTGCGCGTGCCACTGGCCAAGTTGGGCCCGGCTACGGCGCCCAGCAGCCCACCGGCCAGCACCAACGACACCGCCTTTTCACGGTACGAAGGTTTCGCCAATTCGGCGGCGGCAAAGCGGTAGAGCTGGCCGTTGGCGTTGTAGTAACCGGCAATCACGGTCGCCGCGCACAGCAACCAGAAGTTGGCGCTGAACGCCGCCCAGGCGCACAAGGCAGCCGACAAGAAGGCCACCAACAGACCCAGCTGAAAGGAAGTGCGCCGCCCCCAGCGGGTCTGGCTCGCCGCGACCAGGGGCGTGGAAAGCGCGCCACCGACCACATAGCCCATCACCGGCAGCGTCGCCATCCAGCCAAACGGCGCCAGTTGCAGGCCGACGAGACCATTGATGGCGATGAAGACCACGTTGTTGGTCAATAAGAGCCCTTGGCACAGGGCGAGCAGCCAGAGATTTTTGTTCATGGTGTGCCCGCCATTGTGCTTGCGCCACCCACGCGCTGCCTGTCGCGCGCCTGTCTTAGCAGCGCGGGAGCCAATTCCGAGCGATTTCATCGACTATCGGGCCGATGGGTTGATGCAGGTCAGCGCGCGCCGGAGGGCCACGACTTAAGGTGCAGCACTGCACTTGGCGCCCCCTTTTCATCTGCTTTCCCGCATGACCACCTTCACCGCCCCTGCCGAAACCGTTGCCACCGCCGATCAAGCGCCGCCCTTCGAACTTGTTTGCCCCGCAGGCAGCTTGCCGGCCCTCAAAGCTGCAGTAGACAACGGCGCAAGCTGCGTCTACCTTGGCCTGCGCGACGCTACCAACGCGCGCAACTTCGCCGGCCTGAACTTCGACGAAGCCGCCATTGCGAGCGGCATTGCCTACGCCCATGCCAAGGGCTGCAAGGTGTTCATGGCACTCAACACCTACCCGCAGGCTGCCAACCCCGAGCCTTGGCGCGCTGCGGTGGACAAGGCCGTCGACCTGGGCGTGGACGCCGTCATTCTTGCCGACCCAGGACTCATGCAGTACGCCGCGCAGCACCACCCCAAGCTGCGCCTGCATCTGTCCGTCCAAGGTTCAGCCACCAGCGCCGACGCCATCAACTTCTACCGCGAGCAGTTCGGCATCGTGCGCGCCGTGCTGCCGCGCGTGCTGTCGATGGAGCAGGTGCGGCGCGTTATTGACAAAACCCCGGTCGAGATCGAAGTCTTCGGCTTTGGCAGCCTGTGCGTGATGGTGGAGGGGCGCTGCGCCCTGTCGTCGTATGTGACGGGTGAGTCGCCCAACACGCACGGCGTGTGCTCGCCGCCCAAGTCTGTGCGCTGGCAGGAAACGCCCAAGGGCCTGGAATCGCGTCTGAACGGCGTGCTGATTGACCGCTATGCCCCAGGCGAGAACGCGGGTTACCCGACGCTGTGCAAAGGCCGCTTTGACGTCGCCGAAGACACCAACTACTACGCCATCGAGGAGCCGACCAGCCTGAACACGCTGGAACTATTGCCTGAACTGATGAAGATCGGCGTGCGCGCCGTGAAGATTGAAGGCCGCCAGCGCAGCCCTGCCTACGCTGCCCAAGTCACCAAAGTCTGGCGCGAAGCCATCGACAACTGCCTGGCCGACCCCTTGCGCTACGCCCCCAAAACCGCCTGGATGGCCAGCCTGGATCAAGTGGCCGAAGGCCAGCAGCACACCCTGGGCGCCTATCACCGGCCATGGAAGTAAGAACGATGTCCAGCTTGAAACTCTCCCTCGGCGCGCTGCAGTACTACTGGCCGCGCCAGACTATTTTTGACTTCTATGAGGCCATGGCCGCCTCGCCGGTGGACATCGTCTACCTGGGCGAAACCGTGTGCTCGCGCCGCCACGAGCTGCGCCTGTCCGACTGGATCGACATTGCCGACCTGATGCGAGACTCAGGCAAAGAGGCGGTGCTGTCGACTCAGGTGCTGCTCGAATCGGGCGTCGAAGTAAGCGCCATGCACAAAGTGGCCGGCAACCCCGACTACCTTATCGAGGCCAACGACATGGGCGCAGTTCAGCGCCTGGCAGGCCAACGCCCCTTCGTCGGCGGCCTGCACCTGAACATCTACAACCAGCCCTCGCTCACTTGGCTGGCTTCGCTCGGTGCCACGCGCTGGGTGGCGCCGTTGGAGATGAAGCACCAAGACCTTTCCGCCCTGATCGCGGAAGGCCCGAAGGCGCTACAGACCGAAGTGTTCGCCTATGGCCGCATGCCGCTGGCTTTCTCGGCGCGCTGCTTCACCGCGCGCCAACGCAACCTCCCCAAGGACGACTGCCAGTTCGCCTGCATGGACCACCCCGACGGCCTGATGCTCAAGACGCGCGAGAGCCAGGATTTTTTGGTGCTCAACGGCATCCAGACGCAGTCGGCCCGCGTGCACAACCTCATCGACGAACTGCCACGCATGGAGCAGATGGGGGTGGCCGTGGCGCGCATCAGCCCGCAGGCGCAGCACACGAATGAAATCGTCGCCTTGTTCGACGCCGTGCGCCGGGGCGCTCTGGCCCCGCAGGAAGCGCGCAGCGAATTGCAGCCGCTGGTGCCCGACCAAAGTTGCAACGGCTACTGGCACGGCCAACCGGGCCTGGACTTGGTGGAGTCGCCAGCGCTGGCGACGGCCTGATGCGCCCTCGATTACTCTAGAAATACAAGCGAAAAGTGCCTCTAGCACTTATTGGATAAGCGCCAACTGCTATAAAAATGCAAGCAACGCATGCTGCCCTACAAGGAATGCCATGAATGCCTCCGCCTCCACGAACACCACTTCCCAGCCCTTTACTCTGCCCACGCCTTTGGCGGCACTCACCGGGCGGCTGCCGGCCTACCCGGGCTCGCTCTTGCTGGTGACGGCGCTCAACCGCGGCGTTGCGCGCCAAATTCCAAGCGATGTCGGCGAGATGCTGCGCGGCAAGCGGCTGCGCATTCAGGTGCGCGACGCCCGCGTCACGCTGGACTTCACCTGGACGGGCAGCGCATTTGCCGCCCGCCCGCGCCAAGCGGAAACCGACCTGTGCATCAGCGCCAGCGCACACGACTTTGTGCTGCTGGCACAGCGCCAGCAAGACCCGGACACGCTGTTTTTCAACCGCCGTCTGGTGATGGAGGGCGACACCGAGCTGGGCCTGGTGGTGAAGAACACACTGGACGCGCTGGAACTGCCGGTGCTCGACCTGCAGCAGTGGGCGCCGCGCCAAGTGCTCTCTCGCTTGGCAGCGCTGCGTCCCGGTGCACGACCCTCCAACCCCTTCACTTCCGGCACTCAGCCATGAGCCGCGACCGGCAAACCACGCCCCTGGTCTATTCATGCTCAGGCTGCTCCAGCGCCGCGCAGCTGGCCAACCACGTCGCCCTGCGCCTGGACCGCGCCGGCGTGGCCGAAATGTCGTGCATTGCCGGTGTCGGCGGCGACGTGGCCAGCCTGGTGCGCACCGCGCGCTCGGGCCGCCCCATCATTGCGCTCGACGGCTGCCCGCTTAATTGCGTGCAGGGGTGCTTGGCGCGCCACGGCATCACCGCCGACCGGCACTACCAGTTGCAACAGTACGGCGTAAAAAAACGCCTCCACGAAGACTTTGACGCCGCGCAAGCGGGCACGGTGCTGGCGAAGATTCAAGGCGATTTGCTGGAAAATCCGCTGGCTCCCGCCGTTCGCACCAGCAATGCAGCCAACCAGGAAACCGATCCGCGCCAAGCCCTCAGATTGGCATAAGCTGGGGCCCATGAATACCACCCAAGCACCACAACGCATCATCGTTGGCATCTCGGGCGCCAGCGGCGCGGTGTATGGCGTGCGCTTGCTGCAGGTGCTGCGCGAATGCCCCGGCGTGCAATCGCATTTGGTGGTCTCCGACGCCGGCTGGCGCACGCTGCGCCACGAAATGGGTATGGAGCGCCCTGCGGTCGAAGCACTGGCGCACCAGGCGCACGACGCGCGCAATGTGGGCGCCAGCATTGCGAGTGGCTCGTTTCAGTGTGCCGGCATGGTGGTGGCGCCGTGCTCGATGCGCACGCTCGCTTCCGTAGCGCACTCCCTGTCAGACAACCTGCTCACCCGCGCCGCCGACGTGGTGCTCAAAGAGCGCCGCCGCTTGGTGCTGATGGCGCGCGAAACCCCGCTGCACCTGGGCCATCTGCGCAACATGGTCAGCGTGACCGAAATGGGCGCCATCGTCTGCCCGCCTATGCCCGCGTTCTACCTGCGCCCGCAAAGCGTGTCCGACATCGTCGATGCCAGCGTGGCGCGCGTGCTGGATTTGCTGGGCCTGCCGCACAGCCTCACCCAGCGCTGGGCAGGCGAAGCGCCACTGGAACCTTTGGGGTCAGATTCCAATTAATAGGCGCTGCGGTCCTGAGACGTGTCGCCTTCGCCCTCTGCTGGCGCTCTTGGGTCCATCTGCAACACCACCTGCGAGCCAGCACCCATGGCCACAAAGTCTCCCTTCAGCTCTGCAGCCACCGGGGCAGCCGCATGAATGCGCTTGAAGGAATACACGGCCAGCGCCGCCATCACGGCGGCGTAAAACAGCATCAGACTGGCCGGCCCGGCCACGTCCATCACCGCGCCCGCCAGCACCGGGCCGATGGCGGCGCCCACGCCGTGCACGAGCAGCAAGCCGCCGGTAAATTCCACCAGGCGCGAGGAATCAATCACGTCGTTGACGTGCGCCACACCCAGGCCGTAGATCGAGAAAATCAGCCCGCCAAACAGCAGCGAGAGGGGCAGGAGGGAATCGACCGACACTCCCGCCAGAACAAACGCTGCCGCAGTAATCACCGCGCCCAATATGCAGACCCACAGCAGCACCAGCCGCCGGTCGTGGCTGTCCGAGTAATGCCCCACAGGCCACTGCAGCGCGGCGCCGCCCAGAATCGCCGTCGCCATAAACGTCGCAATGCCGGCGTCGCTGAAACCCACGGACTTCCCGAACACCGCCGTCATCCCGTAAAACGCGCCAGTAATCAGGCCCGAGGCAAAGGCCGCCGCCATGCCCATGGGCGAGGCGTCGTACAGCTTGCGCAGGCTAAAGCGCGGTGCCTCCACCACGGCAGGCTCGGACACCTCGGTCATGGTGATGGGCAACAGCGCAAACGAGAACAGCACCGACACCAAGGCAAACGGCACGAAACCCAGCCGGTCGCCCACCAGCAGCAGCCACTGGCCCAGCGCCATGGCGACGAAGTTGATCGTCATGTACACCGCAAACAAGCGCCCGCGCAGTGCGTTGGGCGCCAGCGCGTTGAGCCAGCTCTCGATGGTGATGTACAGCCCCACCATGCACATGCCGGTGACCAGGCGCAGCAGCCCCCAGAACCACGGGTCGACCCAGAACGCGTGCAGGATGGGCATGGTGGACGCGAGCGACGCCATGGCTGCAAAGGCGCGGATATGCCCCACTTTGCGAATCAGAACCGGGCAGGCAAAGGTGCCGAGCACAAAGCCGGCGAAATAAGCTGCCGTGACCAGCCCAAGCGTCACACTGGAGAAATTCGCCAACCCGGCGCGCAGCCCCAGCACCGAAAACAGCAGGCCGACACCCAGCACCAGAATCCCCGAGCCAAGCAGCAAGGTAGACAGGCGCCACAGCATCGGGCCGACGGAAGGATGGTTGGGAGATGGGTCAGTCAATACGGAAACCTTGGGTGCACGTCCACCGCTTTTGTTGAGGCCATGCAGCCCAACAATTGTTCGCCAATGGAGCCTTTGATTATGGGAGGCAAGGGGCAGCGACCCGGCCGACGCCTCGAATACCCCTGCAAAACTCATCTAAAAGCATAGCTGCTAGCGCAATACCATCAAGCGCAATCGGCCTATTTCATCAATATTTTCATGTCTACGCACGACCTCCGCAGCTTCCTTACCCAGCTCGAACAGACCGGCGAGCTTCGCCGCATCACCGAGCCCGTCTCACCGCACCTGGAGATGACCGCCCTGTGCGACCGCGTGCTGCGCGCGGGTGGCCCGGCGCTGCTGTTTGAAAACCCCACGGGTCACACCATGCCGGTGCTGGCCAACCTGTTCGGCACACCCGAGCGCGTGGCGCGCGCCATGGGGGTGGACAGCATCGCCGGCTTGCGCCCGTTTGGCGAGCTGCTGGCCTCACTCAAGGAACCCGAGGCGCCCAAGGGTTTCAAGGAAATGGTGGGCATGAGCAGCCTGCTCAAGACCCTGTGGAACATGGCGCCCAAGGAGCGAAGCAGCCCACCGTGCCAGGAACTGGTGTGGGAAGGGCAGGACGTGGACCTGGCCCGCCTGCCCATCCAGCACTGTTGGCCGGGCGACGTGGCGCCGCTCATTACCTGGGGCTTGGTCATCACGCGCGGGCCGCACAAGGCGCGGCAAAACCTGGGCATCTACCGCCAGCAGGTGCTGTCCCGCAACCAGCTCATCATGCGTTGGCTGGCGCACCGCGGCGGTGCACTGGATTTTGCCGAGCACTGCCGCCTGCGCCCCAGCGAGCCCTATCCGGTGGCGGTTGCCATTGGCGCCGACCCGGCGACCATCCTCGGCGCCGTGACGCCCGTGCCCGACAGCTTGTCGGAATACCAGTTCGCCGGCCTATTGCGCGGCGCGCGCACCGAGGTGGCCAAAGCGCTGGGTGTACCGCTTTCGGTGCCAGCGCATGCCGAAATCGTGCTCGAAGGCCACATCTACCCCGATGCCGCGCACGCCAGCGGCTGGCAGCACGCGCTCGAAGGCCCGTACGGTGACCACACCGGCTACTACAACGAGCGCGCTGAGTTCCCGGTGTTCACGGTGGACCGCATCACACTGCGCAAGGACGCGCTCTACCACTCGACCTACACCGGCAAACCGCCCGACGAACCTGCCGTGCTGGGCGTCGCGCTCAACGAGTTGTTCATTCCGCTCTTGCAGCGCCAGTTCCCGGAAATCATCGACTTCTACTTGCCGCCCGAAGGCTGCAGCTACCGCATGGCACTGGTGCGCATCAAGAAGGCCTACCCCGGCCACGCACGCCGCGTGATGATGGGCGTGTGGAGCCATTTGCGCCAGTTCATGTACACCAAGTTCATCGTCGTCGTGGACGAAGACGTGGACGTACGCGATTGGAAGGAAGTCGTCTGGGCGATGACGACCCGCATGGACCCGGTGCGCGACACCATGCTGATTGAGCACACGCCCATCGACTACCTCGACTTCGCCTCGCCCGTCAGCGGCCTGGGCAGCAAGATGGGCATGGACGCGACGAACAAATGGCCCGGCGAGACACAGCGCGAATGGGGCAGGACCATCAGCATGGATGCCGATGTGCAGGCGCGTATGGACGCGCTGGCACAAACGCTGGGGCTTTGAAAGCGAGCGAACTCCTCTACCATGGGGCGCTCATGGACACCGATTCAAGCCGCCATCAATATGCATCACCAAGCAAGGGAGTCTTGGTGGTCGACGACCATGAGCTGCTCCGCCTGGGGCTGCGCACGCTGGTGCAATCCCACGCACTGGCCAATGGGCAGGTGGTGCAGGTGTTTGAGGCCCACAGCCTGCAAGAGGCGCTGGCGGTATTTGGCGATAACAGCGCCGCCATCCAACTGGTTCTGCTCGACTTGCACTTGCCGGATGCACACGGCCTGTCTGGCGTAGAGGCATTCATGGCCCACTTTCCAAAGGCCCATGTGGCCGTGCTGTCGGGCGTCGGCGATCCGGGGCTGCAGCGCGATGCGCTGGCCCTCGGCGCACGAGCCTATCTGACCAAATCGGGAGACCTCGCGCAGGTGGTGCACTACATCACGGCGTCGGAAGTGATTGACCTGCCGAATAAGGTATCCAGCGAAGCCGACACCCTCACCGCACCGACCGGGGGCCGAACCGTACGCACCGCATCCGGCGAGTGGATACAGATCACAACACGACAGGCGCAGGTGCTCGACTGGATCCTCACCGGCTGGTCCAACCGCCAGATTGCCGAACACGCGAACCTGAGCGAAGGCACGGTCAAAAATCACGTCTCCACTTTGCTGCTGCTGCTGGGCGCACGTTCACGGGCCCAGCTCATCAGCCAACTGCGTTGACCACCAAGGCACCCACCGCTGCCGTCGACCCCGCCACCGCAAGGCGGATGCTGCGCGAGCAAGTCGCAACCTTGTTTGCCACCATCAAGAGCGCCACCGTAGCCGACGCCTTGTTGGCATGGACGGTTGGGGCGCTCTTCTATTGGCAGTTGCGCAGCCCCTGGGTGCTGGGCTGGCTAGGCCTTCACTTGCTGGAACTGCTGCGTTACCCGAGCCAGGCGGCCTACCACCGCGATCCGGCAGCAGCCGAGCGCAGCGCCTTCTGGGCGCGCCGGCATTGGCAGGAAATGCTGTTCTTCTCCTGCATCTGGGGAGCGCTCCCCTGGATGATGATGCCTGCCGACAACCTGCCCATGACCTCGATGATCGTGCTCGTCATCGTCGGTCTGTGCAGCACGGCCTGCCGGCGGTGGCGGCGCGCTGGCCATCGGTGCTCGCTTTTGTGCTGCCCATGAATCTCGGCTTGATCAGTGCGCTGCTCTGGCACGGCAGCAACACCCATTGGTTTCTGGCTTTTTTTGTGGCGGTGTATTTGCTAGCCACCTTTCAAATCGCCCATGCCCTCAACAAGATGCTCACAGAGTCGCTGCTCGCGCGCTTCGAGAAAGAAGCGCTGGCCGAACAAATCGCCGAACAAATGGCGGTCACCCAGCGGCTGAGCGACGAGAAAACTCGCTTCTTTGCCTCGGCCAGCCACGACCTGCGCCAACCGCTGCACGCCATCGCCCTGTTTGGTGCCGTGCTGGAGCGGGAGCTGCACAGCCACAGCGCAGGCCAGCATGCAAAACGGCTGATGCAAGCCGTGCACGCCATGGGCACTTCCCTTGACACCATGCTGGACATGTCGCGCCTGGACGCTGGCGTGGTGCAAGCCGAGATGACTGCGGTGCCGATGAAACCCATGCTGCAAACCGTCAACCAGTTGTTCGCTTCGCGGGCAGAAGCCAAAGGTCTGCAACTGCGCGTGCGGACCACCGAGCTGTGGGTGCTGACCGATGCGCAGTTGCTGCAGCGTCTGCTCGCCAACCTGGTGGAAAACGCCATCAAGTACACCCACCAGGGCGGCGTGCTGGTGATAGCGCGAGCCAAGCACGGCGAGGTCTGGATCGAAGTGCTCGACACCGGCCGAGGCATTGCACTTGAAAACCAGGACAAGATATTTGAGGCCTTCTATCAAATCGACAACCCCGGGCGCGAACGCAGCCACGGGCTGGGCATGGGTCTGTCCATCGTGCGCAGACTCGCCCATTTACTGAACCACCCTTTGCTTCTGACATCGCGCCCTGGCACAGGCACGCGGTTTCGCCTGAGGTTGCCTTTAGCCCCTAGCCCCGTCACCGATGGTGCACGCGATCAGGCAGGTTCGACGCTATCGGGAATACATCCCCGCGAGCCCGCTGAGCAAACCCCTGCGCTGGTCTTGCCTTCACCCGTTCTGCTGCTGGACGATGAGGCCGATATCGGCGATGCCATGACCGCCTTGCTCGCCTCCTACGGCGTGCAGCTCGAAGTGGTGAGAAACGAAGCCGCGGCGGAGCAAGCCTTCATAGAGGCGGATCTGGAGGCGCGGCCGTTTGCAGCCTTGATCTGCGACTACCGTTTGGCCGAAGGTGCTGATGGGCTGGAGACTGCCTTTCGTCTGAGGACCAAGTTCCATCCCGGCCTGCCTTTCCTTTTAGTCACTGGAGAGACTTCTCCACAGCGGCTGCAACGCGTTCGCGACAGTGGCGTGCCCGTGTTGTTCAAACCCGTCGTGGCTCAATCAATGATTCAAGCATTGGCAAGGCTGATTGCCAAAACCTGAACCCCCGGGTGCCGCGGCAAGGCATGACTTTCGGCACTGTCTAGCTGGGCTTTTGCAGCCTATCCTGAGTGAACTGTGACACCCAAGGATTCGAGACATGCAAGCCAATCGCCATCAACCGTCCGCTGAGTGCGTGCGCGACATTCACCAAGCCCCGTCGAGTGGTTCAAGCTCGCGCGTGTCGATCGCATCGGCAATCTTTGCCTTGTTTTTCGTGGTGGGCAGCGCACATGCCAAAGGCCCCGGCACCCCTACGGCGGAACATCTGGGCCTCACACCGGCCTACCTGCAGGGGGACTGGTGCCAAACCTACATCCAGTTTCCCAACAAGCGCGCTGACGAGAACGTCCCCTTCCGGTGGGATCCAGATGGCACCTATGCCGGCATTGTTCACCCGGCTAAGGAAATGCAGCCAGGCCTCGTTTACCGCTACAAGCCCGACGGAAAGGTGACGCTTGCCTACTTCCCTGGGTTGCTCCTAAAGGTGAAATCGGTCAAGCCAGACGCCTTTGTTTTGCAGCTGTCTGGCGACCTTCACTTTCGCAGAGGGACCTGCAAATGACAGAACAAGCAACCTATCAAAGCGGGCTGCGCCCAGCGCTGGTTTGCCTGGCCGCCATGGTGCTGCTGTCCGGCTGCGGCGAAAGCAAAGACAGCGGGGCTGGCCGTACCGTGTCGAAATCCGCCAAACCAAGCATGGTTGCGGCGGCTGCAGGGCCCACTACAGAGCACCTGGGCCTCACACCAGCCTACTTGGAAGGCGACTGGTGCAGCACCCATATTCAGTTCCCCAACACGCGATCCACGGAAAACCGCAACCACCGGTTTTCTGCAGACGGCAGCTTCGCGGCGCAAACAGACCCCAAATCGGAAATGAAGCCGGGGCTGGTTTACCGCTACAGGCCGGATGGAAAGATCGGTATGGACAGTTTGCTCTACCAAGTGAAGTCGGTGCAACCAGACGATTTTGTTTTGCGCATCGCCGTCAACGACCTTCACTTTCACCGGGGCGCTTGCAAATGAACCCCAACAGCCACCCTGCCGAGCTTCGTGCAGTACCTTTGGCCGCCGGCTCAACGCGGTGGCCATTCCAACTCGGCCTGCTCGCCTTGGTCTTGTGTACGCCCATCCTGACGCAGGCGGGCACGCCAAGGGATACGTTCAAACAGGGGCGCTCAGCCGGGCTCGAAGGCCCGTGTCCATTTTTTGATGCAGCCGTGGTTCAAAAAGTATTTCCCAACAGCTCAGACGAAGCAGTTTTTAAACGCAGGGAAAGGCCTTATCCCTCTTGCACCTACAGCTGGAAGGGCAAGCAAAAGCGGCGCATGAAAATAGGCGAGCGCGAAATTATGATGCCCGGACAGGGCCGATTGACGCTCACCGTAGCGCCGTCGCGCGTCGCAGCCAACGATTGGGAACGCGTCTTGAAATCAACAGCTCACGCCCGTGCCAGAGTTGGGCGAATATGCCATCTGGTCGCCCAAGCGGCGTCAGCTGTCATGGATCGGTAAAGGCCATGTTTTCCATGTGGCGGTGGAAGATGACGACAACCCCGAAATCCAACAAAAAAACGCCATGGTGGTGGCCGCCGAACTGCTTCGAACGCACTGAGCCTTGGAAACAACTTGGCAATGGTCGGGCTCACCGCACTCACTCCTCGCAAGCCTGCCCATCGCCCTTGTTCGTGCACACCGACTGGCGCACCCAAAGCATCAACCCGGTGGCCGCGTTCACCTGAGCGCTCACTTCCGTGCCGCGATAGCCCTCGCCGGACGACACGCGCTCTACCCAGATGGTGAACTCATCCGAATCTGAAGCGTCGTCGACTTCGCCGGCCACGCAGCGTGTCAACTCGGCGCGCACGCTTTTGTCGAGTTTGAAAACCGCCGGAAACTGGCAGCGGTAGCCCATTTGTCGCAACCGCATCTTCGGCTCGTCAAGGCTCACTTCCACCACGCGGCAAGCCGTGGCACCCGTCATGGTTTTTTTGACCTGGTAGGTCTTTTCGAGCGGATGGGCGGGTTCGCCTCGTGGCGTGGCCAAAGCACCTTTGTGCAGAGCAAAGCCATGCTGCGCATCAGTCACAGCCGCCTTCAGCTCCTTGCAGGCAAACATCTCGCTCGCCATGGCTACCGTTGGCAAGGCCAACCAAGTGGCAACCACTGTGGCCGCCAAACATAAAGTCGATCGATCAAGCATGCATTGCCTCCGGTCTAAGGAACCTCGTCAAAGAGCGAGCCTAGTGCCTTGCGCAGCGCACAACCATTGCACAAAGTCATGCCTGAAAGGCGGGGCTGGAACGAACTGCTCTGAACCATGAGCACGCGAATAAACACGGTGCGTGGCTCGATGCTGATTGAGCACACGCCCACCGATTACCTCGACTTTACCTAGGCCGTCAGCGGGCCGGGCAGCCAAGATGCGATGGGCGCGACCAACAAATGGCCCAGCGAGACGCAGCGCGAATGGGGAGCACTATGGCGATGGACGCCCAAGTTGCAGCTCAGATGAACGCGCCAGCCCAAACATTGGGTCTGTGAGTGGCAGTGCGCGAGGCACAGCCCGACCAAGACCATGCACCCACAGTCAGTGCGTCGGCAACCCGTCCAGCTCCTCGCTTGTCGGCTCAGCCTGAGGCTCACGATGTCGGCTGGCCAGCCAGGGGGCGGGGGCATGGGCAACCCGGTTGCGTCCTTGGCGCTTGGCCTCGTATAAAGCTTCGTCGGCCCGTGCCAAGGTGCTCTCAATAGGCTCGCCGCGGTGATGTGTCGTCCAGCCGATGGAGACCGTCATCTGGATTTTCTCCTCGCCCACAACCATCGACGTGTGCTCCAAGCTTCTGCGCAAGCGCTCAAGCAGTTCCGCCGCATGGGCTTGCCGGGTGTCACACAGCAACAATACGAATTCTTCCCCTCCCCAGCGGGCGAACACATCGCCGCTGCGCAGTTCACGGCCCACGACCTTCGCAAACAGCTGCAGCGCTCGGTCGCCGGCGTTGTGGCCGTGCTGGTCGTTGATGGCCTTGAAGTGGTCTATGTCGAGCTGCGCGAGCAGAAGGCTGCGTCCGCTTCGTTCACAGCGAAGCAGTTCCAGCGCCATCAGTTCGGACATCTGCCGTCTGTTGAACAAGCCCGTGAGCTCATCGCGCATGGCCAATTCGCGAATTTGCACCAGTGCGACCTCCAGCTCACGCTTTTGACCACGCAGACGCGCCCGAATGCTCTGTACCTGTAAGCACATCAACGTGCCCGCAAGCAGAGACAACAGCACGATGGTGAGATGGGCTGCCACCACTGCAATGGAAGGCTTTGAAGCCTCAAGGTAAGCGGCGCCGAGCACGGCAAGCGAATACAGGCCCATCGAGTAGAGCATGAGGAACACCGTCTGGCGCCGGTCGCGCCCGAAGATACCGAACATCAAAATAATGACCAGCACCGGAAGCACGAGCGCACGAACTGGGCCGGCAATAACGTAGGCGACCGCATTGCACGTCAGTGCCCACTGCATCTGAAACAGCGTCATGGAAGGGTCCGCCATGCGTTCGCTGTAGCCGCTTCTCACCATGAGCAGCGCAGCAGCCAGCCCACCGACCGCAAACGCCGACCACCAGTTAACCAAGCGCGGATCCATGTCGCCACTGGCCGCCAGCACCCGCATCGCCAAGGCGCAACACACCATCATCAGAGTGGCCAGCCCGGCCATGGTGGTGCGGCGACGCCGCTTCTCCTCGCTTCCGAGCAGGCGCGTCAACCACTGCGATGCGGGGGTGGCAGATTGGGGCACGAGACGCGTTAAGGAGAATGGGGAGCGCAGACAAAACATAGGGGTCCGCGCATTGTGGACCCCTATGTTACTTTTCGTGTCAGACAACTGCCCGTCGGCTGGCAGCGCGCGGCGTGCCTGCGCTCCGAATGCGTGCATCGCGCACCTGCGCCACCCGCATGTTCACTGGTGGGCCTGCGCGCCTTTACTCTTTACGCTTTGGTGTCCAGCTCAGAAGCGATGATGGTTGGCGTGTGTGCTGCGGGCACAAACGCATCCGAGAAGCAGGCACCTTCTGCCAGACCCTGCGCAAGGAAAGCCGGCACAGCCGCGTCCACCATGCGCACGGAGCCACACAGGTACACCTCGTGACCGCTAAGGTCAGGGAAATCGGCCAGCATGGCTTCGTGGACCAATCCGGTGCGCCCCTTCCACCCATCGCCTTCGACCGACTCAGACACGACAGGCACCACGCTGAAGTTGCTGTGGTCGCTTTGCCACTGCTCGCAAAGCGCCAGCATGTACAGATCTTTGCTGTCGCGCACGCCCCAGTACAGGCGCATGGGCCGCGTAACGCCACGGGCAAAGGCGTCTTCGACAATGCTCTTGATGGGTGCGAAACCCGTCGCGCCGGCAATAAAGAGAATCGGCTGTGCACCGTCGCGCAGCGTGAACTGACCGCGCGGTCCTTCAAACTTGATGGTGTCGCCTACCTGCATGCCCTCAAACACGTGCGTGGTAAAGCGCCCACCCGGCACCAGCCGCACATGCAACTCGATAAGTGCGTTGTTCTGCGGTGCATTTGCAAAGGAGAAGGCACGGCGCTCGCCGTTGTCCAGCACGATGTCGATGTACTGGCCGGCGTCAAAGGCCAGGCGATCTGCGCCGGGGAGTTCAAGACGCAGGCGCATGACGTCTTCCGCCAAATGCTCCATGTGGACCACGCGCGCCTCGTACTGCGGAATTTCAACAGCGCTGGCGCCTGTAAACCCATCGACCGAAATGACGACGTCGCCGTTGGGCACCGCGCAGCACATCAGTGCCAGGCCGCGCGCCAACTGTGCATCGGACAGTGCCGCCTTCTGGTAGGGGCGGTGCTCGACCGTGCCCTGCTCCATGGTGCACATGCACAGCCCGCAGGCGCCGTTGCGGCACTCGTACGGCAAAGCAAGGCCGTCGCGCAGGCCCGCGTCAAGCAGCGTTTCGCCCGGGCGCAAGCTGAACTCAGCAGCGTTGCCGCCCTCGCCGCGCACGGTGGCGTGCAGGGTGCCTTGACCCTTTCGGCGGGGCTGCGGCCACAGCGGCAACAAGAGCAGGACGACCGTCAACACAGACACCAGCGCCCACACCCGCCCCAGCGGCCACTCGCTCAGCAGCGGATACAGCGCAAGCAGGAACCAGTCAAGCTTCACGTCCATCACGGCTTTGGCCAAGTCGGCTGCACCGCCTTGGCTCTGAACGGGCGCTACCAATGCCATCACCAGAAACGTGACAACCAAGCCAATGATGGTTTCCCGTGGCGGCGTGGTGCGGGCCTTGGGCACCCGCTGCACGTGAATCCACATGACGAGCAGCACGACCAGCGGCAGACCAATGTGCAGGAAAGAAAGCAGCGAGAAGAAGCGGTCGCTCACGCTGTCGGCATACACAAAGTTGCGCATCAGCGTGCCGCTAAACGGCGGCAGCCAGTCGAGCATTTCGAAGCTGGTAACCGTGACGTACTGCGCCAGCGCGTCCCACGGCAGCATGTAGCCATTGATGCCCGAGGCATAGACCAACCAGATCAATGCGACCCCGGTGACCCAAGAGAACCAGCGGAAACCGTGGAAAAGATCAAACGCGAAATACCGCAGCATGTGCAGCATCATGGTAAGCACCATGGCGTCCGATGCGTAGCGGTGCACGCTGCGCAGGATGCCGCCCAGCCACCACTGACCGTTGGTCAGCGACTCGACGGAATCGTATGCGCCCGAGACACCGGTTTCAAAGAACGCATACAAATACAGCCCGGTACCGCCGACGATCCAGAAAAGAAAGAACGTGATCGAACCGAGGTGGTACAGAGGGTTGATGCGATCGCCAAAGGCACGATTGAACAGCGCCTCAACGCGCATGAACATCCACTGCAGGATCGATTGGAACGCTTTCATGAAGAAACCACCATTTCGCTGGCAGCGGGCAGGCCCGCGCCTGGATGGCGACGCATCGCGCGCACTGCCACCACAATGAACAAAACACCACCCACGATGGCAACCAGACCCCCCAGGCCCATCAACGCCATGCCTGCGACTTCCGCATTGGAGCGCAAGACCTGCTCAGCGCCCGCCACTTTGCGCTGTACGCCGTAGCCGCCCGACCACACCAATCCAACAATGTGCATCAGCTGGCCGAGGCCATAAACCCAAGGCTGTGCAACCGCCAAGCGCCCCTTAGGCGCTGCGTATCCGAGGAATGGCAGCAGGTGGTACACGAGCCCCATAAGCGCGAGCGTCACACCGACGATGCAGCCGTGGTAGTGCGCAGGGATGCGCACATTGCTGCCGCTGATGAAGATCCCGATCACCCCGCCGGCACCAAACAGCAATATCGAAGACAGCACGGCAGCGCGCAGCGGGTGTTGCGTGTCGCGTGTGAGCGGCAAGCGGTACAGCGCCACGACCACCGCCAACGCCACCGGCACGATGGCGGTGCCGCCGCCTGCGCGCATCGCCCACGTCAACAGCGCGCGGTGTTCCACCGAGCTGATGTCGTAGGCAAGGTAGGCCCAAGGCGTCACAAACACGCCCACCAATGCCAACGCGAACATAAACAAAGTGACACGCGGACTCAGCCGCAAGGTCGCGCCGCAGGCATTCGCCAGCCACAGCCACCCCACCAACATGAGCAGCGTCCAGGTGAATTGCAGCGCGTGGCCCCCACCCCAAAACAAAATCTCGTAATACGCTTTGCCGGTCAGCGAGAGCGGCAATTGCACAAACGACCAGCCAAACGCGAGGAGCGCGACCACTGTGGCCACCGCTGCCGCGCCCAAGCCAAAGCCCAGCGCACCTCGGCCATCAAACGCCGTACCGAGGCGTGGCGCGGCCAAGATGCCGCGCAGCGCGAGCACACCGACACCCAGACCAAAAACCACAAGACCACCGAGGAACATCGGTGAGCGCAACACGGGAATGTAATTGGCCATGATCGGCTCGCCCGCGTTCAGGAAGGGCGCGAGCGTCATGGCGGCTGTGCCGATGGCACAGATCCAAAGCGCAGCCCACCCCCAACGCAGACCCTGGGCGGTGCCGTACAGACTCCAGAGCAGGCCCGCCATCGCCATGAACCACACGAGGACCGACAGGTCCACATGCAGCACCAAGGAAACATGAAAAAAGTCGGCTGCAGGTAGCAGCCGGTTTACGCCCGGTGTACGCGAGAGCACCAGCAGAATGGAAAAGAGGCCAGAGCCCACCAGCGCCACTAGGCCAAGCCACAACCAGCCTCGTGCCAAGCTGCGGCGCGCATCCTGCGGGACGGCAAGCGAATAGTCTGCCGCGGCTGAGGCGGGCACGGGCCTAGCAGACCCGCCGGCGACACCAATGGAAGACGGAGCGACCGCGCTCATAGCAACACGATGCCTCCGCGTTCGGCATCGAAGTCAATGACCAGCACTTGTGAAGGTTTGAGATTCACAGTCGCTTCGTGCTGGTGGTTAAACCCGTCGGTCGCGTTGGTGTCGCGCATACGCACCGTAATGCGGTGCGTGCCAGCGCCGACCTCCAGGCGCTTGTAGACAGTGGAAGCACCATCGCGCGAGAGCCCTGACGGTGCGGCGGTGTGGCGATAGGCAGGCTTACCGTCGATGTCGAGCTCCACCGTCACGGAAGCACGTTCGCGCTCGCACTTGAGTGGCGCGCGCATGTTGGGCGCCAACTTGGCGAGCTCCTCTGCCGTATAGGGGCGGCACTCTGCAACGCGCTGCCCGTGGTGGACGAAGCTCAGCTTGATGAGCGCCTCATCCGCCGCGAGCGGCGAGAACGCTGGCCACTGCGAAAAAACGCCTACCAGCAGCGCAAAACTGCCGTACAGCAGTGCTTGGCCTGCGAGGACGAAAACGCGATTCATGCAAAAGACTCCGAATGGACAAAAGATTCTGCCGTGCGCACGCGCAGGGCCTTGAGCGCGGCCGCGAGCGCGGCCTCATCACCAGCATCGACGGCAACCAGCGACCAAGCTTCCTTCGGTACGCTGGCACGCAGGCGTGGCTCACGTTGACCGTTAAGACGCTCGCGCGTCCAGCGCTCACCCAGCCGAAATTCGCAGCCGCCTTCACGACAAGTCGCCACCAGCACGCCAGTGGCGCCTGCACGCAAGGCGTATTCAAGAAACGATGGCGGCAGCAAACCTGTGCACACCAGCGGCAGCGTCAAGACATCGTCCGCGGCAACCCCGGCCAGCTGCGCGCCTTGCGCACAGCCAAACACCACAAAGCGCTGAGACCCTGAAAGTGCCGCAAGACCAGCCAGCATCTGCTGGCGCAATGCATCAATCGGCCATTGCGGCATGTCGATACCAGTATGCAGCACCTGCGCGCTGCGAAACGGCGTGGACGATGGGCAAGAGCCCACGCAAATGCCGCAACTGGCACACAAGTCGCTGCGCACCTGCGCCAGCTCCATGCCCACACGGCCGTTGGGATGCGGCACCATGGTGATCGCCGCGTAAGGGCAGTCTTCGACGCAGCGCCGGCAGCCGCTGCAGTGGTCGGGGTTGACCTCAGCGACCGCTTGCTCCAGCGCCAGTGGACGCCACGCGGTATGCGAAGTGGCGGGTGCGCCCAAATTTGACAGAAGCGCCGGCGCTACTGCCAACGCGGGGCGGCGACGCAGACCCAACCATGGCAAAGCCACAAGCACAGCCATCACCAGCCCGAGCAGGCCCCACACCGCTCCCGCGGATGTGGCTGCGGTCAGGGGATGGATGAAAAGCAGCCACCAGTCGTACGCCAGCGCTTGCGGCACGGTGCTCAAGTCTGCGGGACCCTGACTGCGCACTGGCAAGAAGGCCGCGAGCATAAGCATGGCCAATAGCGTGCCAATTGCCAGCGTGCGCGGCGGGAACACTGAAGCGCGACTAATGCGCTGCACGTGGAACCACAAACCAAACACCAGCAAAAGGGGCACGCCCAAGTGCACAAAGACGAACAGCGAGAACAGCCGGTCGTTCAACTGCGTGCCACTCAGAAAATTGCGCGCCAGCGGCGAGGCCAGCCCGGGCAGTACATCAAGCCACTCGGCTGTCGCTGTGGCGGAAAACTGCCCGAGGCGGTCCCAGTTCAGCCAGAAGCCGCCAATCGCAGAAACGAAAAGGAGCGGCAGCAGCGGGACGCCCGTCAGCCAAGACGCTGCGCGAAAACTCCGAAATCGCCCCAACATCCATTCGCGCAGCACGTGCGCCAGCACCACCACGACCATGGCGTCGGCGCTGTAGCGGTGCAGGCCGCGCAGCAGGCTGCCCCACTGCCTAGGCTCGCGCGACAACGCATCAATTGATTGGTAGGCGCCACTGGCTGAGGTGTCGAGCACGGCATACAGAATCACTCCGCTGAACACCAGAAGCCACAGCAACCAGAAACCCAGCGCACCCAGATGCTTGAGAGGATTGCCACTGACTCCCGCCAGTGCGTCGAATCCGTGCTCGCACGCGCGCCAAAGCCTTGCCGACGCGTGCGGCGCCACCGCAATGGGGAGCGAACTGGAAGAGGCAGCCATATGCGGCGAATTCACATTCGGCGAGGTCGCCCACGGTTGCGCCGACTCGCCCGCAATTCATTGATGAAGAACACGATCATGACAATGAAAAAAGTGATGCCACCTGCCACCTGGATCGGTAAGGTGTAGTCCGCTCGGTACTCGCCTGTCTTGATGTCGTACACCGTGCACACGAGGCGAATGCGCTCGAACAGCGTGTCGAGCACGCGGTCATGGAAAACAGGAGAGCCAGCCAGAAGCAGCCGAAGGGGTTCGCCCAGATCGGCGGCATTGAGTTGCTCGCCATAGATTTGCCGCACGATGCGGCCTTGCGAATCCACCAGGCTGAGCTGCAGAACGTGGTCAAAACCGGCAGGCGTAGATTTGTACAAAAAACCAAAATCGCGCGTCAACGCCGGCACGTCTGCCGCGCGGGGGCTAAGGAATTCCCAGTTGTCTCTGCCGATACGAAACTGCGCGGCAAATGCCTTGAGCGCTTCTGGAGAATCCTCTGGCTGGTTAAAGCCAATACTCACGACATTGAATTGGCCCGGGCCGACACTCTTTTGCAATGCGTCGACGGCAATCTGCAGCGCACGCGTTGTGCCGGGACAGATTTGGAAACAACCGGTGTAGATGAAGCTCACCAGCAGGGGTTTGCCGCGATAGCTTGAAAGCGACACCGTGCGGCCCGAGCGGTCGCGGAACAAATGCTCGCCCAGCTCCCTCCCGACTGCGTCTTCGCTCGCGCGCAATGCGAGGCGCGCGTCAAGCCCGAGCGTGGCGGCCTGCTCAGAGCCGTGCGTGATCGCTTGCGCGGGCAGCGACAGCAGGCATGCCCACCCCACCACCCACACCAGCACCAGGGCAGTCAGGGAGCGGGATCGACACATAGCAAACTCTCGTTCAACGGATCAGGCCGTCCACACAGGCGGCCACGAGCAAGGTGCTCAATTGGATCAAAGAGGCAAAAAACGCCGACATCGCGTGCGCACGCGTCACTTCGCGCGCCAGCACCCAAGATTTGTACACAAAATGCGCACCGCCGAAGAATGCGCCAACGGCATACACAGGGCCTGCGCCGTAGAACACAGGAAGCAAAGACGCCACCAACAGTGCGACGGTGCTGACGAACACAATGTGCGCTGCCCGCTCGTTGCCTACCACCACCGGCAACATTGGCACACCGGCTTGCGCATAGTCGGCGCGGTTGGCAATCGCCAGCGCCCAAAAGTGCGGCGGCGTCCAGAGAAACAGCACCAACGCAAGCAGCATCGGCAGCGGCCCCAGCGCAGGATCGACTGCCGCGGCGCCTGCCAACACGGCAAAACTGCCGGCCAAGCCGCCAATCACGATGTTCATGGAGCTGCGGCGCTTGAGCCACACCGTATACACAAAAGCGTAGAAGAAAGCGCCAAGAAACACATAGACGGCAGCAGCGCCGTTGAGCACCAACCACGCCGCTGCCACCGACCCCACGAGCATGGCGGCCATCAGCACCAACCACGCGGGGTGGTGTGGCAGCGCGCCGGTGACAAAAGCACGCCGACGCGTGCGCGCCATTAGATGGTCGCTGTTGTGTTCAAAGTACTGATTGAACGCGCCTGCACTGGCGGAAGCCACCAACACAGACAGCGCCAACACCAGCACCTGAAGCCAGCTGGGCGCTGGGCCAGGTGTTACCACCATGCCCACCAGCGCCGTCACCATGATGAGCGAGCCTATGCGCAGCTTGAACAACGAGATGACGTCGCGCGTGCGCTGCACGGCCAGGCTGCGCGCGGGTTGAATCGTGTCGGTGCCCATGGCTTGGCTTTCTTTCAGGACATGCCCCACAGCTGGGCGAGGTACTTCCAGTTGATGAAGTAGTACAGCACGAATGCCACCAGGAACACCATGGCCAGCACGAAGCTTCCAGGTGCTACCAAGCCAGCCGACCCGTAAGTCTGCGCAGCCGCTGTACGTGCAGTCGGTGGAATCGGCGTGAAGCGTGGACTCACAACACCTTGATCGAGCTTCTTGCCCCACAGCAACGAACCGACCGTGATGTAGATGTACAGAGCGCCGCCGGCGATGGCCGCCATACCGCCAATACCTACGAGGCCCATCATCAGATAGGCAGCGCCTGGCCATTCATACGCCAGTGCCGCGCCGCTGAACGCCATGTCCCAGTGCCTGCGCGAGACGCCCAAGGTGCCGGCACCCATCATGACCAAGCAGAAGAAGTACATCGAGAAACCGAAGAGGTAAGGCTGAATTTTTGCCAGCCCCGGAGAGATGGTTTCGCGCTTGAACAGCACTGGAATCAGGTAGTACGTGAGCGCCATGAACGTCAGCGTCGTGCCGACCACCACAGTTGCATGGAAGTGACCAGGCACATAAATGGTGTTGTGAATGATCAGGTTGAGCTGCTCGGTACCCATCATGACGCCCGAAATACCGCCCAGGAAGCCAAAGCCGACGATGGAGATGAACACACCTGAGAACGTCGGGTTGCCCCAAGGCGCTTTGCGCAGCCACTCAAACAGGCCCTTGTTGTAGCCCTTGGCGCGTTGCGCCACTTCCATGGCACCGGGAACGGTCAAGCCGTGGATCATCGAAGCCAACACAGCGAAATACATGAAGTAGCTGGTGTTAACGATTTTCCACTCGGTACTCACACCCGGGTCGGCAAGCAGGTGGTGCGCACTAGCAAGCTGCAAAAACAAGATGTAAAGCAGGAAGGCGCCGCGACTGACGCGCTCGGACATGGGCTTGGCGCCAAAACAAACCGCAGCTACCAGGTACCAGATCGAGATGTGCGCCGCTACGTTAATCTGCTGCGACGAGTGACCGAAGGCCCACCAGATGGTCCGGTAGATCAGCGGGTCGACGTTGTCGATCAGGCCAAGCGCCAGAAGATAGGTGGGGATCAGGATGATCGCGCCAGAGACGATGGTGAACACTGCAATGATGGCCGCAACGATGGCGCCGAACGTCACCAGCGGCACCGAGCCCTGATAGGTCTTGTCGCGCTTGGCTACCACCAGCGTGCCAAAGAACACGAAGCAAGCGATCAATGCGCCGACCGCAAAGAGGATCAGACCCAGGTAAAACCAAGGCGTGGCCATCATGGGCACATAAGACGTCATCATCACGCTGGAGCCGCCGCGGAACACGTCGATGTTGTTCATGACGGCGCCGACCAGCATGAGCGCGTAGGCCAACCATGCCATTTTGGGCGTGGCGATTCGACAGCGCAGCAGCGTTGAGGCACAGAAATACAGCACCGCGACCTCAAAGAAGATCATCCAGAAGATGAGCATGTTGATGCCGTGCGCGGTAAGCACCAGATAGAACGTGTCGGCGGCCAGCCAGTGCACGGCGGGCCAGCGCGTCAGCACCACGCCGATGGCGAGGATGCCGCCAACGAGCAAGGCGACCACAGCGGTCACCGCGTTGAAGATCATCAGACGTTCGGCGCTGCGTTCGAACTGAAGGCCCGAACGCGGGCAAGTACGGTAGGTGGTGGCGCTGCCTGAGGCGAGCGCAGCAGAAGTTGCGGCCATTGCTGTGTGCTCCTGCTATTTGACGTAGAGGCGCCCCACCATCGTGTGGTGGTTGATGCCGCAAAACTCGTTACAAACGATGGAGAACTGACCCGATTGATTGGGCGTAATCTTCATCACGTGCTCATACCCAGGCACCACCTGGATGTTGATGTTGGTCGGCTGCAGAGAGAAGCCGTGGTTGTAATCCATAGAAGTCATGTGCAGCTTGTAGGTTTTGTCTTTTTCAAGCTCAAGAATGGGCCACCAGGACCACAGACGCCCGATGAGATAGATGTCGCTGCCCTCAGGCGGATGCACGACGGGAATCTTTTCGTCGGTCTCGGTGCGGACGGTGTACTTGTCGACCATGGCCTGCGTCTTGGCAGCAAACATGTCCGGCGTCGTCTTGTAGGTTTCGGTGGAGAGGTTCTGCTTGCCGTAGATGTGCCAGCCGACCATCATGAAGAACATGACCATGCACCAAGCAAAGGCGATGGCGATCCAGAGGCCTTCGACGCGGTCCAGGGGATGTTTCCACCAGAGCCGTTCGGCGGGGGGAAGAATTGCGCTCATGTGCGGGCTCCTGGGGTTACTTGGCCATGGGAATGGTCAAGATTTCGATCACCCCCCACAGTGAGTACACGACCATCGGGACCATCACCCCGATGAACAGTAACAAAAAAGGGTTGTCGAGCAGCTGCTGAATCATCGGCACCTTCTCGTTTTCGTCGTTATCGTGTTCCATACTCTCTCCTCGTTGACCAAAAGGTTCACATGATTGTCTCGTTTGGAGGCAGCATAGACTTGATCTGCGACAAGGTCTACAGAAAGACGCCTTAAGGGTAAGCACTTAGTTCGCACAAACCACACACCTTTTGGTGGATGTTCTTTTTTGTTGTAAGCAGTACGTATGCACGCACCTTCCTCCCCTGACCCCGCGCCGCATCGGCGCCTTTTTTTGCGCCGTGCGGCCTGGATTTGTGCTGTTTTGGTGCTGGTGGTGACAAGCGCCAGCGCTTTTTTGCGTCAATCTGGCGCCGGTCTGGGTTGCACACCGTGGCCCGCCTGCCACGCCAGCGCGGCGCGCGCCGACGTCGAACGCCCTGCGCCCAGCGCGGCTGAGCACACGGCTCGCGCCGTGCACCGAGTCGTCGCTTCGTCCTTATTGCTTCTGCTGATGGCCATGACGGCCTTTGCCTGGACAGGCAAGCCGCGGTTGGCGGTAGAAGGGCGCGTGGTCTTGGTGGCCCTCGGGCTGGTGCTGTTCCTTGCGGTGCTTGGCGTCTTCACTGCCAAGGCTCGCGCGCCAGCGATCACCCTTGGCAATCTGTTGGGAGGCCTGCTGCTGTTTGCCGCGTGTGTCCGGCTCGCCGTTACCGCGTGTGCCATCGCCGAACCGCAGCGCAAACACCTGCAGCGCTGGGCGCTCGTGTCCGGCACCCTGTTGCTCGTGCAGATCGGTTTGGGCGCACTGATCAGCGCCGGGTATGCAGGGTTGAGCTGCCCCGAGCTAAGCAGCTGCAGCCCAGGCGCCCATGCTTGGGAAGCGTTGAGCCTGCTTCACCCACCCGGAGATGGGGCTGGAATGCCCGGTTATGCGGAGGGCGTTGGCATCCAACTCCTGCACCGCCTCGCGGCGTTGGCAGTGATGGTGGCGCTTGCAGCATTGGCAAGGTCCGCGTGGCAGGCCCGGCGGCGAGTCGAGGCGGCTGCGCTCGGGGTGCTCGCTGTACTTCAAGTGGGTTTGGGTGCGACGCTGGTGCTCAGTCAATTGCCGCTGGGCGCAGCGCTTGCGCACAACCTGGTTGCCGCGCTGCTGCTGGGAACGGTGGCGGCACTCATCGCAGCATCCGCGCGGGTGTCGCCTCGGTTGTGACGCGGCGAGGCCGTGCTGCCCACAATGGCGCATGGACTTCGCACCTTCTCCCCGCGCACGTGACCTTCTGCAGCGCATGGATGCGTTCATCGAGCGCTACCTACTGCCCCACAACGCCGCGTGGCACGCGGCGGTTCAGGCGGGTGCGTTTCCACCGCCTTTCCTGGAAGACCTGAAGGCGCTGGCCGGGGAAGAAGGCCTTTGGAATCTTTTCCTCCCCAGTCTGCAGGACACGGAGCCCGGCACTCGCCTGTCGAACCTCGACTACGCGCCCTTGGCCGAGTCCATGGGGCGCTTGCCTTGGGCGGCTGAGGTATTCAACTGCAGCGCGCCCGACACCGGAAATATTGAGCTGTTGCACCGCTTTGCTTCTGGCGATCAGCGCCAGGAATGGCTGGAGCCACTGCTGGAAGGCCGCATCCGCTCAGCGTTTGCGATGACCGAGCCCGACGTCGCCTCGTCCGACCCCACCAACCTGCAAACCACCGTGCGCCGCGATGGCGAAATGCTGGTGGTGAGCGGGCGCAAGTGGTTCATCACCGGCGCAGCGCACCCCCACTGCCGCTTGCTGATCGTCATGTGCCGGAACGCGAGCGACACATCCGACGCCGCAGACACGCAGGACGACGATGGGCACCGCCGTCACAGCATGGTGCTGGTGCCGCTCGATACCCCCGGCGTGCAGCTGGTGCGCAACATCTCCGTGCTGCACCACCACGCGCCGGAAGGGCATTGCGAAATTCTGTTGCAGGACGTGCGAGTACCGCACAGCGCGCTGCTGGGCGACTGGGGCGGAGGCTTTGCCATGGCGCAGGCGCGCTTGGGCCCGGGGCGTGTGCACCACTGTATGCGCACCATTGGCCAGTGCGAGCTCGCCCTTCAATTGGCGGCTGAACGCGCACTGGAACGCAAGATGTTTGGCAGCTACGAGTCCGGTTTTGCGAATGTGCAGGATTGGCTGGCTGAGTCGCGCATTGAAATCGACCAGGCACGCCTATTGGTGCTGCACACGGCATGGCGCTTGGATCAAGCCGATCCAGCGCAGGCGGCGCAGACCCGCGCGCAGATCTCTGCCATCAAGGTGGTGGCGGCGCGCTTGCAAACCCGTGTGGTGGACCGCGCCATGCAGGTCTTCGGCGCCATGGGCCTCTCGCCCGACACGCCGCTGGCGCAGTTCTGGAGCTGGGGCCGTGCCCTGCACTTGATGGACGGGCCCGACGAAGTGCACCTGCGCACCGTGGCGCGCCACGAGCTGGCTCAGGCGCGCAGTCGTATGGGGAAAAGCAGCGCGTGGTTCACCACCCCCGAGCAGCTGCGCGCACCGCCGCGCGTTCGCTGAACACTCTGTTTTTGGTAGCTTATCGCGCTTATTTGATAAGGGCTAGAGCCTTAAAAGGCATAGATTTTTGCGATTCAGGTCTCGACGTGTTCGTGTGCACTCCTGAGCACGCCGCGCGGCTCCGCAATCAGCTCGGCCCACTTGCTGTCGCCGTGCAGGGCCACTCGGTCGCGGCCGTGCGCCTTGGCTTCGTAGAGGGCCTGGTCTGCCTGCTCGAGCATCTGCTCAAGTGCTTGACCCGGCCGACCGGCGGCCAAGCCCGCCGACACTGTGATGCGAACGATGCCGGAGATGGTTTGAACTTCCAACGCGGCGACTTCCACGCGTACTCGCTCCAACATCTTTAGCGCGCCGTCCACGGAAGTTTCGGGCAGCAACAGCAAGAATTCTTCACCTCCCCAACGCGCCAGCAGGTCGGTACTGCGCAAATTAGCCTGCACACATTGCGCGAAATTACGCAGCACGGCGTCGCCTGCAGCGTGACCGTGGCGGTCGTTAACGAGCTTGAAAAGATCGATATCCAGCAGAGCCAACACCAGCGGTCGGCCTCCGCGAGCGCAGCGCTCGCGCTCTAGGTCCACGACCTCTGTCATGCGGCGCCGGTTCAACAGACCGGTCAACTCGTCGTGCGTCGCGAGGTGGTTGATGCGCTCAAGCGCAGCGCCCAGCGCATGTTTCTGGAACTTCAGTCTGCGGCGCACATGTTGAATGCGCACGCCAACGAAGGTGCTTCCCGCCAGCACCAGCACGATCATCACGCCATAGGCGAACTCCAACATGCTGTTGTAGCCGGGCGCGTGGACCCAGGCCACGATTCCCATGGCGACCCCGAAGGATGTAAGCGCAAACAGCAGGTTGGCCGCCAACTCCCGCGCGCTGAGGCTGAAGATGCCGAACATCAGGACCAGCGAGAGGATGACTGGGGTGATGCCGCGCGCGTCGCCCAGCAATGCGTAGCCTGCCGCATTGCTCAAAATGGCGTATCGAATCTGGACCAGGGTCATAGCGGGGTCGGCCATTGCACGGGTCCAGCCCGCGCGGATGCAGGTGATCGCTGCCGCATTGAACAGCACAGTGGTCGAGATCCAGATCATCACCTGCTGGACGCTGGCAAAGCCCGCATAGGCCAGCAGAAGGGCCAGCGATCCGCACAGGACGGACAGCAAAGCAGACGCCCCCGTCATCGCCACGCGAATGCGCATGTGCGGGTCGCTGCCCAAAAGCCGCTGCATCAGCGCGCTGCGCTTCACGCCAATGGCCATGCAATGCCTTTCGTTGAAATCCGGTTGTACCGCCGACGCGCCTTTGCGAGGAAGGCGGCCCATTCTATGGATGCGCCATTTTGGTGCAAGGCCTGGCCTTTCGACCGATAGGTGCATCTGTCCACCAATTGGGGGGTATCGCAGCACGCTTGTAGAACAGCCAGAGTGACAGTAAGATAGTAATCAATTACTCACTTAACGCAAGCTCTTCTATGTCCACTCGTGCCAAGCCCATGCCTGCAGACGAACGCCGCGCCGCTACGGTCGAGGCCGTCGTGCAGCTCGCCGCCACACAAAACCCGAGCGACATCACCACCGCAGCCATTGCCAGCCATATGCAACTGACGCAGGGGGCTCTATTTCGCCACTTTCCTTCCAAGGACGCCATCTTGCAGGCCGTCATGGAATGGGTGGCCGAGCAGTTGTTGGCCCGGGTCGAGCGGGCCGCGCAGAACGCTCCTACTCCCCTGGCGGCGCTGGAGGCCATGTTTCTGGCACACACTGCCTTTATCGCCGAGCACCCCGGCGTGCCGCGCATGATGTTTGGAGAGCTCCAACGCACTGGCGACAGCCTGCCCCGGCGCATGGTGCGCACGCTCTTGGGGCGCTACGGCGAGCGCCTGCAGCAACTGTTCGCACAGGGCAAGGCGCAAGGCGAGATCGATTCGGAGCTGGACACCGAAGCCGCCGCCACTTCATTCATCGGAAGCATCCAGGGCCTGGTCATGCAATCCATGTTGTCCGGCGACGTGGAGCGCATTCGCCGCGATGCACCGCGTGTGTTCGCCATCTACCAGCGCGGCATCCGGAGCGCACCATGAGCCGACTTCCGATCCAACGCCGCACGCTGGCCTTGTTGGCCGTAATGGTGCCGCTTTTGGCACTGTTCATTTATGTCGTGCTTCGCTCGGGTCCACTGGCGCCCGTCGCCGTCACCGTCACCGCCGTAGAGCAACGCGCCATCACGCCCGCCCTGTTTGGCATTGGCACCGTGGAGGCACGCACTACGTACCACGTCGGCCCCACGGTTTCGGGCCGCGTGCTGCGCCTGTTGGTAGAGGTGGGTGAGCACGTCGTCGCTGGCCAGGTGCTGGGCGAAATGGATGCGGTGGATTTTGACGAACGCCTGCGCGCCCAGGTTGCCGCCGTGCAACGTGCTCAGGCCAGCTTGAAGGACGCGCAGGCGCGCCAGCAGCAGGCACAGACCCAAGCCACGCGCTACGCCCAATTGCTGGCCGCACGCGCCACCAGCGAAGAAACCGCCAGCGCGCGCCAGCAAGATTTGCTCTCCGCCAACGCTGCTCTGGCGGGCAGCCAGGCTGAGGTGGCGCGCCTGCGCGCCGAGAAGGAGGCCCTGCGCACGCAGCGCGGCCAGTTGCGCCTGCGCGCTCCGGCAGATGCGCTGGTGACGGCCCGCTTGGCGGAGCCCGGCAGCACTGTGGTGCCAGGGCAAGCGGTAGTGGACTTGGTAGACCCAGCCAGCCTGTGGGTCAACGTGCGTTTTGACCAGACGAGTTCCGCCGGCCTGCGCGCAGGCCTGCCGGCGCAGGTGTTGCTGCGCTCCGACGTAGGGACGCCACTGGCCGCACGCGTTCTGCGCGTTGAGCCCCTGGCCGATGCCGTGACCGAAGAGACGCTAGCGAAGGCGGTGCTCACCGTTTTGCCCAATCCGCTGCCGCCGCTGGGCACGCTGGCGGAAGTCACCATCACCTTGCCGGAACTCGCCGCCGCACCCACTATTCCCAATGCCGCCTTACGGCGCGTGGGCGGCAAGATGGGCGTCTGGGAACTGGATGCCGACGGCCTGCGCTTTGTCCCGCTGGTCTTGGGCCAGGCCGACCTGGACGGCCATGTGCAGGTGCAAAGCGGCCTCAAGCAAGGCGCGCGCATCGTCGTCTACAGCGAAAAAGAACTGAGTGCCCGCAGCAACACTCACGAGGTCGACCGCATCGCCAAGGTGGCCCCGTGATCAGCCTGGCCGGCCGCGACATCCTCCATGCCTGGGGCAAGTTTGTCTTCACGGGCATTGGCTTGGGGCTGCTGATTGGCGTCACCCTCACCATGGCAGGTGTCTACCGCGGCATGGTGGACGACGGACGGGCCCTGCTGGACAACAGCGGCGCCGACATCTGGGTGGTGCAGCAGGGCACGCTGGGCCCCTACGCCGAACCCTCGAGCCTGAACGACACCACCTGGCGCAGCCTGCGCACGCTGCCTGGCGTGCAGGACGCCGCCAACGTCACCTACCTCACCATGCAAGTGCAGCGCCTGGCAGGCAACGCTGGCAATGCGGGCGCAGCCGGCCCTGCCAGTGCCGCCAGCGACGTGCGCGCCATGGTGGTCGGCATCGCACCCGGCGGCAGCGGCACGCCCGGTTGGCCGCCCTATCTGGTCGCCGGGCGGCATCTCACGCGCAGCCACTACGAAGCCGTGGCCGACATCGCCAGCGGAATGGCGCTGGGCGAGCGCATTCAGATCCGGCGCAACGTGTACACGGTCGTTGGGCTCACGCGGCGCATGGTGTCCTCGGGCGGTGACCCCATGGTGTTCATTCCGCTCAAGGATGCCCAGGCGGCGCAATTCCTGCGCGACAACGATGCCCTGTGGCAAAGCCGCTACCGTACGGCTGCCAACCCCGCTTTCAATCGCCCCGGTGTCCCCGGCCTGCTGGACGCAGTGATTGCCTCGCAAGGTAGCAACCCGTCGGTCAACGCTGTGCTGGTCCGGGTGCGCGAAGGCCACGACGCCGACGCAGTGGCAAAGTCGATCGACCGCTGGCAGCGCCTCACGGCCACCACGCGCGCGCAGATGGAAGACATTCTGGTCGGCAAGCTGATTGCCACGTCTGCCAAGCAGATCGGCATGTTTCTGGCCATTCTGGCGCTGGTCAGCGCAGCCATCGTCGCCTTCATCATCTATACGCTCACGCTGGGCAAGATCCGCGAGATTGCGGTGCTCAAACTCATCGGCACCAAGAACCGCACCATCGCCGGAATGATCGTGCAGCAGGCGCTGGGCTTGGGGCTCATCGGCTTCGTGGTCGGCAAGATCTCCGCCACGCTGATGGCACCCGCGTTTCCCAAATACGTTCTGTTGGTCCCAGAAGACACCGCAATGGGTTTGGCGGCGATCCTCGCCATTTGCGTGCTGGCCAGCGGAGTAGCCATTCGCGCTGCGCTCAAGGTCGATCCAGCCGAAGCGGTAGGAGGCTGATATGGCAGGCAATGGCATACGAATCGAAGGCGTGCGCAAGCGCTATGGGCAGGGCGAGACCGCCGTCGATGCACTGAAAGACGTCAACATGGTGGTCGCACCGGGCGAGGTGGTCGGGCTCATCGGGCCGTCCGGCTCGGGCAAGAGCACGCTGCTCAAATGCCTGGGCGCCGTTATTGAACCCAGCGCCGGGCGCATGACGTTGGGCGACGAGGTCATCTACGACAACGGCTGGAAGATTCGCGACCTGCGCGCGCTGCGTCGCGACCGCATTGGCTTCGTGTTCCAGGCGCCCTACCTGATTCCCTTTCTCGATGTGACCGACAACGTCGCCCTGCTGCCCATGCTGGCCGGGGTGCCAAACGGTGAGGCACGCCAGCGGGCGCGGGACTTACTGGATGCGCTGGACGTGGGACACCGGGCGCGCGCCATGCCCTCGTCCCTCTCGGGTGGCGAGCAGCAGCGTGTGGCGATTGCACGCGGGCTGGTCAACCGTCCGCCGGTGGTGCTGGCCGACGAACCCACAGCGCCGCTGGACAGCGAACGTGCCATGGCGGTAATCCGCATCCTGAACGACATGGCGCAGCGCTTTGAGACAGCCGTGATCGTGGTCACCCACGACGAAAAGATCATTCCGACGTTCAAGCGGATCTACCACATCCGCGACGGCGTCACGCAGGAAGAAGTCGGCGAAGGGCTCACCCCGTGGGCGCCACACATCCCAGAGGAAGCGACTCCATGAAACCCTTGCTGCAACGCAATCGCTGGCTGCGCGGCGCCAGCGTGTTCGCTGTGCTCTTTGGCCTCCTCACCGTGAACGAAGGCGGCACCGTGCTGTTCGGCGGCGCGGCTGCGCGCAGTGCTGCCGGGGCCTATGTGCTGTTTGTGCTCTGGTTCAATTTCGTGGCTGGTTTTGCTTACGTGGCTGCGGGCATCGCGCTGTGGCGGCGCCTGAGCTGGGCGCCGTGGCTGGCGCTCAGCATAGGTCTCGCCACCGCCGTGGTGTTTGTGGCCTTCGGCATCCATGTGCTGACGGGCGGCCCCTTTGAAGTGCGCACCGTAGCCGCCATGGCATTGCGCACTGCAGTGTGGCTGGGCATCGCCATCCTGGCCTTGCGCCTGCGGCGCGGCCGCGCGGACCAACTGGAAACCACACCATGAAAACGCCCTTGCGACCCCCTCTGCAAAGCGGGCGTCCTGCCCTGGCCTTGTTGTTGGCCGCCCTGCTCGCCGGCTGTGCGGCGGGCCCGGACTATCAAACCCCGACGCCTCTGGCAGATAGCGCTCTGCCGCAACCTGTAATCAACGCGCCGAACAGCGCCAGCAGCAGCGCCTTTGGCGCGGCGCAGACCTGGAGCGCCGACATGGACCTCGAAGCGCCCTGGTGGCAGCAGCTCGGCTCCCCAAACTTGGACGCGCTGATTGCCGAAGCCCTGCAGGCCAGCCCGACGCTGGCGGCTGCGCAGGCGCAACTGCGTCAGGCCGAGGAGCTGCAAGGAGCGCAAGAGCGCGCGACAAAATTGCCACGCGCCGACCTGGGCGTCGGCAGCGCGCGCCAGCACAGTTCGCCCAGCGCACAGGGTTTGCCGGGCGACGGACGCACGTTCAGCCTGCACAGCGCCAGCGTCAGCGTGCAGTACCAACTCGACGTGTCGGGCGGCAACCGCCGCGCGCTACAAGCCCTGGCGGCACGCACCGACTACCGCCGCTACCAGCTGGCAGGCGCCCGCTTGGACCTGGCCGCTCGCGTCGCGAGCACCGCCATCACCCAGGCCCGCATTGCAGCGCAGGCCGAAGCGCTGGAAGCGATTGCCAGCAATCAGTCGTCACAAACCGACATCGCCCAGGAGCGCCTGCGCCTGGGCCAGGCCATGCCGGCCGATGTGCAGGCCCTGCAGGCGGCGCTGGAGCAGACCCGCGCCTCCGCGCTGCTGCTGCGCAAGCAGGCGCAGCAGAGCGCGCATCTGCTGGCCGTGCTGGCCGCGCGCACGCCGGGGGCCGAGCCCCTGCCTGCGTTCAGACTGCAAGATTTCACACTGCCCGCGGCGCTGCCGCAAGTGCTGCCGTCTGAAATGGTGCGCCAACGCCCCGATATTCAGGCGGCCGAAGCCTTGGTGCGGGTGGCCAGCGCCGAGCATGGCGTGGCCGTGGCGCGCATGTACCCGCAGATCCGGCTCAGCGCGAACCTGGGCAGCCAGGCGCTGACCACGGGTGCCCTGTTTGGTGGCAGCTCGGCCGTGTGGGGCCTGATTGCCCAGCTGACGCAGCCTTTGTTCGACCCAGCTCTGCCCGCGCAAAGACGCGCTGCATTGGCCGGTCTGGATGCTGCGGCCGCCCAGTACCAAAGCGTGGTGCTCGAATCGCTGCGCAGCGTGGCCGATGCCCTGCGCGCGAGCGAGGCCGATGCCCAAGTGCTCGCCACGCTGGAGCGCGCCGACACCGCCGCACAGGCCAGCCTGGAGACCACGCAGCAACAACTGGCGCTGGGCGCTGCCAGCTACGTGCAATGGCTGGTGGCCCAGCAGCAAGCCCTGCAATTGCGCAGCAGCCTGGTGGCGGCACAGGCCCAGCGCCTGGCCGACAGTGCCGCACTGTTTCAGGCCGTGGGCGCGGGCGTGGCTACGCCGGGTTGAGGACGCCGCCCGCCGGAAGCACCGTGCGTTCAAAGTGGCGTCTGATGTGAGCGCAAGCGCCTTCGCACAGCAGGTCTGCAGGGCTGTCCGTGCGCCTGTACCAAGCGCGCTGGCCGCGCATCTCTCGCAGCACCAAGCCATGACGCGCCAAGAGCGCCAGGTGACGAGACGCATTGGCCACGCTGCAGCCACAGCGCTGCGCCAATTCGCCCACCGTGCATTCGCCCATGCCGAGCGAACGCAGCAGTTGAAGCCGCGTCGGCTCCCCGAGCAAGCGGAAAGTCGCTGCAAGTTGCGCTATGTCGCAACCGGCTCGCGTGCAGTCTGGTTTCATGGCGTTGTGCATTCGCAAATCAACTTATTGACTATTTAGTTGTTTGCGCAAATAATAGCCTAAGACTTTCCGATTGGCCAATCCACTGCGTTGCGGTGAGATGTAAGAACGAGAAACATGCAGCACCTCCCCCTCTTTCATAAAAGCACTGGCAATCGCGCTTGCACTGCTTGGAACAGCCAGTGCAGCCGACCTTCAGACCGCCCCCGCGCAAGCGGCAGCGCTCGGTGGTCGCACCGGGTTTGACGGTGTCGTCGAAGCCGTGCGCCAGACCGTGGTGGCCGCTCAGACTCCTGGTGCCGTGGTCGAGCTCAACGTGAAGGTGGGCGACCACGTCAAAGCCGGGCAGTTGCTGCTGCGCATCGACGCGCGCGCGGCCGACCAGAGCGCCGCCGCGAGCGACGCCCAAGTGCAGGCTGCCCGGGCATCACTCGATGTCGCCACGCGCAGCTACGAGCGGCAAAAGCAGTTGTTCCAGAAGAAGTACATCAGCCAGTCGGCGCTGGACCAGGCCGAGTCCAGCTACAAAGCCGCGCGCGCCCAGGTGGCGGCTCAGGCGGCGCAGGCCGGTGCTGCGCGCACGGGCGCTGCCCTCAGCACCGTACGCGCGCCCTACGCAGGCATCGTGGCCGAAGTGCCAGTGCAGTTGGGCGACATGGCCATGCCCGGCCGCACCCTGCTCTCGCTCTACGACCCCAGCAGTCTGCGGGTAACGGCGGCTGTGCCGCAGTCGCTGTCGCCAGGCGCGCAATCGGACACCGTGCGTGTGGAATTGCCCGGTTTGCCCGCCGCGCAGCAATGGCCCCAAGCGACGCGCGTGCAGGTGCTACCCACCATCGACGCTGCCACGCATACCGTGCAGGTGCGCGCCGAGCTGGCCGCCAGCGTGCAGGGCGCCGTGCCCGGCATGTTTGCCCGCCTGTGGTTGCCGGTCGTCGATACCGGCGAGACAGACAAGAGAGTGACCGTTCCGGTCTCGGCCATCGTGCGCCGCGCGGAAATGACGGGACTGTACGTGCAGGACGCCAATGGCAAGCCGCTGCTGCGTCAGGTGCGCCTGGGACGCACTGAAGGCGACCGCGTCGAAGTGCTCAGTGGCGTGGCGCCGGGTGATGCGGTGGTGCTCGACCCGCAGGCCGCCACCCGCGCACGCTAAAGGTCTCGACATGCAAGAGCAGAAGCACAAGCACATGGGAATCTCAGGGCGCATTGCGGCGTTCTTTCAGGGAGCGCAAATCACGCCGCTGCTGGCCCTGGTGGCGCTGCTGCTTGGCGCATTCGCCGTGCTGGTGACACCGCGCGAGGAAGAGCCGCAGATCAACGTCACCATGGCCAACGTGCTGATTCCGTTCCCCGGCGCCAGCGTGCGTGACGTGGAGCAGATGGTCGCCATTCCCGCCGAGCAGGTGCTCTCGCAAATCACCGGCGCCGAGCATGTGATGTCGCTCTCGCACCCCGGCATGGCGATTCTTACGGTGCAGTTCAAGGTGGGCGTTCCGCGCACCGAGGCGCTGGTGCGCCTGTACGACACCGTCAACTCCAACGCCGACTGGCTGCCCAAGGGCCTGGGCGTGATGGACCCGATCGTCAAGCCCAAGGGCATTGACGATGTGCCCATCGTCTCGCTCACGCTGTTCAGCGACCAGCAGGAGACCGGCGCCTTTGACCTGGAGCGCGTGGCGCACAGCGTGGAAGCCGACTTGAAGCGCGTGCCCGGCACGCGCGAAGTCACCACCATCAACGGCCCCGGCCGCGCCGTGATGGTGGAGCTCGACCCTGCCCGCATGGCCGGTATGGGCGTGACGGTGGCCGACCTGCGCATGGCGCTGCAGTCGGCCAACCTGGGCCTGCCTGTGGGCGAGTTGCTGGGCGGCAACCGCTCAGTAGCGATCGAATCGGGCCCTTTCCTGCGCGATGCCAGCGAGGTGGCCGACCTGGTGGTCGGCGTGCGCGGCGGCAAGCCCGTGTTTCTGCGCGAAGTGGCCCAGGTGCGCGACGGCGCGCCGCCGCCCAGCCGCTATGTGTGGCACGGCACGGCGGGCGAGAAGGCGGCGGAGTTTCCGGCTGTCACCATTGCCATCACCAAGAAGCCGGGCGAGAACGCCATCGACGTCGCCAACGCCGTGATGTCGCGGGTCGAAGCCCTGAAGAACACGGTGATTCCAGCCGCTGTGCAAGTGGCCGAGACGCGCAACTACGGCGCCACCGCCAACGACAAGGCGCAAAAACTCATTCAGAAGCTGCTGTTCGCCACCGCATCGGTGGTGGCGCTGGTGTTTATCGCACTGGGGCGGCGCGAGGCCGCCATCGTCGGCACCGCCGTGGTGCTGACGCTCACCGCCACGCTGTTTGCATCCTGGGCCTGGGGCTTCACGCTAAACCGCGTGTCGCTGTTTGCGCTGATCTTCTCCATCGGCATCTTGGTGGACGACGCCATCGTGGTGGTGGAAAACATCCACCGCCACCAAAAATTAGAACCGGGCAAAACGCTGGCGCAGATCATTCCCGGCGCGGTGGACGAAGTCGGCGGCCCCACCATCCTCGCCACGTTCACCGTGATTGCCGCGCTGCTGCCCATGGCGTTTGTCTCGGGGCTGATGGGCCCGTACATGAGCCCCATCCCGATCAACGCCAGCATGGGCATGCTGCTCTCCTTGGCGATTGCCTTTGTGGTTACGCCCTGGCTGGCACGCCTGTGGATGAAGCCGCACCATGGCTCGGATGCCGAAGGCCACGCCGCACCTTCGGGCATGGCACGGCGCATCACGCCGCTGTTCACACGCATTTTTACGCCGCTGCTTGACGAAAAACGCGGCGGGCGCAACCGAGGCTTGCTGGGGCTGGGCGTGGCGCTGCTGATCGCCATCTCGGTGGCGATGCCCGCCACCGGGCTGGTGCTGCTCAAGATGCTGCCGTTTGACAACAAATCAGAATTCCAGGTGGTGGTGGACATGCCCGCCGGCACACCGGTGGAGCGCACCGCTGCGCTGATGCACGAGTTGGGCGCATACCTCGCGACGGTGCCCGAGGTGACCGACTACCAGGCCTATGCCGGCACGGCAGCACCCATCAACTTCAACGGTCTGGTGCGCCAGTACTACCTGCGCGCAAGCGGCGAGGTGGGCGACATTCAGGTCAACCTGGTGGACAAGCACGACCGCCACGACCAAAGCCACGCCATTGCCACGCGTGTGCGCCCGCCACTGCAGACAATAGCCAAGCGCTTTGGCGGCAACGTGAAAGTGGTCGAAGTGCCGCCCGGCCCGCCGGTGCTTTCACCCATCGTGGCGGAAATTTATGGACCTGAGGCCGAAGGCCGCCGCAAGGTGGCCAAGGCGGTACGCAGCGTGTTCGACAAAGCCGAAGGTCTGGTGGACGTGGACGACAGCAGCATCGCCGACGCCCCGCGCACCGTGCTGCTGGTCGACCGGCGCAAGGCCGCCATGCTGGGCGTGCCTCAGCAGGCCATTGTGACCACGCTGCGCGCCGGGCTGGCGGGTGAAGCGGTGGCCTATTTGCACGACCAGAGCAAGTACCCAGCCGCAGCCACGCTGCAACTGCCGCCGGAGCAACAAGGCAACCTGGCTGCGCTGCTTCAGCTCACGGTGCGCTCGGCCAGCGGTGCGCTGGTTCCGATTCGCGAGCTGGTCAACGTGAGCGACCAGCTCCGCGAGCAGCCGATCCACCACAAGGATTTGCTGCCCGTGAACTACGTGCTCGCCGACATGGCCGGCAAGGTGGACAGCCCGCTCTACGGCATGTTCGAGATGCGCGGCGACATCGCCCAGCTCGCCATGCCCGACGGCGGAAAGCTGGAGGAATATTTCATCAGCCAGCCGCAGGACGCCTGGCGCGGCTACGCGCTCAAGTGGGACGGCGAGTGGCAGATCACCTACGAGACCTTCCGCGACATGGGCGCCGCCTACGCCGTGGGCCTGATCCTGATCTACTTGCTGGTGGTGGCGCAGTTCGGCAGCTACCTCACGCCGCTGATCATCATGGCGCCCATTCCGCTGACCATCATTGGTGTGATGCCGGGCCACGCGCTGCTGGGCGCGCAGTACACCGCCACCAGCATGATCGGGATGATTGCGCTGGCCGGCATCATCGTGCGCAACTCCATTCTGCTGGTGGACTTCATCAACCTGCAGGTGCGAAGCGGCGTTGAGTTCAGGCAGGCCATCATCCACTCGGCCATCACCCGCGCGCAGCCCATCGTGCTCACGGGCCTGGCCGCCATGCTGGGGGCGTTCTTCATTCTGGACGACCCGATTTTCAACGGCCTGGCGATTTCGCTGATCTTCGGCATCGCCGTCTCCACGCTCCTCACGCTGGTGGTCATTCCCACCCTGTACTACGCGGCGTACCGCAAACGTCTGCACCGGCTGTTGCCGCCGGCGGCAGACGTGGAAACGCTATCCCATTCATAGCTACTGGCGCTTACCAAATAAGCGCTAAAGCACCATTTGATTGATAAAAATGACCCGAAATTACCTAGACCTGACCCGCGAAATTTCGACCGAAGTGCACAAGCTTCGCGCCGACATCCCCGACACCTTGCGCGGCTTTTCCGCCATGGCGCAAGCCGCCGGTCAACCCGGCGTGCTGGACGCCAAAACCAAGGAGCTGATCGCCATGGCGTTGTCGGTTTCCTCGCGCTGCGACCCCTGCATTGGCTTCCACGCACAGGCCCTGGTGAAGTTCGGCGCCAGCCGCGCCGAGCTGGCCGAGATGCTGGGCATGGCGGTTTACATGGGCGGCGGGCCGTCGCTGATGTACGCCGCCAAAGCCTCGGCCGCTTTTGATGAATTTGCCGCCCTGGCCGCGCCGGCCACGGCCTGACCTCCCCGGAGAAACCTGCATGCCCCGCCAGCGCCTCACCGCCCACGCCGCCGCAGTTGCACTCGCCGCCGCCAGCCTCTGGGGCGCAGCGCCGCAAGCGCAGGCCGCCGACCTGGCGGCCGCGTTTGCCGCCGCCGAGCAGCACGACCGCAGCTACGCCGCCGAACGCGCTGCGCACGACACAGCGCAACCCCGGCGCGACCAAGCCGCCGCGCTGTGGCGGCCCGGGGTGCAGTTCCAGGCGACGGCTGGCCTGGGCAGCAGCGAGACCGACACGCGCGGTGCGCAATTTGGCGCACCGGGCCTCGGCACGTCGCAGGGTGTGGATTTCTCCACCTCGGTGAACGGCGGCGCCAGTACCCGCTGGGCGCTGCAGGCGAGCCAGCCGCTCTACAACCCACAACGCCGCGCGCAGCAGCGCCAGCTCAACACCGCTGCCGAAGTCGCAGAGCGCAGCTGGCAGGTGGCGGGCCAGCAATTGGCCCAGCGCGTAGCCCAGGCCTGGTTTGGCCTGGCGCTGTCGCGCGAATCGCTGGCCGTGCTCGATGCGCAGCTTGCGGCCGTGCAGCGCATCAGCCAGGAGGCGCAAGACCGCTACGACCTGGGCGACGCCCCCATCACCGCCACGCACGAAGCGCGCGCCCGCTTGGCGCTGCTGCGCGCCCAGCGACTGGCCGCGCAAAACGACATAGCCGTGAAAGAGCGCGCACTCACCGACCTGACAGGCCTGCCCGTTGCGGCCCTCGACGCAAAAGCCCCCACCCACGTGGCGGCCAACGCCACGCCGCTGCCGGCATGGCAGGCCGAGGCTGAGGCCCAGAACCTGCAACTTCAACTGCAACAACTGGCTGTGGACAACGCGCAGGCCGCCGCCGACCGCCTGCGCGCGGGCAGCAGCACGACCGTGGACCTGGTCGCCCAAGTGGGGCAAGAGCGCATCCACGGCAGCGGCGACTACGGCAGGGCACGTAATAGGGCGACGAATGCCCTAGTGGGCGTGCAGATCACGGTACCGTTGTGGACCGGCGGCATGCAAAGCGCCCGTGAGCGCGAAGCCATTGCGTTGCTGGAAAAGGAGCGCGCAACGCTGGACGCCACGCGCGAACAGGTGGCACGCGATGTCCACACCGCCTGGCTGCAACTGGCCACCGGCGCCGAGCGCGTGCGCGCACTGGCCGAAGCGCACTCCGCCAGCAGCGAGCGCCTGAACGCCACCCAACTCGGCCAAGAGGTGGGCGACCGCACGCTGTTGGATGTGCTTACTGCCCAAAACGACCAAGCCGCAGCGCGCCTGCAACTGGCCCAGGCGCGCACCGAATGGCTGCTCGCCCGCCTGCAACTGGCCACGCTCAGCGGTCGCCCTGGCAACGCCGCGCTGCAAGCCCTGAACGCCGCCATGACCGAATCCGGTACGCAGCCCACCCACTGACCGACCACAACCGAGTTCAACCACCCAAAGCCGGCCCACCGGCACACAGAGGAGACGAAGATGGCCCATATCGTGATTCTTGGAGCAGGCACCGGCGGCATGCCGGCCGCGTACGAGCTGCGCGCAAAGCTCGACAAGTCGCACAAGATTACCGTGGTGAACGCGGTCGATTACTTTCAGTTCGTGCCATCGAACCCCTGGGCGGCTGTGGGTTGGCGCAAGCGCGAGGACATCACCCTGCCCATTCGCCCGCACCTGGCAAAAAAGGGCATCGACTTCATCGGCGAGCGCGTGGACCGCATCGACGCAGAAGGCAACCAATTGACGCTCGCCAATGGCGAAGCGGTGGCCTACGACTACCTCATCATCACCACGGGCCCGAAGCTGGCGTTTGACGAAATCCCCGGTGCCGGCCCCGGCGGTTTCACGCATTCCATTTGCACCATCGACCACGCCGAAAAGACCTGGGCCGATTACCAGGAATTCATCAAAGACCCCGGCCCGGCCATCATTGGCGCCATGCCGGCGGCCTCGTGTTTTGGCCCAGCCTATGAGTTTTCCTTCATCTTCAACAAAGACCTCCAGCGCCGCAAACTCCGCAACAAGGTGCCGCTGACCTTCGTCACGGCCGAGCCTTACATCGGCCACATGGGCCTGGGCGGCGTGGGCGACTCCAAGGGCATGCTCGAGAGCGACCTGCGCAACAACGACATCAAGTGGATCTGCAACGCCAAGGTGACCAAGGTGGAAGACGGCAAGATGTTCGTCACCGAGCTGGACGAGGCCGGCCAGGTAAAGAAAGAGCACGAGCTGCCCTTCAAGTTCAGCATGATGCTGCCCGCCTTCAAGGGCGTGGACGCCGTGGCCCAGGTTGAAGGCCTGTGCAACCCGCGCGGCTTTGTGCTGATCGACGAATTCCAGCGCAGCAAGAAGTACCGCAACATCTTCTCGGCTGGCGTCTGCGTCGCCATTCCGCCGGTGGAAGTGACGCCCGTGCCCACTGGCGCGCCCAAGACCGGCTACATGATTGAAAGCATGGTCACCGCCATCGTGCACAACATTGCCGCGGAGCTGACGGGCCAACCCGCCGACGCCAAAGGCACCTGGAACGCCATCTGCCTGGCCGACATGGGCGACACCGGCGCCGCCTTTGTGGCCCTGCCGCAAATCCCGCCGCGCAACGTCAACTGGTTCAAGAAGGGCAAATGGGTGCACCTGGCCAAGGTGGCGTTTGAGAAGTACTTTATGTACAAGATGAAGAACGGCACCTCAGAGCCGATTTACGAAAAGCACGTGCTCAAGCTGCTGGGCATTGAGCGGCTGGAGAAGTAACGCGCAACCGCCGTCACTCTCAAATCAATAGCTGCTAGCGATTACCCTATAAGCGCTAGAGGCCATTTTTACCCTAAATCTGGAGATTCCCATGAACCCGCCCTATGCCTTCGCTATCACCATTGCCCAGCCACTCGCACAGGCGGTGGAGACGCTCCGCGCGGCCTTGGCCGCCGAGCAAATGGGCATCGTCAGCGAAGTGGACATGCAGGCCACGCTCAAAGCCAAGCTCGGCATCGACAGTGCGCCGCAGCGCATTCTCGGCGTGTGCTCGCCCAAGGTGGCGCACGCGCTGGTCACAGCCGAACCCGACATCGCCGCACTGCTGCCCTGCGGCGCCAGCGCGCTGGAGGCCACGCCCGGCCAGACCCGCGTGCTGCTGCAAGACCCGCGCGTCATCCTCACGGCCAGCGCCAGCCAGGACCCAGCCGTCAAGGCGGTACTGGAAGAAGCCCGCGTCGCCGTGCTGCGCGTGGTGGCGGCCTTGGGCGGCCACGCGAGCTGACCCATGGCCACCGCCGCACGCATCACCATCCTGGGCAGCGGCTTTGGCGCCCTGTCTGCGGTGCGCGAACTGCGCGCTCGGGGCTGCCAGGGCGACATCACCCTCATCTCGCCCCGCGCCGAGCTGCACTACCTGCCCGGCATCATCTGGATCCCCAGCGGCCTGCGCACGCGCGAGCAGCTCATCGTGCCGCTGGCGCCGTTTTTTGCACGGACCAAGGTGCGCCACCTCTGCGCCGAGGTCACGGGCCTCTCCCCCGATGGCCGCAGCGTGCAGACCACTTCCGGCGAGGTGGCGAACGACGCGCTGGTGATTGCCACCGGCGGCCGCTTCATCAAAAAGCTCCCCGGCATAGAACACGCCATCACGCCCTGCGAAGGCATTGCGGCAGCCGAAAAGATTCGCGACCGCCTAAAGGCCATGAGCTTCGGCACCATTGCCGTCGGCTTCGCCGGCAACCCCAAGGAGCCAACCGCCGTGCGCGGCGGGCCCATGTTCGAGTTCCTCTTCGGCATCGACGCGCAACTGCGCAGCGAGGGCCGGCGCGAGCAGTTCAAGCTGGTGTTCTTCAACCCCTCCAAAGAACCCGGCGCCCGCCTCGGCGCCAAGGCCGTCGCCCACCTGCTGGCCGAAATGGCGCGCCGCAACATCACCACGCACCTGGGCCACAAGATGGTCCGCTTCGAGGCCGACAAGGTGGTGACCGAAGGCGGCGAATTTTCGGCTGATTTGATTTTGTTCATGCCCGGCATGACCGGCAACGCCTGGTTCGACGAAACCACCCTGCCGCGCTCACCCGGCGGCCTGCTCCAGGCCGACGCCCAGTGCCGGGTGGCGGGATTCGATCATGTTTATGTAGCGGGCGACTCCGGCAGTTTCCCCGGCCCCGACTGGATGCCCAAGCAGGCGCATATGGCAGACCTGCAGGCCGCCGCTGCCGCACAAAACCTGATCGACGGCCTGGCCGGGCGCCCGCAGACGGCGGGCTTCAAGGCGGAGCTGGCTTGCATCATTGATGCGTTGGGGACCGGGACGCTCGTGTGGCGCACTGAGGAGCGCAATGTGCTACTGCCGCCTCTGCGGCTGATGCACTGGGCGAAGCGGGGGTTTGAGCGGCGGTATTTGGGGCGTTATCGGTAGGAGATCTCGGCGAGCGCTGCAGACGCATCAGCGTGTCGGACTGGCAATTTGGTGCGCCAACGCTGTTCTGCGAAATGGATTCAAACATGGTACGTTCACCTCCAACAGATCTTCAAGCGTTGTGAAGCTTGATCGTTCAAGAAAGGTGGAAATCATGGCGCCCAAATGCATCAACGCCGCTTCGCGCATTCTGGTGACGGCGGGCTTTGCGTTTTGCTCTGCTCTGGCACTGGCGGCGAGCGGTTTTTGGATCGATCAAACACAAGAGGTGTTGGTGACGCCCGGCATGAGCATGTCGCAGGTTCGGCAAACACTGGGACATCCGACACGGTTCATCAAATATCGCAACCAGCCTGGCCCTACGTTTACCTACCGGGTGAACGGCACGTTCGACACCCTTTTCGACATTGATTTTGACGCGAGTGGTCAGGTGATTTCCACCAGCGAGCGCATCGTTCCTATAGACGCCGGCGGCGACCGCGTTCATTGACAGGGCGCATCCCTAAGCACTCCATCCGCCCGCCAAAGGGATTTCCGCAATGCACCGGTAGCCAATGGGCAATGAATGGAAGGCGGCGGCAACCTCACGGCGCGCCGCCAGCGCGATCTAGCCAGCGTCGTCCACAGCGTGCGGTGCTTCTGTTGCCACAGGCGCAGCAACCTTCACCGCGGCATTCTCAGCTCCGGTCGCTGGCATAGAAGACGCGCAGCAGGGCTATGTATCCTTAATCTGTGCGCAAGGGCGGCGCAGCAGGTCGACCGCATGTCCACGCAACCGCAAGTGACCCACGACGACGTCCAAATTCCCGACGCATGCCGAAACATGGAACCTTTCTTCGCCCTGTTCGTTGACACTTGCAACGACCATGAGATCCCTCCGCCATCTTGACGACGAAGCGTGCGCCGCCAAGGCGCAGCGGGGCGATGTGGCTGCGTTTTCAGCTTTGGTGGCGCGCTACCAGGACCGCATCTACCGCTTCCTGGTGCGCCTCACGCGATCGCAGGACGATGCAATGGAATTGACCCAAGAGACCTTTTTAAGCGCTCACCAGGCATTGGAGCGCTGGCGACCAGATGCGCGCTTTACCACCTGGTTGTTCCGCATCGCGCGCAACCAGGCGTTTGACTGGTTGCGCCGGAGGAAGCTCGTGGAGTTCGTCGCTTTGGAGGACGATCAGGACCTCGGCATCGAAGACCCAGCCCCCACACCCGACGCCGTGCTGGAGACGGTGCAGCGCTTCCAGGGGCTCGAACGGGCGCTGGCACGGCTGCCTGCGGAGCACCGGGAAATCCTGCTGCTGCGGGAAATCGAAGAGCTGTCTTACGACGAAATCGCTGAAGTTCTGGACATCAGCCTGGGCACCGTGAAATCGCGCATCGCCCGTGCGCGCACCGGATTGCTGGAAAAAATGCCGCGCTGAAAGGACGAAACACCATGCCTTGCCCCCAACACGAAGCACTGTCTGCTTACGCAGACCACATGATGAAGCCAGGCGAGCGCGCCCGGTTTCAACAGCATCTGAACGTCTGCCCCATCTGTGAGCAGCAGCTTGATGACATCCAGGCCCTGCGGCAGACGCTGCACGCGCTGGCCTCGCCCACGCTGGGGTTTGACCTTGCCTCCCGTCTGGAGGGCAAGCTGCAGCGCAAGCCCGAACGTCGCCAGCGGCCATGGTCTGCGCTGTGGGGCGGTTCCGGTTGGATGCCCACTGGGCTCACGGCGGGCGTAGCGCTGGTCTCGGGTGTCTGGCTCGGTGGACTGCTGCTCGGCGGTGGCACTGCAACGGTCGCCAATCCCGTACAGATGGTGCGCGTGTTCGACCCTGTTCCGCCAGGTGGCCTGTGCGCTGCCGCGGAACTTTGCCGCTTCTCGAAAGGAAGGCCATGAATCGCACCGCCTTGACCCGCTATTTGCTGGCCGCTTCACTTGCCTTGAACGTGGGAATCGTCGCATCACTCGCCCTGCGCACGGCGCCGCCTGGGCCGGTGAACACGGCAGCGCAGCCGGAGCACTTGAATCTGCAGGACTACCTGAAACTGAGCCCCGAACAGCGCGCCCGTTGGCAGCAACTGGAGCCCGCGTTTTTGCAGGAGTTGGCCACGAATTGGCAGGGTATCCGAGGGCACCGCGAGGCCCTCGTTCGGCACATTTTTGCTGAGACTCCGGACCGCGCCGCCATCGACGCCGAACAGACCGCGATTGCCAGCCTGCAGCAAGCACAGCAGCAGCGCGTGATTGCGCAACTGCTGGCAGAGCGCGGGGTGCTCGACGCGCAGCAGCGCCAGCGTTTGATGAATCTGCTGCTCAACCGCTACTCGCAAGAGAGTACAGAGGAAGAGCTGCTGCACCGCGATTGATCGCCCTGGTGAGGCAATCGAAAGAAAAAGGGAACATTCTGCGACGAGCTTCGTTGAAGACATCAAGGCAGCCGAAATGGCTGGCCCCCAAAACCCTTCAATCACCAACGGAGTCTCTTCATGAAATCCCCCCTCGTTCTTCTGCTTGCCGTCGCACTGTCGTCTCCCTTCGCTGCGCTGGCCGCTAACGACGCGCACGACCATGGCAAGTCCAGCCCCCACAAGCTTGAGCTCAACGCCGGCAAAAAATGGGGCACCGACGATGCGCTGCGCCAAGCGATGTCGAGCATTCGCACGTCTGTCTCGCAGATCCTGCCCACAGCCCACTCGGGCAAGGCAAAGGCCGCCGATTACGGCGCCTTCAGTAAGGACATCAACGCACAGGTCGCCTACATCGTGGAGAACTGCAAGCTCGAACCGGCGGCAGACGAACAGCTGCACATCATCGTTGCCGACCTGATGAGCGGCGCGGACGCAGCCGAAGGCAAAGAGGGCGAGAAGCAGCGCGCATCAGGCGTTGTCAAGGTCGCCCAGGCGGCCAACGCCTATGGCAAACACTTCGACCACACCGGATGGAAAGCCATCAAGCTGCCGCACTGAGAACCAACGTTCGTTGAAAGCTTGCCCGCACTTGTGTGCGCGGCAAGACGAATTCCAATCCCAAAAGCAGGTACCTGTCATGTTCATCGTCATCATTGATTTCCCACCCATCCAGCCCGGCAAGGATGCGGATTTTCGAGCGTGGTTTGTGGAGAGCAACGAGGAGTTTGGAAAGCACGAGGGCTTCATCAGCCGGCGGCTCTTAAGCCCTGTCAACGGCGGCAACTATGCTGCCATCGTGGAGCATGAGAGCCATGACACCTTCATGAAGATGCACAGCACCCCTGAGCATGCACAAGCGAGCGAGCGTGTCGCGCCGCTGTTTGATGGCAAGCGGACGCCTCGGTTCTTCGATGTGCTGATCGGTTGAGGTAGGAAGCCAGCTTGCTCAGGCAAGTGGCATCGATAGAGCTGCGCGAAGCGCAGCTTCCTGGACCTCTACGGATGCGACCTCTGGCATCAAGGATGCGCTAATCCTCGACTTCAGCGGCCATGAGGCTGCCAGGTGACACGGCATCGCCCAGTTTTCTCAGCGGGCATCGGCGTGCGCCGCTTAAGACGCGAATCAGTCGCCCACCGCGTCCGGTGCTTTTGGTGCTTTTGGTGCTTCTGGTGCTTCTGGTGCAGCAGGCTCCGCCGCAACTTCCGCCGCCGCATCCGCAGCCGCCTGCGCCGCCGCCAACCGCGAACGCGCACTGACCACCGAGCGCGTCACCGCCCGCACATCCATGCCATACATATCCGCAAAAGCTTCCACGCTCTTGCCACTGGCCTCATAGGTCCGCAGCAGGGCTTCGTCCTTGGCGGCGCGCTCGGCCAGTTCGGCAAAGGCTTCATCCAGCACCGCATTCGCCGCGTCGTCGCGCGTGCGCACGCGCTCGGCGTAGTCCTCACGGGTGAGGCCGCTGGCGTCGATGTTGTCGACGATGCGGGCGCGCAGGCGGGGCAGCAGATCGTCTTGGCCACGGCCCTGGCGGCGCTTGTAGACCTCAACCAGCGCGTGGTGCACATGCTCGGGCGCCATGGCTTCCACTGGCTGGCCTTGCAAATCGTGGCGCTGCTGGCCGGCTGCCACCGCCTGCAGATAGCGCGTGGAGCGGGTGTGGATGGCCAGCGCCTGCTTGAGCGCGTCTTTCTCAAACGCCTCGGGGTGCGCGGCCATCAGGTCTTGGAAGATGCCGCGCTTGAGCGGGCGAAACACCGCGCCAAAGAGCGGTGGATAGAGCGCGGCCAACTGCTCCAGCGCCGGCGGCACGGGGCGCGGCGCTCGGCGCTGGGACGCGTCGGCGCCAGGGGCTGGTGCATTGCCGCCTGCGCGCTCGCCACGGCCACGGCCGCCGCGGGCTTTGCGGGCGGGGGGCTGCGTGGCAGCGGCGCCGTCCCCGGCGTTCTGCGCCTGCGGCACTGGCTCGGCAGCGGGCGTCAGGTCTTGGGACTCAGCGGGAGCAGCGTTCTCGGTCATGGCAGTCGGCGTTGGGAAAAACCCCCGATCATGCCAGTGTGCGCAATTGCCTTTGCGTTTTACGCCCCGCGCAAGGCCCGCCGGTACTGCATGGCCTCGGCCACGTGGGCGATCTGGGTGGTCTGTGCGCCGGCCAGATCGGCAATGGTGCGCGCCACTTTCAGGGCGCGGTGCGTGGCTCGGGCCGACCACCCGAGGCGCGCGGCGGCGGTTTGCAGGAACTGCGCGGCCGCAACGTCGAGCGCGATCTGCGTGTCGATCTTCTGCCCTTGCAACGCTTGGTTGGCGCAGCCCTGGCGCTCCAGGGCGCGCTCGCGGGCCGCTACCACCCGCTGGCGAACAAAGCTGCTGGCTTCGCCTGGCGCTGCACCGAGCAGATCGGTGGCGGGCAGGGCCGGCACTTCGACGTGCAGGTCGATGCGGTCCAGCAGCGGGCCGGAGAGGCGCGCCTGGTAGCGCGCCACCTGGTCGGGAGAGCAGCGGCAGGTGCGCTGCGCCGAACCCAGAAAGCCGCAGGGACAGGGATTCATCGCGGCGATCAGCTGAAAGCGCGCCGGGAACTCGGCGCGCTGCGCGGCGCGGGCAATGGTGATGTGGCCGGTCTCCAGCGGCTCGCGCAGAGCCTCCAGCGCGGCCCGGGGAAACTCCGGCAGTTCATCGAGGAACAGCACGCCGTGGTGCGCCAGCGAAATTTCACCGGGTCGGGGTGGCGAGCCACCGCCGACCAACGCCACGGCGCTGGCCGTGTGGTGCGGGCTGCAGGTAGGGCGCTCGGCCCAGTGCTCGATAGCAAAGCGCCCTGCCAGGCTGGCGACGGCGGCGCTCTCCAGCGCTTCCTGCACCGTCATGTCCGGCAGGATGCCGGCAAAGCGCTGCGCCAGCATGGATTTGCCCGAGCCCGGTGGCCCCATCAGCAGCAGGCTGTGGCCGCCGGCCGCGGCAATCTCAAGGGCGCGCCGGGCGGCGGCTTGGCCTTTGACATCGGCCAGGTCGGCGTAGTGCGCGTGCGCCTGCGGCGCCTGGTGCGCCATGCGCTGCCAGCCTGCATCGGCCTGCGGTTCGTCATCCAGCGGCGTGGGCAGAAAGGCCCGCACCACATCGAGCAGATGGCGCGCGCGCCAGACGGCGCTGCCGGGCACCAGCGCGGCTTCTTCGGCGCTGCCCGGTGGCAGCACCAGGCGCACGCTGCTTGTGCTGCCCCCTTGCGCGCCGGCGGTGTGCAGGGCGAGGCTGGTGGCCAAGGCGCCGCGCACGGCGCGCAACTCTCCTGAAAGTGAGAGTTCACCCGCAAATTCCCAACCCGCAAGGCGCGCCGCGTCGATCTGCCCGCTGGCAGCCAGGATGCCGAGCGCTATTGGCAAATCAAAGCGCCCCGAATCTTTGGGCAAATCAGCGGGCGCCAGGTTCACGGTGATACGTTTGTTGTGCGGAAACTCCAGCCCCGCGTTCTGCAGCGCCGAACGCACGCGCTCGCGGGCCTCTTTCACTTCCACCTCAGCCAAACCTACCAGCGTGAAACTGGGCAATCCATTGGCCAAGTGCACCTCAACGGTGACCGGCGGCGCGCGCAGCCCCAGCAGGGCGCGGCTTTGCACCAAAGCAAGACTCATGAGCGGTTTTCTCCCCATTGCGGTGCATCGCCGGTCGCTCGCCCGGTCGCTGCGGGCGGCGTTGTGGTCTGCGAGCGCCTGTTTTTCCGAGCATGCCACAGGAAAACCCGTGTTGGCACGCTCCCTGCTAAGAAGGTTTGTCCCAAATTTTCAGCACTCGGAGGATTTATGACCTACGCACCTATCAAGACCCTCGTGCTCGCTGCAGCGGCCACCCTGCCACTGCTCGCCAGCGCCCAGTTGAGCGGCAATGTCGCATTAACGACCAACTACAAGTTTCGTGGTCAGGATCAGGATTCGCACAAAATCCGCGCCGTCAAGCCTGCCATCCAGGGCGGTTTTGACTACGCCTTTGGCGAGAGTGGCTGGTACGTCGGCAACTGGAACTCCAGCGTGAACTGGCTGCCCAGCAACTCCATCGAGATGGATTTTTACGGTGGCTACAAATTCGAGGCCGGCGCGTTCGACGTCGACCTGGGCGGCTTGCTCTACGCCTACCCAGGCAACGCCAGCGGCAACACCACCGAGCTGTATGGCGCAGCCAGCTGGGGGCCACTGACGGCCAAGTATTCGCACACGCTGACGCAGGACTACTTCGGCTTCGCCGGCGCCAAAGCGGGCTCGGGCCTGAGCGGGCGCAACACCGGCTACTTGAGCCTTGCCTTCTCGCAGGAAGTGGCACCGCACACGACCCTCAAAGCCTCGGTGGGATTCACGCGCTTTGCCAGCGACATCAAAGACAGCGGCGTGCCCAACTACATGGATTATCAATTCGGCGGCGCCTACGACTTTGGCGGCGGCCTGAGTCTGGCGGCGGCCGTTGCAGGCGCCAACAAGAAATCATTCTTCGGCGACGTGAACAAACCGCGCCTGCTGCTCACCCTGACCAAGACGCTTTGAAAGGAGACATGCAATGAAAATGGTCACCGCCATCATCAAACCCTTCAAGCTCGACGAGGTGCGCGAAGCGCTCTCGAACATCGGCGTGCAGGGCATCACGGTTACCGAAGTCAAGGGCTTTGGCCGCCAGAAGGGGCACACCGAGCTGTACCGCGGCGCGGAATACGTGGTCGATTTTCTGCCCAAAGTGAAGATCGAAGCCGCCGTGACCGACGAACTCGTCGAGCGCGTTATCGAAGCCATTGAGGGCGCCGCCCGCACCGGAAAGATCGGCGACGGCAAGGTGTTTGTCGCCGCGCTGGAGCAAGTAGTGCGCATTCGCACCGGCGAGACCGGGCAGGAAGCGCTTTGACCGCCTGCCCTTCCACCCCACTGAGAACACCACCATGAAAAAACTCCTTGCCTCCCTGGTTCTGGGGCTGAGCGTACTGATGTTGTCCCCGCTGGCGCTGGCCCAAGCCTCGGCGACACCGGAAGCCACGGCCAGCGCGCCGGTAGCGGCGCCTGCCACACCCCTTGCCATGCCCGCAAACGCTGGCAGTACGGTGGACGCCGATGCCGCGGCGGCCTCGACGCCTCCGCCCAAACTCGATTCGGGCGACACCGCCTGGATGCTCACCTCCACCCTGCTGGTCATCCTGATGGTGATCCCCGGCTTGGCATTGTTCTACGGGGGCTTGGCGCGCTCGAAGAACATGCTGTCGGTGCTGGTGCAGGTGTTCGTGATCTTTGCGCTGATCACCGTGCTCTGGGCCGTGTACGGCTACAGCCTGACCTTTGGCGGCGAGGGGCAGTTCTTTGGCGGCGCCGACAAGCTCTTCCTCAAGGGAATTGCGCCGGACACCCTTTCGACCTTGCTGCCGACGATTCCTGAGTACGTATTTGTCGCCTTCCAGTCGACGTTCGCCGCCATCACCGTCGCGCTGATCGTCGGTTCGTTTGCCGAACGCATGAAGTTTGCCGCGGTGTTGGTTTTTGCCGTGCTGTGGTTCACCCTGAGCTACATCCCCATAGCCCACATGGTCTGGGGGGGCGGGCTTTTGGCCAAGGACGGGGCGCTCGACTTTGCCGGCGGCACCGTGGTGCACATCAACGCGGGCATGGCCGGCTTGGTGGGTGCGTACATGGTCGGCCAGCGTATTGGTTTTGGCAAAGAGGCGCTCACGCCGCACAGCCTGACACTGACCATGGTGGGCGCGTCGCTCCTGTGGGTGGGCTGGTTTGGCTTCAACGCGGGCTCGGCCGGTGCGGCCAACGGGACGGCCGGTCTGGCGTTCATCAACACCACACTGGCGACCGCCGCCGCCACGTTGTCTTGGCTGGCTGGAGAAGCGCTGCACAAAGGCAAGGCGTCGATGCTGGGCGCGGCCTCCGGCGCCGTGGCGGGCCTGGTGGCCGTCACGCCGGCTGCGGGCTTCGTCGGCCCGATGGGCTCCATCGTGCTCGGACTGATCGCGGGTGTGGTCTGCCTGTGGGGCGTGGGCGGCCTGAAAAAGCTGCTGGGCGCCGACGATGCGTTTGACGTATTTGGCGTGCACGGCGTGGGCGGCATCGTGGGCGCCATCCTCACCGGCGTGTTCGCAGCGCAGGGGCTGGGCGGCACCGGCGGGCTCACGCCCGACAGTTTTGCCATCGGCGCGCAGGTGTGGATTCAGTGCAAGAGCGTGTTGATGACGCTGGTGTGGTCGGGTGTGGCCGCCTTCATCAGTTACAAGATCGCCGACCTTCTGGTGGGGCTGCGGGTGACGGAAGAGGCCGAGCGCGAGGGCCTGGACATCACCTCGCACGGCGAGACGGCCTACAGCCGCTAAGCGCCTGGTGCAATCGCACCTTGCAAGCCCGCCTTTCGAGGCGGGCTTTTTTCTATGGGCGGCGTTGCGAGAATAATGGACCGCTCCACAAACTTTGAGAGGCAAGCCATGGCATGGCGCGTATTGGGCAGCCACCTCTGCGAACTGGGCGAATCGCCGTTCTGGCAGGCGGGCGACAGCCGCTTGTACTGGGTCGACATCGCTGGCCGGGCGGCCTTGCGCGCCGACCCGGCCACCGGCGCCACCGACCACTGGCCGCTGCCAGACGAGCCCGGCTGCATGGCCCCCGCGCGAACGGCGGGCCTAGCCAGCGGCTGGGTGCTGGCAATGCGCAGCGGCATTTACCGCGCGTGGCAGTGGGGCGGCGCGCTAGAACGCATTGCCCAGCTCCCGTACGACCCCGCGCACGAGCGCGCCAACGACGGCAAGTGCGACCCATTCGGGCGCTTCTGGGTGGGCACGCGCGACGAACGGCCCAGCGCCAGTGCGGGCCATGGCCAGGCGGCCATGTACTGCATTGATGCGCGCTCTGGCCCGGCGCAGGTGCAGCGCATGTGGGGGGGCGCCGGCACGCTCAACGGGCTGGCCTGGTCGCCCGACCAGCGCACGCTGTACGCGACAGACACGCCGACGCACCGAATCGAAGCGCGCGACTGGGACGGCGCCAGCGGCGCGCCCGGCCCGGCACGGCCCCTCCACCAGTTCGCCCCAAAGCCCACCGGTTGGGCGCCCGGTGCCGGGGGCTACGGCGGACGCCCCGACGGCGCCGCTGTAGACGTAGAAGGCAACTACTGGTGCGCGATGTACGAAGGCGGCCGCGTGCTGCAGCTCTCACCGGCAGGGGAAATCCTGCGTGAGCTCGCCACTCCGCTCGCCTGCCCGACCATGGTGTGCTTGGGCGGCCCGGACCTGCGCACGCTCTACGTCACCAGCGCGCGCCATGGCCGGCCAGCAGCGGAATTGGCGCGCACGCCGCTCGCCGGCCAGGTGCTGGTGCTGGAAGCACCGACCGACGTGCCCGGTCTACCCGTCAATGCGTTTCAGGAAGCCGTACAGGCTCCGGGTGAAAGCCAATGAAAACGCAAAAAACGATAGCTGCTTGCGCAATATTGACGGGCGTTAGAGGCCAGTTTTATTCGAAATTTGAAACTAGCCAACGTCCTCTGCTGCGCAGTGGTCGAATGCCATCGCAGCGCACGGCTGCAGCGCATCCCGCACTATGGGCGCGCTGACTTTTCAAGCCGTCAATGAGGGCGTGGTGGCCGTGCACCTTGCGAGCGGCGAACCCGTGGGCCACCTCAAGCGCATCGGCGGCGTCTGGAAATTCAAGGCCATGGGCTACGAGGAGGGCAGCCTGGTACCCGGCGGCGGGCCGCTTACCCACCGACACAACCGAGTCTTCGCCCTATTGGATGAAGACAGCATCACCGCGGACCTGCTGGAAACCTAGGGCAATGCTGAACAAGCCCCCCACACGCCGCACATCCGCGCTTCGGGCGGCCTGCTGCGTTGCAAATCCTCGTCATAGCTGCGGCTATGACTGCGGTTTGCGCCTTGCATCCCATCCCGACGCGCGGCGCGCGTCATCGCGGTGACTTATTCAGCATCGCCTTAACTTCATCGGCTGCTGGAGGCGGGCCAGCTGCTCTGGTGGCCCACCCAAACGTCTGGCGGCTGCCTACAAGGCGCAGGGCGCAGCGCGGTTGTGATGGGGCTCTGCTGCAACCCCGCCACACAACCGCCTTTGCTCCATGACTGCAACCACCACTGTCACCCCTGCTGGCCAGCGCTTGCCCGGCGGACTGGTGTACGTCACTCCCGACTTGCCCGGCCTGCGCCGGGTACGCCGCGGCAAAGCCTTTGCCTACCGCCTGCCCGATGGCAGTTGGCTGCGCGACGCAGAAGAATCTCGCCGCATCGCCCAGCTGGCTATTCCGCCGGCCTATCAGGAAGTGTGGATTTGCCCACTGGCGAATGGCCATTTGCAGGCCACAGGGCTTGACGCGCGCGGCCGGCGCCAGTACCGCTACCACCCCGACTGGCGGCGCCTGCGCGATGGCGACAAGTTCGAACGCATGCGCGCGTTTGGCGAGGCGCTGCCCCGCATCCGGGCACGAGTCGCGCGGGACTTGGCGCCCAAGCGCGGTCAAACGCTTACGCGAACCCTTGTGCTGGCGACCATCGTGCGGCTGCTCGACACCACCTACCTGCGTGTGGGCAATGAGGAATACGCCGTCAGCAACCGGTCTTACGGCCTGACGACTTTGCGCACGCGCCATGCCGATGTACGCGGCAGCACCTTGCAGCTGCAGTTTCGCGGCAAGAGCGGTGTGCAGCAGAGTGCCACATTGGACGACCCGCGCGTCGCGCGCGTGGTGCGCCGGTGCCAGCAGCTGCCCGGGCAAGAGCTGTTCCAGTACCTGGACGAAGACGGCACGCCACATTCGCTCGGCTCCAGCGATGTGAACGACTACCTGCGGGAAATTGCCGCCCCTGCACGCGCGTCCAAACAGTCGATTCGCGCGCGCGGCGGAACCAGTGAACCCGCGCACTTCACCGCCAAGGACTTTCGCACCTGGCACGGCAGTGTGCAGGCGCTGGAATTGACCCGCCTGGCCTGCACCCATAACGCCACGGAAGACGGGCCCACGACCAGTGCACGCGACATATTGGTGGAGGTCGCCAAGCAGCTGGGCAACACGCCAGCCGTGTGCAAGAAGGCGTACATCCACCCTGCGGTGCTGGAACTGGGCGCGCGACTGGCATCCGACGCCGGCCCCGATATGCAGCGCGTGTGGCAACGCATCGGAACCGCCGCATCGCCCCGCGGTCTGAGCGCGGCCGAGCGGCGCTTCCTCACGTTCTTGCGCCGGCCGCCGCGGCGGCAAGCGCGCTGATTGAAGCGGGGCGCTTGCCGCCACCGCGCCCGAGAAGCCTTAACGCCCAGCGGTTCAAAGGGGGCCACCATCCATCGCCGGCGCTCACAACTTGCATGCAGAAAATTCACGCCCTCTCGGTGGGGCTGGGCTTACCATGGCTGCCATGGAAAGTGCCCTCTCCGAACTCATAGCCCGCGTAAGCGACGCAAGCGCCCAGGCCACACCGCTGCAGATTTGCGGCGGCGGCAGCAAAGCTTTTCTCGACCAGACCACACCGCGCGGCGAGCTGCTTAGCACCCGCGGCATCACTGGCATCGTCAGTTACGAGCCCAGCGAACTGGTTGTCACTGCGCGCGCTGGCACTCCGCTGGCAGAGCTGGAGGCCGCCTTGACTGAGCAGAACCAAACCCTGCCGTTTGAACCACCACACTTTGGGCCCGGGGCCACCGTGGGTGGCATGGTGGCCGCAGGGCTGTCGGGCCCGGCACGCGCCAGCGTGGGTGCGGTGCGCGACTTCATGCTGGGGGTCACCATCGTCAACGGGCGGGGCGAGCTCCTTGTGTTCGGTGGGCAGGTGATGAAGAACGTCGCCGGCTACGACGTCTCGCGCCTGATGGCGGGCAGCTGGGGGACGCTGGGGGTGATCACCGAGGTCAGCCTGAAGGTGCTGCCAGTGGCCCCCGCCGAGGCGACGCTGGCTTTTGAATGCAGCCAAGCCGAGGCGCTCGACCGACTTAATGCCTGGGGCGGGCAGCCCCTGCCGCTCAATGCCAGTTGCTGGGTTGAAGACGAAGGCGCGGGGCGTTTGTACCTGCGCCTGCGTGGCGCTGCTGCCGCTGTTGAGGCGGCTTGCCGCAGCATGGGGGGCGAGCGCAAGCCCAACGCCGAGGTGGCGGCCGATTGGCAGGCCTGCCGCGAACAGCGCCTACCGTGGTTTGCCGCACGTGCGCCGCAGCATGCGCTGTGGCGCCTTTCGGTGCCGCAGTCGGCGCCGGAGTTGCAGCTCCCTGCCGGCGTGGCGCCGCCGCTCGTCGAATGGCACGGTGGTCTGCGCTGGGTGCAGGCGGGCAGGGAGCACGGCCCCGCCCTGCAGAAGCTGGCCCAGGATGTGGGCGGAACCGCTTCTCTATTCATAGCTGATAGCGCTTATACAGAAAGCGCTGCAGGCCAATTTGACCAAATATCGCCTGCGCTGAGCCAGATCCATACGCGGCTGCGCCAAGCCTTCGATCCGGCAGGCATCTTCAATCCCGGCCGCATGGGCGGGTGCTAACGCCGTGCGCCGGTTTCGTCGCCTGACCGACCAGCACCGCACAGGCATCTACAACTGGCGCCTGGGGCTGCTGCTGGCCTTCAATGCCGGCGCGATCAATGCAGGGGGCTTTCTCGTGGTGCAGCTGTACACCTCGCATATGACGGGCTTTGTCTCGATGCTGGCCGACAACCTGGTGCTCGGCAACACGGTGCTGGTGCTGAGCGCCATTGGCGCCTTGCTGGCGTTTATCAGCGGTGCGGCGCTCACAGCCATTTTGGTGAACTGGGCGCGCCAGTACCGGCTGCATGGCAGCTACGCCTTGCCGTTGGTGGTGCTATCGCTGCTGATGCTGGTGTTCGGGCTGGTTGGCGCGGTGACGCTCGACTGGAAAACGCCGTTTGCGGTGCCAGTCACGGTGTTGCTGCTGTCTTTCATGATGGGGCTGCAGAACGCCACGATCAGCAAAATGTCGTCCTCCGAGATCCGCACCACGCACATGACCGGCATCGTTACCGATCTGGGCATGGAGCTGGGCAAGCTCGTGTACTGGAACCGCGGCGGCAGGCCGCCAGAGCAGCAGGTGCGCGCCAACCGCCAGCGCCTAAGCCTTTTCTCCAGCCTGCTGGGCGCGTTCTTGCTGGGCGGCGTGGCCGGCGCTTCCGCATTCAAGCATGTGGGCTTTGTGTTCGTGGTGCCGCTCGCGCTAGTGCTGCTCGCCCTGGCCTTGCCGCCGCTGTGGATCGACCGCTCCCGCCTGCGCACCATGCTGCGGCGCGGCGCAAAAACCGAGCCCACCCCTCCCGCCCAGAGTTCCTGAATTCCGTTCACCTCGACCACCATGCAAACCCAACTCGCCCCCGAATTCCAAGGCACGCCAGACGGCACAGAGGCCGAAGCGATTCTGCGCAAGTGCGTGCACTGCGGTTTCTGTCTCGCCACCTGCCCAACCTACCAATTGCTCGGCGACGAACTTGACAGCCCGCGCGGCCGCATCTACTTGATGAAGCAGGTGCTGGAAGGCGCCGAACCGACGCAGGCGACCCAGCTGCACCTGGACCGGTGCCTCACCTGCCGCAACTGCGAAACCACCTGCCCGAGCGGCGTCGAATACGGCAAGTTGGTGGACATTGGCCGAAAAATTGTGGACGAAAAAGTGCCCCGCCCGATGCTGGAGCGCGGCGCGCGCTGGGCGCTCAAGGAAGGGTTGCCTTCGCCCTTGTTCGGCCCGGCGATGAAAGTGGGCCAGGCCGTGCGCGGCCTGCTGCCAGCAAGCGTGCGCGCCAAAGTTCCGGCCAAGGAAGATGCTGGCCAGTGGCCTACGCGCACCCATGCGCGCAAGGTGCTGCTGCTGGCTGGCTGCGTGCAGCCGGCCATGATGCCCGGCATCAACAGCGCCACCGCGCGGGTGCTGGACGCCATCGGCATCCAGACCGTGGTGGCACAGGGCGCCGGCTGTTGCGGCGCCGTCAAGTTCCACCTGAACGACCAGGACGGCGGCAAAGCCGAGATGCGCGCCAACATCGACGCCTGGTGGCCGCAGGTGGAAAGCGGCGCGGTCGAAGCGATTGTGATGAATGCGTCTGGCTGCGGCGTCACGGTGAAGGAATATGGCCACCACCTGCAGCACGACGCTGCCTACGCGCAAAAGGCTGCGCGCATCAGCGCCCTGACGCGCGACCTCTCGGAGCTGCTGCCTGAAATTGCGCCGGCGCTGCAAGGCAAGCTCAAACGCGTGCCGGTGGGCGTTGTCGCTTTCCACCCGCCTTGCACGCTGCAGCACGGCCAGCAGCTGCGCGGCGGAGTGGAGCAGCACCTGCGCGCGCTGGGCTTTGACGTGCGGCTGACGCTGAACGAATCGCACCTGTGCTGCGGCTCGGCCGGCACCTACTCGGTGCTGCAAGCCAAGCTCTCGCACCAATTGCTGGAACGCAAAATTGGCCACTTGGCGGAGCTTGCGCCCACAGTCATCACCTCGGCCAACATCGGCTGCATCACGCACCTGCAAAGCGGCACAACCACGCCCGTGCGCCACTGGGTGCAGGTGCTGGACGCGGCGCTCGAATAGCCATCCTCCACTGAGCGCTGCGCTCGCTTCAGTCGCGGGGCTTTACCTCGGCGCGCCAGCGCACTACAGTGCCCGAACTCGGCCCCAAACGGCAAATGCCAGACGACCGGGACCTGAGGAGGCAATGATGAAAACCCGTTCCCACCTTGGCCTGCGCGCACTCGCGATGGGCGCTGCGGCGCTGCTCCTCGCTGCGGTCAGCCCAGCGCAAGCACAAAAAGCTGCCGCAGGCGCCAGAGAGATGCGCGCCGTGGACATCACCGATGCGCGCGGCTTTCAGCAGCCTGTGGTGGCCGCGATCGTCCAAATTCCAGTGGGCTGGCAGCCGCGCGGCGGTGTGCAGTGGGACCGGACCACCAACTGCGTATCCAACCAAGTGCGCTTTGAATGGCTGGCGGCGTCGCCCGATGGTTCGCAGGCGTTTGAGATCATGCACGGCTACCACTGGCAGGTGCAGGGCACGCAGATCCAGATGAACCCTTGCCCGGTCAACCCTTTTGATTCCGCGCGCGCATTTCTTACCGCCGTGGTGCAGCAGCGCCGCCCCGGCGCGCGCATTCTGGACTACCGCTCCGTGCCAAGCGCCGCACAAACCACCCCGCTCCCGCCCGGGATGCGTATGCGCCAGGACGCAGGCGAACTGCTGGTGGCGTATCAGAAGGGCGGCGTGGAGTACCGCGAGTCTTTCAAGACGCAGGTGAACTTTACCGAGCTGCAGGGCAACGTCATGGGCGGCACCTCGATGGTGTTTGCGCAGCGCGCCCCCAATGGGCAACTGGACTTTGCACTGAGCACGCGCATCTCTTCGTCGCTCAAGCCAAATCCGCACTGGATGCAGCTGGCGAACCAAAGCACTGGCGCCGCCGAGCAGCGCTTCAGCTCAGCGCAAAGCCGTGCCATATCGAACTGGCACGCGGGGGAAATGGCGCGCATCAATGCCAAAGGCGCAGCAGATCGCGCCGCAATTCGCTCACAGACGAGCCGCGAAGTCGGCCAGATCTACTCCGACACCAACCGCAACACTCAGGCCACCAACGACGCCATGCACCGCCGCAGCCTGGAGGCGACGGGCGAGTACAACACCTATTCCGGCCAGGGCGGTGAGCCTGTGCGCTCCAGCATCCACGGTGGCGAGCGCGTGCTGCAGCTCCCCGGCGGCGGGTATTCCAGCACCAACGACCCGTACTACAACCCCGCGGGCAGCCGCGAACTTGAGCGGGTGCGCTGAGCCATGGCCCGGCCCCACACCCCCGCGTTGCTGGCCAGCGCAAGCATCATTTTCTGCATGCTGATGGCGCCACTTGCCGCATTGGCGCAAGACAGCTTTGGCAGCGCCCAACCCGCTTCACCCGCCCCATTCGCGCCGCCCCCACCAGCCGCACCCCAGCGGAACGCCCCACCCGTGGAGGGAAAGCCAGCACCACCGCGCAGCGCTCAGCCGAAAGCGGCGCAGAAAAATTTCGATGCCGCACCCTCACCCGCTGCCGCTGGCGAACAGCAGGACTTCGGCATTGCACCCATTAACCGGCTGCAGCCCACGGCCAGACTGCACAGCCCGACGCCAACCAGCATTCCGGGCGGCAAGGTGGTGGGCACCGCGCAGTTGGCGCAGTGGATGCAAGGCCAGCAAGGCGCTCAGGGGCGCGTGATGCTGCTGCACGCGATTGGCAGCAATGAGCACCTGCCAAACGCCATTCCAGTGGTGCCCGCCTCTCAGGGGGGCAACTTCAACGACCAGGTGCAGCGCGAGTTCGGCCAGTATCTGGAGCAGGCCACCGGCGGCGACCGCTCCCGCCTCATCGTGACCTATTGCGCGGGCGTGCAGTGCTGGGGTTCGTACAACGCAGCGCTGCGCGCCATCCACATGGGCTACCGCAATGTGCACTGGTACCGGGGTGGAATGGACGCTTGGCGAGCTGCCGGCCTACCGCTGAAGGTAGGCAACGAGCCGCAGTGACTGGCCAGCGCTAGAAAGTCGACCCGCGGTTACTGCGCAAAAATCTTTCCCGGGTTCAGAATGTTTTTCGGATCAAGCGCCTGCTTGATGGCGCGCATGGCGCCCACCGCGCCGGCCCCGGCCTCGTCAAGCAGGAAACCCATTTTGTGGATGCCGATGCCGTGCTCGCCGGTGCAGGTGCCGCCGAGCGCCAGCGCGCGGGCTACAAGCTGGCGGTTGAGCTGCTCGGCCTGGTCGCGTTCGGTGGGGCTTTCTGGGTCAATCAAATAGCCGAAATGGAAGTTGCCGTCGCCGACGTGGCCGACCAGGAAGTACGGGATGGAACTGGCGTCCGCTTCCTGCACCGATTCAAGTAAGCAATCGGCCAAACGGCTGATCGGCACGCAGGTGTCGGTGGATATCGCCTTGCAGCCGGGGCGGCTTTGAACGGCGGCAAAGTAGGCGTTGTGCCGCGCCGCCCAGAGGCGCGTGCGCTCTTCGGGTGTGCTGGCCCATTCGAAGGCGTTGCCGCCAAATTCGCTGGCGATTTCCTGCACGGTCTCGGCCTGCTCGCGCACGCTGGCGGGGGAGCCGTGGAACTCCATTAGCAGCATGGGCTCTTCGCGCAGGGTCAGTTTGGCGTGCGCATTTACCAAGCGAACGCTGTTGGCGTCGATCAGCTCGCAGCGGGCAATCGGCACGCCAAGCTGGATGGTCTGAATTACCGTCCGCACCGCAGCCTCAATGGTCGGGAACGAGCAGATGGCGGCCGACACCGCTTCTGGCAATGGGTAGAGCCGCACCGTCACTTCCGTAATGACGCCCAGCGTGCCTTCGCTGCCCACCATGAGGCGGGTCAGGTCGTAGCCGGCGCTACTTTTCTTGGCGCGCGTACCGGTGCGGATCGCTTCGCCGCTGGCCAGCACGACTTCCAATGCCAGCACGTTCTCACGCATGGTGCCGTAGCGTACGGCGTTGGTGCCGCTGGCGCGGGTAGCGGCCATGCCGCCAATGCTGGCGTCGGCGCCGGGGTCAATGGGGAAGAACAGGCCGGTGTCTTTCACTGCGTCGTTGAGCTGCTTGCGCGTGATACCCGGCTGCACGGTCACGGTGAGGTCGTCGGCATTCACCGAGAGCACACCGTTCATGCGGTTCACGTCCAGGCTGATGCCGCCCTGCACAGCCAGCAAATGCCCTTCAAGTGAGGAGCCGGCGGCGTAGGGGATGACTGGGACGCTGTAGTCGTTCGCTAAGCGCAGTGCGTCCTGCACGTCGCGGGTACTTTCTGCAAACACGACGGCAGACGGCGGCGGCGCCTGCAGCGAACCTTCGTCCCGGCCGTGCTGCTCGCGCACCGATTGGGCGGTGCTGCACTGCGCGCCAAAGCGCGCCGCAAGCGCGTCGAGCAGGCTCTGCGGCACCGGACGCAGCGCGATTTCAGGAAGCAGGTGGGCGGCGGCGGTGGGGGCGTTCATTGGCAGGTCTCCAGAAGGGCTGAAGACGATGGTACCGCCACGCGTGACCTGCGACGTGCGACCTCGACGCGTCAGCGGCGCACGTCGGCGTCGAACTCAGCGCGCGAGACCACGGCGTCGTGGTTGGCATCGACCGCCTGCATGCGTTCAGCCAAACCGGGCACGGTTTTCAGCTCGGCGGCGCTGAGCTTGCCGTCCCGATTGACATCGGCTCGGTCGAAGGCATCTTTTGCTGAAGCCGACGGCATGGTCGCCGTCACTTCGGGCCGTACATCGGGGTTGTGGGCTGCGCCAGCCCCTGCGGCCTTGTTGGTTGGGCCGAATGCGGGCGAGGTGGTCATTGGGGGCGGCGCCTTTTTGTGCGTCATCGCCGGTGGTTGATTGGCGGGGTTCGCTGCAGCAGGTGTGCTGTCGGCGGCATGGACGTGCAGGGCAACGCCTGCACCCAAGCTGATGGCGGCGAAAAGCAAGACGCTTCGGGTGTCGAAGAATTGATTCGAACGGATGCTGGTACGCATGAACTTCCTTTGCGGTGAGTGAAACACCGCTGCATTGCAACAAACCCGCGCCGTGCACGCCAGCAGTTTTGCCTTTGGTTGCATGCGCCCACATTTGGGAGCGTGATGTAACCTTGTTCCATCTTGAACGCAGGAGAGAACCATGGGCAAGCGCCTCACACAAATCGCCACGCGCACCGGAGACGACGGCACGACTGGCCTTGGCGACAACACGCGCGTGCCGAAAAACCACCTGCGCGTGCAGGCGATGGGCGATGTGGACGAACTCAACTCACACATCGGGCTGCTGCTGTGCGAGCCTTTGCCAGCCGAAGTGTCCGAGCTGCTCACCGATGTGCAGCAGCAGCTCTTTAACTTGGGCGGCGAGCTGTCGATTCCAGGCTTTGAGCTGCTCAAAGATGCTGCCGTGCTGCAGCTCGACCAAGGGCTCGCCACCCACAACGCCGCGCTGCCGCGCTTGCAGGAGTTCATCCTGCCGGGCGGCACCCGCGCTGCGGCGCAGGCGCACATCTGCCGCACCGTCGCACGCCGTGCCGAGCGCGCGGTGGTGGCGCTGGGTAATGAGGAAGCAGTGCGCGAGGCACCGCGGCACTACCTCAACCGACTGTCGGATTTGATGTTTGTCCTCGCACGCGTGCTCAACCGCATTGACGGCGGCGACGACGTGTACTGGAAGAGCGAAAAGCTCGCCCGCAGCGATGCTGCTTAAAAAGTCACCGGGTTTGCCGGGCGAGCGCCTCTACTGCGCTGCGCCAATGGGACTTCCTGTTTTGAACGGGCGCATCTGGCATTTCAACCCAGCGGAAAGATACAGGGTCGATACAAATACTGGTCCCAGCGCGGCAGAGACTCCGGTCCCGTCAAGCTCAGGGAGCAACTCCCTGTCCACTCGCTAGACCCGATTGCTTCACTCGATGCGGATTTTTCGGTAGCGCGCCTTGGCAATCTGCGCCAGACCAAAAGCAATCAGGCCGGCAGCCACCGCACCCAGCAGCAAGGGGCCATACGGCTGGTCACGCATCGACTGCAATGCGCCGGAAACTCCCATGACGTGGTCGGAATCGTAGCGCCACGCTGCGTACAGCAAAAACGCGCCGATGAGCCCAAACAAGGTCCCGCGCGCAAGGTAGCCAAACGTGAGCAGCGCCAAGATCGGTATGCGCATGGGGGTGTTGCCCAGTGTCATCCGCGTAGTTTTGTGCGGCCGGCACGCCATGAAGCACTGCACCAGCGCAAACAGCACGATTCCCACACCGACAGCGCCTAGCAGCCATTGGCCATACGGAAGGCGCAGCGCCACCGCTGCCAGTTGCTTAGGGGCTTGGCCACCCTCGCCTCCACCGCCGTGTCCCAACAGCAACCAGGCGGCGATGCCCGCCAGCACGCAGTGCAGGGCTGCGTTCCATACATGGTGAATGCGCAGGGCAATTCTCTTCATGCTCCAGCGTTCCTTTGTGCATTCCGGGTCCAGCACCGACAGCACCAGCTGCCAGAGCACAAAAGCCGCCAGACCCAGCCCCAGCAACGCCAGCTGGGGTCGGCCAAGTGGGCCGTCGGCAAGCCGAGACATGGCGCCCTGGGTGCCGCTTGGGCGCTCTGAAGGGTCGAATGCACCGGCGAGCGCCAAGCCACCAATCAACACATATATGGTGCCTTCCGCTGCGATACCGACCCGGGCAAGCCAGCGCAGCCAGCGGGGTGCTTCGCGCCCTTCGGTTGGAGGTGCCGTGCTGGTCATGATTGGCAGGGCGGATGGCGCGCGATGCGCTGCGAACGCGTCTGCACGCCAATACGTACGGCGTTGCGGCACCGCTGCCTTGCCCATGTGCTTTGCATCATGGCCGCCCGATCGCCGCGGGGGTCAGGTGGCCCCCGCCATCTCTTGCGCCGCCTGCGCGCCTTCAGACGAATGCCCCACCTGCACCGGCTTGAAGCTGTGCGCGCTGGCCAGGGGCCAGTAGGTGCGAAACACGTTGTGCTGCCCATCCAGCGCGCCCAGCAAGGCGCCCGGCTTCACCTGCATCACCAGGTTGCTCAGCAGCCGCACCTCGGTATCCGATATGCGCCGCACGATGTGGTGCGCGGTGATCTGGCGCGGGTGGTCCAGCCCGGCGGCCTGCACCAGTTCCTGCAGCGCGTGCAGCGTGCTGCGGTGAAAGTTGTGCACCCGCTCGGCCTTGTCGGGCACCACCAGCGCTTGCTGGCGCAACGGGTCTTGGGTGGTCACGCCCGTGGGGCACTTGCCGGTGTGGCAGGACTGCGCCTGAATGCAGCCCAGCGCCATCATGAAACCGCGCCCCGCATTGCACCAGTCGGCGCCCAGCGCCATCATGCGGGCCAGGTCAAACGCGGATATCACCTTGCCGGCGCAGCCCAGCTTGATGCGGCCCCGCAGGCCCACGCCCACCAGCGTGTTGTGCACCAGCAGCAGCCCTTCCTGCAAGGGTGCGCCCACATGGTCGATGAACTCCACCGGGGCCGCGCCGGTGCCGCCCTCGGCCCCGTCCACCACGATGAAGTCGGGGGTAATGCCGGTCTCTTGCATGGCCTTGACGATGGCAAACCACTCCCATGGGTGGCCCAGGCAGAACTTGAAGCCAGTGGGTTTGCCGCCCGATAGGTCGCGCAGCCGGGCAATGAAATGCATCAGCTCCACCGGCGTGGAAAACGCGCTGTGCGACGACGGCGAAATGCAGTCCACACCCATGGGCACGCCGCGCGCCGCCGCAATCTCGGCCGTCACCTTGGGCGCCGGCAGCACGCCGCCGTGGCCGGGCTTGGCGCCCTGGCTCAGCTTGATTTCGATCATCTTGACCTGCGGGTCGGTGGCGTTCTTGGTGAACCGCTCGGCGTTGAAGCTGCCGTCGTCGTTGCGGCAACCAAAGTAGCCCGAGCCAATTTCCCAGATCAGCGCGCCGCCATGCTCGCGGTGGTACTGCGAGATGGAGCCCTCGCCCGTGTCGTGCGCAAAGTTGCCCGCCTTGGCGCCCTTGTTCAGCGCCAGGATGGCGTTGGCCGACAGCGCGCCAAAGCTCATGGCCGAAATGCTGAACACGCTGGCGTCGTACGGCTGCGCGCAGCGCTCACCAATCGTGATGCGAAAGTCGTGGTTGGCCAGCACCGTGGGCTGCATGGAATGGTTGATCCATTCGTACCCGGCGTCCGACACAGTGAGCTGCGTGCCAAACGGCCGCACATCGGTATCGCCCTTGGCGCGCTGGTACACCAGCGAGCGCTGCGCGCGCGAAAACGGCGTCGCTTCCGAGTCGCCCTCAATGAAGTACTAGCGCATTTCCGGGCGGATGAATTCAAGCAAAAACCGCAAATGCCCAATCACCGGGTAGTTGCGCAAGATGGCGTGTCGCGTTTGCCGCAGGTCGTGCACGCCCACTGCAACCAGAGCGGCAAACACCACAACCGACAGCCACGCCAGCCAGAACGTCGGCGCGGCGATCAATCCCGCAATGCTGGCCAGCAGGGCCAGGGCGCACACGACAAAGGCGCTGTAGCGCAGCGGGGGGCGGGTAGGTTTCTGGACGGTGGGAATAGCAGGCTCCTTTTATAGGTTCAAGGTATCACAAGGCGCCAGATTTGCAGTGGTGCGGAGCGTCGTTTGCAACGCTTCTGCGCATGCACGACAACATTCCACGTTTTACGCGCATGTGTCCAAACGATTACAATTGCGGCATGCTGTCTATAAAGCCACTACCAGGATTCACCCAGTGGTTGGAGGCCTTGCCAGACGCATCCGTGCGGGGCGTTGTGCTCGCCCGTATCAAGCGTCTGTCACTTGGTTTGATGGGCGACGTGTCGCCTGTAGGTGAAGGCGTATCTGAGATGCGAATCCATGTAGGGGCTGGTTGGCGCGTTTACTTTGTGCAGCGCGGCAAAGAAGTCATTGTTTTGCTGGCCGGTGGCTCAAAACGTACGCAAGTTGCGGATATCAAACGTGCCAAAACACTGGCCAAATTACTCGATTGATGAAAGAAAAAATCATGGCTTCACGCATCAAAGTTGACGAACTCCCCGAATTCGATGCTGCGCCGTATTTGGGAGACGAAGCCACCATTGCCGCCTATTTGACCGATATTTTGGAGGCGCAGGACCCTGGCCTGCTCGCTGCAGCGTTAGGCGACATTGCCAGAGCCCGTGGCATGAGCGAGATAGCAAAAGCCTCCGGCATTACGCGTGAAGCTCTGTACAAGGCATTGCGTGCTGATGCGCAACCCAGGTTTGACACCATTAGCCGTGTTTGTTCAGCTTTAGGTGTTCGCTTGGTAGCGCAACCGATGAACGTTTGAGCGCCGAATGCGCCAGTTGCCGAATGACGTACTCTCGATTAAGAGGCTACGCCCTGCTGATTTACGCCTCCTGCGCCACCGGAAACTTCCGCGGTGTGAGCAGCACCACCGCCAGCACCACCACCGCTGCCACCGCCACGCCCACATAAATGTGGTGGGTCGCGGTGAACATGGCCTGCCTCAGATACTGATCGGCTGCCTCGTTCAACGCATGCCCATGCAAGGCGCCAATCACCGCGTCGACATCACGCGGCAGCGTGGCGCTCAGTGCAGCCGGCGCGCGCGCCAATTCGCTGGCTATTGCAGCATTGAAGATCGCGCCGAACAAGGCTGCGCCCAAAGTCTGGCCCAGGTAGCGCGAGAACATGTTGGCGCCTGTGGCCACGCCGCGTTGCTGCCATGGCACTGCCGATTGCACGCCCACCAACAGCGGCGTGGAAAGCAGGCCAAAGCCGGCGCCCAGCACGGCTTGGTCCAGCGCCACCAGCCACACCGAACCGGGGTAAGGCATCAGCAAAAAACCAAACGCAGCGAGCACCACCAGCACGGCGCCCGCCAGCGCGGTATCACGAAACCCGATGCGCAAATACAGGTCCCCGAAAACGACGACGCCAGCGGCCAGCCAATGCTCATGCAGGCCAGCATCAGGCCGGCACTGATGGCACCCAGGCCCAGTACCGACTGACCAAAGGTCGGCAGGTAGGTGTTGGGGCCCATCATCACCAGCCCCATGCCGATCATGGCCAGGTTGGAACACAGCAGCACCGGTTGTCCCCAGAGCCAGCCGGGCAGCACCGGTTCGGCGGCGCGGCGCTCCACCCACACCGTCACCGCTATCAGCAACGCCGCCACTGCAAAAATGCCCACGCTTGGTGCGGACCACCACGGCCACGCCTGGCCCCCCTGCAGCAAGCCCAGCAGCAATGCGCCCACCGCAAACAGCATCGGCCCGGCGCCGGCATAGTCAATGCGGTGGCGGCGGGGTTCAACTTGCTCGTGCAAAAAGCGGGTGATCAAGAAAATGGCCACGGCGCCAATCGGCAGGTTGATCAGAAAGATCCAGCGCCACGAGGCATATTCGGCAAACGCACCCCCCAGCGTGGGCCCGAGGATCGCCGCCACGCCCCACACACTCGACAACCAGCCCTGCACCCTGGCCCGCTCCCGCACCGAATACAAGTCACCGGCCAGCGTGTTGACGGTCGCCATGATGGCGCCCGCGCCCAGCCCCTGCAGGCCGCGAAAGGCAATCAACGCCACCATGTTCCAAGCCAGAGCCGACGCTACCGAACCGATCAGAAAAATCACCATACCGACAACCAGCACCGGCTTGCGGCCGAACAGGTCGGCCAGCTTGCCGTAGATCGGAATCGTCACCGTCTGCGCCAGCAGGTAGATCGAAAACACCCAGCTGAACAGCGCAAAGCCGCCCAGATCGCCCACGATCTGCGGAATGGCGGTGGAAACGATGGTGGTGTCCATGGCGGCCAGCATGATCGTGAGCATCAGCGCGGCCAGAATCCAGCCGCGCTGGGCCGGGTCAGGGGCGGCGTTGGGCGCTGGCGGCGCCGCCGGATTGTTGGTGGGAGTCATGGCAACAAGTCTTGAAATGGTTTTAGGAGCAAGCCATCAGTTCCAACCATAGTGACCACATTCATGCGCCTTGACTGCACGATGTTGGGATGGGCGCGTGATGAGCAGGTTAAGCCGCTCGCCGAAGGCGGGTTTGACCTGCCCCCCATAACCCGTACCGGCCATTCTTCCAAGAAGTCCATCAACCCGGAGAATGATGGACATGAGAACAAGCAAATTCAGCGAAGAGCAAATCATCGGTTTTCTCAGGCAAGCTGAGGTCGGAATGCCGATCAAAGAGATCGGACGCAAACACGGCTTCAGCGATGCCTCGTTCTACAAGTGGCGCTCCAAGTTCGGTGGCATGGATGCCTCTGAGGCCAAACGGCTTCGGGAGCTGGAACTGGAGAACGGCAAGCTCAAGCGGCTGCTGGCCGAGGCCCACCTGGACATCCACGCGCTCAAAAGCGTCTTTGGCACAAAGCGCTAGCCCCACAAGTCAAACGCGAGGCTGTCGGACGCATGGTGGGCGAACACCACCTGTCTGAACGCCACGCCTGCGCCCTTGTGGGGCTAAGCCGAGATACCTACCGCCATGTGAGTCACACCAGTGCGCTCAATGTGGAGTTGCGCGAAAAAATCGTCCGAACTGCCCATGAGCGCAGGCGCTGGGGCTACCGAATGATCCATGACGTTCTGCGCCCGCAATACCCTGACATCAATCACAAGCGGGTGTACCGCATCTACACGGCCGAAGGCCTGTCCATCAGGAAACGCAAGAAGGCCAAGCGCATTGGTGTTCGTGTGCCACTGGTGGCGGCCTTGGCAGTCAATCAGACCTGGAGCATGGACTTTGTGAGCGATGCGATCGCCAGGCCGGGTGCGGTAGCGCGGCGTATCAAATGCCTCACGGTGGCAGACGACTTCAGTCATGAATGCGTAGACATCACCGCAGACTTTGGCATTGGTGGTGCCTACGTCACCCGTCTATTGGATCGAGCCGCCATGTTTCGGGGCTACCCCAAGGCGGTCAGAACCGACAACGGACCGGAGTTCACTTGCCGGGCCTTCATGACGTGGGCACAGAAACACGGCATCAAACACATCCTGATCGAGCCCGGTAGTCCGACTCAGAACGCCTACATCGAGAGCTTCAACGGCACGTTCCGAGATGAATGCCTCGACGAGAACTGGTTTGAATCCCTGGAGCAGGCCCGCCAGATCATCGCCAAATGGAGAACCGACTACAACGAAATCAGACCCCACAGCAGTTGCGGGCGTGCGCCGCCTGCAACCTTCGCCGCATTGAATCGCCGGTTAACCGGCGATTCAATGCTACAGAGCTCGACCAACGCAGGGATCAGTTAGCCTTGCAAACCTCGGACTTCCGGAATTTCGATTGGTACGGCGGTAGGGGGCAGGTCAGGTTGGCTTGAGCGGCCAGTTAGACACAGCGCCAACTGTCGGGCGACTGCGCAGAGCCAAAATGCTATGAAAAAGAAAGCTTCTGGCGCACGGACAGCAAGCGATAGAGCCTGCTTTGCGCATACATCTGCACCCACTATGGGAATCGCCAGAGCGCTGGCAGTGGTGAGGGGAAAGCAAAGGCAAGAAGCAAGCTGTAGTGCGAGTTACTTCGGGAAGGCTGAAGAACAAAGTGAGCGGTTTGCCGTAGGACAGTCCGCTTGACTGAAGCGGTCAGGCGTCAGACGGTGGAAGGGTGTAAGCCACTTTGGTTCCATTGACTGTGATGTAACCCTTGGCCTCCAGCTCATTCAACAGTGCGGCTAGTTCTTGCTCCGTAAGCTGCTTCTGAAAGATCGCAGTGATGGTGCTGGAGAGAGTTTTAAGCGTTCGCGGCTTCGATGCACCACGTTGCTGGAGGTTTGTCACGATGACAGCCAGCTTTTCGGGCGGCGACTTCGTGGTAGCAACCTTTACAAGTGGAATTTCACTTACATCGCGAGAGCGTGCTGCAAAAATCTTCTTTGTCTTTAGGTGTTGAATCAGCGGATCGAAACCCGTGTCTTTCGAGATGACATGAAAGTACGCGGTTGGATCGGCAGCGGCCAATTGCCCAATGTAATAGGCGATATGAAAGTCCAGTGCGTTCGATCCGTTACCAGATATCTTGATGTAATCCGCTTTACTGCCCATCTTCTGCAGTGCTGCAGCGGCCTCAAACGTTACTTTCGTTTGACTCGCGCCGACGAAGACAATGACTTTGAAGTGCTCGGCATCGAGCACAGAAAGTGCCTCTGGCTGAACGTTCTCGTAGTCGATGAGCACGTAGTTAGTTCTCAAAAGCGTTCCCCACTAAAAATGACTTCTAACGGACAAGTTCAGTGGGCGGCGTAGCCGATCCACTGCAACGACGGGTTAGCACAGCGCTTACTACTGGACACCTGCGCAAACGGACAGGACTATGAAAAGAATAGCTGGTGACGCAAGCACCATAAGCGCTAGAGCCCGATTTGACCTTCAACCTGCGCCCACCACGGGAACCGCGAGCACGAAGGCAGTGGCGAGATGAAAGCAAGAGCGCGGGATTAACCATTGGTGAACCGCCCCGTGTTCCGTGGAGGCCATTTGGTTTAAGTCAGGCCGCCACCGTGGTGGCCTGCTTGGCGAGTTGCCGGTAGTAGTTTGCCTCAGCTTCTGCCGGCGGGACGTATCCGATGGATCCGAGCAGCCGGTGATGGTTGAACCAGGAGACCCATTCCAGCGTGGCCAGCTCCACCGATTCACGGGTTGGCCATGACCGTCGATGGATCACCTCGGCCTTGTACAGACCGTTGATCGTCTCGGCCAAGGCATTGTCGTAGCTGTCGCCCTTGCTGCCAACAGAGGGCTCGATGCCAGCTTCTGCGAGTCGTTCGCTGTAGCGGATGGACACGTATTGCGACCCCCTATCGGAATGATGAATCAAGGCCCCATCACGCTCGGGTTGCCGTGCATACAGCGCCTGCTCCAGGGCATCCAGAACGAAGTCTGTGTGCATGGAACGACTCACCCGCCAGCCCACGATGCGCCGGGCGTACACGTCGATCACAAAGGCTACGTACAGCCAGCCCTGCCAGGTCGAGACGTACGTGAAGTCCGAGACCCACAGCTGGTTGGGCCGCTCAGCCAAGAACCGCCGGTTGACCCGGTCTAGTGGGCATGGCGCCTTCATGTCGCTGATCGTGGTGCGCACCACCTTGCCACGGCGTACGCCCTGCAAGCCCAGCCGTTTCATTAAGCGCTCGACCGTGCAACGGGCAATGGAAACTCCCTCGCGATTCATCTGCTTCCAGACCTTGTCGGCTCCGTATGACCTGCCCCCTACCGCCGTACCAATCGAAATTCCGGAAGTCCGAGGTTTGCAAGGCTAACTGATCCCTGCGTTGGTCGAGCTCTGTAGCATTGAATCGCCGGTTAACCGGCGATTCAATGCGGCGAAGGTTGCAGGCGGCGCACGCCCGCAACTGCTGTGGGGTCTGATTTCGTTGTAGTCGGTTCTCCATTTGGCGATGATCTGGCGGGCCTGCTCCAGGGATTCAAACCAGTTCTCGTCGAGGCATTCATCTCGGAACGTGCCGTTGAAGCTCTCGATGTAGGCGTTCTGAGTCGGACTACCGGGCTCGATCAGGATGTGTTTGATGCCGTGTTTCTGTGCCCACGTCATGAAGGCCCGGCAAGTGAACTCCGGTCCGTTGTCGGTTCTGACCGCCTTGGGGTAGCCCCGAAACATGGCGGCTCGATCCAATAGACGGGTGACGTAGGCACCACCAATGCCAAAGTCTGCGGTGATGTCTACGCATTCATGACTGAAGTCGTCTGCCACCGTGAGGCATTTGATACGCCGCGCTACCGCACCCGGCCTGGCGATCGCATCGCTCACAAAGTCCATGCTCCAGGTCTGATTGACTGCCAAGGCCGCCACCAGTGGCACACGAACACCAATGCGCTTGGCCTTCTTGCGTTTCCTGATGGACAGGCCTTCGGCCGTGTAGATGCGGTACACCCGCTTGTGATTGATGTCAGGGTATTGCGGGCGCAGAACGTCATGGATCATTCGGTAGCCCCAGCGCCTGCGCTCATGGGCAGTTCGGACGATTTTTTCGCGCAACTCCACATTGAGCGCACTGGTGTGACTCACATGGCGGTAGGTATCTCGGCTTAGCCCCACAAGGGCGCAGGCGTGGCGTTCAGACAGGTGGTGTTCGCCCACCATGCGTCCGACAGCCTCGCGTTTGACTTGTGGGGCTAGCGCTTTGTGCCAAAGACGCTTTTGAGCGCGTGGATGTCCAGGTGGGCCTCGGCCAGCAGCCGCTTGAGCTTGCCGTTCTCCAGTTCCAGCTCCCGAAGCCGTTTGGCCTCAGAGGCATCCATGCCACCGAACTTGGAGCGCCACTTGTAGAACGAGGCATCGCTGAAGCCGTGTTTGCGTCCGATCTCTTTGATCGGCATTCCGACCTCAGCTTGCCTGAGAAAACCGATGATTTGCTCTTCGCTGAATTTGCTTGTTCTCATGTCCATCATTCTCCGGGTTGATGGACTTCTTGGAAGAATGGCCGGTACGGGTTATGGGGGGCAGGTCACGTAGACGCGCATGTTGGCGTGCCAGACACGCTCGATGTGAGGCTCCAAGGTGTCATCGCGTTGGGCGCGCGCGCAGCGCAGTTGAGGATTGCTTTGATGGGCGGCGTGGCGCCAATAGCCTGATGGGGCGATCTGCAACACCTTGCAGATCGACTCGACCCCGTAGGCCTGTCGATGCTGGTCGACGAATTCCCTCAGGACTTCAGACGGCGGTCGAGCTCCGCCTGGGCGAAAAACGCGCTGGCCAGCTTCAGGATCTCATTGGCTTTGCGCAGCTCCTTGTTCTCGCGCTCCAGTGCCTTCATCTGTTCGCGCTCGGACGTGGTGATGCCATCGCGCGCACCACTATCAATCTGGTCGCGCTTGACCCATTCATTGAGCGTCTGCGGCACGCAGCCGATCTTGGGGGCAAGGGATTCGATGGCTGCCCACAGCGATGGGTAATCGCCTCGGTGCTCTTGCACCATGCGAACAGCGCGCTCGCGAACCTCGGGTGAGAACTTGTTCGACTTCTTCATAGCTCAATCCTCTCAGAGAAAAGAGCCTCCTCAAAATACGGGGCGGTTCATTGGAGATTAGGGCGGCAGGCTAACTAGATTTAGACGACCGCCTCGGCAAACAAGTCAGTCTGATAAAAGCGTTGTTGTGTGACTTGCAGCGACGAGCGACTTGGCATATTCACCATTAGGCAAACCTAAAAAAAGGCGGATGGACTTCAGCTTCGCGGAAGAAGTAAATTGCCCTGGCATCTGCTCACCGAGGCGCCAATATCGCCATAGTAATCCGAGACACACAGGTCAATTCCCCCGCGTCATTCACCATCTCAATCGCCCACACCTGCGTGGTGCGCCCAATATGCACGGGCTTCGCCGTCCCCGTCACCCAGCCGCTGGTAGCGGCGCGCAGGTGGTTGGCGTTGATGTCCAGGCCCACGCCGCGGTGGCCTTCGGGGCTGGCGTAGAAGGCCCCTATGGAGCCCAGTGTTTCGGCCAGCACCACGCTGACGCCGCCGTGCAGCAGGCCAAAGGGTTGGCGGGTGCGTTCGTCCACCGGCACGCGGCCTACCAGGTAGTCGTCGCCGATTTCGGTGAACTCAATGCCCAGGTGGCTGACAGCAGTGTTCACGCTGGTGGCGGTGCATTGCTCCAGCGTGATGGGTTTTTTCCAGATCGACATGGCGTGTGCTTTCTTGCTTGCAGGGTTCTATTCAGCCGGGGTGCGCCGGGTTGGCTGGGTTCTTGCGCACCGATTTATCGCCGCGGTTCAGCAGCGCATACAGCACGATGGCACCAAAGGTAGCCGTTCCAATGCCGCCCAGCGCGAATTGGCCGAACTTCAGCGTGAAATCACCAGTACCCAGAATGAGCGTGATGGCGGCGACGATGAGGTTTTTGTTCTGCGAGAAGTCCACCTTGTTGTCCACCCAGATCTTGGCGCCGGCCACGGCGATCAGGCCAAACACCACGATGGAGACGCCGCCCATTACCGGCAGCGGAATCGCCTGGATCACGGCGCCGAACTTGGGGCTGAAGCCCAGCAGCACGGCGATCAGCGCGGCCACAAAGAACACGGCGGTGGAATAGATTTTTGTGGCGGCCATCACGCCAATGTTCTCGGCGTACGTCGTAACACCCGTGCCGCCGGCCGCGCCGCTCACCATGGTGGCAATGCCGTCGCCAATGAAGGCGCGCCCCATGTATTGGTCGATGTTCCTGCCGGTCATTGCGGTAACGGCCTTGATGTGGCCCAGGTTCTCGGCCACCAAAATGATGACCACCGGCACGATAAGCAGCATGGCGTTGGCGTTGAACACGGGCGCAGCGAAGTTGGGCATGCCAATCCACGCCGCAGCCGCCACGCCGGACAAATCGAGTGGCTTGCCCAAGCCCATGCCGTTGGCCAGCACGGCATACGCAATGCTGGCCACTATCAGCCCGACAAGAATCAGCAGCCGCTGCACCATGCCGCGTGTGAACACCGCGACCAGACCGACGCTGAGGAAGGTGACGACCTGCATCCAGCTGTCGAAGTTGCTCGCCGCCATGTTCTTGATGGGAATACCGGCCAGGTTCAGGCCGATTACTGCCACCACAGCGCCGGTGACGACGGGCGGCATGAAGCGCTCAATCCAGCCCGTACCTATGGCCTGCACGATGAAGCCCACCAGCGTGTACACCGCGCCGCAGGCAATGATGCCGCCCAGCGCCAAGCCAATGTTGGCGTTCGGCCCCTTGCCTGCATAAGAGGTTGCGGCAATCACCACGCCAATGAAGGCAAAGCTCGACCCAAGATAGCTCGGGACCTTGCCGCCGGTGATCAAAAAGAAGATCAGTGTGCCAATGCCGCTCATCAGGATGGCAAGGTTCGGGTCGAACCCCATCAGGATGGGCGCCAGCACCGTGGAGCCAAACATGGCAATGACGTGCTGCACGCCCATGGCGCCCGTCTGCGGCCAGGGGAGGCGCTCGTGCGGGCCGATCACGCCCCCGCTGTCGAGAATTGCCGGGCTTTTCTCCTGCCAACTGAACATGGACATGTCTGGTTTCTCCCTCGTTGATTTGGTGGCCGCGATGCTACGCGAACCCGAGGAAAGCCGGAGGCAGCCCGTTCAGAGGCGCCAAGTCGTGCGGACGCTCAGTCGAGCGATATTTTCTGTTCGCGGATCAGGCGGTGCCAGCGGGCGGTCTCGGTCTGCACGAGTTGCTCGAATTGCTGAGGCGTAAATGCGACCGGCTCGATGCCGATGTCGCGGTACTTCTGCGCCACCTCGGGTTTAGCAAGCGCGGCCGAAATGGCTTTCTGCAAGGTCAGGACCGCTGCGTCGGGCGTGCCCGCTGCGGCCGCCACGCCGACAAATGCTGCCGCCTGCATTTCGGGCATTCCCAGCTCCGCAAACGTCGGAACGTTGGGGAGGTAGCTCAAACGCTGCGGGCTTGCTACCGCCAAGGCGCGGATGGTACCGGCTTGAATGGCACCGCGCCCAGCGGCGTAATCGGTCATCAGCGCCGGAATCTGCCCGCCCAGAAGGTCGCCCAGCGCGGGTGCAGAGCCACGGTAGGCGATGTGCTGCATATCCAGCCCGGCCGTCACCTTAAGCAGCTCCATGCCCATGTGCTGAGGGCTGCCTGCACCCGCCGAGCCATAGCTGAACTTGCCCGGTTGTGCCTTGACCTGCGCGATAAATTCCTTGGCTGTCTTGGCGTCGGTGCCAGGGCCTACCACCAAAATCAGGGGCAGACTTCCGAGCAGGGTGACCGGCCGCAGATCCGTCGCAGGGTTGTAGCCGAGCTTTTTGTAGAGCGCCGGGTTGAAGACCAGGATGCCGTTGTCTACGTTGATGATGGTGTGGCCGTCCTTGGGCGAGCGCTTGATGTCCGCCACCGCCACAGCACCGTTGCCACCGGGCTTGTTTTCAACAATGACTGGTTGCCCGAGCAGTTCCGGAAGCGCGAGGGTGAGTGTGCGCGCCATGAAGTCGGAGCCCCCGCCTGCCGGGTAGGGCACCACCCAGCGAACCGTTTTGGAAGGAAAGGTCTCGGCAGAGGTCGCCAATGGCACCAGTGCAGCAATTGCCAAAGAAACAGAGAACAGAAGTTTGCGCATGGGATTTCCAGGTTGGGGTGTAGGAAGAAGGGGAACAGCAGGCGCTTACCAGGCGTCCACAAAGCGTGCGTTGGCAGCGTGGAGGTCGCGCGGCATTGACGACATAGATTCAAGTCCGCGCACCAGCCAGTCGCGCGTCTCCATGGGGTCGATGACGGCGTCGATCTCCAGGCCTTGGGCCATGTTGATCGCCTCGCCATTGGCGTACTGCTGCGCAACCAGCTTGGCAAACAAGGCGTCGCGCTCATCGCCTGGCATTGCCGCCTCAAGCTCCTTGCTAAAGCCGAGGCGGACGGCGCCTTCCAGGCCCATGGGCCCAAACTCCCCGGTCGGCCAGGAGAGCGTGAAGATCGGTGTATCAAACCCCCCCGCCGTCATGGCCTGCGCGCCCAGGCCGTAGCCCTTGCGCAGCACCACCGCAAAGAACGGCACGCTCAGATGGGCCGCCACGACGAACATGCGGCAGACGTGGCGCACCTGGGCCTGTGCTTCGATGTCGGGGCCGACCATGAAGCCGGGGGTATCGGTGAGCGAGATGATGGGCAGCCCATGCGCCTCGCACAGCTGCATGAAACGCGCACTCTTGTCGGCTGCGTCTACATCGATCGCGCCGCCCAGATGCGTGGGGTTGTTGGCCATGATGCCGACCGGTCGACCTTGGATGCGAGCGAGTGCGGTGACGATGCCAGCGCCATAACCGCGGCGCAGTTCGAGCAGCGAATCGGTGTCCACCATCGTGCCCATCAGCACTCGAATGTCGTACACACGCAGGCGGTTTTCCGGCACGGCATGGCGCAGCAGGCGCTGGTCCGCGCATTCCCATTGCGGGGCGGGGCCTTGGAAGTACGAGAGGTACTTCTGCGCCGCGGCCACTGCCTCGGCTTCGTCCTTGACGAGGATGTCGATCACGCCATTGCGCGACTGCACATCGCTCGGCCCGATCTGCTCCGGGGTGAAAGTTCCCAAGCCACCGCCTTCGATCATCGCGGGGCCGCTCATGCCGATATTGCTGGCTTCGGTGGCGATGATCACATCGCTGCAGCCCAGCAGCGCCGCATTGCCGGCAAAGCAGCGGCCGTGCACGATGCCCACCACCGGCACCTTGCCCGAGAGCGCGGCGAACTGGCGGAAGGTGTGGTTGTTCAGCCCGGACACGATGGCCTTGTCGGTATCGCCCGGCCGCCCGCCCCCGCCTTCGGCAAACAGCACCACCGGCAGCCGCAGTTGCAGCGCCAGCGCCAGCATGCGGTCGGTTTTTTGGTGGTTCCATGCGCCCTGCGTGCCGGCGAGCACCGTGTAGTCGTAGGCCATGACCACGCAGCGCGACTTCTCTTTGCCGAAGGGTTCGGCGTTGACCGTGCCTATGCCCGTCACCATGCCGTCGGCGGGGGTGTTGGCGATCAGATCGGGCAGGCTGCGGCGGCGCGTCTGCGCGGCAATCGCCAGGGCGCCGTATTCAATGAAGCTGCCGTCGTCGCAGAGCTGGGCGATGTTCTCGCGCGCGGTGCGCCCGCCGCGTGCATGGCGCTTGGCAACGGCCGCAGTGCGGTTCTCGTCGAGCAGAAAGGCGTGGCGGTCGCGTGTTTTTTGCAGGTCGGCGCGGATGGCGTCCAGGTCTGCGAGCGCCTCCCCGCGCTGGGTCTGCTCGCCAGCCTCCATTGGTTCCAGCACCAGGACCAGCGCCGCCTCTGTCAGGTAGTCGCCCACCTCGCAGCGCACTTCCAGCACCCTGCCAGCGGATTCGGCCAGCAGCACATGCTCCATCTTCATGGCTTCGAGTACGGCCAACTGCGCGCCGTGGGCCACGACGTCGCCCACGGCGACATCCATTTGCACCAATTTGGCCGGCATAGGGGCGCGCACGGCCAGCAGGCCTTCGGCGACTTGCGCGTCAGGATGCGCCTTGGCGGCAGCGATAGGTGCGGCACTGGTGGGGTGGCGCAGCGCCCGTTGTTGCTCGATTTGCTGCGCCGCGTCTACCAACGCGGGCAGATGCTCCTCTACAAACCGTGTGTGCACGGCCTGGGTGTCGAACTCTGGGCGCGAAACGATCGCTTGCAGCAGTGCGAGGTTGGTCGGAATGCCGGTGATGCGGCATTCGTCCAGCGCTCGGCGCGCCCGGCGCGCGGCGTCGGAAAACACGGCGCTGCGGGACGACACCACCAGCTTGGCCAGCAAGGTGTCGTAATGCGGCGAGGGCGTGGCGCCTGCGTAGCCATGGGTGTCCACGCGGATGCCGGGGCCGGACGGCAGATCGAACTGCGCCAACGTGCCGGCGCCGGGCCGGGCCTGCCCATCGGCGCCCAGCGTTTCGGCGTTGATGCGCAGTTGGATGGCAAAGCCTGCGGAGGCCGGCGGTGCCTGCGGGTCCAATCCCAGTTCGCTCAGCGTGCGGCCTGCGGCCACAGCGACCTGCAGTTGCACCAGGTCCAGGCCGGTGACTTCCTCGGTCACGGTGTGCTCGACCTGCAGCCGCGGGTTCGCTTCGATAAAGACCCAGGGCAGCTCGGCGGAGCTTTCATCCACCACGAACTCAAAGGTGCCCAGGCTGCGGTAGCCGACGTCACGCGCCATGACCAGCGCGGCCTGGGTAATCTCGTGGCGCAGCTTGTCCGACAGTGAGGGACTGGGGGCGATTTCCACCAATTTTTGAAAGCGGCGCTGCAGCGAACATTCGCGGTCGCCCAGGCTCATTGCGTCTTTGCCGTCGCCCAGGATCTGTATCTCGATGTGGCGCGCATGCAGCATGAGCCGCTCGACGTACACGCCTTCGACGCCAAACGCTGCCCGCGCTTCGGACACGCAGCGGGCATAGGCCTCGGGCAGCTCGGCCGCCTGCAGTACCGCACGCATGCCGCGCCCGCCGCCACCACCAATGGCTTTGACCATCACGCCGGCGCCGCTTTGTGCCGCAAAAAAAGTTTGCGCCTGTTCCAGCGTGACCGCACCACTGCTGCCCGGCATCAACGGCACGCCACAACGCTCCGCCAGCGTGCGGGCGGCCGCCTTGTCGCCAAACAGCGCCAGGTGCGCGGCGTCGGGCCCAATGAACGTGATGCCCGCCTCGGCGCAGGCGCGCGCGAAATCAGCGTGCTCGCTCAGGAAACCGTAGCCAGGGTGCACGGCGTCGCAGCCGGTCTGGCGGGCAATGGCAATCAGCCGTGCGGCGTCCAGGTAGGCGGCGGGGCCTGTGGCATCGAGCGCCACGGCTTCGTCGGCAGCGCGCACATGCGGCGCCTGTGCATCGTCCTGCGCAAACACGGCCACGCTTTGCACCGCCAGGTCGTGCAGCGCACGCAACAGGCGCAGGGCAATCTCGCCGCGGTTGGCGACCAGTACTTTATTGAACATTCAGATTCTTTCTTTGAGCAAGCGGCGCAGCAGCTTGCCGGAGCCGGTGGCCGGCAGGGCATCGATCAAGCGGATGTCGCGCGGCGCCTTGTAGGTCGCCATGTTTTCGCGCGACCAGGCCAGCAATTGGGCTGCGTCGGGGGTCTGGCCGGCCTTGGGCACGATGAAGGCCATCACCACTTCGCCTTTGTCGGCGTCGGGCTTGCCGATGACAGCTGCCGCCGCCACGGCCGGATGTTTGATGAGGATGCCCTCCACCTCTTCCGGGAACACGCTGTAGCCGGAGACCTTGATCATTTCCTTGAACCGACCAATGAAGGTCAGGTAGCCATCTGCGTCCATACGGCCCATGTCGCCGGTGTGGACCCAGCCGTTGCGCAAGGTCTGCGCGGTGGCTTCGGGCTTGTTCCAGTAGCCCTTGAACACGCCAGCGTTGCGCAGCACGATCTCGCCAATCTCGCCGGCGGGAAGTTCTGCTCCGGAGTCGGGGTTCAGGATGCGAATTTCGTTGCCGTCCACCGCTACGCCGTGCGTGCCCCAGCGAATGGCGTCGTCCGGCATGTAGGTGTCCATGGTGTGGGTTTCGCTCAGGCCATAGGCCGCCTCCATGGAGCGGCAGTTGGGCGCAAAGGCTTCCCACTGCTGTGCCAGGGCCTCGGTGAAGGTGATGCCAAAGCTGGTCACTGAGTTCTGGCGCAAGCTGCTGCGGTCGTAGCGCGCAGCGTCCGGCACAGCCATCACCGCGACGTTCATCGGTGCAATGCTGTACCACCACGTGACCTTGTGGCGGTCGATGGCCTGCAGCACAGCGGCAGGGTCGAAGCGGTGCAGCAGCACGGTGGTGGCACCCGCCAAGATGGGAATGTTCACGCCCATCAACATGCCGGCAATGTGGTACAGCGGCGCAATGGCCAGCAGCACATCGTCCTGCGTGACGTGCTTGGTGTTGACCGACACCGCCGTCTTGTAGAGCGCATTGCGGAAGGTGAGCATCGCCCCCTTGGGCAGACCAGTGGTGCCCGAGGTGTAGGTCATCAAGGCCACATCGTTGTCCATGTCAATGACGACAACCGGTGGCTGGGCGCCACTGCGCGCAACCTGCAGAAAATCTTCGACGTCGGCGGGCAGGGCGCGAGCTTCCTGCGCTTGCAGCTCGGCTGGCAGGTCGATGGTGGGCGCAGTTGGCAGCAGCTCGTCGTAGCGCACCGCAAACACATGCTGCAACCCCGTGCGCTCCCGCACCTTTTCAACGATGGGCAGCAGGCTGTCGGCGGCGACGATCACGCGCGCCTGCAAGTCCGAGAGCTGGTATTCGAGCTCGTGCTCTTTGTTGAGCGGCCCGCAGGGGCAGACGATGGCGCCGAGCTTTTGAATGCCGTAGTGCGCCATCGCGTACTGCGGACAGTTGTTCATGAACAGCGCGACCGGGTCGCCCTTCTGCACCCCCAGCTCGTGCAGACGCGCGGCAAAGGCGTCACTTGCCTGGTCCAGCTCGGCAAAAGTGATGCGCGCGCCATACCAAAGGTAGGCCGCCTTATCAGGCGTGGCGCGGGCATGGGAGCGCAGGTGCTCGTGCAGGGGGATATCAGTCGGCAGCAAACCAGTGGTGGCCATGGAATCTCCTTTGGATTGCCAATGCAGATGGCAGGGAAGTGCCTGTAATATATACCGATTGGTAGTTTTTTTCTACCGTTTGGTATAACTTATGCAAAAACCCAGAAAAATGCCCGCCAGACCCAACTCGGAAAAGCCGCCGCCGGGCAAGCCGCGCGAGGGATCGGACGAGAAGCGTGAGCGCATTCTTCGCGCTGCCGAAGCGCTGTTTGCTCGGCAGGGCTATGCCAACACCACGATGGAGCAAATCGTGACGGCGCTGGGCATGACCAAGCCCTTTGTGTATTACTACTTCCGCAACAAACAGGAAATCTTCGAGACACTGTCGTGGACGCCCACCGTGGAATGCTTCACCAGCATGGATTTCCCCGCAGACGACCTAAGGCCCGCCCACGAGAAGTTGGAAGACGGTTTGCGGCGGTTGATCACAGCCACACTGGCGCACCACCCCTCGGCCTTCTTCCCCTACCGGGAGCCGGAGGTTTACCGCCCGGAATACCAGGCAGCGCAGAAAGAGATCGCTCGCCATTTCTATGAGCGCATGTGCGCCCTCCTCGAAGAAGGCCGAGCGGACGGCATGTTGCAGTTCAATGAAACCAAAATCACGGCGCTGGCGGCCTGCAGCCTGCCGGGCTTTCTCTTTAACTGGTATCGACCGGACGGCCGCCTTCCGCAAGAAGCAGTGGTCGAAGAGCTGACGCAGCTGGCCTGCCGGGTTATCGGTCTGTCGACGAACCGTACCGTCGTCGAGTCGTCGAAAACTTCCGATTAGGCAAGCCAACGAGCAACAGTACGATCTTATTTTGATAGCTGCTAGCGCTTACTGCACAAGCGTTAAAGGCCATTTATGTTAAGAAAACATACGCTACTTCCCGGGCCGTCCTTTCCCGTGGACGCGAGTCCTTCTGCATTGGACCGCTGGGTTCCGGCCCGGATGTTCTGCTGGTGCGGTCTGGTCGCGCCCAGCGGCTGGACATCGGTCCAGTGACCGGAAACCGGTGCTGCGTCACGACACGATTGAACCAGCACGAACAGCCATGCAAATCGACACGCGCCGGGCCTATCTGAGCGCAGCTTGGTTTTTTGGTGCGATCTTAATTTCGGGTGTGGCCACCGACTTGCTACGGTCAAGAATCCAATAGGCCAGCAGCTTCACGCGATCGTTGACCAGGAACCAGAGCAGCGCATAACCCCAGACGAACCCCGCCCCAGCCCATCCCAGCGGCGTCATGAATAACCCATACACCGCGATCAGCGTGGCCGCCGCCTGCGTGCCGAGAACGGCAGCCCACAGAATCTTGGCCGGCCGGATCGACCAGAACGGTCCGCGCGTGTGGGTCAGAAAGATCGTCAGATGCCCGGCCACCGACAGCTTGAGGTACATCAGCGTCTGGATGTGCGCACGGTCGAGGTGAAACACGCGTTCGCCCAGGTAGAACAGGCCGAATGCGGAGACCACGCCGACGACGCCGAGCACGCTGGAGACGCCGAGCACCGTGCGCATGTCCCAGGCCTCGGGCTGGTCCTTGTAGTGCACGTTGTCGTAGGCGATCGACAGGATCGCGCCGTCGTTGAGCAAAGCCAACATCACTATCATCACGGCCGTCAGCGGATAGAAATTGAAAATCAAAATCGCCGCGGTCATGAACAGCAGCACGCGCAGCGTCTCTGCGATGCGGTAGATCACGTAGCTGTTCATGCGCTGAAAGATGCGTCGGCTCTCCTTGATGGCGTCGATGATGACGTCCAGCCCCGGCGTCGTCAGCACGATAGACGCAGCGGCGCGCGCCGCGTCGGTGGCGCCGGACACGGCAATGCCGCAATCGGCCTTCTTCAAGGCCGGCGCGTCGTTCACGCCGTCGCCTGTCATGCCGACGATGTGGCCGTGCTTTTGCAGCACCTCGACGATGTGGAACTTGTGCTCCGGGAACACCTGGGCAAAGCCATCGGCACTCTCGATGGACCCGGTTACGGTCGCGTTTTCGTCCTTGTTCGAATCCCCAAGGCTGCGGCCATCGAGGATGTGGGTGCCCATGTCCAGCTTCTTGGCGGTCTCCTTGGCGATGGCAAGCGCATCGCCAGTCACCATCTTGATGCTGACCCCCATCGCGCGCGCCGTGGCAACCGTCGCCTTGGCGTCGTCGCGCGGTGGATCGAACAAAGGCAGCACACCGACCAGTTGCCACGCGCCATCCGCCTCGGCACGTGCGACGCCTAGTGCACGAAAGCCGCGCACCGCGAAATCATTGACCGCCTTGTCCACCGCGTCCTTCACCGCGGCGGCGTTGGCAGACAGGTCCAGCATCACCTGCGGTGCCCCCTTGCTCACCTTGAACGTTTTGCCGTCTTTGTCTTGCACGCTGGCCTCGGTGCGTTTGTGCACCGGATCAAAGGGCGTGAAATGCACGACCTGATAGGCCTTCAAGAGGTCCTTGTCTTTCACACCCCCGATCACCGCCAGATCAATGGTGTCGTCGTTGTCGGCGCGCGATGCCAACGCGGCGTCCAGGATGACCTGCGCCGCGGTGGTGTCGTCCACGCAGAACGGTTCGCCCAGACTCAGCTTGTTCTGGGTCAGCGTGCCGGTTTTGTCGGCGCACAACACGTCCACGCCCGCCAACTCCTCGATGGCCACCAGGCGGCTGACGACGGCCTGCTTCTTGGAAAGCAGGCGCGCGCCGACCGCCATCGTCACCGACAGCACCGTGGGCATGGCCACCGGAATCGCCGCCACGGTCAGCACCAGCGCGAACTGCAACGTGGTCAAAATCGCGTCGCCGCGGTACACCGCGACGCCGATAATCACTGCCACCAAGACCAGCGCCAGCACGATCAGGTAGTTGCCGATCTTCAGCACCGCCTTCTGGAAGTGGCTGGCGGTCTGCGCCTGCGCCACCAGTTGGGCGGTTTTACCGAAGTAGGTGTTGGAGCCCGTCGCATAGACCAGCGCGTTGCTCTGGCCGCGACGCACGATAGAACCGGAAAACACCGCATCGCCTGTGCTGCGCGAAGCCGGCAGCGATTCCCCGGTCAGCGCCGACTGGTCGACCGACATCGGGTCGCCGTCCAGCAGGCGTGCATCGGCGGGCACGATATCGCCCAGCCGCAGCTGGATGACGTCGCCCGGCACCAGCTCGCGCGCCGGCGGTGTTGCCCACTGGCCGTCGCGCTTGACCCGCGTTTTGGTCGCCAGCCTGGCTTTCAGCGCCGCGATCGCGTTGCCGGCCGAATGCTCTTCCCAGAACCCCACCACCGCGTTGGTCAGCAGCAGGAACAAGATGATGATGAAGTCCGGCCAGTGGCGCACCACGCCGGACAGAATCACCGCCGCTTCAATCATCCACGGGATCGGGCCCCAGAAGTAGCTGAGGAATTTAAGGACTAGGTTCTGCTTTTTTTCCTCGATCTCGTTCGGGCCGTTCTGCGTCAGGCGCGTGGCCGCTTCGGCCGCGCTAAGCCCGTGCGGGGTGGCGTTCAGGCGCTTTTCCAACTCGGCCAGCGGCAGCGTTTTGAAATCGTCCTTGGCGTCGGGCAGCGGCCTTGGTGGGGCGCCAGAAGATGTGAGCGGCAGTGTTGCCATATTGGAAAGTCCTTGTGGGCGGTGTCGGCATTCGTGGCGCACAAAAATCGCTGCGCGTGCAGTGCGGCGTTCAATGTGCGGCCAGATCCGCGCCAACGTGCGCTGCGCAGTCCAGCTTTCCACCGCTATCGAACGAGATCTGCTACTCGCTCGCACATCGCAAGGATGCGCGCAAAGCGCACGAGCGTCTGTCTGGTGCCGCACACATCTCTCGGCGCCAACCGCCTGAGCGACGCCTTTGAGGTGCAAGGCGTACAAGGCAAGTTGCAGCTTACGCAGCCGCCATCGCCGATAGCGACCAGTTCGTAGCGTTTACGTCGGCGTGTGGGTGCTGTACAAACGTACGTTCGTCGTTCACACTGCCTGTCGGGTCCATTCCCGCCGATACAGTCCGAACGAACGCGGAGCGCCAATGCCCCGACTGGCCGAACCGAAGGCAAACCATCTCATAGCGTCACTGCCAGAGCCGGAATGGCAGCGCTGGCAACCCAATCTCGAATCGGTTGATCTACCGCTGGGCGGGGTGCTTTACGAGTCTGGCGCCACCATGAGCCACGTGTACTTTCCGACCACTGCCATTGTGTCGCTCTTGTACGTCATGGAAGACGGCGCGTCGGCTGAGATCGCGGTGGTCGGCAACGAAGGCATCGTAGGCGTCTCGCTGTTTATGGGTGGCGAGTCCACTTCGAGCCGAGCCGCGGTGCAAAGCGCCGGACACGGGTTTCGCATGCCGGCGCGCGTGCTCAAGGAGGAATTCAAGCGCGCGCCGGTGTTGCACCTGCTGCTGCGCTACACGCAGGCGCTGATCACCCAGATGGCGCAGACCGCCGTCTGCAACCGCCACCATTCCATCGACCAGCAACTCTGCCGTTGGCTTTTTTTGAGTCTGGACAGGCTTCAAGGCAAGGAATTGGTCATGACTCAGGAGCTGATCGCCAACATGCTGGGCGTTCGCCGCGAGGGAGTGACGGAAGGCGCGCTGAAGTTGCAGAAGGCGGGATTGATTCACTACGCGCGCGGCCACATCACCGTGCTGGACCGCCCGGGCCTTGAGGCGCGCAGCTGCGAATGCTACGCAGTGGTCAAGAAGGAGTACGACCGATTGCTGCCCGCGTTGCAGGCCGTCTGAGGCAGCGCCTTCTGGGACGCTGCCCAGGCTAGGGAAACTAAGCTTCGCGCCCAGCCCTGGGGCGAGGCGCTTGCCCTGACAACCTGATTTGCTCACAAAATAGTAGCTGTCAGCGCTTACCCAAAAAGCGCCAGAGGCCATTTTCCTCAAAAATTACAACTTGGCAGGCAGCACCTGGCCGCGGCATTCTCCGAAGCCAATGCGCGCCGCGCCCGGCGCTTCGCACCAGCCACGCAGCACGACCGCATCGCCGTCTTCCAGAAAGCGGCGCTGCTCGCCCGTGCCAGCCAGCGTGAGCGGCTGGGTGCCGCCCATGCTCAGTTCGACCATGGCGCCCGCTTCCTCGGGCGTCGGACCCGAGACGGTGCCGGTGCCCAGCACGTCGCCGCTTTGCAAGTTGCAGCCGCCCACCGTGTGCTGGGTGAGCATTTGCGCCACCGTCCAGTATTGGTGGCGAAAACTGGTGCGCGTGATTTCGGCGGCGGGCAAACCGCGCTTGCGGTGCTCAGCTGTTTCCATGCCTACCGTCAGCCGCACGTCGATGCCGCCGTGCGCGCGGTTCGCCGGGGCGTCCAGATACACCAGCGGCTGCGGCTCGGGCGCAGGACGTTCCACCGCCGGCACGCGGTAAGGCGCCAGCGCATCCATCGTCACTACCCAAGGCGAGATGCTGGTGCAGAAGTTCTTGCCCAAGAAAGGACCCAGCGGCGCCATTTCCCAAAATTGGTGGTCGCGTGCCGACCAGTCGTTGAGCAGGCCCATGCCAAAAATGTGCTCTTCTGCTTGCGCCAGTGGCACTTGCTCGCCCAGTGCGTTGCTGCGTCCGACATAAATCGCCATCTCAAGTTCAAAGTCCAGCCGGGCGCAGGGGCCGTACACGGGCGCTGCCGCGCCCGGAGGCATTGCTTGGCCCATAGGGCGGTAAAAGTCGGTGCCGCTCACCACCACGCTCGACGCACGCCCGTGGTACGCAATAGGCAGCCACTGGAAGTTGGGCGACAGCGGCTGGTCCGGCCGAATCATGTGGCCAACGTTGCGCGCGTGGTGGATGGAGGTGTAGAAGTCGGTGTAGTTGTGCACTTGCACGGGCAGCGTGTACTGCACCGCAACCTGCGGGGTCAAGCAGCCGCACAGCGCATCTACGACAGGGCCCTCAGCGCCCTCCTTCAGCAATGCAAACAGGCCGTGTCGCAGTGCGCGCGCAGCCAGCGGGCCCATGGCCATCAGTTCGTTCAGATAGGGATGCGCGCCCGCCAACGCTGCCTCGTGGGCCAAGCCCTCCAGACAGCCGGCAACTGCCACCCGCGCGAGGTCAATCACCTGGTCGCCAATGGCCACGCCGCCGCGGAACGGCTCGTCGCCTTCGTGGTGGCGGAATACGGCAAAGGGCAGGTTCTGAATGGGAAAGTCAGTGCCGGGCATGTTGGCCGAAGCCACCCAACTGCGGGCCGCCGGGTCGTGGGTGTGGTCGAGCGTGGTCATGGCGACGTCTCCTCAGGCTTTGGCGGGCAGCAGGGCGTCGTCGAAGATGGCCACGGCGCGCGTCCAGCCCGCCGAGGCACCGCGAATCTTGTGCGGGAAGCAGCTGATCGTGAAGCCCGTCGGCGGCAGTGCTTCCAGGTTGTGCATTTTTTCCAGGTGGCAGTAGCCGATGTCGCGTCCAGCCTTGTGGCCTTCCCAGATCAGCGAAGCATCGTGCGTCTGACCGTACTTCTGCGCGGTGTGCACAAAGGGCGCGTCCCAGCTCCAGGCGTCGGTACCGGTCAGGCGTACGCCGCGCTCAAGCAGGTACATCGTGGCCTCGTAGCCCATGCCGCACCCGGCGCTGACGAAGTCGTTGTGGCCATAGCGTGAGCCGGCGCGGGTGTTGACGACCACGATCTCCAGCGGGCTGAGCGTATGGCCGATGCGTGCCAGCTCCGCTTCCACATCCTGCGCGGTGACCACGTAACCGTCGGCAAAGTGACGAAAGTCCAGCTTCACGCCAGGCTGGAAGCACCATTCCAGCGGCACCTGGTCGATGGTGATGGCAGGCTTCTTCTCGCCCAGCGCCTTGTCCATGGTTGAGTGAAAGTGGTAGGGCGCATCCAGGTGTGTGCCGTTGTGCGTGGAGAGGTTGACCAGCTCCACCGCCCAGCCTTCGCCGTCGGGCAGGTCTTCTTTTTTCAGGCCGGGGAAGAAGGGCGCGATCTGCTCAAAAGTGTTTTCGTGCGAGAAGTACTGAATCTTTGGTGCGAACGCTGGGGGGTCGGAAATGACGTCGTTTTCCAGATAGATGGAAAGATCTACAAAAGTGCGTGCCATGGGGTTCTCCAGAAAATGAAACTCAATGCCAGTGCGCCAGTGGCAACCCGGCCACGGGCGAGCGAAAAAAGGGAATCCGGGTGCCCATCAGGCTACCGATGTACACAGTGCGCAAGTCGGGGCCGCCGAAGGTGATGCTCGCCATCCAGGGAGCCACGGTGCCGCGTGCGGCGAGCATGTCTTCCGGGCTGACGAAGCCGTCCGCCATGCGTTGCAGCAACCGGCGCGAGGCCTCAGGGTTGCCGTCGTCCAGCAGCACACGCTTGTCGCCCTCCGGCGTGAGCGCGATGAGTTGGTCCACCATCACCAGCGTGCACCACAGGTTGCCGTGCGCATCGAAGGCAATGCCGTCCGGAAAGCCGCCCAGGTGGCTGGGGCCGAAGATTTCCCGTTCGCTCAGACGCACGCGTGGGCCGGCCTCACCCACCCGCATGCGCGTGATGTGCGGGCCAGTGGTCTCAACGATGTAGAGCCATTCGCCGCGCGCGTCCAGGCGAATTTCATTGGTGAAGTGAAAGCCGTCGGCCACGATGTAGAGGCCAGTCTCATCGAGCACTGCGATGTAGCCGTCGCGCACGCGCGTGCCGGCCGCCTTAGTCCACGGGTTCATGCGGGTGGAGACGGTGATCCAGATGCGGCCCCTGGCATCGCGCAGCACGAAATTCACTTTGCCAATGGGCTGGCCGTCGATGGTGTCGGCGAGCACACGCGTGTGGCCTTCGCGGGTCATCACCTCAAGCGCATCGGTGCCAAAGTTGGAAATCAGGATGTCGCCATTCGCGGCAAAGGCCAAGCCGTTGGGCAGGGTTCCAGTGGTGAACTTGTGCTCTACTGCCTCGGCATCCTGCGAGGATTGCGCGCCAAAACGCGCGTCGGCCTGCTGGCCAATAAAGCGCTGCGTGCCGTCCTGCGCGATGCGCATCACACCGCCGCGCGCATCGGCGGACCAGAGCGTGCCGTCGGGCTCGGCCAGAATGCACTCGGGGCGCTGCAGGTCGTGGCCGACGTAGCCAATATCGGCGCGGTTTACGGTGAAACCGTCAAGCGGGTTGGTCATTGCGGGCGCCTCTATTTCAGCAACACCAAGCTGATGGCCGGGAAGAAGATGAGCAGCAGCAGTACGGCCATCATCATCAACGTGAAAGGCGCCGTGCCTTTGAAGATGTCGCCGAGCGAAACGCTTTCGTCCTGCAGCGTGCTCTTGATGACATAGACCGACAGGCCGAACGGCGGCGTCAGCAGACCGATCTCCACCGCCACCACGGTGACCACGCCAAACCAGATCAGGTTCATGCCAAACCCCTCGGCCAGCGGCAGCATTAGCGGCAGCACGATCAGCAGGATGGATGAGGAATCCACCACCATGCCCAGCGCGATCACGATGAGCACGTAAAGCATAAGGAACGCCGTGGCGCCCAGGCCCGCCTGCGCCATGGTTTCCACCAGAAACTGCGGCATGCCCGACATCGCCAGCATGCGCGTGTAGATGGTGGCGCAGATGATCAGAAAGCTGACCGACACCGTCACATGGCCGGTCTCGGTCAGCACGCTCCACAGCGTGCGGGCGTTGAGCTTGCGCCGCAGCAGCGCAATCACCAGGGCCAGCGCGGCGCCCACGGCGCCCGCCTCGGTTGCCGTGAAGTAGCCGGCGTACAAACCGCCCAGCACCAGCACGATCATCAAGAAGCTCGGAATGATCTTGCGCACCAGCGTTGCGAGGGGCATCAGCGCCGCATCGCTCAGCGGCAGCGGCGCACCACTGGCATACACCGAGCGGGGCCAGACGAACGCCATCACCACAATGCCCACGGTGTAGGCCAGCGCCAGCAGCAGGCCCGGCACGATGCCGGCGGTGAACAAATCGCCCACCGATTGGTTGGACAAAAAACCGTAGAGGATCATCAGCAGGCTGGGCGGAATCAGCATGCCCAGCACCGACGAGCCCGCCACCACGCCCACGGCGAATTTGGGGTTGTAGCCATAGTGGCGCATCTCGGGGACTGCGACGCGCGTAAACACCGCGGCAGATGCGATGGAGACGCCCGTAATGGCCGCGAACACCGCGTTCGATGCCACGGTGGCAATGCCCAGGCCGCCGCGCAGGCGCCGCAGCAGTTGGTTGGCGACCTCAAACGCGTCTTTGCCAATGTCGGCCATGGCCACCAAAAATCCCGTGAGCACAAACAGCGGCACCACACCAAAGATGTGGCTGGCAATCGCGTCGCTGCTGGCCTGCGCGAGCAGGTTGGCTGCAATGCCCGGGTCGCCCTTGATGAGCCAGACGCCGATGAAGGACACCACGGCCAGCACCACGGCCACGTGCATGCCGGCCCAGATCAGCGCCAGCATCAGCACCAGGGAGGCGCAGGCAATCAGCGTCGGGCTCATGCCGGGCCTCCCGAAATGTGCCGATGGCGCAGACGCGCTGCGCGGCGCAGGTCGGCGAGCGCCAACAACACAAACGTGATCAGCGTGGCGCACAGCCCCACCAGCATCACCACGCGCACCGGCCACACCGGCGCGGTGAAGTCGCCAATGGCGCCGACGTATTCGCGCATCTGGATCGATTCCCACAGCGTGGGCCAGGCGGCCCACAAAATGGTCGCCATAAGCAGTGCGCCCACCAAGTGAAACACCGCATGGAGCCCCGCTGCAAACACCGGCCGGCTCTTTTGCAGCCCCTGCAGCAGCACATCGGCGCGCGTGATGCGGCCGCTGTGCAGCGTGTCGGCCAGTTGCAGGAAGACGATGCCGACGATGGACAGCGAGACCAGTTCCGTCACGCCGCGCACCGGCGCATCGAACAGGTTGCGCCCGAGCACGTCGGTGTTGATCAGCAGCATGAGGGCCACGATCCACATCGTGCCCAACGCGTTAAGCGCCTGGACCACGCGCTGAAACTTGCCGGGCATCGGCTGACCGTACGAGTCGTTCGCGCCCTGCGCCGGGCCCGCTTGCGAAGGGGCGAAATGCTCCATGAAGCGATGGTCCTTACTTGGCCGACCAGTCGCGTGGCAGGTCTGCGCCGGCTTTCTTCAGCCCATCGACATAGCCCTTGAGCACTTGCTCTGCCGGTAGGCCCTTGCCCTGCAGGTCGGCGGCCCAATTTTGGGCGATGGGGGGCAGGGCTTCGGCCCAGCGCTTGCGCTCAGCGGCGGGCAGCTCACTCACCTTGGCACCTCCCTCTTCCATTTTCTTGAGCAGGCCCGCGGCGGCTGCCGTCTGCGCCGCAGCAAAGCGTGCGGTGTATTCGTCGCCGACGTCGCGGAAGATCTTCTGCACTTCGGGCGCCAGCTTGTCAAAGCGGCCTTTGTTCATGGCAATGCCGCCGGCAAACTGTGAGCCGAAGTTGACTTTGGTGATGTAGGGGGCGACCTCGTGCACCTTGGCGCCCCAGGCGCCGGTAGCAAAGGTAATCACGCCGTTGGAGACGCCGGATTTGATGTCTTCGTAGTAGGTGTTCAGGTTGCCCGCGACGGCGACCGCACCCGTGCCTTGCACCCAGTTCGCAGAGGGGCCGGGGGCCGTGATCTTTTTGCCCTTGAGGTCGTCGATGGACTTGACCGGGAAGTTGGTCCACAGGTGGTACGAGTCGAGCGCCGCGCCGCCCAAGTACACCAGACCGTTCTTGGTCCAGGCCTGGCCCATGGCCGGTACGTCGTGCTGCAGTTGGTCGACCACCTTGGTCACGGTGCCAATGTCCTCGGAGCCGAAGGGCGCGAAGTAGCTCACGCTTTGCAGCGGGAAGCGCGGTGCCTCAAAGATGGTGCCGACAAAGCCGATGTCGGCCACACCGTCGGCAATGCCCTTGGATTCGCTGCCGATCTTGATGAGCGTGCCGCCCCAGGCGCGTGTCCAGTCGATCTTGGTTTTTCCGCCGGCTGCGGCCAAACGCTTATCGACCTCGGGAATGAAAAACTCATCAATCAGCTTGACCCACAGAAACACCGGCGGGTGGCCTCCAGCGGCCGTGAGGCGAATCGTTTGCTGCGCATGCGCGGCGCCGGTGGCGGCAAAGGCCAGTGCGGCAGACAGCGTGAGGCGGTGAAGGGTGCGGCGTTGCATGGAAAGTCTCCTTTTTTGGTGGATCGATGGGGCGTTCAGGGCGTGGGATGGGGCGCAGCCGGCTGCAGCAGCGCGGCTATTCCGGCGGTTATGAAGTCGGTGATGAGCGGCGCAGCCTGGGGGTCGTGCGCCACGTTGGCGCCCAGCGAGAGGCGCTCGACCCGGTGGTCGATCAGGTGGTGCAGCAGCGCACCCATGGTGAACTGGTAGGCCCAAGCGGTCTGCGCACGCGTGCTGCCCGAGCAGGCCGCCTGCAAGGCCGCAATGAAGGCGTGCGCCATTGGGTCAAAAAAAATCGCTCAACACCTGCTCGGTGCCCGGCGTGCGGTACAAAAGCTCGCGCGCGACCAGCAGCGCGTAGTGCTCGCCTTCGTCGCTGGCGCGCAGCTGCAGCACCGGCTGCACAAAAGCGTGGACGATGCGGCGCAGGTACTGGCCGTCGCGCGGGCCCGCCTCGGCCTCGGCCTCGGCAAGCAGAGCCAGACGTTCTGCAATGGTGCCGCGCCAATGCGCAAAGATCGCGTGAAACAGCTCGTGTTTTTGTCCAAAGTAGTAGCCCACCAGCGCCAGCGGTACCTCGGCCTCGTGGGCAATCTGCCGGATCGAGACCGCGTGGTACCCGTGCTCTGCAAACAGCCGCTCGGCCGCCAGCAGGATCGCTGCGCGGCGGTCGGGCCGCTCGATGGCGGCACTTCGTGCACGGGTTTTGCGCGATAGGGTGGACGTTGGCATGGGGGTATTGAACGATCGTACAAATTGCTTGTACAACCGTACAAACCCTAATCGCACTTGGTCTCGACGGGCGCTACCCTCTTGCTCCTATGCCAGCGCCTCACATTCCCCAAATTCGCCTCTACCAAGATTGGCTGCGCGCCGAGCGCGGCCTGCATTTCGACGATTACGACGCGCTGTGGCGCTGGTCGACGACCGAGCTCGATGTGTTTTGGCAAAGCATCTGGGAGTTTTTCGACATCCAGTCGCCAACACCGCACCTTGGCGTGCTGTCCAAAAACGCCATGCCGGGCGCGGTGTGGTTCCCCGGCGCGCAGGTGAACTACGCGCGCCAGGTGCTGCGCCATGTGGCCGGTGCCGATGCGGCAGGCATGCCGGCCATCGTCTCGCGCAACGAGCGCGGCCTGCACCGCGAACTCTCCTGGCCCGAGCTGCAGCGCCAGGTGGCCGCCGTGGCCCTGCATTTGCAAGCCGCGGGTGTGCAGCCGGGCGACCGCGTGGCGGCGTACCTGCCGAACATTCCCGAGACTGCGGTGGCGTTTTTGGCTACCGTATCCATCGGCGCGGTGTGGAGCATTTGCGCGCCCGACATGGGCACGCAAGCGGTGCTCGACCGCTTCCGCCAGATCGAACCCAAAGTGCTCATTGGCGCAGACGGCGTCGTCCATAGCGGCCGCGAATACGACCGCGCACCTGTGCTGGCCGAGCTGCGCGCCGCCCTGCCCAGCGTGCAGCACGCCGTGCTGGTGCACAACCTGAATGCTTCTGTATCGATAGCTGGCTGGGCAGACTGGGAAAGCGCTACAGCCCAAAATGATGCTGAAACTGCCGCGTTTGAGCCGCTATGGCTGCCGTTTGACCACCCGCTGTGGGTCGTGTATTCCAGCGGCACCACCGGCATGCCCAAACCCATCGTTCACGGCCATGGCGGCATGGTGCTGGTGAAAATGGGCATGGGCGGGCTGCACAACGACATCGGTTGCAGCTACGCCCCCAACAGCTGGGGCGAGCGCTACCACTGGTACAGCTCCACCGGCTGGGTGATGTGGAACGCCCAGATGGCCGGCCTGCTCTCGGGCACGACCTGCGTCATTTACGACGGCAATCCAGGTGGATCGAAAGACAATCCCGACTGGACCGTGCTCTGGCGCTTTGCCGCCGAAACCGGCGTGACCTTTTTCGGCGCGGGCGCTGCCTTTTACGCCAACTGCATGAAGGCAGACATCGCGCCGCAGCAGTGCGGCGATCTAACGGCTATCCGCGCGCTGGGCGCAACCGGCTCTCCACTGTCGGCCGAAGTGCAGCAATGGGGCACGCAGTTCATGGCCAGGGCAGGCGTGGATGGCGAACGGCCGGACGGCATTTGGTGGGCCAATATTTCAGGCGGCACCGATTTTGCCGGTGCCTTCCTTGGCGGCAACCGCGAGCTGCCGCAGATTCCCGGCCGCATGCAGTGCCGCATGCTGGGCGCCGCCGTAGAAGCGTGGGATGAGCAAGGCCAACCGGTGCTGGACGCGGTGGGCGAGCTGGTGTGCACGCAGCCCATTCCGTCCATGCCGCTGCACCTGTGGGGCGACACCACCGGCGAACGTTACCTGGCCAGCTACTTCGACACCTTTCCGCCCGGCCACGGCCGAAAACCCGGCGGCGGCGACGGCCCGGCGGAGATGGGCGCGGTCTGGCGCCATGGCGATTGGATAGAACTCGGCAGCGCCGCCAACCCGGGCTGCGTCATCTTTGGCCGCTCGGACGCTACGCTCAACCGCCACGGCTTGCGCATGGGCACAAGTGAGCTTTACAGCGCAGTCGAAGCGCTGCCCGAAGTGCTCGACAGCTTGGTGGTCGACCTCGAATATCTTGGCCGCGAGAGCTTCATGCCCCTGTTTGTTGTGCTGCGCCCCGGCCTGGAGCTGGACGACGCACTGCGCGCCCGGTTGACCAGCGCCATCCGCACCGCCCTGTCGCCGCGCTTCGTGCCCGACGTGATCCTGCAGGTGGCGCAAGTGCCGCGCACCCTCAGTGGCAAAAAGCAAGAGCTCCCCATCAAGAAACTGCTGCTCGGCCAGCCGGTGGAAAAGGTGCTGAACCGCGACGCGATGGCGAATCCCGAGTGTCTGGGCTGGTATGTGGCGTACGCGGCAGAACAGGCGGCCCGCTTGGGGTGAAGCGGTTGCGCCATAAAGGACACACATGAAACCAACCTACGAGCCCAACCCCAAACTGGACCTCAGCTTCACGCGCGTCGTCCCTGTCCCCAGAGCGCTGGTGTGGCGCGCCTGGACGGAAGCGGAGCTGCTCAAACCCTGGTTTTGTCCCTTGCCCTGGAAAACAATCGACTGCGAAATGGATGTGCGTCCCGGCGGCAGGTTTCGCACCACCATGCAGTCGCCCGAAGGCGTCGAGTTCCCAAACACCGGTTGCTACCTTGAGGTGGTGCCACTCGAGAAGCTGGTGTGGACCAATGCCCTGCTGCCCGGCTACAGGCCCGGCACGCCTGCCAGCAGTGACATGGAATTCGTATTCAGCGCCATGCTGGAACTCGCCGACGACGGCGAAGGCACCCGCTACACCGCCACCGTCATGCATGCCGACGAAGCCGGCCGCGACAAGCATGCGGCAATGGGCTTTGAAGCCGGCTGGAGCGTGGCGCTGGACCAGCTGGTGGCGATGATTCAGCGGGGAATTTGAGTCGCCAATGCGGGATGGGGTGCTGCCGTGCGCCGGGCCCGCGCTTGCTGGCGCACGCGCGGCAAGTGCGGCGCCTTGCATGGCAAGCCGAATGCGCGCTTCGCCGACAAGCCCCGACAGAGCCCCGCTTTCATAATGAAAGCCCGATTTCCGCCCGAAGGCCCCCCCATGAACGACCCGACTGCTGCACGCCCCAAGCGTTTTTCCATGATTCGCGAGTTCCACCTCGCCGACTGGTTCACGCTCGGCAATGCCGTCTGCGGCGTGGGCGCGCTGTTCTCTGCCATGACGTACCTGGAAAACGGCAACCGACAGCATGTGTACTTCGGCGCTGCGCTGGTGTTGGCTGCGCTGATCTTCGATGTGCTGGACGGCCGGGTGGCGCGTTGGCGGCAAAAAAGTTCGGCTATGGGCCGCGAGCTCGATTCTCTGGCCGATGTGATTTCGTTTGGCGTGGCGCCCGCCGTGCTGGCCTATGCCTGCGGCATGCAAGGTGGATGGGACCGCATTGTGCTGGCGTATTTCGTCGCCTGTGGTGTCTCGCGCTTGGCGCGATACAACGTGACGGCTGAGACGCTCTCAGGCGACGATGGCAAGGTGCGGTACTTCGAGGGCACGCCCATTCCCACGTCTATCGTATTGGTGGCGCTGCTGGCGGTTGCTGCGGTGATGGGTGCACTGCGCGAGAGCCTGTGGCTGGGCGAGTTGCGCTTCGCAGGCTGGGGGCTTCACCCGCTGGTGCTGCTGTTTGCAGTGTCGGGCTCGCTCATGATCAGCCGGATTCGCATTCCGAAATTTTGAAATAGCGCTTGCTCGCGCGTGATGGAGGTTGGCCTTACCGCTCACGATGCGGCATGCAAGCTCTAATGAATACCGGACCACTGTGGCGGGGGTAAATTTTTGCGCGACTGCGACTTCTCACACCACCCGATTCCATTCCAGCGCCCGTGAGCGCCAGTGCGCATCAATCGTCTGCGTGAAGTCCGCGCGCACCAGCTTTGCGCGGTTTTCCAGCCAGTCGGCGTTTTCGCGGCGGACCACGATGCCCTCCAGGTGGCCTTGGCGAAACTGGCTGTTGTGGGCGTGGACCCAGTCGCGCAATTGGTCCAGCGTAACCTCGCCCTCGTACAGGCGCGGCACGGGGGTGAAGCCGATGTCGGCGGCCCAGGCGTTGCGGCGCGGGGTGCTCCAGAAGCGCTGCTCGCGGCGGTCGTAGACGTCGAAAAGCATCCACCAGTCGGGCAGGGTGGCGTAGTCGAGCGAGTGGCGCGCGGCGCACCATTCGCCAAAGGCCACAAGGTGCGGGCCCAGCGCGTCAAACAGTTTGTCTTCGTGCGCGGCCAGCCAAGGGCCGAGGCGGGCGAACTGGCCGTGGAAGGGCTGGGGCAGGTACTGGCCGCGGTTTTGTGCGCGCAACACGCCGTCGGGCGAGACCGAGAAACCCAGGTTGGCGCCGTCGAGCTTTTCCTCCAGCACCACGGGGCCCGAAAGGATGTCATCGGCCTCGGCGCTGGAGAGCACCTTGTCGTCGCGCGGCTCGCCGGTAGCCAGCCAGGCAATGTGGGGGGTGTGGGGGAAGCGGAAGAAATCTTCGGACATAGGGCTCTATTTTGCGCGTCGGATGCGCGGGTGTTTCAGGTGCCAGCGCGCCTGCAACCAGTCGGGAAGCAGGTTTTCTACCTCCAGCCCCACGGCGCTCAAAGCCTGCTGGAAGTCGATCCAGTCGGTGTCGGCGGCGTTGGTGATCTGGCAGGCGTGGCCTGCGTCCAGGGCAGCCAGGGCGGCGGCCACCATCTTGCGGTCGGCCAGGTCGGTTACCGCCTCGGCGAGCTCGGGCGGCAGCACGGCGTTGCCATTCTTGTCGAGCAGCACATCGACCCAGACTACTTCGCCGCGGTCCATCTTGTGCATCATGGCCAGCCAGCCGTAGTCCTGTTCGGTGAGCTTGTGCTGGTATTCACCGCAGACATGCCAGTCCACGTCGAGCACGGCGTGGCGCGTGGGGTCGGCTTCGAACGCTTCGAGCCAGTCAAACACCTGCTGGCGCAGCGCGGCCTCTTCCACCGGGGTGGCGTCGGCGCGAAAGCGCGAGCCATCGTCCGCCGCGCTGGCGATGATCAGCACATTGGTGTCCACCAGGCGGGCCTGCATCGCTTCCGCCTCAATCACTGGCGGCTTCCCTTAGACGCTGTGCGCGTGCCCGGGCCTGCTCGCGCGCCTCGCCCATGGCGTCGCCAAAGAAGTGCGGCGGCCAGTTGCGCACGGCACCGAACTCGTCCACATCCAGCGGCACCAGCACGGCGTCGGCGCCGCGCCGCTCGACAAACAGCATCTGGCATTGCTGGGTGCTGGTCTTGCGCTGGGCCATCAGCGTCTGCATGCGGCGAAACAGGTGCTCGGAATGCGTCTCGACAATGAACTGCACCTGGCGTTGCTGGCTGACCTGCGAGAACATTTCAGCCAGCACGGCCTGCGCCAGAGGGTGAAGGTGGATTTCGGGCTCTTCCACGAGCACCGTGCTGCCAGGTGGCGCCCAGAAGGCCATGGCCAAAACAGGCAGCACCTGCGCGACACCCACGCCAACGTCGCGCAGGTTGGCGACGACGCCGTCTTTGTGCACCACCACCTCGTAGCGGCTCGAGCGCCCCACCTGCCGCACGCCAATCTGGTCGGCCATACCCATGCGCTGCAGCCAGCGCGAGACACTGGCAAGCGTGCTGCCTTGCGTGTCGGACTTGAGCAGCGCATTGGCCAGCAGCGCCTCCATCACTTGGTGGCCGTCGCTCCCCAGTTCGCCTGGGGCTGATTTGCTCCACACCTGGTCGCGTGCGGGTTGGCGGCGCAGCGGGCCGAGGTAGACGATGGCTTCGAGTTCGCGGCGCAGCGCCAAGCTCAGGTCTTGCAGGTGCGCGCCGTCGGCGCCCAGCAGCGCCAGTGCTTCGGCTGAGAAGGCGATGGAGCGCTCGGGCGCGTACTGCGGACCCTTGCCGCGTGGCTGGGTTTCGTCGTCCACCCACACCGAGTACGCGCCGCGCTCGCGCCGCACCACGCGAAAGCGCCGCGCCACGGTGGACAGGCTCAGCTCCTGCACCACCACGGCCCCGCTAGCCGTCTGCCCGTAGCTGCAGGCAAAGCGCGCATCGCGTACGCGCTCGCCCTCGGGGCGCTCGAACTCCAGCGCTATCGAGAACTGGCGCGGCGCCGCGACGCCATGCGACAGCACGGCATCGAACCCACCAAAGTGAAAGAAGTCGTTGGCCTCGTCGCCGCCGAGGTTCAGGTGCACCGTGCGGTCGGGTGCGGCCGCCGTTTGCTTGAGCAGCAGCAGGCTTTGCAACAGCGTAGATTTGCCCGAAGAGTTGGTGCCCAGCAGCATGGTGACCGGGGCCAGCCGCACGGGCCCACTGTCGCGCCAGGCTTTGAGGTTTTGCAGGTGGAGGAGCTTGATCATGGCAAGTGCATCTTAGGATCCGTAAAAATTTCGATAGAAAACTCCCTCAAGCGCTTATGCATCAAGCGTTGATAGCTATAAATTTTGCATTTTTCGATACAACTGTGGGAGCCACCCGCATGTTGGACTGTGGCGCCCAGGCTCTGGGAGCTGCGCATGGGCGCCTCCCAGAAGAGCGTCGTTTCAAAGCCGCACCGCTTGGTTGTCCCATCTTGACCCCGTTGTATATCTGGGCTCGCGGTCTGGCGAGGCTCGGCGCGAGCCACTGCAATCGAGCGCCTGAAGACTGTCTGCAAGGATTCGACGATGACGCACGAATTGTGCATAAACCCAGTCAATATGCGCGAAATATTTGCGCCAATTCATTTATAGGCGCATTAAATCAAGCAAAAAAACTATATTTCCTCTTGTTTACCCTGCGTAGCTTGATCCAGATCAGAGCTGCGCTGGGGACAGTGCGCGGATCATGCCGGCCGGCTTCACCCGTTCCCATCCGGAGACACACATGACCCTTGGCCTTTCCTTGCTGCAAGCGCTCAAAAAACACGGCGCGCAGGAAATCTTTGGCATTCCCGGCGACTTCATCCTGCCGCTGTTCAAGCAAATCGAGGAAAGCGGCATTCTGCCGCTCTTTACCCTGAGCCACGAACCGTCGCTGGGTTTTGCGGCCGACGCCGCCGCGCGCATGCACTGCGGGCTGGGCGTGATGGCCGTAACGTATGGCGCCGGCGCGCTCAACGTGGTCAACGCCGTGGCCAGCGCGTATGCCGAATGCTCGCCGCTGGTCATCCTGGCCGGTTGCCCCGGCGAAGTCGAGGCGCATTCGGGCTTGGTGCTACACCACCAGGTGCGCAGCATTGATTCGCAACTGCGCATCTTCAGCGAGATCACCTGCGACCAGGTGCGCTTGTCCAACGCCGACACCGCACCCGAAGACATCGCCCGCGTGCTGCGCAACTGCCGCGAGTATTCGCAGCCGGTGCTGATCGAAATCCCGCGCGACATGACGCTCGCGCCCATGCGCGAAGTGCCTGTACTGCCGCCGCGCAGCTTCAACCAAGCGGCGGTGAACGAGGCGGCCGACGAATGGCTGGAGCGCATCCACGCCGCCAACAGCCCTGTGATGGTGGTCGATGTGGAAGTGCGCCGCTTTGGTGTGGAAGCCCGCGTGGCCGAGCTGGCGCGCCGGCTGCAGTTGCCCGTGCTCACCACCTTCATGGGCCGCGGGTTACTGGCGGAAGACGGGGTGGACTTGCACGGCACCTACCTGGGCGTGGCCGGCGCGCCCGAGACGACGGCGCTGCTCGACGAATCTGATTTGCCCGTGATGCTGGGCGCCATCCTGTCGGACAGCAACTTTGGCGTCAGCGCGGAGCGCATGGACTTTCGCCGCGCGCTCATCGCTGCGCACCGCGAGGTGCGCGTAGGCCACCACGTCTACCACGACATCCCGCTCGCCGCGCTGGTGGAAGCGCTGCTCGAACGCCTGCCGCCGCAGCGCGCCGGCACCCCACGCGCCCTGCCGGCGCAGCCCGACTACCCGCGCGGATTGGTGGCCGACGACACGCCGCTGTGCGCGGGCGACCTGAGCCGCGCCATCAACGACCGCATCTTGGTGCACGGGCCGATGAACATCGTCTCGGACATGGGCGACTGCCTGTTTGCCGCCATGGAACTGCTGCCCACGCCGCTGGTGGCCCCCGGCTACTACGCCACCATGGGCTTCGGCGTGCCCGCCGGCATAGGCGCGCAAGTGGCCACGGGCGAGCGCAGTTTGATTCTGGTGGGCGACGGCGCTTTCCAGATGACCGGCTGGGAGCTGGGCAACTGCCCGCGCCTGGGGCTGGACCCGATCGTCATCGTCCTCAACAACCAGAGCTGGGAAATGATTCGCGCCTTCCAGACCGAATCGCAGTGCGCCGCGCTCGGCGACTGGCGCTTTGCCGACTTGGCCAACGTGCTGGGCGGGCGCGGCCACCGCGTGACCACACGCAAAGAGTTCAAGACCGCGCTGGACGCCGCCTTTGCTGAGCGCGGGCGCTTTCAGCTCATCGAGTTCATGGTGCCGCCGGGCGACAGCACGCCGACGCTGCAGCGGTTCTCGGAAGGCATTCGCGCGCTGCGGGCGCGGGCTGCGGTGGCGTAAGGTTTCCGGCCAGCAGCGCTGAACGGCGAAGCTGCTGCGCTGACTCCAGTCGCCGTGGCTTGCCGCGCCACTCGGGTGCGCAGCGTCTGTTCATTGCTTTCGGCGCCCAGTCGGCTTTGTAAAACCGATCGCCTGATTACTTGGCAGTTCTGACGTCTTGCAGCAAACCGGCGACAAACACCCGAACCATGCGAGCGGCGTGATCTGCGACCGGGAGGCGGTGAAACCACGGGTCACCACCGGAGCTGATGCGCAGCGAGGTGATGCCGTGCAGCATCTCCCAAAACATTTGCGCCGCCATCTCAATGGTGCTTTCGTCGGCAATTTCCGCCTCAGCAGCCAAGAGACTCTCGACCAACGCGCGTGCCAGTGCATAAGCGTCTTCGCTGGGGTTGCCGAACTCAATCGACGAATCCTCTATCGCCGATGCCGGGCGCGGCTCCATGAACATCAGGCGGTAAGACTGCGGGTGCCCTAGGCCAAAGGCCACATAAGCCTGAGCAACCCGCTGCAATGCATTGGCGGGGCTGCTGGCCTCACTGACCGCTTGCTGCAGATGTCGTGCAAAGCGCTTGAGATCGCCGTCCACGGCCTGGGCGATCAGCGCCGCCTTGTCATGAAAGAAACCATAGACGACCGTGGTGGAAACGCCCACCTCGTCCGCCACCGCACGCAGGGTGACTGCCTGCGCGCCACCTTTTCGAAGCAAACGGCGCGCGGCCGCCAAGAGCAACTGACGCCGTGCCTGCTGCTCCTTTTCGCGCCTGTGCAAGCGTGGGTTCGCAGCGCTGCCCCGCCCGGAGGGCGCTGGCGCACCAAGCTCCGCCGCTTCCTTTGGTAATGGCGCGGAGAGGGCTTTGGCGGTCTCGGTTTTCATGTTGTCTATTGTGCTTGCTCGCAGCGAACCGCCTGCGCCTCGCACGGCCAGACTGTCCATTCGGGGAATCCCCATAAAAATACGGTGTTTTTTTTGAGATCATTGTTTTCACAAAGAGCGTCTTGATGATTTTTATCTCTTCCACCCCAAAGTCTGTGGCGCACCCAGCCAAAGCCTTTGCACACTTTGCGCGTCGCGCAAGCTTGGTAATGGTCTTCAGTCTGGCCGCCTGTACCGGGTCATCCGCCCCCGGTCCGCAGGACGAGGCTCGCGCCGAGCAGCTGCGACCCCAGGACCCGGTGTTGGCAGAAAAGTACGAGCGCTCGTGCATGGCGTGCCACACCCGGATTGCGGCCCATGCGCCCCTCACCGGATTTGTCCCCGCCTGGCAAGAGCGGCTGAAACAGGGCATGGACGCGGTAGTGCAACACGCCGAGCAGGGTCTGGGCAGCATGCCGCCGGGTGGGCAATGCGCCGATTGCACCCCTGAGGAGCTCCGGGCACTGGTGCACTTTATGGCCAACGAACACTGAAACCTTCCGACATGCCTCTGCACACCCCTCCGCGAGCCGACCCGCCAGCGCCTTCGACGGACAACCTGTCCCGCCGCTCGGTGTTGCGCACCAGCACGGGCGCAGCACTGGGCGCGGCGCTTTTGCCCGCCGCGCGCGCGGCTTCACCAGCTACCGCCGCCGCGACACCCGCAAGCTCGGCAACTGCAAGCCAAGCACCAGCGCGCTGGCAGAACTGGTCGGGCATTCAGCACTGCCAGCCCCAGCGTCTGCTGGTACCGCGCAACGAAGCCGAGTTGGCCCAGGCGCTGCGCGCTGCGCCGGCCGCAAAGGGCCCAGTGCGCTGCGTAGGTGCGGGCCATTCGTTCACGCCGCTGGTCCCTACTGACCACTGGCTGGTGGCACTGGACCAGCTTTCAGGGGTGAGTACGACCGTGCCAGGCACAGACACTGTGCTGGTGCATGGCGGCACGCGCTTGGCCACTGCTTCGCGCAAGCTCGATGCCGCGGGTCTTGCGCTGCGCAACCTGCCCGATGTCGACGTGCAAAGCTACGCCGGTGCGATCAGCACCGCTACCCACGGCACTGGCTTGACATTGCCCGCTTTGCACGCCGACGTAGTGGCCCTGCGTTTGGTGACTGCACGCGGCGAGGTGATCGAATGCAGCGAGCAGCAGCGCCCTGAACTGCTGGCCGCAGCGCGCGTGTCGCTCGGCAGCCTGGGCATCATCACGCAGGCGCGGGTGCGGGTAGTGCCCGCCTATAGCCTGCACCGCCGCGTGTGGCTGGAGCCTGCAATGCAGCTCCTGGAGCGGGCCCCTGAACTCGCCCGAAAGCACCGCAATTTCGAGTTCTATTACCTGCCCTTCACCGGCTACGCGGCCGGTATTTCCCACGACATCGACACCAGCGGCCAGGTGCTCACGCCCCACGCCGCAGATGAGGACGTGCTGCGTGACTTGCGCCGCCTGCGCGATTGGCTCGGGTACTTCCCCAGCCTACGGCGCAAGGTGGCAGGCTGGGCCATTGATCCCGACCAGCGCGAAGAGGCCAAGAACCGCGCCTGGCGCCTGCTGGCCACCCAGCGGCCGACGCGCTTCAACGAGACCGAGTACCACGTACCGCAAGAATTAGGCGTTGCCTGCGCCAAAGAAGTGATCGCCGCGCTGGAGAAGCGCAACGACGTGTACTTCCCTATGGAGTTTCGCTTTGTCGCCGCCGACGAGGCTGCGTGGCTCAGCCCGTTCTACGAGCGTGCGAGTTGCTCGATTGCCGTGCACGCGGCAGTGGGCGAACCGTACGACTACCTGATGTCCGAGATCGGGCCCCTCTTTCGCAAATACCAAGGCCGCCCGCACTGGGGCAAGTTGCACGGCCTGGGCGCGGCGCAACTGGCCGCGCTGTACCCGCGCTGGGACGACTTTATTGCCCTGCGGCGCGAGCTGGATCCGCAAGGCCGCTTCTTGAATGCCCACCTGCGCAAACTATTTGGAGAGACTGCATGAAAACATCCCGTCGCCGCTTGTTGCTGGCCGGTACCGGCGCGGCCGCAGTTGCCGCATTTGCCCTGCGGCCAGGCGAGAGCGGTGCTCCACACGAACCCTACTTTTCTGAGCTGGCACGCGCATTGCGGGCGTCTGATGCCGCCACCGACGCGACCACGCCGGTGATGGTGATCGACCGCGACCGGGTGCAAGCCAATATCCGCAAGGTAATGGCACTCAAGAGCCCGGCCGTTGCGCTGCGCGTGGTCGCAAAGTCGCTGCCGTGCTTTGCGTTGCTCGATTTGATCGCGCAGCAAACGCAAAGCACGCGCCAGATGGTGTTCAACCTGCCGTATCTGCTGCTGCAAACCGCCGAGCGCCCGCAGTTCGACCTGTTGCTGGGCAAGCCCCTTCCGGCAGGCGCGGCACAGGCGTTCTACCAAAAATTTCGGGCCGGTGCGTTTGACCCAAGTCGACAGTTGCAGTGGCTGGTGGACACACCCGAGCGGCTCGCCGAGTACCAGCAACTTGCCCGCGCGCTGGGCCACAAGCTGCGCGTCAACCTGGAGATCGACGTGGGCTTGCATCGCGGCGGATTCGCTGACGCGCAAGCGCTCGAAAAAGCCCTGTCTATTTTGAAATCTGAGCCCTTGCTGGAGTTCTCCGGAATGATGGGTTACGACCCGCATGTCACGGAAATCCCCGATCTGCCGGGCGCACGCTCTGCCGCCGCCTCGCACGCCCGAAAGGTGTACGACGCCTACAAGGCCCAGGCCCTCGCGGCCTTGCCCGCCGCGCGCGCGCAGGCCACCGCGCTGACCTGGAACGCCGCCGGGTCGCCCACCTTCCACATGTACGACGGCCAGGGTGCAGCCAACGAGGTCAGCGTGGGCTCGGCCTTCGTCAAGCCGGCCGAATTTGATCTGCCGCATCTGGATGCCTGTGAGCCCGCCTGCTTCATCGCCACGCCGGTGCTCAAGAGTGGCGCCTTCCAACTGCCCACGGGCGTCGAGTGGATTGGCAGCGCCGCCCAGTGGTGGGACCGCAACCAGCGCCACGGCGTGTTCCTGTATGGCGGCCAATGGCGCGCCGACGCGGTCTCGCCTGCGGGCCTTGCGCCCAGCGGCCTCTATGGCCTCTCGCCTAACCAGCAGGTCATGGTGGGCTCGGGCCGCCAGGCGCTGGTGCCTGGCGACACCGTGTTCTTTCGCCCGCAAAAGAGCGAAGCACTGCTGCAGCAGTTCGGCGCCATCGTAGTTGTGTCGGGCGGCAAGGTGGTGGACCACTGGCCCGTGTTCGCCCCTGCTCCCTGAGGTTTGCGCCTTTCACACCACAGCAAACTTTGTGCTTTTAGCCCTGATATCGCCCGCTTTCCCAGTCTACAGAACCAATGCGCTCGGGATTTAAAGGAATCTGTCTCTCTTAATGTTTGGGCGATACGGCGGTGAGTCTGCCTGCTCAGGCCGCTGCAAACACTACGTCCGCACCAGCATCTGCTGCACCAAGGGGTGCATCACCTTGCGCTCTGTGCTGATGGCGTAGTAGTGCTCTTGCACGCCCTCGCAGGCGCCGATGAGCTTGACTTGGCTGCGCTTGAACAACTCTGCCTCCGCTGCCAGCGCAGCAGGGAAGACGCCTAGGTCCGTGCTGCCAAACGTCTCCAGCAGGGCGCTGTCCTCGATTTCTCCGACCACCCGCGGGCGCAGGCCCTTTTGGTTCAGCCATCGGTCCAGCTGCACGCGCACGACGGAATGCGTGGTGGGCAGTAGCACCGGCACGTCCTGCAGCGAAGCCGGAAAGCCCGCGTGCGCGACCCCCCACCAGTGCGGCGAGCCGTACCAGCCGATGTCCGACGTCCCCAGAGAGTGGCTGTGCACTTTCAGCTGGCTGTTGGAAGGCGCGGGGTGGTCGGTCAACACCACGTCGAGTTTGTGTAGCACCAGGTCGGCCAGCAAGTCGGCCATTTCGCCGTCGTCGCACAGCAGACGCAGGTTGGGCACGCTCAGTACCGGCTGCAGCAGGCGCCGCACTTCGAGCTTGGGCAGTCCGTCGGCAATGCCGACCGCCAGCCGCACCGAAGGTGCCTGGGCGGTGGCAAGCACCTGCTCGGGCAGTGCTTGGGACAGCTGGAAGATTTGCTCGGCCTGCTGCAAGGCCACTTCCCCCGCCTCGGTAAGCGCCAGACCGCGCCCGGCAGGCTTGAGCAACTGGCAACCGAGGTCGCGCTCGAGTTCGCGTACCTGCGCGCTCACGGTCTGCACAGCCATGTCAAGCCGCTCGGCAGCGCGAGACATGCTGCCTTCTTTGGCGACAACCCAGAAGTAATACAGATGGCGGTGATTGAAAGCCAAGCTCATTGTCAGTTTTTAAAGGAATCAATTTCAATTATTGTCTTCTTTTTTCGATCCGTAGAAAGCCTTACCGTACGGAATTCGAACGCCATCAGCCGTTCGCCCTTCTCAATTTCAGGACATTTTCATGCGCACACGCCTTTCCATTCGTTCCACGGCAGCAGCCGTGCTTGCACTGACCATTGCTTCGATGGCCGTTCCCACGGTGGCACACGCCAAGCGAATGGGTGGCGGCTTCAAGTCTGCGCCTTCCAGCTTTAAACGGGCACCATCACCCGCGCCTGTCGCGGCGCCTCGAGCGCCAGCAGCACCGGTAGCGCCAGCCGCTGCGGCCCCTGCAGCCGCCCGACCCGGCCTAGGCGCCACCCTGGGCGCTGCTGCGGTCGGCGGTGTGGTCGGCTCCATGGCCGGCAATGCCATGGCGGGTGGCATGTCGAAGGACAAGGATGCCGCCAAGGCCAAGGAAGCCGAAGCAGCGGCAGCAGAAAAGGAAGCACAGGACCTGCAACTCAAGGCCGATGAAGCGAAAGCCAAGGCACAAGCAGCCCGCGCTGCGGCCAAGTAAGCAAGCGCTCATGGGCTTGCTCCATTCCATCCTTCCGAGGTGACTTTATGAGCGACAACATTCAAATCTTTGGCCAGCAGACGGGCGCAGCCCTAAGCGCCGAACGCAATCAAGTCTTGCGCAACACCTACTGGCTGCTGGCACTGTCCATGGTGCCGACGGTGCTTGGCGCCTGGGTCGGCATCGCTACCGGCTTTGCCGGTGCTTTGTCGCCCGGGATTGGCTTGATGCTATTCCTGGGCGGAGCTTTCGGCTTCATGTTTGCCATCGAGAAGACCAAGGACTCAGCCGCCGGCGTGTTCGTGTTGCTGGCCTTCACCTTCTTCATGGGCCTGATGCTCTCGCGCCTCGTGGGCAGCGTGCTGGGGCGTGCCAATGGGGCTGAATTGGTCATGACGGCGTTTGCCGGCACCGGCGCGATTTTCCTGGGCATGGCGAGCTTGTCGTCGGTCATCAAGCGCGACCTGTCTGCCATGGGCAAGTGGCTGTTTGTGGGCGCCTTGATGATTTTGGTGGCTGGTATTGCCAACTTCTTCCTGCAGTCGAGCGCACTGATGATCACGCTCGCCGTGTTGATGGTGGGCGTTTTCACGGCCTTCATCTTGTACGACTTGAAGCGCGTGCGCGATGGCCACGAGACCAACTACATCACTGCGACGCTGGGCGTGTACCTGAGCCTGTTCAACGTGTTCCAGGCATTGCTGATGCTGCTGGGCATTGGCGGGCGCGAGGAATAAGCCTTCGACTCTTGGTACCTGTCAGCTCACGTTAACCCGATCAACATGTGGCCGCTTCAGCGGCCACGCTTCTTTGCGCCGCGCTGCGGCCCACCGCCCTCATGGAATTTCTGCTCGACCCCAACGTCTGGATCGCCTTTGCGATGCTGACCGCCCTGGAAATCGTCCTGGGCATCGACAACATCATTTTTATCTCCATCCTGGTCGGGCGTCTGCCGCCTGAGGTGCGCGACAAGGCACGCCGCATCGGGCTCGGTTTTGCCATGGTGTCGCGCCTGGCCCTGTTGTTCGCACTCAGCTGGATCATGGGCTTGACCGCAGACCTGTTCAAGGCCTTCGGGATGGGCATCAGCGGCCGAGATCTCGTCTTGTTGTTCGGCGGTCTGTTCCTGCTCTACAAGGCCTCGCATGAAATTTTCGTAGAGGTAGAAGCGAAGGAAGAGAAGGCGCTGCCCACGTCGGACGCTGCAGCGCTCAAGGCCTCAGGCAGCCGTTTGTTCTGGGCCGTCATCGGGCAGATCGCCATCATCGACATCGTGTTTTCGCTCGACTCTGTCATCACCGCCGTCGGCATGGTCGACCAGATTGGCGTCATGGTGGCCGCCGTGGTCGTGTCCGTAGGCGTGATGCTGCTGGCGGCCAAGCCGATTGGCGACTTCGTGGATCGCCATGCATCGGTCAAGGTATTGGCGCTGGCCTTCTTGGTGATGGTAGGCATGGCACTGACGGCCGAAGCCTTTGACCAGGCCGTGCCCAAGGGCTACATTTATGCGGCGATGGTGTTCTCATTGGCAGTCGAAGCCCTCAATCTTCGGGCCCGCTCCAAGCGAATGCTCAAGGCGCAGACGCGCTGAATGAACCGAACCACCCGAAATGGGCGCGACTTGATTCAAGCGACTGCCGACGTGCGCCACCCGACGCGCGTCAGCGTCCACCGCATGCCTTTGCTCGCCACGGCAAGCAGTGCCCCCGAAAAGCGAAGCGCCAACACCAAGATTGCAAGCAACGGCAAGAGCAGCGGCGCGAGCAGCAAGCCCCAGCCTAGGGTTTTGGCCAAAAACGGCGATAGGCCCAGCCGTTGGCCCAGCGTGACAAAAACGCTGCTTAGCAGACTGGGGTGGCGAGCGATCAGATAGACGCCACCCGCCGCTACCCCATATTTCATGGCGTAGCGCCCCAGCGCAGTTCTGCCCAAAAGCGGCGCGCCCAGCAACTGCGTACGCTTCATCAAACCCACCGCGCGCACCTGCTGCGTAGCCCGCAAGACTTTTAGCGCCTTGAATGCGCCTATAAAAATAAACACGTCCATGCCTGCGCTCAAGGCATCGGCAGCGTTCAGTGATTTGCCGCTGCGGTACTTCTTTTCCAGATTGATGGCCCCCGATAGGAAAAGCGACTTCACAGCCTCTGCGGTGCGCTCTGTCTGAACCCACGCCGCCTTGCCTTCAGGGTCAAACACGAACTGCCCCAAAAACTGATGCCCGTCCTGCGCGATCATGGCGATGGCCCGCTGCCCGCGCACATCGGGCCCAAACGTCTCCGGCGCTGCGTCAGGCGCCTTATCAGCCGGGCTTTCCACCCCCTCGTTCTTGTGCCAGAACCGCGTCCATGCCTCTTTGGCAGCAACGATGGCAGCCTCACTTTTCTGCTGTGCCAGATAGATCAGGCGAAGCGACGCAATGTCGTTTTTGACGAAATAGGCGACTACAGGAACGATGTTCTCTCCGTACTGCCGAACGACGTCCTGGAAGCTGGGGTCATCGCCAAAGCGCATGAGTACATCGCGCGCATCGTCGCCGTACTTTTCGATGGAAAGTTGGGCCTTGAAAGCCAATTCATGGTCGTAATCAAGTAACAAGGCCTTGATGGGGCTCGGGTTAGGCGCCGATCCATTCCAGCGGGGCCCATGCGCTTGGCGCAGCGCAATGTCTACCAACCGATCTTCATACGGCGAGTCGGCCGAGCCGGCGGCGATGGCAGTGCCCAAAGCAAGCGCAATGGCGAGCACCAGCCAAACGCGCCGCCAAGCCGAAGCGCGCCGGTCGCTGTGCGAAGCGGTCTTGCCGGTTACCAGAGGGTTTTTGTTGCGCATGGCATTCCTGATAGATAGCGGCAGTCACCGGCCTGCGATTGCGCAAAGGCGGGTCACGCCTGGGGGCAGCCGCGCCGCGGCGCCGCGCTCTTGCTCACCAAACCAAATGCCGGCGCAGGCGCGTGAACGCCAAAGCCAGCGGGTTCAGTTTATGGCTTCCAGGTGCGTCACGACGTAGGCGCCGTTCACCTGCTCGGCGCGAAAGCGCACCTTGTCGCCGCGTTTGATCTGGGCTGCCTGAGCCGCATCCTGCACGGTGAAGACCATGGTCATGGGCGGCATACCCAGATTTTTCAGCTCGCCATGGCGCAGCGTAATCTTCTGGGTGCGCGCATCCCAGCGCGTGACTTCGCCCTCGCTGAGTTCCTGCTTGTCCGCCGTGGCAGGCGTGGACGCCGAAGCAGCGCTGGACGCAGCGGTTTGGGCATTCGCAGGGCCACAAGCCAAAACAAAGCCGAGCGCAGCCAAGGCGCCTAAGTAACGGGCACGGCGCGCCGCCCTGGAATGCGCGGCCGAACTGGGGGTGGTGTGGTGGGTGTGTGGCATGGGATTTTTTAGCGGTAGCTGGTGAAAACGCGGGTCGAGACATCGCTGTTCATGACGTTCTTGGTGACCAGCAGCACGTCGTACTTGTCCTTTCGTCCGCCGTACTCGGGGCCGTCCATGCCAGGGCTGCCCACGGGCATGCCGGGCACGGTGATGCCTAGCGCCTTGGGCTTTTCTTTCAGGAGCTTGCGCACATCGGCGGCGGGCACATGGCCCTCGATCAGGTAGCCGCCCACCAGGGCGGTGTGGCACGAACCGAGGCGTTGGGGCAAGCCCAATTGGGCGCGCACGCCGTTGTTGCCGACTTCATGGACCTTCACGTCAAAGCCGTCCTGCTCCATCAGCACAATCCAGTCTTTGCAGCAGCCGCAGCTGGGGTCTTTCCAGACCTCCATGGGCGTTTTGGGTGTGGCAGCGCTGGCCAGCATAGGCAGGCTGGTGAGGCTGGCAGCCAGAGCTGCCAGCAGTCCCAAGGTGTGGCGACGGGTAGTAGGTTGTTGCATGGTTCTCTCCTGTTTCAAAGTGCTTACGGTGTGGGGGTGACGGTGATGGTGCCGCGCATGCCGGCCTGAAAATGCCCGGCAATGAGGCAGGCAAAGTCAAACTTGCCCGGCCGGTTGAACTGCCACAGCAGCTCGCCCGTTTTTCCGGGCGCCACGTGCGCCATGTAAGGCTCATCGTGTTCCATGGCGGGAAACTTGACCATGAGTTGCGCATGCTCTTCCAGCGTGTCGGGGGTGCCCAGCACCACCTCGTGCAGGATCTTTCCCTTGTTTTCCACGCGCAGGCGCAGGGTTTCGCCTTGCTTGACTGTGATGGCGTCGGGTGTGAAGCGCATGTCGTCCTTCATGCGCAGCGTGATGGTGCGCTGCACCGCCTTGGCATCCCCGGCAATGCCCCAGGCTTGCTGCTCTTTCACGACAGCAGCGTCGGTGTTGGCGTGATCGGCATTTCCATGAGAAAAAACGGTGCTAGCGCTTATCAGCATTGCGCAACCAGCTATGAATTTGATAGTTTTCATTTTGGAGTCGTCAGATTGATGAAGGTCTGTCAGCGGTGGTCGTGCCCGCTGCCACCGGGCTTGCGCACGCTGGGCGCACCGGGTGCTTGGCCGGGCAGGGTCTGGCGCGGCGGCGCAGTAGCGCTGGCCGGGGCGCCGGTCCATTCGCGCGCCACCGTGCCCGCGGGGTGTGCGTAAGGGCCCGGGTCCTGGTAGTCGCTCGCGCCCAGGCCACTGCGCACCTTGAGCGTGGTGAACATGCCGCCCATTTCGATGGGGCCGTACTGCCCGGTGCCGGTCATCATGGGGAAGGTGTTGTCGGGCAGCGGCATTTCCATGGCGCCCATGTCGGCCATGCCGCGCTCGCCCATCACCATGTAATCGGGCACGATTTTTTGAATCTTGCCGACCAGGCCTCGGTGGTCCACGCCAATCATGGTGGGTACGTCGTGCCCCATGGCGCCCATGGTGTGGTGGCTCTTGTGGCAGTGCAGCGCCCAGTCGCCAAGTTCGTCGGCAACGAACTCGACCTGGCGCATCTGGCCCACGGCGACGTCGGTGGTCACCTCTGGCCAGCGCGCGGCTTTGGGCACGGCGCCGCCATCAGTCCCGGTCACCTCGAACTCATGGCCGTGAAGATGAATCGGGTGGTTGGTCATCGTCAGGTTGCCCACGCGGATGCGCACCCGATCGCCTTGTTGGGCGACCAGCGGGCTGATGGCGGGGAAGACGCGGCTGTTGAAGGTCCAGATGTTGAAGTCGGTCATGGTGTTGACCTTGGGTGTCATCGCGCCCGGCTCCACATCGAACGCTCCGAGCAAAAAGGCGTAGTCGCGCTGAACGGTAGCAATGTGGGCATGCTTACCCTTCGGGTGCGTGATCCACAAACCCATCATTCCCATGGCCATCTGCACCATTTCGTCGGCGTGCGGGTGGTACATGAAGGTGCCGGGGCGGCGCGCCGTGAACTCGTACACAAAGGTTTTGCCGGGCGGGATGGCCGGCTGCGTAAGCCCCGACACGCCGTCCATGCCGTTCGGCAGTCGCTGGCCGTGCCAGTGCACGCTGGTGTGCTCGGGCAGCCGGTTGGTGACGAAAATCTGCACCCGGTCGCCTTCGACCACTTCGATGGTCGGGCCGGGGCTTTGCCCGTTGTAGCCCCACATGTTGACCATGAACCCGGGCGCGACTTCGCGCACCACGGGCTCGGCCACGAGGTGGAACTCCTTGACGCCCTCATTCATGCGCCAGGGCGTGGTCCAGCCGTTGAGCGTGACCACGGGCTGGTAGGGGCGCCCGGTCGGCGGCACCAGGGGTGCAGCGGTTTCGGCCGAACCCTGGGTGACGGGTTCGGGCAGCGCGGCCAGGGCCACGCGGCTGACGGACGACGCGGCCACAGCGGCCACGGCCGCACCGGAAAAGAAATTTCGGCGGTTCATGTCAGTGGCCTTGTTCGGTGTTGGCGGATGCGGGCGTTGGGCTTACTCCCTGCAGCGCCCCCGGCGAAGTTCCGGTGAGTGCCAGCTGCAGGTCGGTTTCAGCCAACCAAAAATCGCGCTGGGCTTCGGTAGCGGTGGCGACAGCCTGCGCGGCAAGGCGTGCCTCGGCCAGCAGTTCCCATACGCTGGCGAGCATGCCGTTGTAGCGCAGCACGGTTTCCTCTTGAATGAAGCGGCGCAGTGGCAGCACTTCGGCCTGCTGCTGGTGCGCCAAGTCCCAGGCGGTGCGGTAGCTGTGCCAGGCGGTGCGTGCTTCGCTGCGGGCGCGCACGGCACCCTCTTGCAGCAGGGCGGCGCTTTGCTGAACTTCGGCGCGGCTTCTGGCGCTCGCGGCGCCGCCCCAGTCGAACAGTGGCAGGGGCAGCTCCAGTTCCCAACCGCGTGTTACTTCGCTGTGGCCGCTGGCCTTGTCGGTGGAGGTGTTGCGGCTGTAGGCGAGACCAATGTCGCCGAACAGACTGCCGACACCGGCCCAGCCTTGGCGGTCGGCCACCTGGTCGAGGTCGCGGCGCAGCGCGCGCAGGTCGAGCCGCTCGCGCAGTGCCCTCGCTTCGATGTCGTCTGCGCCCTGCAATTCAGTCGCCTTTGCCGGCAGCGGCGGCAGTTGCTCAGCCAGCAGGTACTGTGTCTGCGTGCCCCACAGGCCCATCAGGCGTGTGAGCTGCTCGCGCTCGAGCGTCCCAGTGAGGCGCGCGCGCGCCAGCTGCGCTGCGGCTTCTTGCTGCACGCCCAGCTCGCGCGCTTGCTGCAAGCGGCTCCAGTTGCCTACGCGCGCCATGCGCCGGGCCAGTTCGCCACCAGCTTCGGCCGCTTCGACCATGCGCTCCTGCACCGCCACCACCTGCTGCGCTGCCACGGCACGCAACCAGGCGCGGCGCGTGTCGGCGGCCAGGCGGAGCACGTCTTGGCCGGTGGCGAGCGTTGCCTGCTCGATCTGCAAGCCTTGCCAGCGCGTGCGCCAAGGCAGAGTCAACAGGTCCAGCAGGCCAAACGAAAGTTGGCGCTCGATCTCGCGCTCGTGGCCATTGGCAAATCGGCCCAGGGTCAGGTGCGGATTCGGCAAGGTCAGCGCCTGCACACGCTGCGCGTCTTGCACGCCCAGCGCCGCCAGGCGTGCCTGCAGGCTGGGGTTGTTGAGAAGGGCGATGCGCACTGCCGTATCGCTGTCCACAGGCTGGCGCAACCACTGTCCGATCTGGCTTTGCGCCGCAGCTCGCGCCGCCGGTTCGGCTGGGGGTAACTGGGCGCCTGCCGGGATGCGCCCCGCGATGGTGGCTTGTACGTCGCCTTGCAGCCCGTCGGGTGACACGCTGGCACAGCCTGCCAGCACCAGCGCGGCCGCCAGCGTGCTCAGAGATTGGATGGGGCGCCTCATGGTTGGCCTCCTGGGCGCGACGCCGCGGGATGCTGGTGCATGCTGTGCGGCATGGCGTGCGGCATCGCGTGGGCGTCTGCTGATGCCGGGGCGGAGCGCGCCTGCGCGGCCTCCCAAGCCAAAATGTCGGCGTGGCCGCGCGGGAACGCGGCGACGGCTGCGTGGGCGCTGTGCCAGTCGGTCTGCCCCATTTCCACGCCACCGCTGGCGGACAGAGACGGGTGGTGCAGCGCGACTGCGGCGGCGGCCGGGTCGCCGGCGTTTGGCGGGGTGCCCTGGGCGTAGGCCCAAGCTGGCAGAACGGCGACCGTGCAGGCGGTCAAAAGACAGGTGAACAAGGGGTGCGCGAGGCGCATGAACATCTCCGAAGCGGTGAGGGGCAGCGGCCGCCGCATCGCGGAACCCGGCACGCAATCGGCCGGGGCGCACGAACAGCGGACGCACCTAGGGCGTCACGGCTCAGGAAATGGGTGGCTTGATGGCCAGCGCAGCAGCGGCGCTGGCAAAGGGCGTGCGGCCCACGGGCTGCAAGGCAACGGGCTGCAGTGGCAGTGGTTGCACGAGAGCAGACAAGGCAAACAGGGCCGAATGGCAGATGCCGCAGGCCGAGCAAGTGGGGCCCGATTCATGGCCGCAGTGCAGAGAATCGGCAGCGCCTTCGGCCGTGCAGGCCGAGGTGTTGGCGATTGCGGCGGTTGTTGCGGCGTCGGCGCTATGCGTGCCCGCGTGGCCCTGGTGGTGGCTGACCACGCCGTGCTCGGCTGCCATCGCCGCATGCTGGTGCAGCGGCGCGGTCGGCAAGGCTACCGGGGCCACCCCCATCGCCATGGCGTCGCCCAGCAAGCCCCGCAGGACCAGCAGCATGACCAACATGAAGGAGAGACCGCGGCGCATTGCGCAGAATGATACCGGCGGGAGGCCAGAAGTTCCTTGCTCTCAGCCTGCCAAGACGCGTTCGTCCGTCATTGCCAAACCCGATAGCACCAGAAGCCTTCGTCGCGCGCGATGCGGTCCCAGAGTTCTTTGGGTGTACAGCCCGTGAGGCGCCGAGATTCTCTGCACAAGTGCGATTGGTCCGAGTAACCGGCATCAACAGCCAACGCAGACAACTGGTGGCGCTCAGCCTCTGCCGCCTCCATCGCCTGGAAGAATGCCCGCTCAGCGCGCCCGAAACCTCGGAGTTCTCGCAACGGCCGTCCCGCCCAATGGAGAATTCGACGCTCAATCTGGCGCAAGCTGCGCCCAGTGCGTGACGTGGCAGCATGCAGCGCCAAACCATTCGCCCAGTCCGCGTAGCGGTGCATTCCCAAAGCTTGCTTGGGCCGCACTGCTTCCCATCGCGGACCGAGGAAATCTTCGATGAGGTTCACCCGTTGCTCGTCGTCTTGGCCGCCAGCGACCGACAGACACATCTGCAGCCAATCTTCAGGAAGAATACTGGCGGCGTCGACCATCCGATTCATCCACTTCCTCGAATCGATACCCGTAAGGTGATGGACGGCATCGGGCAGCAGAAGCAACATCATTCCGTGTGCTGGCCCCGGACTCCACGAAACAGATGGTCGTGTGTACGGGCCGCCAAAGCAGATGCGCGACGGCACTGGAGATCGGGGACAGTCGAGCGCGGCAGGGACACCCGGCTCAAGCATTTCGACCGCGCCATGGAAGTACCAGCTCACAGTGCACATCGGTGTGGCAGGGTAGTGATTGAACCGCTGCTCAGGCCCAAGCATTACATCCCTGGTGTCGCGCACCATCACTCCACGCATGCAGCCGGTAAGGCTCGCCTTCGGCGCCCACAGCCGGGCAATGGCTTCAGACAGCGGTGGAAAATCGGTGGGCACTTCGAAAGTATAGGGAGGCGATGGCGCTCTCGAAGTGTCGAAATCGTTCAATACATGCGTCGAACGCCTCGCCAAAATCTGTCGCATGCTCCAACCCATAGACGACAACATCTGGCACATGGTTCACGCCTTTACTGCCAACGGCCTCCCGATTACCACACGCATGACAGTCGTGCGTTTACCGGGGGGAAAGCTGCTGATCCATTCTCCGATTCCGCTCGGCGACGCGCTACGGCGTGAGATGGACGGGCTTGGTCGCGTCGCGTTCATCGTTGCACCCAACAAGATGCACCACCTTTTCCTGGCGCCTTTCGCTGCGGCGTTTCCTGACGCCACCGTATACGGCCCCAAAGGCCTTCGCAAAAAGCGGACAGACCTTGGCGAAATAACAGAACTGCCCACTGGCAATGTCCCCGCATGGCAACCCGATCTGGAGCACCTGGCGTTCGCAGGAATTCCGGCTGTCAACGAGTCGCTCTGGTTTCATCGGCCTTCCGCTACGCTCATCGTCACCGACTTGTTGCAGTGGATGCAGGGTAAGCTTGCATGGTCCATCAAGACCTATGCAATCTTGACGGGGGTTCGCCACTCGCTAGCAATACCGAGAACTGTGCGCGCCTTGGTTCGTGACCGTGCAGCGGCGGCGCAGAGCGCCGAGTGTGTGCTGCGCTGGCCATTCTCGAGAGTGGTGATGGCGCACAACACGATCCTTAGTGTGGATGCGCATGCCCAAGTAGCTCGAGCACTGTCAGTGCTCTGAGAGTTGGCGTTGGCTTGACGGCTGTATAGCCGCGAAGCCGGGTTGACCACGCACTCAACCGCGCTCAGAGCGCCATCGATCCAAGCACAATCACCGTGACCGTTGCCAGCACCGGAATTGCCACCGCGCAGACAAAAATATCGGCATAGCTTTGTTTGTGCGTCAGGCCGCAGATACCCAGCAGCGTGATGACCGCGCCGTTGTGCGGCAAGGCATCGAACCCGCCAGAGGACAAGGCCGTGACCCGGTGCATCAGACCCATGCTGATGCCCTGCGTGCGGCCCAGGTCAGCGAAGTGCTCGCCCAGCGCGCTGAGCGCGATCGACATACCGCCCGAGGCCGATCCGGTGATCCCGGCCAGCACGTTGACGGCCACCGCCAGCGAGGCCAAGGGATGCTCGGGAAAGAGGCCCAGAACCTGGTCGCGCACGATCAGGAAGGCGGGCAGCGAAGCGATGACTGCGCCGTAGCCCACCTCAGACGCGGTGTTGAAAATCGGCAGCAGCGAGCCCATGGTGCCTTGGTTGACGCTGTCCTTCACATCCACGAAGCGCTTCCAGTTCGCCACCAGCGCCAGCAGTATTGAAGCCACCAGCGCCACGATGATGGCCCAGATACCAGCCACCGACGCCAAGGTGGTCGCGCCGTATTGCGGCTCGGCCAGATAGCCGGCGTTCATGCCCGGGATCACCAGGTAGGTGAACACGGCGTTGAGCGCCACCACCGACACCACGGGCGCGATCGCCAGGGCGAAGGTGGGGAGGGCCACATCCCCAGCCAAGGCAGAGTCCGCAGCGGTGACCTTGTGCACCCCATAACCTTCATGGCGTGCTTTGGCTGCTGCCGCGCGGCGGTTCAGCCACAGGGTGCCGCCCAGCAGCATGATCAGCCCGGCCAGGGTGCCTAGAACAGGGGCGGCAAAGGCGTTGGTGCCAAAGAACGGCATCGGAATTGCGTTCTGAATGGCGGGCGTGCCTGGCAGCGCGGTCATGGTGAAGGTGAACGAGCCCAGCGCAATCGCCGCCGGCAGCAGCCGTTTGGGGATGTCGGCCTGACGGAACAAGCTATTGGCGATGGGATAAATGGCAAACGCAACGACGAACAGCGACACGCCGCCAAAGGTCAGCACGCCACAGGCCAGCACCACGGCGGTGATGGCGCGGTGCGCCCCGACGCCGTCCACAATGCGCTCGGCAATCACCCGGGCCGAACCGCTGTCGGCCATCACCTTGCCAAAAATGGCCCCCAGCAGGAACAGCGGGAAGTACAGGATCACGTAGCTGCCCAGCGCCGCCATGAAAACCTGCGTGTAAGTCGCAAGAATGGGAAGATCGCCACTCATCAAGACCGCCAGCAGGGCCAGCAACGGCGCCAGAATCAAGACGTTGATGCCCCGGTAGGCGAGGTACATCAAAAGCCCAAGCGACAAGAAAATACCGATCAAAGCCATTAAATGCCCGTCATTTTTTCGTGATGTATTTTTCAGTCAACCGCGAACCGTAAAGGGCCGATTCAGGCGCCAAGTGGACCACCTGCCAGCGTGGCAGGTTCGCCTCTGCTGATAGACAAGCCATGCACCAGCGATGCCGCACTGGCCTTTGTCGAGCTCATGTACTCACCAATGGTCGACGCTCCCGGGCGCAGCCAGCCCAGCAAGAAAATAACTTAGCATTTACCTCCAGAATAGTATTTCCAGTTGGAGCGATTCACAAGAAATGGCTGGCCTTTGTCGTCTAATCGTAAAACGTAGCCGTGTTGCTTAAGGCCAGTGTATCCGCCGTAACTATTTTTAGAATTGAATTCGACGCATAGTGCCCAAGCCTGTTCGTAGTTATCCCTGATATTTGTCCCAACGACAGGTTCCAATTCTCCTACTGTCGCAAATTGCTTAATGCTGTCATAGTCCTTTAATGTGCGCTGCAAGTTTTTATGAATAAATTCCAAGGTGACATCAAGACTTGGTTTAGGGCCCCGCTCCACCTCGACCTCATACGCGGGATTGGACGCACAAGCCGCCATAAAGTAACTAGCTGCAGTCACTAAAAAAATTACGGTTATTTTGTTTAAAAATTTCATTTTTATACCAAATTGCTATAGTGGCTTATATTTAATAAGTTAAGATATTCAGATTTTTATCTAATCTTTTATTGTATTTCTTCACAGATTATTTTCTAAAAATTGATAACGGGGAGGGGAAGCCAATCAGCCCCCGCACACCCGCAGCACTTCTCCCCCGTACGCTTCCAGCTTTTTCGCCCCCATGCCACTGATCCCCTCTAGGTCCGCAAGCGTGGCCGGGCAGCGCTCGGCAATCGCCGCCAGTGTGGCGTCGTGGAAGATCACATAAGCCGGCAGGCCGTGCTCGCGGGCCACTTCGGCGCGCCAGGCTTTGAGGTTGATGAAGCGCACTTGGGCAGCTTGATCGAGTGTGGCAGCGGCGGGCGGCAGCGTGCCCGCCGGACTGCGTCGGCGTTTGCGCTCGCCGGGGGCAGCGGCCACGGTTTCGCGCAGGCGCACCGGCACTTCACCGCGCAGTACAGAGCGCGAGGCGTCGGTGAGCGCCAAGGTGTCGAAGCTGTGGCCATTGTCCAGCTGCACCCTCTCCAGCCCGACAGCGCCGGTGGCGACGAGCTGACGCAGCACGCCGCGCAGTTGGTGCTCTGACAGGTCGGCGCCCAGCCCAAAGGTGCTGAGTTTTTCGTGCCCGAACTGGGCCACCTTGTCGGTGGCTTTGCCGCGCAGTATGTCCATCAAATGGCCGGCACCAAAGCCAATGTGGCTGGCCTGCTGCACGCGGTAAATCGTCGACAACAGCTTGCGCGCTGCGTCCGTCGCATCCCACACTGCGGGCGGCGAAATGCAGTTGTCGCAGTTTCCGCAAGAGTATTTGGCCCCCACGCTCGGCACTTCGTGTCCTCGCTGCCCCCCGAGAGGGCTCTGCCCGCCTTGGGGCGGCCCAGCGGCGGGCAGGGCCTCTCCATACACTTCATCAAAGTACGCCAACAGCCGCACGCGGCGGCAGTCGGTGGCCTCGGCCAGCGCCAGCAGCGCGTCCAGCTTGCCGCGCAGTGCGGCTTTGAATGCTTCGCCTGCGGGGCTCTCGTCGATCATCCGGCGTTGGTTGACGACGTCGGAGAGTCCGTAGGCCATCCAGGCATCGGCGGGAAGGCCATCGCGGCCAGCGCGGCCAGTTTCCTGGTAGTAGCCCTCGATGTTTTTCGGCATGTCCACATGCGCCACAAAGCGCACGTCCGGTTTGTCGATGCCCATGCCAAAAGCAATGGTGGCGACCATGACGACGCCCTCTTCGCGCAGAAACCGGTCCTGGTGGTTCTTGCGCACCGCGCCGTCCAGCCCGGCGTGGTACGGCAGTGCGTTGACACCTGCGCCGGCCAGCGTGGCGGCCAGTTCGTCCACGCGCTTCCTTGACTGGCAATAAACCACGCCTGCTTCGCCCTCGTGCTCGCGCTCGATAAAGCGCAGCAACTGCGTCGTTACATCCTTTTTTTCCTCGATGCGGTAGCGGATGTTGGGGCGGTCAAAACTGCTGATAAAAAGGCGCGCGTCTTGCAGCTGAAGGCGCTCGACGATGTCTTCCCGGGTAAGCGCGTCGGCCGTCGCGGTGAGCGCTATGCGCGGCACCCCGGGGAAGCGCTCGTGCAGCACGGTGAGCGCGCGATATTCAGGCCGGAAGTCGTGGCCCCATTGGCTGACGCAATGCGCCTCGTCAATCGCAAACAGGCTCAGCTTGCCCTGGCCATACAGGTCGTCCAGCAACCCAAGAAAGCGCGGCGTGTTCAGACGTTCGGGCGCGGCGTACAGCAGGGTGATGGCGCCGGTTTGCAGGCGCAGCTCGACGTCTTGCGCCTCGTCGTAACTGAGGCTGGAGTTGAGGAAAGCGGCGTCTACCCCGGCCTCATGCAGCGCGCCCACCTGGTCGTGCATGAGCGCAATGAGCGGCGATACGACGATGGCCACGCCGCGCCCCTGCTGCTGGCGCACGATGGCCGGCACCTGGTAGCAAAGGCTCTTGCCGCCGCCGGTGGGCATGAGCACCAGCGCATCGCCGCCGTCCACCACATGGGCCACGATGGCTTCCTGCGGGCCACGAAAGGCTTCGTAGCCAAAGACTTCCTTCAGAACGGTATGGGCGGGGGACAATGAAAACACTCTCAAATCAATAGCTGATTGCGCTTACTAAATAAGCGCTATAGGCCAATTTGGCATAAAAATACTTACGCCGGTGACGCAGCAACACAGGCGATTATCCGCAGGCGGCCTGCGCCCCCGCTCCGATACAAAGCGAAATAAACCGAAACCGCGCCGAGAAGACGCCAAGGCGGCTGCCGCGCACCATAAGGCTTCATTTCACTACCGCATCAAGAGCACTTCATGAAGACCTCCATCAAACGCAGCCTGTTCACCATCCTGGGCGCCACGCTGCTGGCGGGCAGCCTGTCGGCCTGCTCCAGCGGCCACGGCTGGCGCCACGGCCAGATGAACGAGCAAAGCTTGACCGAGATGCGCGGCAAGATGCTCGAGCGCGTCGGCAGCAAGCTGAGCCTCGACACGGCCCAGAAGCAAAAACTCGACCGCTTGGCCGACACCCTGCTGGCGCAGCGCCAGGCATTCATGGGCGACGCCGCCAAGCCGCGCGAGGCGCTGCAGGCGCTGGTGGCCGGCCCGACGTTCGACCGCGCAGCCGCACAAACCCTGGTGGACGCCAAAGTGCGTGCCGTGCAAGCCGGCAGCCCCGAAGTCATCACCGCGATGGGCGACTTCTACGACAGCCTGAACCCCGAGCAACAAGCCCAAGTGCGCGAGCGCATGAGCAAGCGCCGCGGCTGGATGCGCGGCCGCAGCTGAGCGCACGACCATGCCCGCCACCCACCAAGGGCTTGACCGCCTGACGCAAGGCCTGCGCGCCATTGGCCCGGACCTGTTCAGCGGTATGGCGCAGCCGCACGATGAGCTTCTGGCACTCGTCTGGGGCCCGCGCTTTGACCGAGCACACGCGTTGGGGCTCGCCGCCCAGCAGCCAGAGCAAGCGGCACGCACACTGCCCGCGCTGCTGTCGGCGGCAGACTGCTTTGACACGCTCGGGGCAGACAGCCAGCGGCGCCTGCGCCGGCTCATCGTGCGCCACCACAGCCTGCATGCGCATTGAGCGGGGCAGGCGAGAATTCCCGCACCATGGACCGCATCTTGCTCATTGACGACGACGATCAACTCGGCCCACCGCTGGCGACCTACTTCCAGCGCTTTGAACTGGAGCTGGTGCAGGCGCTTCGCCCAAGCGAAGGGCTGTTGCTGCTGGAAGGCCGCGGCGCGGCCAAGTTTGACGCTGCCATCCTCGATGTCATGCTGCCCGAGATGGATGGGTTTGCGCTGTGCCGCAGCATCCGTGCTGCGTCCAATCTGCCCATCGTCATGCTCACCGCGCGCGGCGAGGTGATGGACCGCGTGGTGGGCCTGGAGTTGGGCGCCGACGACTATTTGCCCAAACCCTTCGAGCCGCGCGAGCTCGTCGCCCGCCTGCAGACCGTGCTGCGCCGAATGAAAGCAGCGCCCAGCGGCGGCGACTCGGACGTACTGCAATTTGAGGGCCTGCGCATCGACCCCGCACGCCGCAGCGTGCAGTGCTTGGGCCAGGAGGTCGAGTTGACCGGCACCGAATTCGACCTGCTGCACCTGCTGGCACGGGAAGCGGGCCGCGTTTTCAGCCGCGACGACATCCTGAACCAGCTGCGCGGCCACGAGGCGGAGCTTTACACCCGCGCGGTGGACATCGTAGTGAGCCGCTTGCGCAAAAAGCTCGAACCGCTCGACGCCATCAAGACGCTGCGCAACGCCGGCTACACGCTGGCCCTGCGCCGAGGCGCGGCGTGAAGTTTCCCCACCATTCCGGGCGCGCTGCCTGGCACCGCCGCGCCCGGCACGCAGTGCGCCGCTCGCTGCGCGTGCGGCTGGTGCTCGTGTTTCTGGTGCTGGCGTCGGCCATGGCCGTCGTCTTCATTGGGGGTGTGCAAAAAGCCGTCGCCGTGGGCTGGCGCGAGGCCGCCCGCCCGCTTCTGAGCGACTACGTGGACCATCTGGCGCAGGAAGTGGGCAGTCCGCCCAGCATTGCTCAGGCAGAGGCCATCACCGGACGGCTGCCGATCGCCTTGCGCATCACCGGCCCTTTGGTGAACTGGGATTCACAGCCCGACCTGCCCCACATGGGTTGGGACCGCGGCGCGGCCTGGCGCCGGGACAACCAGCGCGAGACACTATTGGTGCGCACCACAGCAGACGGCCACCGCCTGGAATTTGGCCTGGCAGGGCAAACTTGGCAGCGGCGCCCGCGCATCGCGTGGGTCACGCTCGGCGCACTGCTGCTGCTGACTGCGCTGGCCTGGCTGTACGTGCGCCGCCTGCTGCGCCCGCTGGACGACATTCGCGCTGGCGCCCAGCGTTTTGGCGCCGGCGCCTTCGACGAGCCCATCCCCGTGCGCTGCCCCCAAAAGCCCGACGAACTGGGGCAACTGGCCGCCACCATCAACACCATGGGCAGCGACATCCACCAGATGCTCAACGCCAAGCGCGCCCTGCTGCTGGCCATGAGCCATGAGTTGCGCAGCCCCCTGACGCGGGCCCGCCTGAACGCCGAGCTGCTGCCCGATGCCCCGCAAGCGAACGCCCCGCGGGAAGCCTTGGTGCGCGACCTGGGCGAAATGGCGCGCTTGATTGCCGATCTGCTGGAAAGTGAGCGCTTGGCCAGCCGCCACGCCGCGCTGCAGCGCGAGCCGGTGGACCTGACGGCCCTCGCGCACGAGGTGGTGGCCGAACTCGGCAGCCGCCATGCCGGCGCTGCCAGCGTGCGCGTGCAAGCGCCGGGCGGTTTTCCCACGCTGCAACTTGACCGTGCGCGCATGCGCCTGCTGCTGCGCAACCTGCTCGACAACAGCCTGCGCCACACCGACCCCGGCGCAGCGCCGCCCGAGCTGCTGCTGCGCTTGCAGGGGACTGACCTGGAAATCGACGTGCGCGACCACGGCCCCGGCGTTCCGCCCGAGCATCTGGCGCAGCTCGCCCAAGCCTTCTATCGCCCGGACAGCGCGCGCCAGCGCAGCACCGGCGGCGTGGGGCTAGGCCTGTACCTGTGCCGCCTGGTGGCCGAGGCGCACGGCGGCCGGCTGGAGCTGCGCAACGCCGCGCCGGGGCTGGCGGTGCGGGTGGTGGTGCCGGTGCCGGGCGCCGGATAACCCCGAGCAAAGGGCGCGGCGCCGGGCTTTCTACAATCGCTCCATGCAAGCCACCCCCTACACCCGCGCCGCGCAACTCCCCGCCATCCTGGAAAAACGCATTGCCATCCTTGATGGCGCCATGGGCACCATGATTCAGCGCTTCAAGCTGGGCGAGGGCCAGTACCGCGGCGAGGGCTACAGCGGCCCGGGCAGCGTTGGGGACCGGTTTAAAGACTTCCCGCGCGACGTGAAGGGCAACAACGAGCTGCTCAGCCTGACCCGCCCGGACGTGATCCGCGACATCCACGAGCGCTACCTCGCCGCCGGTGCGGACCTGATTGAAACCAACACCTTTGGCGCCACGACGATTGCGCAGGAGGACTACAAGATGGCCGATCTGGCGCGCGAGATGAACCTGCGCTCCGCCCAAATCGCCCGGGCCGCGTGCGACAAGTTTTCAACGCCCGACCACCCGCGCTTTGTCGCTGGCGCCCTTGGCCCGACGCCCAAGACCGCCAGCATCAGCCCCGACGTGAACGACCCCGGCGCGCGCAACATCACGTTTGAACAGTTGCGCCAGGCCTACTACGAGCAGACCGAAGCCTTGATTGAAGGCGGGGCCGACGTGATTCTGGTCGAGACGATTTTCGATACCCTGAACGCCAAGGCAGCCCTTTTTGCCGTGGACGAAGTGTTTGAAAAAATGGGCGAGCGCCTGCCGATCATCATCAGCGGCACCGTCACCGATGCCTCAGGCCGCATCCTGAGTGGCCAAACCGTCACCGCCTTCTGGCACAGCGTGCGCCATGCGCGCCCGCTCGCCGTGGGCCTGAACTGCGCGCTGGGCGCGGCACTCATGCGCCCCTACATCCAGGAACTGGCCAAGGCCGCACCCGACACCTTCATCAGTTGCTACCCCAACGCCGGCCTGCCCAACCCCATGAGCGACACCGGCTTTGACGAAACGCCCGAAGTCACCAGCCGCCTGGTGCACGAATTCGCTGCGGAAGGCCTGGTGAACATCGTCGGCGGCTGCTGCGGCACCACGCCCGAGCACATCGGCGCGATTGCCGCCGGCGTGGCCAGCGAAGCGCCGCGTGTGCGGCCGTTTTACCGCGAGCCACAGCCGGCCTGAAGCCACCCGCAGCAGTGCTCAAGCCGTGTTCGCCGGCGGCACCGTGCCCGCGCCCGGTTCGGGCGGGGGCGCAGCCGCTGGCGCTGCCGCTTGGGGCAGCGGAATCCATTCGTCGTGGTCGTCTGGCGGCAGCGCAAACCGGCCGGCCGCCCAGTCGGCCTTGGCCTGCTCAATCCGCTCTTTGCGGGACGAGACAAAATTCCAAAACAAATGGCGGTGGCCAAGCGGTTCGCCGCCCAGCAGCATGACGGTGGCCGCCACCGGCGCAGTGAGGGCGCCTGTGGCTTCAGGCGCGAACACCACCATTTGGCCAGCGCTGTAGCGCATGCCTTCGTACTCCAGCTCGCCGCGCGCCACATAGGCAGCGCGCTCACTGTAGCCGGTGGGCAGCGCCAAATCGGCGCCGGGCTGCAGCTGCGCGTGCACATAGAACAGCGGCGAAGCCGTTTGCACCGGACTGGTCAGCCCATAGACCGTGCCTGCAACGACGCGCAGCCAGACCAGACCGTCGTCCCGCACCGGCAGGGCGTCGGCGTCGGTGTGGGCGAAGGCGGGCTCGCATTCTTCAAGTTCCTCGGGCAGCGCGACCCACAACTGCAGCAGTTCCAGCCCGCCGCCGGCAAACGACGCAGGGTGCTCGAATCGCTCGGAATGGGTAATGCCGCGCCCAGCGGTCATCCAGTTCACAGCACCCGGCTTGATGCGGGTGTGTGTGCCCAAACTGTCGCGGTGGACGATCTCGCCGCTGAGCAGGTAGCTCACCGTCGCCAGGCCAATGTGCGGGTGGGGCCGAACGTCGGCAGCGCGCGTGTCCTCGGCGGCAATAGTCACGGGGCCAGCGTGGTCGAAGAAGACGAAGGGGCCGACGCTTCGCTGCGCTGCGGCAGGCAGCAGACGACGCACCGTCAGGCCATGGCCCAGGTCGGCGGCGCGCGGAGTGATCAAGGTGGGGGCAGGATTTGGCATGGCCACTTTGTAGCGCAGAAGCCCTGCACATGCCGAGAACGCTGCGTTGCGCTGGCCGAGCCAATGGCGCGCAGGGTCATAGAAAAGGAGCGCTTAACTATGAATTTCATAGCTAGTAGCGCTCTTCTTTATTGCCCTAGAGGGCAAAAACACTCAAAGTTTCTTGTACCGTCGGCTCATGGGTAAAGGCCGCGCATTTCGCGGGCGTGGAGCATGCGCGTGCACGCAATGATGAAGGTGGCGGTGCGCAGGCTGACCTTGTGTTCCTGCGCGGTTTGCCAGACGCCGGCAAAGGCCTCTTTCATGATGCGCACGAGGCGGGCGTTGATTTCGTCTTCGGTCCAGAAGAAGCTGGAGAAATCTTGCACCCACTCAAAGTAGCTCACCGTCACGCCGCCGGCGTTGGCGATCACGTCGGGCAGCACCAGCACGCCGCTGTCGTGCAGGATGTCATCGGCCTCGGGGGTGGTGGGGCCGTTGGCGCCTTCTATGACCAGCTTGGCGTGAATCTTCGGGGCGTTCTCGGCAGTGATCTGGCTCTCCAGCGCCGCGGGAATCAGAATTTCGCAGGGCACGGCCCAGAAGTCCTCGTCTGCCAGTTTTTCCGCGCCGGGAAATCCTGCCACGCCACCTGTTTCTTGCACATGCGCCATCAGCGAAGGCGCGTCAATGCCGCCCTCGTGCACGATGGTGCCGGTGTGGTCTTGAACCGCCACCAGGCGGGCACCCACCTCGCAAAACAGCTTCGCAGCGGTGCCGCCCACATTGCCGAAACCCTGCACTGCAATGCGGGCCCCTTCAATTTTCAAACCGGTGTGGTGCGCCGCTTCCAAGCCCACGGTAAACACGCCGCGGCCAGTGGCTTCGCGTCGGCCGAGCGAGCCGCCCAAATCGACGGGCTTGCCGGTCACCACGCCTGTTGCGGTCTCGCCGGTGTTCATGGCGTAGGTGTCCATCATCCAGGCCATGATTTGCTCGTTCGTGTTCACGTCGGGCGCGGGAATGTCCTTGGTCGGGCCGATGATGAGGCCGATTTCGCTGGTGTAGCGGCGCGTCATGCGCTCAAGCTCGCCGCGCGAAAGGGTTTTGGGGTTCACGCGGATGCCGCCCTTGGCACCGCCGTACGGCACGTTGACAGCCGCCGTCTTGACCGACATCCATGCCGACAGCGCCATGACTTCCGACAGCGTCACGTCTTGGTGAAAACGCACGCCGCCCTTGCCCGGCCCGCGCGAGAGGTTGTGCTGCACGCGGTAGCCTTCAAAGTGGGCGATGGTGCCGTTGTCCATCTCTATGGGCACGTCCACGATCAAGATGCGCTTGGGGCGCTTGAGCGTCTCGACCCAGCGCGAGAGGTTGCCGAGGTACGGCGTGACGCGGTCCACCTGCTTGAGGTAATTGCCCCACGGGCCGAGGTGGTCGGCCTGCAAATAGGAAGGCACGGGATGGCTGGGCGATGCGCCGGCGGCTTGCTGCATGGGGTTTCCTTGTGGGATCGTGTGAGCTCGGAAGCATAGGCGTCTGATACGCCTATGTCCAAGGCGGTGCAGTTACAACTTTATGCGCACAGCGCATAGCGTGCTGCCGCAGCGGCGAAGCGAAAGCCGGCAAAATCGACCCATGTCTTTTGAAGCTTTGATTCCCGGTCTGCACGGCCTGCGCCGCCGGATTGTGTATGTGACGGTGTACGAAATCATCGCGATTGCGGTCGCGACTTGGGGGCTGGCGACGGCGACGGGCCAGGGCGCCGCGCATTCGGTCGTCATCTCCGCTGCGTCTTCCGCCATTGCTGTGGCCTGGAACCTCGTCTTCAACACCCTGTTCGAGCGCTGGGAGGCTGGCCAAATCGTGCGCGGTCGCAGCGTAGCGCGGCGCGTGGCGCATGCGATTGGCTTTGAAGGCGGGCTGGTGCTGTTTCTGGTACCGCTGTTTGCCTGGTGGTTCGACGTCACGCTGTGGCAGGCGCTGGTAATGGACATCGGGCTTCTGGTGTTTTTCCTCTGCTACACCTTTGTCTTTAACTGGTGTTTTGACCGGGTGTTTGGGCTTCCTACCTCTGCGGCTTGAGGGGGAGATTGGCGGGGCATTGCCCAGCCCAGTAAAGCTTGCTCGTTCGGGAGAGAAGAATATTCCGTCATTCCCCAACGTCGCACCCGCGCTGCATCTAACGTCAGTTTTCGAACCAGGTCAGCCACCCGAACCAATGCTTCAAAGCCATCGTGCAAGACGGCTTTAGCCAGAGCCAGAGCCAAAGGCGATATTGCGTGCCGCCAGCTTTCTAACGGCTCGGAATGCGCTCTACATTACGTTGGACGTAATTAATTAGGAGTACACGATGACAATGCGCGGCGGCTGTTTATGCGGTTCGGTACGTTATGAATGCAATCGGGCGCCAGTCGTGCAGTTCAAGCGATAGGCTTGCGCCCGGCAAACCGGGTCAAGCTTCTCTTCTCTAACGGCAGGGTTTGGCCGGCAAGCCAATCAAACCGTAACCGCCTCCAACGCCGCATTGAACGTAGCGCTGGGCCGCATGACCGCTGCCGTCTTCTTCGCATCCATCAAGTAATAGCCGCCAATATCCGCTGGCTTGCCCTGCACCTCGGCCATTTCAGCGACGATCTTGGCTTCGTTTTCCGCCAGAGTCTTGGCCAGTTGCGCGAACTTGGCCGCCAGGGCCTTGTCTTCGGTCTGCTGGGCCAGCTCCTGCGCCCAGTACAGCGCCAAGTAGAACTGACTGCCGCGGTTGTCGAGCTTGCCAGTTTTCGGGCTCGGGTTCTTATTGTTGTCCAGCAGCTTGCCGGTGGCAGTGTCCAGTGTTTTGGACAGCAGTGTGGCGTGCGCGTTGCCGGTTTTCAGGCCCAGGTCTTCGAGGCTTACGGCCAGTGCCAAGAATTCGCCCAGCGAATCCCAGCGCAGGTGGTTTTCTTCTACCAGTTGCTGCACGTGTTTGGGGGCCGAACCGCCGGCACCCGTCTCGTACATGCCGCCGCCGGCCATGAGCGGCACGACGGAGAGCATTTTGGCGCTGGTGCCCAGCTCCATGATGGGGAACAGGTCGGTCAGGTAGTCGCGCAGGATGTTGCCGGTGACGCTGATGGTGTCCAGCCCGCGAATCACGCGCTCGAGCGTGTAGCGCATGGCGCGCACCTGGCTCATGATTTGAATGTCCAGGCCCGTGGTGTCGTGGTCCTTCAGGTAGGTTTTGACCTTCTTGATGACTTCGTTCTCATGCGGGCGGTACGGGTCGAGCCAGAACACGGCGGGCATGCCGGAATTGCGCGCGCGGGTGACGGCCAGCTTGACCCAGTCGCGAATGGGGGCGTCTTTGACCTGGCACATGCGCCAGATGTCGCCGGCTTCCACGTTCTGGCTCAGCAGCACTTCGCCAGTGGCCAGGTTGACGATGTTGGCCACGCCGTCTTCGGGGCACTCAAATGTTTTGTCGTGCGAGCCGTATTCCTCGGCCTGCTGCGCCATCAGCCCCACGTTGGGCACGGTGCCCATGGTTGTGGGGTTGAAGTTGCCGTTCCACTTGCAGAAGTTGATGATCTCTTGGTAGATGCGAGCAAAGGTGCTCTCGGGCATCACCGCCTTGACGTCTTTCAGGCGGCCGTCGGCGCCCCACATCTGCCCACCGTTGCGGATCATGGCGGGCATGGAGGCGTCCACGATGATGTCGTTGGGCGAATGGAAGTTGGTGATGCCTTTGGCCGAATCGACCATGGCCAGCTCCGGCCGATGGGCGTGGCAGGCGTGCAGGTCGCGCTTGATTTCGTCTTGCTGGCTTTGCGGCAGCGTGGCGATCTTGTTGTACAGGTCGACCATGCCGTTGTTGACGTTCACGCCCAACTCGTCAAACAGTGCGGCGTGCTTCTCGAACGCGTCTTTGTAAAAGATGCGCACGCAGTGGCCAAACACGATGGGGTGCGACACCTTCATCATGGTCGCCTTGACGTGCAGCGAGAACATCACGCCGGTTTTGTAGGCGTCTTCAATTTCTTTTTCGTAGAAGGCGACCAGCGCCTTCTTACTCATGAACATGCTGTCGATGATTTCGCCGTCTTTGAGCGACACCTTGGGCTTGAGCACCACGGTTTTGCCGCTCTTGCCGACGAGCTCCATCTTTACGTCGCAGGCCTTGCCGATGGTCAGCGATTTTTCGCCGGCGTAAAAGTCGCCGTGGTGCATGTGCGAGACGTGCGAGCGGCTGGCCTGGCTCCACTCGGCCATGCTGTGCGGGTGCTTGCGGGCGTACTCCTTGACGGCCTTGGGAGCGCGGCGGTCTGAGTTGCCCTCACGCAGCACAGGGTTCACGGCGCTGCCAATGCATTTGTTGTAGCGGGCGAGAATGTCTTTTGCTTCGTCGGTCGTCGGATGCTCTGGGTAGTCGGGGATGGCGTAGCCCTTGTCCTGCAGCTCCTTGATGGCGGCGCCCAGCTGCGAGACCGATGCGCTGATGTTGGGCAGCTTGATGATGTTGGCGTCGGGCGAGAGTGTGAGCTTGCCCAGCGCGCCCAGGTTGTCGGGCACGCGCTGGGCTTCGGTCAGGCGCTCGGGGAATTGGGCGAGGATGCGGCTGGCCACCGATATGTCGTTGGTCTCCACATGGATGCCGGCTGGCGCGGCGAACGCGCGCACGATGGGCAAAAAAGCCGCCGTGGCGAGCGCAGGGGCTTCGTCGGTCAGCGTGTAGACGATGGTCGGTTGCTTCGTGCTCATGCGCTCGGTTCCTTTAAGGGGCAGTGGAATCAACCGATCATTCTGCTGCCTTGCGCTTACACGGCGCTGTCCTGAGGCCATCCGGGTGTGCGTGCCGGCACTGTATCCCGCAAGAAAATCACCGCCTACGGGCAGAACAATCTGCCGCGACCATTGCGACGAATGTTTCTTCGGCGCATTGCCGGTGGCGCCAATTGGCCGCCCGGCTCACCAAAGCTCTGCACACGCGGGGCACGCAGTCTAAAATGGCGCCCTCTCAAGGAGCGCTGCAGCGCCGGGAGCCTTCGGGCTTTATCGTGCGTCAGGCTTGGGTGGGGCGCAAACAGGCCCCCAACGGCGCTCACCAGTCTGTTTCCCGTGAACTGCCTTGGTGAGCCGCATGCCTGAAATCTCTTCCCCGCCGACTGCTTCTGTCCCCGTGCCACCGATGCGCCTGTCCGGTCTTGAGCCGGTGAGCATCGACGCCGCTTCTTTGTTCGTCAACGTCGGCGAACGCACCAACATCACCGGCTCGAAGGCGTTTGCCCGCCTCATCCTGAACGACAAGTTCGAGGAGGCGCTGACCGTCGCGCGCCAGCAGGTGGAAAACGGCGCCCAGGTGATCGACATCAACATGGACGAGGCCATGCTCGACAGCAAGGCGGCGATGGTGCGCTTCCTGAACCTGATTGCGTCCGAGCCCGACATCTCCCGCCTGCCCATCATGGTGGACAGCTCCAAGTGGGAAGTGATTGAAGCCGGGTTGCGCTGCATTCAGGGCAAGCCCATCGTCAACTCGATTTCCATGAAAGAAGGCGTCGAGGCCTTCAAGCAACAAGCCAAGCTGGTGCGGCGCTACGGCGCCGCCGCCGTGGTGATGGCGTTTGACGAAAAAGGCCAGGCCGACACCTACCAGCGCAAAATTGAAATTTGCGAGCGCGCCTACCGCATCTTGGTCGACGAGGTGGGTTTTCCGCCTGAGGACATCATCTTCGACCCAAACATTTTTGCCGTCGCCACCGGTATTGAAGAACATTCCAACTACGCGGTCGAGTTCATCGAGGCGACGCGCTGGATCAAGGCCAACCTGCCGGGCGCCAAGGTTTCGGGCGGTGTATCCAACGTGTCGTTCAGCTTCCGCGGCAACGACCCGGTGCGCGAGGCCATTCACACCGTGTTTCTGTACCACGCCATCAAGGCCGGCATGGACATGGGCATCGTCAACGCCGGCATGGTGGGCGTGTACGACGACCTCGAACCCATGCTGCGTGAGCGCGTGGAAGACGTCATCCTGAACCGCCGCCCGGACGCAGCGGAACGGCTGCTTGAAGTGGCAGAAACCGCCAAAAGCGGCGCCAAGGACGAGAGCAAAAAACTCGAATGGCGCGGCACACCCGACGCGCCCAAGACCGTGGGCGAGCGCCTCTCACATGCGCTAGTACATGGCTTCACCGACTTCATCGTCGAAGACACCGAAGAGGCCTACCAAGGCATTCTGGCCAAGGGCGGGCGACCGCTGCACGTGATTGAAGGCCCGCTGATGGACGGCATGAGCATCGTCGGCGACCTGTTTGGCGCCGGCAAGATGTTCCTGCCGCAGGTGGTCAAAAGCGCGCGCGTGATGAAGCTCGCCGTGGCGCACCTGATCCCCTACATTGAGGAAGAAAAGCGCCAAGACGAACTGGCCGGACGCGACGTGCGCACCAAGGGCAAGATCGTCATTGCCACCGTCAAGGGCGACGTGCACGACATTGGCAAGAACATCGTCACCGTGGTCTTGCAGTGCAACAACTTCGAGGTCATCAACATGGGCGTGATGGTGCCCTGCCACGAAATTTTGGCCCGCGCCAAGGCCGAAGGCGCCGACATCGTCGGCCTGTCGGGCCTGATCACACCCAGCCTGGAAGAGATGCAGTACGTGGCCGCCGAGATGCACAAGGACGACCACTTCCGCGTGAAGAAAATCCCGCTGCTGATTGGCGGCGCCACCTGCTCGCGCGTGCACACCGCAGTGAAGATCGCGCCGCACTACGACGGCCCGGTGGTCTACGTTCCCGATGCATCGCGCAGCGTGGGCGTGGCGCAAAGCCTTCTGGGCGATGGCGCCGAGGCGTTCCTCGCAGAGGTCAGCGCCGATTACGACAAGGTGCGCACCCAGCACGCCAACAAAAAGCAGACGCCGATGTGGACGCTGGCGCAGGCGCGTGCCAACCGCACCGCCGTGGACTGGACCACGTTCACCCCCACACCACCGCGCGCGCTCGGTCGGCGTGTGTTCAAGAATTTTGATTTGAACGAGCTGGTGCCTTATATGGACTGGGGCCCGTTCTTCCAGACCTGGGACCTGGCTGGCAAGTACCCTGCCATCCTCAAGGACGAAATCGTCGGCGAAGAGGCGACCCGCGTGTTCGCCGACGGCCAAGCGATGCTGAAGAAAATCATCGACGGCCGCTGGCTGCAGGCCAGTGGCGTCATGGCGCTGTACCCGGCCAACAGCGTGGGGGACGACATCGAGTTCTACACCGACGAGAGCCGCAGCGAAGTGCTCGCCACTTGGTACGGCATGCGTCAGCAGACGGAGAAGCTGGCGGTAGAAGGGGTTATGCGCCCCAGCAGATGCCTGGCGGATTTCGTCGCCAGCAAAGACAGCGGCATTGCCGACTACGCCGGCCTGTTTGCCGTGACCGCTGGCTTGGGGGTAGAGAAGAAAGAGAAGGAATTCCTCGCAGACTTCGACGACTACTCGGCCATCCTGTTCAAAAGCCTGGCCGACCGCCTGGCCGAAGCCTTTGCCGAATGCCTGCACCAGCGCGTGCGCACCGACCTGTGGGGCTACGCCAAGGACGAGCAACTGACGAACGACGCACTGATTGCCGAAAAGTACCAAGGCATTCGCCCCGCGCCCGGGTACCCAGCCTGCCCCGACCACAGCGCCAAGCGCGAGCTGTTCCGCGTACTGCAAGCAGGCGATGTCGGCATGGAACTGACCGACAGCATGGCCATGCACCCCGCAGCGAGCGTGAGCGGCTTCTACATCGGCCACCCCGACAGCCAGTATTTCAGCGTGGGGCGAATTGGCGAAGACCAGGTGCAGGACATGGCTCAGCGGCGCGGGATGGACGAGGCGGACCTGCGGCGTCTGCTGGGGCCAAATTTGTAGTGAAATATGCGGCTGGCGCCTTTCCATAAAGCGTGAACAGCTATAGTTTTGGAAGCGTCACCGCAGCCTCAGGCTGACGCGTTTCGCCAACCGCTGAGTCCAACATTGATGCCATGAGCCAAGCACCCGCCCCGCCCGTCCCACCTGCGCCCCCCGCTGCATCACCCGCCTCGCGCAGCGCCCCGCCTGCACCCCGCACTTGGTGGCCGCTGCGCGCCGTGGAGATGTGGCTGGGCGCAGACGGCTTGCGAATGAGCGCGGCCATGGCGTTCTACGGCATGCTTAGCCTGGCGCCGCTGCTGGTGCTGGTGGTGGCGGCGCTGGGCTGGTGGATTGATAGGTCGCTCGTCGAGTCCAATCTGCTGGAGCAGATCCGCCAGCTGACGGGCGAGCGCACCGCCTCGGTGGTACGCGAGGCATTGGCCAGTGCGCGGGAGCCAACGCAAGGGCTGTGGGCTTCGCTGATCGCCCTAGTCCTGCTGCTGTGGGGCGCCACGGGCGTGTTCGCTGAGCTGCAAACCGCTTTCTGCAAACTCTGGCTGGATCCAAGTGCGCCCAGCTCCAGCCGCGCTTCCTGGCGGGTGACGGCCTCGCTGCGGCTGCGGGGGCTGGCCTACATTCTGGCGATGGGCTTTCTGCTGCTCATCTCGCTGACGGTGTCTGCGGGCATGGCGATTGCGTCGAACTGGCTGGGCAAGCACCTGCCCTGGCAGCCGCTGTTGGTGGCTTTGAGCGAAGGCGTGTCGTTTTTGTTTGCCACCTCCTTGTTCATTGGTTTGATGCGCATCAGCGTGAATCCCAAGCCGCGCATGCGCTACCTGGCGTGGGGCGGCCTGATCGGCGCGGCGCTGTTCACCGTAGGGCGCCATGGCCTGTCGGCGTATTTGTCGGGTGCGGCCGTGGTGTCGGCCTACGGTGCAGCGGGTTCGTTGGTCGCGCTGCTGATGTGGATTTACTTTTCGGCCGCCGTCCTGCTGCTGGGCGCCGCCTGCGCACGGGCGCTGCAGGAATCGCGCGAGGCGCGCCACGCGATCACCTAAACGCCTGCACGACTACCGACGCAACGGATTTAGCTGCCGATGGCCAGCGTCGCCGAGTCAAGGCCGAGCGCCCGCGAGAGGCGCAGCGCGTTTTCGGGCGCATGCAGCTTCATGGTGTTGTCAAAGAAGCAGAACACATTGCGTTTTGCACGCCGCGGCGCAGGCGCCTCGCTCAGCCGAGGCAGGTCGGCATCGCTTCCCGACGCCCAAGCGCGAATGCGCTCCGCCCATGCTTTGAGCTCTTCGTCGCTGTAGCCGGTGGCGTAAAGCTGCTTGGCGCCGTGCAGCCGAAGGTAGAGGAAATCGGCGGTGACATCACCAACTTCCGGCCAGCGCCCGCCGGTATCGGCCACGACCAGCGCCACGCGGTACTTGCGCAGCAGGTCCACAAACTCTGGGCAGCAGAAGCTTTCATGCCGCACTTCCAGCGCGTGGCGGATGCGCAGCGACTCCGTGGGCTGCAGCCATTCCTTGCCCTGCATGCGCGCTTCGCGCTCGCGGGCGAGCGCGGCAGCGGCGTCGGTGTCGTGGGGAAGCAGTGCGAGGAAGGCTTCCAGCAACTCGCCATCAAACGCTAGGCTGGGGGGCAGCTGCCACAGAAGTGGGCCGAGCTTGGCGCCCAGTGCAAAAAGCCCGGACGCGAAGAAATTTGCCACCGCCGGTCGCGCATCCTGTAACCGCAGGATGTGGGTGATGTACCGCGGCGCCTTGATGGTGAACACAAATCCCGCGGGCGTGTCGTTCGCCCAGCGGACGAAGCTTGTGGGCCGCTGCAGCGCATAGAACGAGCCGTTGAGCTCGATGGCGGGGAACTGGCGCGACGCGTAGGCCAATTCATTCGCCTGCTTCAACCCTTGCGGATAGAAGTGCCCACGCCAAGGCGGGTAGCGCCAGCCGGAAATCCCCACGCGCACTTGTGCTGCCATCGCTTGCTCCTTGCACGCTGCCCTGAGCGCGCATGTCATTTTCCACCGCAGGGCACGCCACTTGTGCGGACATGCCCCAAAACCGTGGGTCGCGGCAGGCAGGGCGCGCCAGAGTCTTCTAAGCGACTCATCAAGTGAACAAGAAGACAGGGATTTCCCTGCCCTGTTCTGCACTGCAGAAATTTCTGCAATACCGGGGCGCAGCGCTGGCTAAGCTGGCTTGGCCTGTATGCCTCGCTCCAAACGAGGTGTATTTCCCCGCAGCTCCGAGGAACCCCGCCATGAATTCCTGCACCCTTCCCAGCCGTCCGCTCCGCCGAGGAGTGCACTGATGGACATGTTCCTGCAACAGGTGCTCAACGGCCTGACGCTGGGCGGCATCTACGCGCTCGTCGCACTGGGCCTCACGCTGGTCTACGGCATCCTGCATGTGCCCAATTTCGCGCACGGCGCGTTCTACATGTTTGGCGCATTCACCGCCTTTCACCTAATGTCGGCCTGGGGCTGGAACTACTGGCTGGCCATGTTGGGCGCTGCGGCCTGCGTGGCGGTGATCGGCGTACTCTCCGAGCGGCTGGTGTTCCGCCCGCTGCGCCACAACCCCGGCCTGCATCCGATGATTGCGGCCATCGGCATGCTGCTTTTCCTTGAAGCCGCAGCGCAGGCGCTGTGGGGGGCGGACTTCCACCGCATGCAGACGCCGTACAACGCCATCATCGACCTGGGCGGCGTCACCGCTCCGGCGCAGCGGCTGTTGATCATTGCAGGGGCATTCACCCTCATGGTGGTGCTGCAGTTGTTTCTCACGCGCACCGTGACCGGCTCGACCATCGTCGCCATGGCGCAAAACCGCGACGGCGCCTCGCTGGTGGGCATCAACGCGAACCGGGTGGCTATGCTGACGTTCGCCATCTCCGGGGCGCTCGCCGCCATCGCCGCTACGTTGTACGCACCCATCAATCTGGTGTACCCGGCCATGGGCCATCTGGTGATCACCAAGGCGTTCGTGATCATCATCCTGGGCGGCATGGGCAGCGTGCCTGGCGCGATTGTGGGCGGGCTGATCATCGGGTTCGCGGAATCGTTTGGCGCCTTCTACATCTCTACCGACTACAAGGACATCATCTCCTTCGTACTGCTGGTGGTGATTCTTTCGCTGCGTCCGCAGGGCATCTTCACCAACGGGGCGCGCTGACACCATGACCCATTTCATTGAAGGAAAACTCGGCTGGGGCCTGCTGTTTCTGGCGGGCCTGGCTTTCCCCTGGCTCGTCGGCAACGACTATCACCTCACGGTGATGTCCACCGCCTACATCTTTGCCATCGCCACGCTCGGGCTCAACCTCATCACCGGCTACACCGGCCAGTTCAACCTGGCGCACGCCGGCTTCATGGCCATCGGCGCGTACACACTGGGCATCCTGACGGTGGACCACGGCGTGCCTTTCTGGCTGGCCTTCGTGATCGCCGGCGCCGTGACGGTGGCCGTCGGCCTGCCGCTGGGCTGGGTGTCGCTGCGTCTGCGGGGACACTACTTTTCAATCTTCACGCTTTGCGTGGGCGTCATTATTTTCCTCGTCATCGAGAAGTGGGAAAGCCTGACGCACGGCACCGTGGGCATCATGGGCATTCCCGCGCCCACGGCCATCGGGCCGATCAGCTTCGACACGCCGCGCTCTATTTACTACCTCGTTTTCTTCTTCCTGGTAGTGGGCGTTTGGGTGATGCGCCGCATCGTCGACTCGCTGCTCGGTCGCACGTTCATGGCGATTCGCAATGGCGACGATCTGGCCGAGGCGCTGGGCGTGAACCTCATGCGCAACAAGCTCACGGCCTTCCTGCTGTCGGTGCTGTATGCCGGACTTGCAGGGGCGTTGTATGCGGGATTTGTGCGTTTCCTCGGACCGGACCTGGCCGGCGCGGAGCATGCGTTCGACATGACGATGTACATGATCATCGGCGGGCTGGGGACGGTGCTCGGCCCGCTCCTGGGCGCGCTGATGGTGCCTTGGGTCACGCAATATTTGCAATTCCTGCAGGAGTTCCGATTCCTGATTTTCGGACCGGTCTTGGTACTCCTCGTGATCTTTGTTCCCCACGGCATCGTCGGCACGTGGATCGGCTGGCGCGCGCGCCAGGCATCGGTGCGCGACTCGGCGCGGCAGGCCGCGCCAGCGCAAGGCAGCCAGAAGGAGTCGACCCGTGCTTGAGATCGAAAACCTCACCAAACGCTTTGGCGGCAACGCTGCCGTCAACCGCGTCAGCACCAGCATCGAAACGGGCAAGATCAACGCGATCATTGGTCCCAACGGTGCAGGCAAGACCACATTCTTCAACCTGATCAGCGGGGTGCACCTGCCGACCGAAGGCACCATCACCTTCGAGGGGCGCGACATCACCACGCTGCGCACCGACGAAGTGGCGCGCCTGGGCATCGCCCGCACCTTTCAGAGCACCACCCTGTTTGACACGTCTACCGTGCTCGACAACCTCATCGTTGGCCATCGCCTGCGCACACGCTCTGGCCTGTGGGACGTGCTCATTGGCTCCAAACGCCTCAAGGAAGAAGAGCGCATTTGCCGCGAAAAAGCACGCGAGGCGCTCGACTTTGTCGGGTTGGCACACCTGGAGAACCGCGTTGCGGGCGACATCACCCAAGAGGAGCGAAAGCGCGTGGCGTTCGCCTTGGCTCTGGCCACCGCGCCCAAGCTGCTGTTACTGGACGAGCCCGCCGGTGGCCTGAACCCCGACGAAACGCTGGGGCTGGCTGAGCTGATTCACAAAATGGTCCACCACGGCCTGACGGTGTGCCTGATCGAGCACAAGATGGACATGATCATGAGCCTGGCCGACAAGATTTTGGTGCTGAATTACGGCGAGAAAATTGCCGAAGGCACACCTGCGGAGGTGCGCGCCAACCCTGCCGTGATCGACGCCTATCTGGGGAGCGACCATGCTGACCTTTGATAACGTTTCGCTTTCCTACGGCAGTTTCCGCGCGCTCGATGGCGTCAACATTCGCGCAGATGCAGGCGAACTGGTGGTGCTTTTGGGCGCCAATGGCGCAGGCAAAAGCTCCATCTTTCTGACCGCCAGCGGGCTGCACCGCGCGGCCAGCGGCAGCATCCGCTTTGGCGAGCGGGAGCTGGTAGGCATGAAGCCTTCGCAGGTCGTCGAGCACGGCCTGGTGCAGTGCCCTGAGGGACGCAAGCTGTTCCTGCAGATGTCGGTGCTCAAGAACCTGATGCTTGGCGCTTATGTGCACCGCGGCGACAAAGCGGGCAACCGCACCCGGCTGGAAGAAGTGCTGGCGCTCTTTCCCATCCTGAATGAAAAGAAGGACGACCCGGCAGGCTCGCTCAGTGGCGGCCAGCAGCAGATGGTCGCCATTGGCCGCGCGCTGATGGGCCGGCCCAAGGTGCTGCTGCTCGATGAGCCCTCGCTCGGGTTGGCGCCGCTCGTCGTCAAGCAGGTATTTGAAGTGATCCAGCGCATCAACCGGGCCGGCACCACCGTGCTCCTGGCGGAACAGAATGCCTACGCGGCACTGAAGATTGCGAACCGGGCCTACGTGCTTGAGCGCGGACGCATTGTGTTGGAAGGCGACCGCGACAGCCTTTTGCACAACGAAGCCGTGCGCCGCGCCTACATCGGTGCGTAACGCTCCCCTTTACCCCTCGTTTTTTCACCGATCCCAAGGAGACAAACCATGATCGTAAGACGGCAATTCACCCTAATCGCCAGCGCCCTCGCCCTCGGTGGCCTGATCGCAGCTGGCCCGGCAATGGCCCAGGAAGTGGTCAAGATCGGCTTCTCTGGCCCGCTGAGCGGCGGCGCCGCGCAGTACGGCAAGAACACGCTCGACGGCCTGAAGTTCGCGATAGATGAGCTCAACACCAAAGGTTTTGAGGTTGCCGGCAAAAAGGTGACCTTTGAAGTTGTGGCGTTGGACGATAAGTACAGCCCGAGCGAGACCGCCATCAACTTCCAGCGCCTGGTGCAAGAGAGCAAGACGCCCGTGGTGATGTGCCCGCACTCGGGTGGCAGCTTTGCCATCCAGAACAGCAACGAGCGCCTCAATGCACTACTGTTGTCGTATACCAGCGTGCCAAAAATCACGCAGAGCGGCAACAAGCTGACGATGCGCATTCCGCCTGACTTCACCACCTACATCCAGCCGTTCGTCGGCTACGCGATGAAGAAGTTCGGCAAGAACCTGGCCATTGCCAACGCCGACCACGACTACGCCAAGGCGTGGACTGCCCTTTTCAAACCCGCGTGGGAGGCCGCTGGCGGCAAGATCGTGGGTGAGAACCCCATGAGCTACAACCGCTCGACCGACTTCTACAGCGGCGTCAGCAAGGCCTTGTCGGGCAAGCCCGACGTACTGTTCATCGGCGGCGCTTCCGAGCCTACCGCGCTCGTGGCCAAACAGGCACGCGAACTGGGCTTCAAGGGCGGCTTCGTCATCATGGACCAAGCCAAGCTCAACGAGATGAAACCCATCATGGGCAGCTACGCACCGCTTGAAGGCGCCATTGGCGTGCTGCCTGTGGTAGAGGACCAGAAACCTGCGACCAAGGCGTTCATCGAGCGTTGGTACAAGGTGTATCCGGGCCGCGAGCCTGGCAGCGAAGCCACCTACAACTACACGGTGATGATTGCCACTGCCAACGCGATGAAACTGGCCGGCACGACGACCGATGCCAAAGCGATCCGCGCCAAGCTCGACGAAGCCATCAAAGCGCTGCCAGAAGCGCAAAACCTGGCCAGTTACGAAGGCCTGGACGCAAACGGTGGCTCCTTGGTGGATACCCGCGTCGCCGTCGTCGAGGGCGGCAAGGTCAAGGAAGTCAAGCTGAGCGAAGTGGGCAAGTAAATCCGTCCGTCTCGCGAACGCAAAAAGCCTGGCTGCGTGCAGTCGGGCTTTTTTGGTTCAACTTCACGCCTCGCGCAACAGACCGCGCGAGGCGACCAACGACCTAGATCAAGCTTGCACCGCCATCCACCACCAGCGCATCGCCGGTAACGTGCTGCGATGCATCGGATGCCAGAAACACGACTGCGCCCTTGATGTCTTCGTCTCCGCCCAAGCGTCGCAGTGGCGTGCGTTCCACCATTTCCGGGCCCAGCTTCTCGATCAGACCGCTGGCGAGTTTCGTCGGGAAGAAGCCGGGGCAAATGGCGTTGACACGGATGCCGTAGTGGCCCCATTCGCTCGCCAACGTGCGCGCGAAATGGATGGCCGCCGCCTTGGACGTGTTGTAGGCGATGGTGTTCATGCCAGGCGGCGTGCCCTTGAGGCCCGCGACCGATGCGGTGACGATGATGCTGCCCTTGCCGGCGGGAATCATGCAGCGCCGACCGACTTCGCGGGTGAGGAAGAAGACCGCGTTCACGTTCAGATCCATCACCTTGTTCCACGCCGCATCCGGGTGGTCTTCGGCCTTGGCGCCCCAAGTGGCGCCAGCGTTGTTAACGAGGATGTCGATGGTGCCGAAACGCGCCAGCACCTGATCGACCATGGCCGGAATGGTGTCGAACTTGGACAGGTCGCCGGTGACGGTTTCCACCTCGTAGCCCAAGCCTTCCAAATGCGCGCGGGCCTCGGCCAGCTCGTCCGCCTTGCGTGCGGTGATGGCCAGGCGCGCGCCCATCTCGCCCAGCGCTTCGGCCATCTGCAGGCCCAAGCCGCGCGAGCCGCCGGTGATGAGGGCGACGCGGCCGCTCAAATCAAAAAGTTTTTTCACGCTCATGGAAGCATTGCCTTTCTAGTAAGAGGCTACGCCAAAGGGCGTGCCCGCGCCTTCCATGCTAAGGCGCAGGAGGCTTGCAATCTGTCGCTTTGGCTACTGCAGAAATTTAATGCAAAAAGCGTCTTTAGCGCTTGCCCGACCTAGGGGTGCAGCTATGAAAATATGGGAACTCACCCACGTGCCAGCGCTTCCTCAATGCTGGTCACCGTATCGATCAAACGGGGCCGCACCTCGCGCAGAAGGTATTCCTGAGCAAGTTGTCTCGCCTGGCCACCGCAGCTGATGGCAATAGGCGGTAGATCGGGCCGGAGGCGAAACGGGCGGGCGATGGCGTTGATCGCGGCACGCCAAGTTCCAAACGCGCACGCCACGCCCAGCGCAGCGTGGTCGCGCACTGCCTGCGCCGCGGCGCGTTCGAGCAGCGGCGCATCGGCACCACGACGTGCAGCCAATTGGGCCAATGTCTCTCGGCGCTGATCTTCCTGAAGAGCAGCCAGCCACGCCAGTCCGATGGCCGAGCTCCCGAGCGCAACGCGCGCACCCAGATGCAATCCGTCCGGCGGCAAGGGTCGGGTCGCGCTGTGGCAGTGCTCGGCGTAGAGCATGGCAAATTGCACGCGCACTCCCAGCGCCACCTCTGCGCCACTGGCATCTGCCAGCTGCTGCATCGGTCCTCGCGCTGCCGCCCGAAGTGCGGGAGGAATGAGCGGCGCGTTGCCCAGGGCCAAAGTGGCTGCGGCCAAACGGTATTTGCTGCTGCCAGGAGGCTGGCTCAGGTAGCCCAGGCGCACGAGGGTGCGGGTGAGTCTGGACACCGTCGATTTGGGCAAACCAGTGCGCAGAGACAGCTCCTGATTGCCCAACAAGCCTTCCGCTGCGCGAAAGCAGGCAAGCACCTGCAAGCCCCGCGCCAAGGCGGTGACGAAATGGCGGTCTTCGTCTTCCGTAGCCATGGCTTGCGCCTTACTTCTCCACAAACGCCCGCTCGACCACGAAGTCACCGGGGCGTGTGGTGTTGCCTTCTTCGAAGTCGAGCTTCTCCAGCAAGGTCTTGATGGACGCGAGCATTTCCGGGCTACCGCACAGCATGGCGCGGTCTTCCAGCGGGTTGATCTGGGGCAGGCCAAGGTCGGCGGCGAGCTTGCCCGATTCAATCAAGTCGGGAATGCGCCCCTGGTTGCGAAATGGCTCACGCGTGACCGTAGGGTAGTACTTGAGCTGCGCGCTCACCATCTCGCCCAGAATTTCGTGCTTGGGCAGCTCTTGCGTGAGGTAGTCGTGGTACGCCAGCTCGGCCACCTGCCGCACGCCGTGCACCAGAATGACCTGCTCAAACCGCTCGTAGGTCTCTGGGTCACGAATGACACTCAAGAACGGTGCGAGGCCCGTGCCGGTGGAAAACAAATACAGCCGTTTGGCCGGCAGTAGATAGTCGATCAACAGCGTGCCAGTGGGCTTCTTGCCAACCACAATGCTGTCGCCCACCCGGATGTGCTGCAGGCGGGAAGTCAGCGGGCCTTCGGGCACTTTAATGCTCAAAAACTCCAGATGCTCTTCGTAATTCGCACTGACGATGCTGTAGGCACGCAGCAGCGGCTTGTCGTTCACCTTCAAACCAATCATGGTGAAGTGACCGTTCGAGAACCGCAGCGCCGGATCACGGGTGGTGGTGAAGCTGAAAAGGCGGTCGGTCCAGTGGTGAACAGACAGCACACGTTCTTCGAGGAAAGCACTCATGGTGGGATGTGGGCAGAGTCAAAAAAGAAGACGCCAACGCAATTTATCGGAGGCGGCCCGCGCAAGAAAGCTCAACTCGCGCGAACGATGTGGCCGATTGTGCGGGAAAGCTCATAACAAGAAAGGCTTCTCTTCTGTCAGATTTGATATAACGAAAGCTTGCCTTGGTAGACACTCATGTGGTTCAGACGTGGAGGCGTGGCTGCAAAGTGCGGCGCACGTGGCCTCAGCTCTAGCATGTCTTGCCCTAAGTCGCAGCTTCTTTTCGACGACCGCAATACCTTACCAACTTCATGCTCCAGTACCTCACCGTTCCCGTCACCGCCTTTCAGCAAAACTGCTCCATCGTCTGGTGCGATACGACCATGGACGCTGCCATCGTGGATCCCGGTGGCGACATCGACCTGCTGCTGTCCGAACTTCAGCGTCTTGGCGTCAAGCTCAAAGCCATCTGGCTCACCCACGCGCACATCGACCACGCCGGCGCGACAGGCGAGCTGGCGGAGCGCCTGCAGCTGCCCATCATTGGCCCGCACCCCGCCGACCAGTTCTGGATCGACGCGCTGCCGCAGCAAAGTGCAATGTTTGGTTTTCCCCCGGCCCAGCACTTCACGCCCACACGTTGGCTGGACGATGGCGATACGGTGCAAATTGGCAACGAGACTTTGAACGTGCGCCACTGTCCTGGACATACGCCCGGCCATGTGGTGTTTCATGCGCCGCAAATTGAGCGGGCATTCGTTGGCGACGTGCTGTTTGCCGGCAGCATCGGGCGCACCGACTTTCCACAGGGAAACCACCAGCAGTTGATCGACAGCATCACCCAGCGGCTCTGGCCAATGGGCGACGCCACCGTGTTCATCCCCGGGCACGGGCCCGAGAGCAGCTTCGGCAATGAGCGGCGCAGCAACCCTTACGTGCAGGGTACATAAGGGTTGACCGAGGTTGATAAAACGGGGGCTTAGGTGCGCGGCTCACCGTCGGCGTTGACAGTAATGGTGCGCCCGGGTGGCGACGTCATTTGAATGCGATGCTCCTGTCCACGGAAGGTGTAGGTGACGTCCCAATATTCGGGTCGTGCTTGGCGTGGCACGTCTTCGCAGCGCTGCACATCTTGCGCTGCAGCCTGCGCGCCGCCGGAGTTGCCCATTTTTGAGCCGATCACCGCGCCGGCAATGGCAGCGCCGGCAGTAGCAATGTCTTTACCGCTGCCACCGCCCACTTGATGGCCGAGCACGCCGCCCAGCAAGGCGCCCAACACGGCGCCCGGCGCATTCACCTGGTTCTGATCTTGCGATACCTGCTCGCGTTCGATCCAGCAGCGCCGCTCAGGCGTTCCCACCACGGCGCGTACCGAGCGCACGTCTGCCTCAAACAATCGCTCTTCCCTGCGCTTGCGATAGTCGGGTGCCGCTACGGCGGTTGGCGCATAGCGCCGCGGATCGATGCGCACATTCGGATCGAGCTCGCGCACCGACGATAGGCGGTTGTTCATCCCCATTGCGGCAAGCGAGGGGTATTGACCGGGCCGAAGCACCATGCAACGACCGTCAAAACGTGCATCTTCACAAACCTCCCAGTTCATGTTGCCGACAACGACCGCCGACGACGCGCTGTCGTTGAAATCTTGTCGGTTCAAATTCCTCAAGGCCTTCTCGGTTTTGAGCGCACGCCCTTGAAAGCGTTCTTGCTCAAACAAGGCGATCTGCGCCGACGCTGGCGCTGGCGCCTTGCTCGAGATCCTGCGAACCGAAGAAATCCGGTTGTTCAGCCCTGTGCTCCGAAGCGTGGTGTAGCGGCCCGGACGCAGTTCCGCGCAACGGCCACCGAAGTCAACGTCCTCGCAGGCCTCCCATTTGTCTGGGCCGGTGACGACGAGCGACGAGACGCGATCGTTAAAACCCTCACTTCGGAAGTCTTCCACCGACGTGTCGGTGCTAAAGGAGCGGCCTTGCAAATCTCGTTTGCCATAGAACGTGACCTTCGATGTGGCGGGTGCTGGCGCGTAGCGCCGCTTGTCCACGCGCTGGTCGCGACCGATCTCGCGCGCCGATGAGATGCGATTGCCAAGGCCCATTGCCGACAGGTTGGGGTATTGGCCCGGGCGCAGCACCACGCAGCGACCGGCAAAGCGCGCGTCTTCGCACACTTCCCAACGCTCGCCGGATACCGTCACCGACGAGGCGCGGTCGTTAAAGCCGAAGCGGGCAAAATTCTCGACGCGCCCTTCGGCGCTGAAGGAGCGCCCTTCAAAGCCTTGCTCTTGATAAAAGGTGACCTCCGCATGGGCGCATGCCGCAGCGACAGACACTGCCGCCGCAAAGGCCAGTTTGCTGATTGCTCTCATCGTTTTTCCTTTCAAAGTGAAGGCAGGAGGTCATGCAACACACTTCTTCCCACTATGAATGCACCATAAATCGCTGCGCATGCTTGCTGCGTAGGCAATGGCGCCGCGATGGAGAGAGGAGCCCGCGCAGCCTGCCAAGGCGGCAGTAGGCACAGGCAATGCCTTAGGACGGTGGCTCGCTTTGGTTGAGTGTTTCGCTGCAGCCTTTAAGGAAGCGATTGAGACTACTATTTTTATAGCTGCTCGCGCTCTACAGGCAAGCGTTTGAGGCAATTTTTAGCAATAGTCCTACTGACTGCGTCGAGCCGCCTCATACAGCCCCTGGACGCTCGGCGCATTGCGTTCGAGTTCACGGATGCGCGCCGGCCCCGACGGGTGGGTCGAGAGAAACGCCAGCCCGCGCTGGCTCTCACCTGTGGCGTTCCCCATCTTCTTCCACAGGCTCACGCTGGCCTTGGGGTCGTAACCGGCCCGCGCCGCAAGTTCGAGGCCCACCAAGTCGGCATCGCTCTCGTCGCTGCGGCTGAACTGCAGGGTAAGCAACTGGCCACCCAGACCCGCTGCGAGGTTGCCCAAGTCGCCCAAGCCCAGCAGCTGCGCACCCAGCCGCAGGCCGATGTTGGTGGCCTGACTTTTGGCGATGCGCTCGCGCGCGTGCTCCCGCAGCGCGTGCGCCATTTCGTGGCCCATGACCATGGCGACCTCGTCGTCACTGAGTTTGAGCTGGTCAAGAATGCCGGTGTAAAACGCAATTTTTCCGCCCGGCATGCAAAAGGCATTGATTTGCTTGCTGCCAATCAGGTTCACCTCCCACTTCCAGTTGGCGGCGCGCGGGTTCCAGCGGGCGGTAAAAGGAATCAGGCGACGCGCAATCGCGTGCAGGCGCACCAGCTGTGGGTGACTGCTTGGCGCCAGCGCGCGCTGGGCACGTGCCTGCGCCAGCAGCTGCGCGTACTGCTGCGTGGCGGCGTTCTCCAGCGTTTCGGCGGGGACGAGCTTGCGCAGGGTGGACGATTCGCCGACATCGACCTGCGCCAAGACTGGCGAGCTTGCGACCAGGGCCCAGGCCCCGGCGCCTGCCAGCAGCGTGCGCCGCGTGGCGGTGCCGGCGTTTGCAAGGGGACTTAAGCGCGAAACTGGGGTGCAGCGGAAACACATCCGCCAATAATAGGCAAAAGGATGCTTCCACCCATGTCAGACACCACCGCTGGCCAAGCCACCGCACCAGCTACCTCGCCAGCCACTGCGCCCAAGCGCCCAACGTGGAGCGCCACCTTGCGCGTGTACCGCGAGCCGGCCAGCCTGCGCATGCTCACACTCGGTTTTTCCGCCGGCCTGCCGCTGCTGCTGGTGCTGGGCACGCTGTCGTTCTGGCTGCGGGAGGCGGGGGTGGACCGCACCACCATCGGCTACCTGAGCTGGGTCGGGCTGGCCTACGCCTTCAAGTGGGTCTGGTCGCCGCTGGTGGACCGGATGCCGATTCCGCTGCTCACGCGCTGGCTCGGCAGGCGGCGCAGCTGGCTGTTGGTGGCGCAGGCGATGGTGATGGTCGGCCTTGTGGGCATGGCATTCAACGACCCGGCGGTGGCGTTGACGCCGGTCGTCTGGTGCGCGCTGGCGGTGGCGTTTGGATCGGCGACGCAGGACATTGCACTCGACGCCTTTCGTATCGAATCGGCGGATACCGACCACCAGGCCGCGCTGGCCGCCACGTATCAGACCGGCTACCGGCTGGCGATGATCTGGGCCGGCGCCGGTGTGCTCTGGCTGGCGGCGCGGGCTGAGATCGGCGGGGTCGCCGGCTACCAGCCTGGCGCCTGGCGCGTGGCCTACCTGACCATGGCCGCGTCGATGCTGGTCGGCACGCTAACGGTATTGTTCTCACCCGAACCTGCCGCGCGCGCGCTGGCGCCGTCGCGCAACCTGGCGGAGTGGCTGCACGGGGCGCTGGTGGCGCCATTTGCCGATTTCCTTGCGCGCTACCGCTGGCAGGCGGTGCTGATCTTGGCGCTGATTGCCGTGTACCGCATCAGCGACGTGGTGATGGGGATCATGGCGAACCCCTTCTATGTGGACATGGGCTACACCAAGGACGAAGTGGCTGCGGTCACCAAGGTGTTCGGCGTGCTGATGACGCTGCTCGGCGCTTTCCTCGGCGGTGCGCTGGCGCTGCGTGTGGGCGTCATGCGGGTGCTGATGCTGGGCGCCGTGCTCTCCGCGGCGAGCAACCTGCTTTTTGCTTGGCTGAGCACGCGCGGGCACGATCTGACGGGGCTGGTGTTGGTGATTTCGGCGGACAACCTGGCGGGCGGCATTGCCTCGGCTGCGTTCATTGCCTACCTCTCCGGCCTGACTAACGTTCAGTATTCAGCCACGCAGTACGCCATGCTCAGCTCGATCATGCTGCTGCTGCCCAAATGGATCGCCGGCTTTTCGGGCAGATTCGTCGACGCGTACGGCTACAGCGACTTCTTCTTGGCCACCGCACTGCTGGGCGTACCAGTACTTCTGCTGGTCTTCCTCGCTTCAAGGAAAAATGGCCTCTAACGCTTGATAGGTAAGCGCAAGCAGCTATAAACTTTGTAGTGAACCAGCGGCGTACGTTTACCGGCGCTTTACGCGAGCTTCAAGCCCGCGAGATGCCGCGGCGCCACCATGTGGACTCCCCCTACCCGAAAAGCACCATGACCACCCCCTTGTTGATGATTGAAGACGACAGCCGCCTTGCACAGATGGTGGTGGAGTACCTCGCGCAGTCGGGCATGCAGGTGGAGCACTGTGGCGATGGGCAGAGCGGATTGGCCAAGCTGCAGGACGCCAGCGCCACCGCGTTGCCCGAGCTCGTCATTCTCGACCTGATGCTTCCAGACATGGACGGCCTCGACGTCTGCCGCCGCATCCGCAGCATGCAAGGGCCGGCGGCGCGCGTGCCGGTGCTGATGCTCACCGCCAAAGGCGACCCCATGGACCGCATCATTGGCCTGGAACTTGGCGCCGACGACTACTTACCCAAGCCATTCGAACCCCGCGAACTGCTGGCGCGCATTCGCGCCGTCCTGCGCCGGCGCAGCGAAGGCGGCAGCCCGGCGGTGCAGGCTCTGAGCTTTGGCACATTGGAAATCGACCGCGACGCGCGCATCGTCACCGTGGCCGGCAAGCCTTGCGATCTCACTTCCTACCAGTTCGACCTGCTGGTCGCCATGGCCGAGCGGGCTGGCCGGGTGCTGACGCGCGAACAAATCATGGAAGCGGTGCGCGGCCGCGAGCTGGAAGCTTTTGACCGCTCCATCGACGTGCACATGGGCCGCATCCGCGCCGCAATCGAGGACGACGCGAAAAACCCACGCCGCATCCTGACCGTGCGCGGCGTCGGCTATGTGTTTGCCAAGCAGCAGGATTGAGCCAACCATGCTTTCGCTCTTCTCTCGCCGCCTCTACTTGCGCATCTGGCTTGCGGTGGTCGGCGGCGTTGCCGTGCTGACCTTGACGGTGGCCTGGGCGTGGCGCATCGCGGCGGAACAGAACGAAGTGCAAAGGGTGCAGACACCCCGCGAAATCGTGGTGACCAGCCCCAAGGGGGAAGTGGTGGGCAGCGGCGTGGCGCAGCGCGTTCCGGGCGAGGGCATTGAATTCAAGGTGAACCTCGATTCGGGCGAGGCCTACACCTTGCAGGTGGCGCGCCGCGACCCAAGACCGGAAGGCGTGCGCGGTCCGCGCAACCGCGACGCAGCGTTCTGGACGCGGCCACCGTTTGGTTTTTTGTGGATGCTGGGCCTGGTGGGCATCGCCGTGGCCATTGGTGTCTTTCCCATCATCCGGCGCTTGCTGCTGCGCCTTGAGGTGCTGCAGCACGGTGTGCAGCGCTTTGGCGGCGGCGACCTCGCAGCGCGCGTGCCGGTGCAAGGCCACGACGAAGTGGCCGACCTCTCGCGCCAGTTCAACGCGGCTGCAGAGCGCATTGAGGCACTGGTGCAGTCGCACAAGTCTCTGCTTGCCAACGCTTCACACGAACTGCGTTCGCCCCTGACCCGCATTCGTATGGGGCTTGAACTGATGGGCGGAAACCAGCCTTCAGCGCAGTTCCGGCGCGAGATCGAGCGCAACGTCACCGAACTTGACCAGCTGGTCGAAGAGATTTTGCTTGCCAGCCGACTTGACGCGCACGAGGCCGACGTCGGCGAACTGGAATCGGTGGACGTTGTGGGACTGGCTGCCGAAGAGTGCGCCCGTGTGGACGCCGATCTTGAAGTAGACGTCGCCGACATCGAGGTGCAGGGCATCGCCAAACTGCTGCGCCGCGCGCTGCGCAACCTGCTGGAGAACGCACGCCGCTACAGCGAAGGCCCCATCACGCTCAGCGTACTCAGCACCCCTGGATGGGCCGAAGTGCGCATCTGCGACCGGGGCCCCGGCGTGCCGCCGGCGCAGCGCGAGCGTATTTTTGAGCCCTTTTATCGCCTGCCCGGCGCAAGTGAGCGCGCCGGCGGCGTGGGGCTGGGCCTGGCGCTGGTGCGTTCGATTGCCGCGCGCCACCAAGGCAGCGTGCACTGCGAAGACCGTGTCGGTGGCGGAGCTTGCTTTGTGCTGCGCCTGCCGCAATTGCGTCGCACAATGGGGCCATGAGTCTGCTTGAACACTCCCGTTTTTCGCGCGCCTTCGGGCTGACGACACCCATCGCCCTCGCACCCATGGCGCTGGCTGCTGGAGGCGCACTGGCAGCTGCCTGCGCACGCGCTGGAGCCTTGGGGCTGGTAGGTGGCGGCTACGGCGATCTGGCATGGACGCAGCGCGAATACCTGCTGGCCCTTGAGGCCGCGGACACGGGCCGCATCGGCTGCGGCTTTATCACCTGGAAGCTTGATGAAGACGCCAGTGCGCTCGACTGGCTGCTCGACTTGGCGCCGGCAGAGCGCCCGCGTGCGCTGATGCTGTCGTTTGGCGACCCCCGCCCTTATGCAGCGCGCATCGCCGCAGCGGGGATGCCGCTGATCTGCCAAATTCAGCGCGTAGGGCAGGCGCAACAAGCCATCGAGGCGGGCGCACGAGTGATCGTGGCCCAGGGCGCCGAGGCTGGTGGCCATGGCATGAATGCACTGAACGGCCGAGCAACGTTCACCTTGGTGCCGGAACTTGCCGATTGGCTGGCCGCACATGCACCCGACACGCTGCTGCTGGCGGCCGGCGGCATTGCGGACGGACGAACCTTGGCCGCAGCCCTGGCGCTGGGCGCCGATGGCGCGCTGGTCGGCACCCGGCTATGGGCAACCACAGAAAGCCTGGCGCCCCAAGGCGCCAAAGAACGCGCTGTTGCCACCAATGGCGATGGCACTGCACGCACCGCCATTTTCGACATCCTCAGGCGCAAGAACTGGCCTGCGCCGTACGATTTCCGCGCCGTTCGCAATTCACTCCACCAAAAGTGGGAGGGCAGCATTGCGGCGCTGCAGGCCCACCCTGAGGAGGGACGAGCCCGCTACGACGCTGGCGTTAAAGCGGGTGATTTCGACGCTGCCCATGTGACCGTGGGTGAGGGAGTAGGGCTGGTCAACGACCTGCCTAGTGCCGGCGAACTCGTACTGCGCATGCAGCGCGAACTGCGCGCTGTGCTCCAGCGCCAAGCGCTTCAAGCGAGCAGTCCGCCTGAATTCAGTCGGCGGCGGTAGGCCCTGGCGCGCTGGTTGCACAGGTCTTGTGTTCCCCGTGCAGAGGTGCGAACAACATCACCGCAAAAAACAGCGGAAAGAGAGTGCGCTCGGTCAGCAGTTGCAGTGGCGTATCGACCATGGCATACACCATCCAGATCATCCACAAGCCCATGCCGACCGTACCGAGGTAGCCCTCGCTTCGGCGCTGCCACAAGCCTAAGGCCAAGGCCAGTAACCACGCTGCATACGAAACGACCAGCAACGCACCGCCTTCGATGGCCGCGAACAAAAACTGGTTGTGGGGATGCTTGCCGCCACCGAATTGACACATCTCTTTGGGCTTGGCGTGTGCGCAGAACGCGGTGCGATAACTGCCCGTGCCGTGGCCCCACCACGGGCTTTGGGCGATGACTGGAAGCGCCTCGCGCCAGATGGCTAGGCGGTGATCCGCCAAGAGGACGTCGCCCCGCACCGCAGCGTCTGCGCCGCTGAACGCCTGCATTTCGCGCCAGGTGCGGTCTATCCGGCCTTGCAGGCTGTCCGAAAGCAACGCCGCGGCGCCTACCAGTACGATGAGCGCAAACACACCCGGCAGTCGCCAGCTTGTGCGGCAGTGCAGGAACAAGAGCGTGAGCAGGGCCGCCAGCAGCGTCGCATAGCCGGTGCGCCCGGGCACCATCCACAGGATGTTGAAGATGGCAAGCGCCGACCCGGCGAAGAGGAGGGCGCGCAAGCGAGTGTTCACAGCGCCTGGCGTCAGGGCGCGCGCAAGCCACAGGAGCACGGCCAGCGACATCAGCACGTTGTGCGTGATATGCACATGGAAAATGGCGTCGCCGTCGCCCTGAAAGGGAAGGCGCCACACGCCACTGCCCATCAGCCGCCACACGCCGTGTCCGAGGGAGAGTACCAGCGTCAACGCCATCGCCAGCGAGAACGCGGTCCAGCAACGACGCGCCCATGGTCCTTGCTGCAGCACCAAGCCGAAAAGCGGGAGTAGAAGCAGTGACAGATTGCGAAGCAACTGTCCCCCGGGGGGGCTGTCGCTCCAAGCCGCGGCCGCCAGCACTGCGCTGTACAGGATGAAGCTCGCGATGACCACCGGGTGCTGCAGCACCGCAGCGCCGCGCCCACGCCACGATCCCGCAGGCACGCCCAGAAGCGAGACCACCAAGAAGGCCAGCGCGAGCACGCTTGTCAGCGCGTTCGATACGGGCACCGCAAAAGCCAGCGCCACCACCAGATGCCCTGAGCCGTTGCGCAGCAGTGCTGCCAGCCTCTCCATGCCCATCAATAGCGGCAGGGCGCTTGCCAGAACCCCACCACCCGCCCCCATGCCCGCGCGAGGTGGCGAGGCGAGGGGAACACAACACGCACCACGATCATGGCCAGAGACTGCCACCGCGCTACGCGGCGCTGACGTTTCGCTGCGACCTCCCCTTCATGCTTGGCCACAAAGAGGATCTTCGAGCGCGCATGGTGTAGACCCCGCAGGTACTCGACCTGCAGCGGACGTGATCCACGCACCGAGCTTCGGTTCGCATGCATCACCCGCACGCTCGGCTCCAGCACCACCGGCATTTGCGCGTCGAAAAGCCTTCGGCTGAGATCCTCATCCTCGTAATACAGGAAGAAGCGCTCATCAAACCACTGCCCCAGTGGCAATGCAGACAGCCGCAACAGCATGACGGCTCCGCATGCCATGCCTACGCAGGTCGGGCCGTCCGCCAGCGGACCGCGCGAGCGCCATTCCCGGCGTGGCCAGCCATAGTTCGACTGCAGTTGGCCTTGGCTATCGAGCAATTGCGGAACGACGACAGCCGCCTCCGGCCAGAGCCGGGCCGTTTGCATTAAGGCCTGCACCGACTGCGCGCTGACCAAACAGTCGGGGTTGACGAGAAACGCATAGGGGGTCGCCATCTGCTCCAGGGCAAGGTTGTTGCCACTACCAAACCCCACATTGCGGTCCAGCCGCACCAGACGTGCATGCGGCAAGGCGGCAGCGATCTGCTCTGGAGTGCCATCGTCGCTGCCGTTGTCCACAACTACAACGTGCGGCATTGCAGCGAGCAGCTGCACCATGGACTCGACGCAATGGGCGCTGTTGTAGGTGACGACCACCGCCGTCACGTCGTCGAGCGACGGTGCAGGCTCGACGCCGATATAGGGCGGCGCGGGCATGGGCTCTGGCAACGGCAGCAAGTGCTGTTCCACGGGGAAAGCAGTGTTCCAGTCAAAACGTAGGGCTTGCGGGACCAGCAGCACACAGGGAAGATGCCGCCGATTCGCCGCCTCATAAAGCTTCTGCACAAACACCGGATTCCCGCCGCTTCGGATCGCCGACCACACCCGCCCGAAACGCCCTGTTCGCCTTGGGTCACCCCTGACCACCTGCCACGCGTCGTAGGCCACCCCGCTTTCGGCCACTTGCGCCAGGACCGCGGGCAAATGGCCCGCGTCCACCTCTACCTGGATCACCGGCGCATGCTGGCGAATGGTTTCGCGTGCGCCCCGAAGTGCCGCGATTTCATGGCCCTCAATGTCGAATTTTATATACGCCACTGGAGGGATCGAGTGTTGACTTAGCAACGTATCGAGCGAACTGGCGCGTATCCGAACCCCACCTACAGCTTCGAGCCCGCTGCCTTCGGCCGAAGCCACTCGGGCATGCCCAAGGTTCCCGTGGCGCTCCATCTGCAGCAGCAGCTCACCTTCGACGTCTGAAATGGCGGCGCAGACAACTGTCGACCTGCTTTCCAGACCGTTCCAAGCGAGATTGGCGCGTGCGACATGGGCATAGCTCTGCACGGCATCTACCGCGAGTACTGCCGCAAAGGCAGGGCCCAGTTCCACGCTGTAGTTGCCGATATGGCAACCGAGGTCCACCATGGCGCTGCGCGCTAATCGGTTGGCACCCAAGCCGTGGCGGCACACTTGTCTCGCGACTGCGATTTCCTCTGCCTCAAACGAGCCAAACTTGGCGGTGTAACCACTGACGTAATCACCCGGCATCACAAAGTACCGGCGATGCTGCTTTCCCTGCAAGAAAAACCGCCCATAGCGCTCTAGCACGGGATGCACCAGCTTGTACAAATACACCGCGAAAGAGACCCGCAGTCCCGTGTCGATCGGGGGGACACGCTCACCCTGACAGGTCGCCGCCTGACCGCGGAGGTGTGCCTCCCGCATTCTCAGTGAGCGCCTTGCACGCGTACCCCTGCTGCGAGACGGTACTCCGTCCCGCAGTACGGGCACTTTGCAGCACCAGCGTGCGCAACATCCAAGTACACCTTGGGGTGTGCATTCCACAGCTGCATGCCAGCTTTAGGGTTGGGGCAAAAGACCCCACCTTCTGGGTTCAAGTCTTCTGCCAACAATTCCACAACATCTTGCTTCTGCATGTCATTACACCTTGCTGAGCCAGTGGCCATATTTTGGATTGCGTCCATTCACAATGTCAAAAAATGCCGATTGGACTTTTTCGGTAATAGGACCCCTGCTCCCCGAACCGAGTTCGATGCGGTCAAGCTCTCGAATCGGCGTGACTTCGGCTGCTGTGCCGGTAAAGAAAGCTTCATCGGAAATGTAGACCTCATCGCGCGTGATGCGTTTTTGCACCACGTCGAGTCCCAGGTCCTTGGCAATATGCAGCACGGTATTGCGAGTAATGCCGTTGAGCGCGCCGGCCGAAAGATCGGGCGTGTAAATCACACCGTCCTTGATCACAAAGATGTTTTCACCCGCACCTTCAGAGACAAAACCAGAGCTGTCGAGCAACAGTGCTTCGTCGTAGCCGTCGTCAAGCGCCTCCATATTGGCCAGAATCGAATTCGTGTAGTTGCTCACTGCTTTGGCCTGCGTCATGGTAATGTTGACGTGGTGGCGCGTGTAGCTGCTGGTCTTGACGCGGATGCCGCGCTGCATGCCTTCTTCTCCAAGGTATGCGCCCCAAGCCCAAGCGGCGACCATCAGGTGGATTTGATTGCCCTTGGGCGAGACGCCCAACTTCTGCGAACCTATCCAGGTCAGCGGACGCAAATAGCAGGATTCGAGCTTGTTCTCGCGCACCACTGCCTTTTGGGCCTCGTTCACCTCTTCTTTGGTAAAAGGAATCTTCATGCGCAATATCTTGGCGCTGTTGAAGAGTCGATCGGTGTGCTCTTCAAGGCGAAAAATTGCCGTTCCGTCTGCCGTTTTGTAGGCGCGAACCCCTTCAAACGCCCCGCAGCCGTAATGCAGAGTGTGCGACAACACATGAATCTTGGCGTCGCGCCATTCAACCATCTGGCCGTCCATCCAAATTTTGCCGTCTCGGTCGGCCATCGAGGGAACTACGGGGCTCATGGGGGTCCTTTGAATGTGCAAGGTTCGCGAAGCCTTAGATTTTACGGCGGTGCCACTGCGGGGTGGCACTGTGGGCGGTAACTCTCAGTTGCCAAGTGTCGCAGCGATGCCCGGCTTTATTGCAATTGGCGGACCACATCCATCGCCTCCTCAATGCGCTCGACCGCGTGGATGCTCAATCCTTGGATGGGTTTTTTGGGAGCGTTGGCTTTGGGCACGATGGCCACCGTGAACCCGAGCTTGGCCGCTTCGCGCAGGCGCTCTTGTCCGCGCGGGGCAGGGCGCACCTCGCCTGCCAGCCCCACCTCGCCAAACGCGAGGAAGCCCTTGGGCATCGCGCGCCCGCGCAGGCTGGAGGTGATGGCCAGCATGACGGCAAGATCGGCTGCCGGCTCGCTGATACGCACGCCGCCCACGGCATTGACGAATACATCCTGATCCGCACACGCCACACCCGCATGGCGGTGCAGCACGGCGAGCAGCATGGCAAGGCGGTCGCGGTCAAGCCCAACTGAGAGCCGCCGCGGACTCGGACCACCGCCGTCGACCAACGCCTGTATTTCTACCAGCAGCGGCCGAGTGCCTTCAAGCGTCACCAGTACGCAAGTCCCAGGCACGGGTTCGCTGTGCTGACTCAAGAAGATTGCACTGGGATTTGCAACTCCTTTGAGACCGCGCTCGGTCATGGCAAAAACACCGATCTCGTTGACAGCACCAAAGCGATTTTTGATGGCACGAACCAGGCGAAAGCTTGAATGCGTGTCGCCCTCGAAATACAGCACGGTGTCGACCATATGCTCCAACACGCGCGGGCCTGCGAGCGCGCCTTCCTTGGTGACGTGCCCTACCAGCACGATCGCCACGCCAGTGGCCTTGGCAGCACGGGTCAAGTGGGCAGCGCACTCGCGCACCTGCGCGACCGAGCCTGGTGCAGAGCTGAGCTCGTCGGAATATACGGTTTGAATGGAGTCAATGACGGCGACGGCAGGCTGCGTCTGCTCGATCGTGGCGAGAATTTTCTCCAGCTGCGTCTCGGCGAGCACCTTCACCATGCTGTTGTCCAGCCCGAGGCGGCGCGAACGCAACGCCACTTGGGCGCCGCTCTCCTCGCCGGTCACGTACAGCGTGGAGAGACCCGTGCGCTCCAGGGCGTCGAGCGCCTGGAGGAGCAACGTCGACTTGCCGATGCCGGGGTCGCCCCCAATCAGCACCACAGCACCCTCAACCATGCCGCCGCCCAGCACCCGGTCAAGTTCGTCCAGGCCGGTGGGGGTGCGCTCAAAATCACTGGCTTCGATGGAGGAAAGCGGCGCTACAGGCTGCGCAGCATGCAGGGCGCCGCGGGAGGCAGTGGCGTAGCGATTGCGAGCACCTTGAGGCTCCGCCACGGTTTCGTTCAGCGTATTCCAGGCCCCGCATTGCGGGCACTTGCCCAACCATCGCGGGCTGGTGCCGCCGCATTCCGCACACACGAAAACCGTTTTGTCTTTAGACATGCTGCGCCAGTGACTGCGGAAAGAAAATCGCCGGCGCTGCACTGCAGGCCGGCGTATGAATGGCGTAACTGCTCAGGCGGCGCTGAGCCAATAGCCGGAATTGAATGGGCTGCTCATGCGCAGCGCCAACGGCGAGATGTCCACCAACTTGTCGGTTGGCAGTTTTTCGCACGCATCGTCTACAGGCACTTCAATGCCTTGCACCGCCATCAGCGCTTCACCAGCCCCGTTCGCCCGTTCTGCCTGGCTATTGGTCGCAGAACGGGCTACAGAAAAGAATAGAAACAGCGGAACGGGATCTTGCGCTCACCCCAGAAATCACCTGCGTCGCGGAAGACGTCCAGCAGCTGCTCGCGCGCTTCCTTGTCGAACTTGGCCGTGGCGGGAATCTGCTCAAGCACCACGACGAAGCCCGGTTGCGGGCCCGACTTGTGCAGCGGATCGGTCAGACAATCGGAGAGCGCATCAAAATTCTTGCCGAAGTGCGACGGCAGGGTAAATTGCTGCGCAATCAGATCCAGCACATCCTGCTTGGTTTGTGCGTGGGCGAGGTTGGCGTAAAGGAAATGGTGTCCGAGGGCGGTCGCCGCATCCTGCAAATCTTGCACGCGAAACGCGCGGATCGATTGCACGATGTTGGGGCGAATGCCGCGCAACGGAACATCTTGTTCTTTACGAAGTGGCGTGTCCATCTTCGCTTCTCTTTCTATCAAGTCCAAAAATCGGTCGTTGGAGAGCTGTCGGTCGCGCGAAGTTCGCGCATTTGACGGTTCAATCCACAATTCGGCGGAAACTGGCGTAGTGGTCGCTCGTGTAATAGCAGGCCTCGGGAATTCTTGGCGGCCCGCCACACACAATGCGCCGGGCGCCGCGGTTGCGCGCGCCGGGAGTTCTGACGGTGTATTCACGGTAGTACCCGCGCTTGAATGAAGGCAACAATCGCTCGCGGTTGCCAAAGACGATGCCGTCCTTGTCATACGGGAACGGCCCGCCAGCCAAGATCAGCGCATGGGTTTTCCTCCCCTGCGCCGGCAGGTCAGCGAGCGCCACCATCGAGGTGGCACCTTCGCCAAAGATTCCCCGAGCCTGAAGGCCCAGCGACGTCAATGCGAGCGCAGAACCCAGAACGAGAGAAAACCCAGCTTTGCGCGTCCAGGTCGCAGCGACAGAAAACATCAACACCACACCTTTCAGAAACTACGGGTTAACCCGAAATTTCAAGGCGCTAGTGTGACGGAATCCCTACACGAATGCAAGCAGTTGCTCAAAATATGGGCAAAGTACCGCGCTCTTGCAGAGCCGACGTGCTTGCGCTAGGCGTGGTTGCCTTCAGCGCTGCACATTGGCGTCCACCACGGTCAATGCGGTCATGTTGACGATCCGCCGCACGGTTGCGCTGGCCGTGAGGATATGCACGGGCTTTGCAGCGCCCAGCAGCACTGGGCCAATGGCAATGTTGCCACCTGCCGCCGTCTTGAGCAGGTTGTAGGAGATGTTGGCCGCATCGATGTTGGGCAGGATCAGCAGGTTGGCGTCCCCGACAAGCGTGCCGTGCGGCATGAGCGCAGCGCGGGCCTTGCCACTCAAGGCTACGTCGCCGTGCATTTCGCCTTCGACCTCTAGCCAGGGCGCCTGTGTGCGAAGCAGTTCGAGCGTATCGCGCATCTTGACCGCGCTTGGCTGGTTGCTGCTGCCAAAGTTCGAGTGCGAAAGCAGTGCTGCCTTCGGTTTGATGCCAAAGCGAAGCATTTCTCCAGCCGCCATCACCGCAATCTCTGCGAGTTGCTCGGCGGTCGGGTCGTAGTTGACGTGCGTATCAACCAAAAACACCTGCCGGTCGGGCAACAGCAAACCATTCATGCAGGCGTAGGTGGCAACGCCTGCGCGCTTCCCAATTACCTGATCGATGTAGTTCAGGTGGTGCGCCGTGTGGCCCCAGGTGCCGCAGATGAGGCCATCGACCTCGCCTTTGTGCAGCAGCATGCTGCCAATCAGCGTCAGGCGCCGCCGAAGTTCGATTTTGGCGATGGGGACGGTGACGCCCTTGCGCTCGGTCATGCGGTGGTAGGTCTGCCAGAAATCGTGGTAGCGGTGGTCCTGCTCGACGTTGACGACGTCGTAGTCGCGCCCTTCAGACAGGCGCAGGCCAAATTTCTCGATGCGCTGGGCAATGATGGCCGGGCGCCCGATGAGCGTTGGGCGTGCGAGGCGCTCGTCCACAACGATCTGCGCTGCACGCAGGACACGTTCTTCCTCGCCCTCGGAATACGCCACGCGCTTGGCGCTGGCGCTCTTGGCAGTCGCGAAGATGGGCTTCATCATCGTGCCCGACGCATAGACGAAGGTCTGCAGGTGGTCGCGGTAGGCGTCCATGTCGGCAATTGGGCGCATTGCCACACCGCTGTCCGCCGCGGCCTGGGCCACGGCCGGTGCAATTTTCATCATCAGGCGCGGGTCAAAGGGCTTGGGAATGAGGTACTCAGCCCCGAACGCAAGCGGCTCGCCGGCATAGGCGGCGGCCACTACTTCGCTCTGCTCGGCCTGCGCCAGTTCGACGATGGCATGCACCGCGGCGATTTCCATCTCCGTCGTAATGGTGGTGGCGCCGGAATCGAGCGCACCGCGAAAAATGTAGGGGAAGCACAGGACGTTGTTGACCTGATTGGGATAGTCCGTGCGGCCGGTGGCAATGATGGCGTCGTCGCGCACGGCTTTAATGTCTTCCGGCGCAATTTCCGGGTTGGGGTTGGCCAGTGCAAAGATGAGTGGGCGCAATGCCATGGTGCGCACCATGTCCTGCTTGAGCACGCCGCCGGCCGACAGGCCCAGAAATACATCGGCGCCAGCAATCACCTGGCTGAGCGTGCGCAGCTCGGTGGCCTGGCAATACACACGCTTGTCCTCATCCATCAGCTCGGTGCGGCCTTCGTACACCACACCGGCCAAGTCGGTCACCCAGATGTTCTCGCGCCGCACGCCAAGTTTGACCAACAAACTCAGACAGGCCAGCGCAGCAGCGCCGGCGCCGGACGTCACCAGTTTGACGTCCTCCGGGCGTTTGCCCGCTACCTTAAGTCCCCCGAGAATGGCCGCACCGACCACGATGGCCGTGCCATGCTGGTCGTCGTGAAACACCGGGATGTTCATGCGCTCGCGCAGCTTGCGCTCGACATAAAAGCAGTCGGGCGCCTTGATGTCTTCAAGGTTGATGCCGCCAAAAGTCGGCTCCAGCGCGGCGATGATTTCGACGAGCTTTTCCGGGTCTTTTTCGTTGATCTCGATGTCGAACACATCGATGCCCGAGAACTTTTTGAACAAGACCGCTTTACCTTCCATGACCGGCTTGCTGGCGAGCGGGCCGATGTCCCCTAGGCCAAGTACCGCGGTTCCGTTGGTGACCACGCCAACCAGGTTGCCACGGCTGGTATAGCGAAACGCCGCAGCCGGGTCCTTGACGATTTCTTCGCACGGTGCGGCGACGCCGGGCGAGTAGGCCAGCGCCAGTTCGTGCTGGTTGACCAGCTGCTTGGTCGCCGCAATGGCAATCTTGCCGGGCTTGGGAAACTCGTGGTATTCGAGGGCTGCCGTGCGCAGCAACGCGACTTTGTCGACGGGCGGGGTTTTGGGGGCTTCAGACATAGGAACTCCAGCGGTTGCGGGCAGCAGCGCGCCAGGGTCCGTCACAGGCTTGACGCCGCCGCTCGCATGAGCGCCAGAGCATTGTAGGCCGCGGCTTTTGCGCGGTGCTTGTCCACAAGCGCCGCCGCGAAGTGAAACACTTTCGCCCGCATTGCACGCAATGCACCGGGCGGTAAAAAAGGCTTTACTCTCAGGCCAAAAGTGCAGACGACGACGGGGCGACGGCCTGCACTAAGCTACTAAAACTTCGAGTTAAAACAGCCTCCATCGCTTATGTAGCAAGCGATAGCAGCTATCAAATATAATTTCTTGCGAAGAACGTTCGGCTCAAGCCGTCTCTGCCAATGCGTCACCCAGCGCGTTCACCAGCCGTTCAATCTCAGCCTTCTCGCTGATGAATGGCGGTGCCAGTTGAATGGTGTCGCCGCCGTAGCGCACGTAGAAGCCTTTCTTCCAACAGGCCATGGCGATCTCGTAGGGACGGCGTGCAGGTTCGCCGGGCAGCGCCGCGATGGTGAAGCCCGCCGCCAGGCCGTAGTTGCGGATGTCCGCTACGTGCCGCGCGCCTTTGAGGCTGTGCACCGCCTGCTCGAAATGCGGCAGCAAAGCCTGCACTCGGCCGGGCATATCTTCTTTCTGCAGGATGTCGAGGGCCGCGAGGCCCGCGGCGCAGGCCACCGGGTGCGCCGAGTAGGTGTAGCCATGCGGGAACTCCACCAGATATTCCGGCCCGCCCTGCGCCATGAAGGTGTCGTAAATCTCCTTGGTGGCCACCACGCCGCCCAGCGGCTGGACCCCATTGGTCACCTGCTTGGCAAAGTTGAAGATGTCGGGCGTGACGCCAAACGCCTCGGCGCCCGTCCAGGTGCCGCAGCGGCCAAAAGCGGTGATGACTTCATCAAAAATGAGCAAGATATTGTTCTGCGTGCAGATCTCGCGGAGGCGCTCCAGGTAGCCCTTGGGCGGAATGACCACACCCGCCGAACCCGAGAAGGGCTCGACGATGACGGCTGCGATGTTGCTCGCGTCGTGCAGGGCAATCACGTCGAGCAGCCTGTCCGCCAATGCGCGGCCACCCTCGTCCGCCATGCCCTTCTGGAAGGTGCCTGCCGGCGGCTGCGTGTGCGGCAGGTGGTCGGCCTCGATGCCCTGGCCAAAAGTCTTGCGATTGCCGCCGATGCCGCCCACCGAGATGCCGCCGAAGTTCACGCCGTGGTAGCCCTTTTCGCGGCCGATCAAGCGCGTCTTGCTGGCTTGGCCTTTGGCGCGCCAGTAGGCGCGGGCCATCTTGAGCGAGGTATCTGCCGCTTCCGATCCCGATCCGGTGAAGAACACGTAGTCCAAACCTTCGGGCGTGAGTTCCTTGATCCTGTTGGCCAGCTCAAACGATGCCGCGTGGCCGAACTGGAACGCGGGCGCGTAGTCCAGGTTCAGCGCTGCCTTACCCACGGCCTCAGCGATTTCGCGCCGGCCATGGCCCAGGCCGGTGCACCACAGCCCCGACAGGCCGTCAAAAATTTTGCGGCCGTCGCCGTCCGTGTAATAGGCGCCGCTGGCGCTGGTGACCATGCGCGGGGCAGCCTTGAAGTTGCGGTTGCCGGTAAAGGGCATCCAGTGCGCGTCGAGCCAAGCGGCGTCCATGCGCGGTGCTGTCTCGGAAGGTTGTTCAATGTGGACGAAGCTCATCAATGTCTCCTGGATGGCAGCGCACAGCGCATACGCGGTGGAAAGGGCAACACCGGTGATTCTTCCGCCAAGTGTTAATCTCTTGAATCAAGAAAGATCACTGTTTACTTGAGGGTTTATGCAAGTAACGCGACCCGCTTCAGGCCCCCCGCCGCGCCAAGGCGCCGTGCTGGGCCAGCTAGCCGACATGGATCTGCGCTTGCTCCATGTCTTCAAGAGCGTGGCCGAGTGCGGCGGGCTCTCGGCCGCCGAGCTCGAACTCAACATCGGCACCAGCACCGTCAGCCGCCACATCAAGGACCTGGAGACTCGGCTGGGCCTCACGCTGTGCCGCCGCGGCCGGGCTGGCTTTGCGCTTACCCCGGAAGGCCAGCGCGTATACGACGAAACGCTGCGCCTGCTGGCGAGCGTCGACGCTTTTCGCAGCAGCATCGACGACATTCACCACCGCATGGGCGGGCAGCTGGACGTGGCCGTGTTCGACAAAACCGCCAGCAACCCCGAGGCGCAGGTGGCCGCCGCCATTGCACTGTTTGCCGAGCGCGCCCCGGATGTGGCGCTGCACCTGCATGTGGCGGGCATTCCCGCCATTGAGCGCGGGCTGATGGATGGGCGCTTTCAGGTCGGCATAGTGCCGACGCACCGCGCCTCGCAGAGCCTGGTGTACGAAACCCTGTTCCACGAAACCATGTTGCTGTATTGCGGGGCGCGCCACCCGCTGTTTGCGGCCGACGACGCAGCGCTCAGCTGGGAGCAGCTGCGTGCCTGGCCCTTTGCCGGGCTGGGCTACCACTCGCCCAACATGGAGCTCGGCCACCGAGCGCGCCTGCCGCGCAAGGCCACGGGTTTTGACCAGGAGGCCATTGCCACCTTGGTGCTCTCGGGTCGCTATCTGGGTTTTCTGCCAGACCACTACGCCGAAGCCTTCGAGCGGCGGGGCCAGCTGCGGGCGGTGCGGCCATCGCTGTTTTTCTACCGGTGCGAATTTGTCAGCGTGCTGCGAAAGTCGCCCGCGCCGACGCGCGCAGCACAGGCGTTTTCGAAGTGTTTGGCTGCAGCGCACCCGGCTTCTTAGTGCTGCAAACCGGGGCTGGATAGGCCGACGCTGCCCATTGCGCACAGTCCTGTCGCCTGTCAGAGCTGGTGAAACGCCGTCCCTTTATGTGGCTTTGTGACAAAAAGCCACAGAAATCCCTAGGGATTGTTAACAAGCGTTAAACGCTGTACTTGCCAAGGAGCACTCGTCAAACTGATTTCCTTTCAGCTCGAGCAGTCGACATGCCCCACTCCAAAAAGATGCCCTTCCGCCCCCGCGCCAGCGTGCTTGCCCTGGAGCCCCGCGTGTTGTTCGATGGTGCAGGCGCCATTGCAGCGGCGGACCATTGGAGTGACGACGGTCATCAGGTCTTGGCCGCCTATCTGCCGGCCTCCGTCGCCGCAGCAGAAACTCCAGCCAGCGCAGTCAAAATGGCAGACGGCGCGGCAGCGCTCGCCCCGCAAAGCGCGAAGGCGACGGATGTTGTGGAGCATCCTACCTCGTCCGATGGCCTCGGCGAAGCGACTGCCTTGGTGCAGAACGCTGTGACGCAGGCCCAGGAAAGCGTGCGTGATTTCATCTCCCGCACTTCGGCCGCCGATTTGGCGGCGCTGCTCAATGGCGGACAGACGAGTGTGGATGCCGACAGGTTGGCCGGAGCGGAGGCGCTGCGGCAGGACGTGCTGGCCGGTCGCTGGAACATCGCCATCGGCGCCATCGACAACACGGGCCTCAAGGATCACTTTGCCGTATTCCTGCCCCAAGGGCCTGCGGGCGCGCCGTTGATTCTTCTGAATGCCAATTGGCTTGCGTCGCAACCCACGCCCGATGCCGTCAGCCGCGTGCTGATCGAGGAAATGGGGCACGCCATGGATGCCGCGTTGAACGGCAGCGCCGACACCCCCGGCGATGAGGGGCAACGCTTTAGCGCGGCTGTATTGGGGCTGGAGGCGAAGCCCGATTTCGGCTCGGACAATGATCATGTGCAGTTGGAAATCAACGGCCGCTCTTTTGAAGGGGAGGCGGCCCAAAGCGCATTCGACGTGGCACAAAGTCCGATGGTGTTTGCGGGTGGTACCCGGCTTACCGCAGGAACAGACAATGCGGCAGGCAATGTAGTTGGAACCAAGTATTTATTCAGAAACGTTATTACCGTAGATGGCCAGGCAATTGACGCCATCGTGGAATTGGTTGCGCGGGTTAATACATCTGTAGATTCTTTTGATAACCTAACAAAGCCATATGCGAGTGCCAACAGTTTTCAGCCGAATTTAAATATTACCGCGGCTGGCGGTTATGCGAGTTTTACCTTCAATTTTATTTTAGGTGATTCGTACAACGCCGGCAGCAACCCTACTGGCACCGCCGTAACTCTGCGCAATGTAGTCGCCAACACCTACGACTTGGACGGCGCGCAAGGCAGTGCTACCGGTCGCCAGTTCACCGATTTCCAAGGCATTGGGGCGTACACATTAAGCAGCACCACGTCGGTGAACGTGCAAAACCTCGGCGCAGACACCACCCGATTTGTCACAACAGTGGGCGGCAATATTGAAGCCGCACCCGGAACGGTGGCTGGCGATAATATTCGCGCGCGCGTCCGATTCACCGAAATAATTTCATCCACTACGATCAAGTTAGGCGATACAGGCGCAACCGGGCTTGCGTATTACGGCATTGAATTCGGCATCGGAGCGGCCTTTAATAATCCTGTAACCCCGGGCGTGAAAATAGTCGATGGCTTGGGCGACCCTAGGCAAGGTCCGCTGATTACCTACGAAAACGGCACGACCAGCGAAACTTTCCACGTCGTGCTTGAGTCAGCGCCCGAACCAGGCGAAACGGTCAATGTCATCATTACCGGCCTGGACACAACCGAGGGCACGCTAAGCACCCAGACGCTGTCCTTCAACAACACCAATTGGAATACCCCCCAGTTGGTGACAGTCACCGCCATCAATGAGGGTGTCATTGATGGCGACCAAACCTACAAGCTGACCGCGACGACCTCCAGCAGCACAAGCAGCGTCGCCTATACCGGTCGAACCGCCGTCATCGATGTCACCAACATTGATGACGACGACATTCAAGCTCCCATGCTCGATCTGCGAAGCAGCGATGACCCAATCACAGGCACGAGAAATGACGCAGTGGTAAGCATTGCGGGCGCGGCCGTGTCGCTCGATAGTGCTGCAAACAATGCAGCGCCTCTCGCCGATCAGGCGGGCCAGCGGGTCGTTTTTGACGACTCTGATCGCATTGGAAGGATTACGCTGGCAACCACCAGCGGCATCACCAATGGCGCAGATGAAAAACTGGTTTTCGGTGCCACCGCCCTATCTGCAAATGGGGCAGGAGTAACGCCACAAAGCGGCATCACTGTGGGCGGAGTGCAGGTGGATGTTGCCTACAGCGGCAGCACCTTCACCATCACCAAAGCAGGCGGCGGCGTCCTGACCAAGTCGGAAACGGAGGCTGTCATTGCAGGCATCCAATACAGGAACGACAGTGCCGCCGCTTCCACTGTTGGCGATCGCGTATTCACGTTCCAGGTCACCGACGCTTCAGGTAAGGCATCGAACCTCGCTACTTCCACCGTATCCGTGTCGGGCCCGTTATCGCTCAA
>JAUCCA010000013.1:0-3315 GCA_034676525.1 Giesbergeria sp.
GAGAGGTCTCTTCGATTGAAGGCAGAATGTCCATCGTCAGCACTCATAGTACGGATTTGAGGTTGTGATTTTAGAAAGATTTAGGCTTCGGTGCAGTGACGAGGGGACGAAGATGACACCCCAATCCTTTTCGAAATATTGCAGGCGGTCTTGACTAACTTTCACAGAAAGGCCGCGCCTTCCATCTTCCCTGCGTAGTCACGGGACTCGATATGGGCGAACGTAGAGACCCGGTCGATGGTCAGGAACAGAACGAACCTGCCGTTGGTGTGCCGGAACGCGCTGCCGCGGATATTGACGTCGCCAATTTCAAAGATATTGAATCGCTTGGGCCGCTTCCCGTTCTCTAAGACTGGCAGCCGGGAATGCCGTGGCGTTGGAGGCGCAATGCAGGGTGCCCGACTGAGTATATTATTCTAGGCAACCCAGTACGTCGTCCAGTGGCAGCCGCGTCTTCTGGTGGAAGTTCAACACAATGACTTCCTCAGTCGGTGTTCACACCGTGCTCTTGAAAATCTTCGCACGCTCGGGCATCGCCAGTCGTGGTCTGCTTGCGCCGCTTTGAGCTTCTGCCGGTTTGGTGGACACGTCGATAAGATCGTGACCAAAGAACTGGAGTGCGGATATGACGAGACGGAAGTTCAGCCGCGAGTTCAAAGTCGAGGCCGTGAGGCTGGTGACGGACCGGGGCGTTGCAGTAGCGCAGGCGGCCCGAGACCTCGACGTTGCGGAGAGCGTGTTGCGTCGCTGGATACGAGAACTGACCGCGACCCCATCCACCTTGCAGCTCGATCTGCATGCCACTGCGCGGCAATGGCCCTATAGTCGAAATCTCCATTGCGCGTTGCCGAGTTGCGCCTGATCTCGCGGGAGATTGTGCTGGGTGATCGCTCCAGCTTGCGCGCGATCGCACGTATTCCAGTGCCCCTGGCGCATTCCAAAGCTATGTCCTCACGTTCCTAGAACGTCAGATAGCGGTTTGTGACTGGCGCTGCTGCAGGCGACAGATGTGTAGGAGGCATTCCGCCAGAACTCCGAAACCACCGAACACCCACGGGACCGGAGACACCGGCTACGGTGGCAGCCTCTTCACTGGATAGACCTTCTGCGACTGCGCGCCAGAACCGGCACAGGTTCTCACGCTTCCACACTGGCGGTCGCCCCGGATAGGTCATTTCACCCCGCGTGGAGCGCTGCGATTTTCGTCTTCCCGTAGCCATCAACACCTCCTGCTATCAGGTGTTGTGACGACCAGTTGAATCCGCCCAATATACAAGAGAGCAGTTCCAGCGGCTTATGGGTGAAAATGGCATCACCTGTTCCATGAGCCGGTCCGGCAATGTGTGGGACAATGCCGCGATGGAGAGCTTTTTCTCAACGCTGAAGACCGAGAGGACAGCCCGCAAGGTCTATCGCACCCGAAACGAAGCACGTGCCGATGTCCTCGATTACATCGAACGCTTCTACAACCCGCGTCGGCGGCACTCGAAACTGGGCTACATCAGCCCAATCGAGTTCGAAGCCCGCGCTCTCCTAGAGCATGTTTGATGAACGCAGAGTCGGCTTGAGGATACACGCGGTCTTCGTTGTCTGATTCAGTGCTGCTGGTGATTTGCCAGGAGGTGATGATGGCAAGGAGCCTCAGCAGCGACCTTCGCGGTCGGGTGATTGCGGCGATCGAAGACGGTGTTTCGACGCGTGAGGCGGCACGGCGCTTCCGGATCGGCATCTCAACGGCCGGGGCCTGGCATCGCCGCTATCGCGAGACCGGCGAGACGGAGGCGCGCAAGCAGGGCCAGCCATCACGCTCGAAGCTCGATGCGCACGAGGCCTTCATTCTCGGCCTGATTGAAGATGCGCCGGACATCACGCTCGCCGAGATCGGGAAGCGTCTTGCTGCCGAGCACGGCGTGAACGCCGTACCCTCGACGATCTGGCTGTTCCTCGACCGGCGTGGCATCACGTTCAAAAAAAGACGGCGCACGCCGCAGGGCAGCAGCGCGCAGACGTCCTGCGCCGCCGCATAACCTGGTTCGATGCCCAGCCCGACCTCGATCCCGAGGGGTTGATTTTCATCGATGAGACCGCAAAGATGGCCCGGTTGCGCGGCAGGGCCCCATGCGGCCAGAGATGCCGGGCCGCCGTTCCCCACGGCCATTGGAAGACGACGACCTTCACCGCCGGTCTGCGATTGTCTGGCATGGCGGCACCGATGCTGCTCGACGGCCCGATGAACGGACCGGCCTTCCTCGCCTATGCCGAGCAGGTTCTCGCACCAGATCTTCGGCCCGGCGACATCGTGGTCATGGACAACCTGCCGGCCCACAAGATCAGCGGTGTGCGCGAGGCCATCGAGAAGGTCGGCGCGCGGCTCCTGTTCCTGCCGCCATACTCGCCCGACTTCAACCCTATCGAGATGGCTTTCTCCAAGTTTAAGGCTCTACTGCGGAAGGCCGCCGCCAGAACCGTCGATGACCTGTGGTCGGTCATTGCCGGCTGTCTCTCCACATTCACGCCTGAAGAATGCAGGTACTATTTCGAGGCCGCAGGATATGACCCGGATTAAGTCAAAAATGCTCTAGCCAGAAAAACGCACAGCTCAAACGAATCCATACGCAAGCGTTCGAACAGGCTACGCGGAGCACCGGTGGAGACGCCGCACGCGCTCGTTCCATGGCCGGCGATTTCATAGCAAGAGTCGTTGCGAACATGCCTCCAGCGGGGTTGACTGTGCGGGAGCTGCTTATCTCGGCGCTGGTAGAGCAAGGTCTAGACGAAGATGAGATTCGTGACGAATGCGTTCTGGCCGACCTTAGTCGCTTGGGCGTTTTCAAGAGCCAGTTACGGGTCGTGGCATCGGAGACTGGACGGTCATTTGAAGCGCTCAAAAAGGTATCGATGAAAATGCTCCCAAGCCGGGTCATCAGCGAGGCACTTAAGGCGCATGGTCAAACCCGAACTCTGAGGCCGGGAAGTGACCTCAACGACGGGTATCTTGGTGTTCTCGCTGCCTACTGCTCAATTCTCTATGTAGATAAGCGCACCCCCGAGGATTTTCGTCGCGCGAAACAGAAGGAACCTCAACTGGCAGGGTTGATCGTCGAGATCGCCAAGGCTCCAGATTTCGAGGCACTGCTGGCACCAACTTCACAAGGATGATGCAAAACTTCGACTTGAGGAACCGAAGAGTGCCCGAGGAACTCGGAGAACCACGGGAACACAGGGTTCCTAAAGTTATTTCAGCAGGTTACGGATAAATTCGCGACCACGCTTTATAGGGCTATGGCGTAAATATAGCTATCATCTTCACCTGGT
>JAUCCA010000014.1:0-9169 GCA_034676525.1 Giesbergeria sp.
ATTTCGCGGGCTTTGACGCGGAATGCGGTTACCTGCGCGTGGGTCATGCGCGTTTCGCGCGCGCGGGTGCCCTGGAACTCCATTTTTTTGAGCGCCTCGTCCAGCGCCAGGCACTCCGCCCGCACCAAGCTGACGCCGTATCCTATGACAACGCGCAGCATCTGGACGGCAGCATAGGCGCGGCGCACGCGCTCCGGGTTGCTGGTTTCCCCCCGCGCTTTTTGCGCCTCTGTCAGGGGCGCGGGTTGCCGTAGTGTCTTATACCAGCGCCGCACATCGCTGCCAGTGATTGCAGATATTTGCCGGTTGCCGACATTGGATTCAAGGAGCCCCAAGCCGTAGTCATAAAACTGCCGGCTATTGGGGCGCAGGTCATGATATGGGCTCTCCGTGGCTGTCTGATACTCGCGGATCAATGAGCCTAGGCTTCCGTCATATGTGGGCCTATGGCCACGGTTGCCCGCTATCCATGATAGCATCTCGGCTTGCAGCACCATGCATCGGCCCGCGATGGCCATCATGTGATGTGGGTCGGCCGCGTCGAAATGTATCCTGACTGTTTCAGGCTTGTATCCTTGCTTGACGATATCCGCACGCGCCACCCAATATGCAGCGCGTGCGTTTTTCCTTTGCCTCCACTTAAGACCGGGCGCGGTAGTCTCCGTTTCGATCATGATTTCCATGTCTCCTGTCCGTCCGGCTTGGACGGGACGGGCATACTACCACCGAGTCCATTGCGCTGGTCCAGCCACGCCCGTACGGCAGGCCAGTAGCGCCCGCCCATAAGCGGATCTACGCGCGGGAGGCCATGGCGCTCCAGCACAACAGCCATGGCTTTCCAATTCGTCGCCTTTCCGGGGCCAAGTATCGCGCGCGCAAGGTCGGATTCCGGCGGATAGAGCGGCAATGTCTTGTTATCCATCCTCTCCCCCTCAAAACGGAATCTCGTCGTCCAGGTCGGGGCGTGCCCCGGTCTGGCTGGGCTGGCTGCCGGTGCCGCGATAGTCGTAGTCTTCCGGGCGACCGTCGGGCGGGCGGTTGCTTTGGGTGTCGAGCAAGGTCAACTCGCCGCGATAGGGGCGCAGTACGATTTCGGTCGTGTACTGCTCGCGCCCGTCACGCTCGAATTTGCGGGTTTCGATCTGGCCTTCGATGTAGACCTTTGAGCCCTTCTTCAGGAACTTTTCCGCGACACCCACCAGTGCCTCATTGAAGATGACGACGCGGTGCCACTCGGTGCGCTCGCGCCGCTCGCCGGTGGTCTTGTCGCGCCAGCTCTCGCTGGTGGCGATGGAGAGATTGCAGAGCCGCCCGCCATTCTGGAAGCTCTTCACGTCCGGGTCGCGGCCAAGGTTGCCGATCAGGATGACTTTATTGACGCCGGCCATGTCAGTTGCCTTCCGGGTTGGTTGCGGCAAGGGCCGCGCGGGCGCGGATGGCGGCCATGATCTCCTTAATCACGGTCCACGGCACGGAGAGACTTACTGTTTCCCAAGCGTCATCATCGTCGTCATCGTCAGATTCAACGCGCTGCTCGCGGTGAAAGCTGAACTCACCCCAGTACGCCGCTTTGGTGTCGCCGCTGGGCGTTAGGGCTTCTGTCAGCCGCTCATTCTCCGCCCGCAACCGCGCCAGTTCTTCTCTTTCGGCGGGCGGGGCGGCGTAGAGGGCGCGTTCTTCAATCCGGTATTTAGACGGATCTCTAGCAACCAGAGCTTCCCATGTAGGCCTTGCAGTAGAGACTTGAGGCATCCATGATGTGGGCTCTGTATCTCCTTTGAGCCCGCGCCATTGCCACGCCGCCGGCTCCTGCTGCTCCCCGCGTGCATGGGTGAGGGCGGCTTGCCATGCTGATCTAGCAGCGCACTTGGTGTTGTACTCTTCAAATGGAAAATTGATGCCCCACCACTCCTCAAACGCCTTCCGGTCGGCTTCTGAAAGTTCAGTCATTGGCCTGATCCTCCCTCGCCATGCGCTGATCCACAGCGTCTTGCACGTACTTCGCGATTGATACGCCCTGCGCCTTGGCGCGCTTGGTCCATTCCACTTTTGCGGCCGCCGACAGGCGCACCATGATCTTGGGGCGCGGGGGCCGCTTGGGGTTCATTTCACTCATTTTGCGCCCCCTTTAATTGCCGCAAGCAAGATGCGGGTTTTGAGCATTTCGAGGCCGCCGATGATGGTTGGGTCCACCGCGCTTTGGGTGGCGGTGTGCTGCGGCATGCCGTCTGATGTGAGGTAGGTGGCGGCCACGGCGATGATTTCGCCGCGCCGCGCCAGCATCAGCAGGTGTTCCAGATTCTGGATGGTTTCGGGGTCGGGGCGGGGGCTCATGGCTGCGCCTCCGGCTGGGGCTGCGCGGTGGCGCGGTCGATGCGCTCGATCTCGGCGACCAGCATCGCGACCGCCTGCACAAGATGTGCGCGGGGCGGCTTGGCGGGGTCTGGTGCGCCGTCCTCCCATGGCCAATAGCTCAGCGCCTCTTGGTGCAGGGGCTGCACGTTCCGGGGGTGATATTCGGCGTAGATGACAAGCGCGCAGGAGAGCGCCCCAAATAGGAGTTCTCCACCCTCGTGGATGTCGTCATGCTTGGGGGTGTAGCCTTTGTCGTGGATCTGCCTGCCGCGCTCTGCCAGCACGTCGCGCCATGCCTTGGTGCCGCCATGGGTGAGCGCGCGGGCCCATATCCCGTCATCCACCTCGATGGCCACGCGTACGGTGCGGGAGAGGCCGGGGTCGCCCTCCACCGGCTGGGTGAGCAAGGGGGCAAAGGCCGGGGTGGCGTGCGCCATCAGGTGCGCGGCGGCGGTTTCGGTGGTCAAATCAGACATGGGGTGTCTGCTGCTCATGTATTGGCGTGCCAGGCATGGGGTCACTCCCTCATAGGCATGATGACGCCCTCCCAGCCCTCATGCCCTGCGGCAGTGAGGCGGGCGGGGGTGAGCGGGTCGCTCAGGGCAAACGAGACGCGGGTGCCCGGCAATTGCGTGAGCATGTCCACGACATATCTGCCGTTAAATCTGATGGTTACAGGCTCGCCCTCGATCTCGACGGCAAGGGCGTGGTCTGCGCTGCCAGCCTCTGCATTGGTGACAGCAAGGCACAGGCTGCTGACCTCCGCTCCAAAGCCAAACTTGACCGCGCGGCCATTGGTGCTCGAAAGGGTGGTGAGCAGCGCCACCGCGTGTTGCAGGTCGTCTGCGACCAGCGTGGCAATGGTATACCACCTTTCGCCTCACCCTCGACGGGCTTTTGGAGCTACAGGAAAAGACGGATGCGGGGCCGCTGGCGGTGCTGTTGCGCCTGCATGGTCATGACTGGCGGGTGCAGGATGTACGCGAAACCATCCGCCTCGGGCTGATTGGCGGGGGCAAGACGCCGCCGCAGGCGCTGGCACTGGTGGCCCGCTATGTGGACCGCCGCCCACTGCTGGAAAGCGTGCCGGTGGCGCAGGATATTCTTGCTGCGGGGCTTGCCCAGCCGGATGACCTGCCGCCGGGAAATCTGGTGGCGGAGGGGACGGGCGGCTCTCCGCCTCCGCCATCTACCAGTGCGCCGCCGTTCTCGGGCTCGATGCCGACAGCATCGGGCGCATGAGCCTGTATCAGTTTAGCTCTTACTGCGCCGGGTGGGCGCGGGCACATGGGGCGGTGCAGGTTGCCGCGCCATCTGATGCCGAGATGGATGCGTTGCTGGCAGCATCTGCCGCGATGGATGCGCGTTTAGCGGGGGCGGATCGTGAAAGCAAAAATCAAGCTGGAAGGGTTGTATGAGGCCGCCAACGGCCTTGAACAACTCTCCAAGGCAACGCAGCGCGCGGTGCAGCGCCGCGTGCTGCTGAAGGCGGCCAAGCCGATGGCGGATGCTGCCAACCGCAACGCCCCGGAACGCGAGGGCCGGCGGCCCAAGGGGCGCAAGAAACTCAAGGGCAGCGTGGAGGTTGTTGTGGTGCGGCACAATGCCGGCAAGAGCGCATACCACAAAGCCATGAAGGCCGGCGGCACGAAGAAAGAGGCGGGGCAGGCGGCGCGGGCTGCCAATGCGGAGGCGGCAGGCCGGGGGGCTTCTGCATTTGTGCGAGTGCAGACAACCGCGAACCACGCGCATTTGCAGGAATATGGCACCGTTGCCCATGCCGCGCAGCGGTTTATGGGCCCGGCGTTTGAGCAGCACAAGAGCGCGGCGCAAGCCTCCATTGCGGGCGACCTGAAGGCCGAAATCGAGAAGACGGCGGCGCGGGCGGCGAAGCGTGCGGCGCGGAAGGGGAAGTGATGGAAACGGATCTTGAATTTTCGGTGGGGCGGCTGGTGCTGGCGGAACGGACGCTGGGCAAGAGCGCGCCTGAGATTATCGCGGAGGTGGGTGCGGAGGGTGGTGCCAGCGTCACCACCCTGCGGGGGCTGGTGGCGGCCGGGATGGCGAGCCCCGGTGAGGTGGCCCTGGGGCTGGTGCTGGCACCCACCCTGCGGCGGGCGGAGGCCCGGATAGAGCGGGATGGGCTGGCGGTGACGGCGCGGGCGCTGGGTGATGTGCTCGGGGTGTTTCTGGAAAGTATTGGGCACAAGTCCGCAATGCCATCAATTTATGAGCACCCGGATTTCGACTCGGAATGGGTGATTTTGCGCTGATATTTACAGTATTGGGGGTTGGAAATGGCACAGCGGGTTGCGGGGCTTTACATTGATCTTGGGTTGAATTCCCAAGGTTTTGAGAGTGGCCTCCGTGAGGCGGGCCGGTCGCTCAAGAAGTTTGGAGCGGATGCGGGTGGTGGCGGGCGGGATGTCACCCGCGTGTTTGCGGACATGTCCAGTGCCATGCGCGCGGGTATGGCAATGGCTGCGGGGTTGGCCGGTGGGGTCACCGCAATTGGTGCGACAACTGTTATCGCCCGTCTCCGCGAAACCGCAGCGGCGGTTGCGGATATTGGCGCGCAAGCCAAAATGGCCGGGGTTAGTGCGGAGCGGTTTCAGGAGCTGGGTTATGCTGCGCAACAGGTCAAGGTGGGGACGGATGCGCTCGCGGACGGCCTGAAAGAACTTCAGATTAGAGCGGACGAATTCATTCTGACGGGAGCCGGCGGCGGGGCGGAGGCTTTCGAACGGCTTGGCTATACAGCAGAGCAGCTTAAAGAGAAGCTCAAAAAGCCTGATCTTCTTTTTGAAGAGATTATCGAGAAGTTGAAGCGTCTGGATACGGCGGCGCAGATACGAATACTGGATGAAGTTTTCGGCGGGAGCGGTGAGCAGTACATGCGCTTCCTCGATGCATCTCGGGAAACCATCGGGGATATGAGCTATCGGGCGCGTGCGCTGGGTATCGTCATGGATGATGAGTTGGTCGCACGGGCAGAAGAGTTGAACGCCAAATTTGAGCAGCTCTCAATAGTTCTCGAAATGCGCCTGAAGGGCGCTATTCTTTCTGTTGCTGATGAGTTTATGGAATTTTCAGCAAAGGTTGAAAGTTTCTTTACTTGGTTGGGGGGTGGAGACGTTAAGCGCGGTTTAAGTATTTTTAGCCGCGCAGCCGGGGTTATTTCGTCTTCCAATCCATTCGCGCGGGCAGCTATCGGGGCGGCATCCAATTTTGCGCAGGGCCAAATACCAACGCAAGATGAGCTTCGTGCTGAGGGGCTGCGGAAGCTTGCGCGGCAAATGAATGAGGGGCGGACAAGCACCGCCGGCGACCTGACCGCAGAAGGTTGGGTGACGCGGCAAGATGAGGCTGACGCCAGAAAGCAGGCGGCAACGCTCAAGGAAAAACCCAAAAAGGAGTCGCGCGCATCCACCCGCCTCACGCCGGGGCAGGAGTTTGACCGCTCGCTTGACAGCATCAAAGAACAGATTGCGGCGCTGGAAATGGAGCAGCGGGCGCTGGATATGACCGCCTATGAGGCGGAGCGGCTGCGGGTGGAGCACCAGTTGCTTGCCGAGGCGCGGCGCATGGGGGTGGAGATCACCCCCGAGATCGAGGCACGCATCAAGAGCGAGGCGGCGGCCTATGCGGCTGCGGTTGACAAGCTGGAGCAGGCGCGGGGCAAGGCTGAGGATATCCGCGCCTTGCAGGATATGTTGGGGCAGTCTCTGGCCAGCTCGATGTCTGGCCTGATTGACGGCACCAAGACGCTCAATGACGTGGTGTCTGATCTGGTGGGCAATCTTGCGGATGCTGCTATTCAGGCGGCGCTGCTGGGGCAGGGGCCGCTTGCCAGCCTGCTGGGGGGCGGAACTTCAGGCGGGCTGATGGGGGCGCTGTTCTCGGGGATTTCTTCCGGATTTTCGGAGGGCGGATATACCGGCAATGGTGGCAAGCATGACCCTGCCGGCGTGGTGCATCGCGGGGAGTATGTCTTTGACAAGGCAGCAACTTCCCGTATCGGGGTGCGCAATCTGGAGGCTATCCGGCGGGGTGTCTTGCCGGGCTATGCCTCTGGCGGGCCGGTGGGTGCGGCGATGCCGGCGCTGCGGATGCCGGTTATCCCGCAACTCTCTGCGCCGTCTGCAGCCTCACGGTCCTTGCGGTTACTGGCATCATAGCGCAGGCCGTGGTCACGCAGTGTTCTCAGGATCTCGGAGCCATCACCGGCCAATGACGATGACTGCACGACAACTTCATGCTTGCGATAATCCGGATCCGTGATCCGCAGGAGCGTGCCATGATCCTTGCCATCCGATCCTCGCACCAATGCCACGATGTCCAGCGGAGAGCACGTCCATACGGTTGAGATATCGCCCTTCTCATCCTTGACCGTGCGATAGAGCCCGTCGTGCTTCGGCATGAACTCGTTCGCCAGCAGCTTGACATCCTGATCCATGTCGAAGGGACGAAGCGTGTCGTCAATATCTGCCCGATGAGCTTCAACATGAGCTGCCGTCCAACCGTCCGCAACGGCGTCATCCAGATCCCAGCCTTGTGGAATCTCCCCCTCGCGCTGAATGCGCTGGTCATCCTTGATCACATACTTGCCAAGTGCCTCTGGCGGCAGGATCAGGATTTCCGCCGCACCAGCTTCACGGCAAAGCCTGCAGACCTTGAGTGCAAAGTCACTGGAAGCACCGTCATGGTCCGGGCTGATGATCACGCGACGGCCCGCAACCACAGACCAGTCCGTTTGGTGGGCGCGACTTGCACCGCCCAGAGGGGACACCACCGCAAGGTCTGGAAACAGGGTCTGGGCAGCTGATGCTTTCTTCTCACCTTCAACGACAAGGATAGCCGCATCGGGATGCCCCAGAAGTTCCGGCAACCGGTAGAGAGGGAACGGCGCGGGCCATCCCTTCAGTGCCCAACGCTCCTTGTTTGCGACCCGGCACCATGACAGCGGACGCACGATTTTGTCCGGATATGCCTCCGTGCGCTCCCAACGCGCGACATACCCAACGGTGCGGCCATCTGCATGAATGTAGGCAAACACCTGATCGGGGGGTGTACGACGCTTATGATGACGATATTCACGCGGGTCTGCTGCGCGCTCTGGCACTGGTGTGAGGGGGACAGGCTCGAAACCTGACCGGGAGCCGGAGCCTTCTTCCATGCGCGCACGCGCCGCATCGATTTCCGCCGCAGTGGGCGGAAGCTGATCTTTATCAAGCATGGGTATAGCCTCGAATACCGAGCAGGCGTGCAATCTCAATCGCAGCTTCGGCTTGATTGGAGCCAGTCAGATAAGCGCGAAGCGAAATAACATCGCCGCCAGCATCGCCTGTTGCGAAGTCAGCCCACCTGCCGGTTTGTATATTGATCTTGAAAGAACCGGCCGAGTTGTCCGCCCGGTTTGGATTGCGCACCACATACTCGCCTGCAACACACCGCCCGCCGGGCAGCCAACGTTCCAGAAGCCATGGCACAGCATGAAGAGCTGCATCCCGGATAGCCGTAAAATCCACGGCACGAGATTGTGTGCTGCTGATCCCATAAAGTGCGGGCGGCAGCATAACGGCCAGCGCCGCATCCATCAGGCGGGTGGCGTCACTCATCTGGATGAGCAGGGTTGCCACGTCGCGGACCGGTGACAGCAGCAGGTCGTAAAAGAACCCGCCAGTCAGAGGCGCGACCATCGCGATGGCAATGATACCCCCCGCATTGCAGCGGGAGGCAGAAGCAGGCTGTGACGGTTCAGTCCAAGGGAAAGAGGGCATGCTCATTGCTCGCCCCCGTTCCCGGATTGCTCCGCCCGTTCCTCGACATAGCGGTCCAGCGTATCGACATCCCACAATATCTTGCGTGGACCGATATGAATGGGAGCCGGCAGCACACCAGAACGGGCGAGGACGCGAAACCGCGACTCCGAATAGCCCGTCCGCTCGGCAGCAAGCCTTGCATTGATCAGCTGGCGAGGCCGGCCCAGCTTCTCAGGGCTGGAGGAAGGATGGCTCATGGGAAACCCCTTTCTGCGCATAAAGCGCGTTAGGGGGTCAGGACTAGCTGCACCGCACGAACTTGAACGTGAGTGAAGGTACAGGCCGATTTGTACCTTCGCTCACGTGACACCTTGCCCCGATTTTACGGGCATACCCGCCACTGGCAAAGACATGACGCAGCCAGGGGTGAGGGTGGCGAATGCTGTTCAGCACCTCGACTGCGCCATCGCGGTCTTGGACATCGGCGCCATGGACCACAATAGCGACCAGATGGCCAAGCGTATCGGTGACGATGTGGCGCTTGGGCCCATTGATTTTCTTGCGGGCGTCAAAGCCTCGTATGCCGCCACTTTCCGTGGTCTTGACACTCTGGCTGTCGATGACGCCGGCGATTGGGCTGGCCTCCCGGCCTTCCATTTCACGAGCCTGCGCGACCAGATGGTGGCTGATCGTTCTCAGCAGGCCACGGTCCTGCCAATCGTAGAAATCACGCTGCACGGTGGTGAAGGGCGGAAAGTCCCGCGGCAACAGCGATCAGGCACAACCGCTCGATACCAGATAGAGGATCGCGTTCACGACGTCCCGCAGATCCGTTGTTCGGGGCGGCCGAGCGGCCTAGGGCCGGGCAGGACGGGCGCAATCAGCGCCCATTCCCGATCTGTCAGGTCACTTGAATAGCGCACAGGCCGCGGCGTGCATGATCGCGTCGAGCGGTTTCTGTCCAGGCCATTGGGGTCTCCATCAAGTCTCGCAACTCGACGGAATCACAACCTGCTGAAACCGCTCAACTCTTTTCGGGTTGGGCTCTGAGC
>JAUCCA010000015.1:0-140904 GCA_034676525.1 Giesbergeria sp.
AGCATGTCCGCTTGGTATTCAAAAGCAATGCGCCGCGAATGCTAATTCACGCCTAAATCATGCGAGCATTTAATTTGACATGGAGCCATCGCCACGTACCATTTGCAAGCGTTAGCAAACATCAACTTGACTAGACACCACCGAAAGGAACAACGTGACTGCAAAGCATTTCCTCATCACCAACAAGGACGGCGCAAAGCGTCTCATCCAGGCCAAGACCAAAGGCGCTGCCCTGGCGTATGCAATTGGGACCGAATACACCTGCGTTCCCGCGAAGACGAATGACGTCATCGATGTGCTTGCCAATGGTGGACACGTCGAGTTCGCGTCTGCGCCTTCGGCACCCGCGCCGGATGCACCGGTCGAGAACGAAGAGACCAATCCGGCCTGATCAGATTCCAATCGACCAGCAAAACCCGCCGAGGCGGGTTTTGCTTTTGGTCTCACGCTGGCGCGTAAACTTCGGGTTGGGAGCAAACGCCGAAGATTGCGTCGTCTCCTGCATTCCACAGGTCATCGAAATCTACCCCAGTGGTTTCAGGGATGACCAATTTCACGCGAAGTCCAGCTTCCAGAACGCGGTTGCGCAAGATTTCTGCGTAATGCTGACCCGCACGCAAACCGGTCTTCAAATTCGGCGCGTCATTGTCGCCGCCAATCAGGACTGCCTTGGTGGTTTTTGGCCACTTGAACAGACTCAGGTTGTAGCAATTGAGCGTCGCATAAACGGCGTACCGGTTCTGCGTTGCTGCGACCCAGGCAAGCGCTTTTTCGATTCCCTCGGTCACAATGACGAGGCTCGACCGTGCGGTGTTTACCTTGATGGATTGCCCACCCAGTTTATCCACCGTTGTTGTCATTACCTTCTTGACCTGGGAGGCCGACACCGGTGCCTTTTCACCAGATTGCGTGATGTAGGTTCGGTGAATGGTAACGACGCGATCGCGCTTGGAGGCGTCCACCACATCAGCCACCAAAGCAGGCCAAACGGAGCGACAGCCACGTTCGTCGTCAATGTGATGCAGCGAAGGGTGAAAACGCAGATCCCCGGAGATCCAGGACGCATCCAGACCTCGCACCCGATTGTTGAGGTACAGCAGGGCCGGCGATCCAACCAGGGGACGAGACGATCGCCGTACCCGCTTCAGCGCGGCACGAGCCTTTTCGATATCGGCTGGCGTCTTTTCTTGCGCAGCAGGCCGAACCGGCGCTTGTCGAAGTGAAGGTTGCCCCTTGACGACATCTCGAATCATGCGCACCGCCTCTGTGTCGCTGACCCCATAGATCAACGCTACGAGACGCACTCCGTCGCCGGCACCGCAGTTGCATACCCAGTTGCCACGGCCATCCTTGTTGACGAAACGAAATCGCGTATGCCCGGTTTGTTCAATCGGGCACGGCCCTCGTTTCTTTGGGTTGGCGATCAGCTTAGCATCCACGCCCAGGCGCTGGAGAATATGCTGCCAATCCACTTTCGAAAAATCGATTTTATTGTTCATGGTTTCATTCCCTATCCAGGAGTTGGTGAAACCGTTTCGAAGACTTGTTGATGCACTCGGCATAAGTGCATCAACAAGCCCTCATGGGCTTGACCGCGCTCGGCGCGGTTATGTCCTTTCAACAAAAAAGAGTGGTTTTCTTGTCTAGAACGGAATGTCGTCGTCCATATCATCGAACTCACTCGAAACCGTGGCAGGTTTCGCAGCATTCGAATTCTTGGCTCCACTTACCGTGCTCTGGCGTTGCGGGGCTTGGGAAGCAGCAGGTGCAGCATTGGATTCGCCCCGATCCCGGCCGCCCAGCATTTGCAGTTGGTCAGCACGGATTTCGGTGGCGTACTTTTCCACGCCGGCTTGGTCGGTCCACTTGCGCGTGCGCAAGCTGCCCTCGACATACACCTGCGAGCCCTTGCGCAGGTACTGGCCGGCAATCTCGGCCAGGCGGCCGTTGAACGCTACGCGGTGCCATTCGGTGGCCTCGCGCATCTCGCCGGTCTGCTTTTCCTTCCACTTGTCGGTGGTGGCGATGGACACGTTGGCCACCTGGTCGCCGCTGGGGAAGGTGCGCATCTCAGGGTCGCGGCCCAAGTGGCCGACGATGATGACTTTGTTGACTGATGCCATTGATGATTTCTCCTTGATTTATAAATTTTGGGCTCAGCGAGATGCTTTGCCCGTTCAAATGTCCCGCTCTTAGCGAGCAGATTCGAGTACGACCACCTTGTAGTCATTCTTCGTGCGCACTTGCCTTTCGTCGTCCATCTCCGTCACGAACTCGGAGGTCGATTTGGTGATGGAGATGTAATCTCCGCGCCGAAACTCACCAGCGCGAAACTTCTTCTCCAACTCCACGCCGTTGAAAACCACTTCCCCTTTGGAGGTCTGCAGCTTCACGGAGAAGGTCTGGTACGGCCTTGCGCCCTTGCGATAGACCATGTTGGCGCCCGCAAAGATCACATGGCCCTGGGCGTCTCCGGCGTGCCGTCCTGGGGGTGTTTCAGGCTGAACCTCACGCATTTTCTGAGGCGGCCCACTCGACGGGCTGGCCGCCACAACTGCTGGTCTCGCTGTCGCATCCTTGCCGGGCGATTTGGCCTTGCGCATCTGCGGGCTTGCACCACCGAGTTCCTTGGTTGTGAACGCGATGCAATCGGCAATGGTGAATCGCAGCCCCGCTTCACGGGCCATTTCTGGTGTGAAATCGGACAGGTAGAAGCGCTCGTAGCCTTGCTTCCCGAGATCGTTCAATCCGGGCTTTTTGACCATTCGCGCTATTCGGTTCGCATACAGCCGAATATCGACTTGCACATCCCCGATCTTTTCAGAAGTCACGACAGTCGCAATATCCAAATCGTGGATTATTTCGACTGCACGGGCCTCGTTCGGTTGAAGTTGCTTTTCTTCACCGTTTTCATGGCTCATGCGAAACTCGCGTCGAAATGAATCGGCAAACGAACGCAGGAAGCTCATGTGTCTATTTTCTTTGTGTGGTGTCATTCAATTCCTCAGTACGAGTTGTAAAGCCACCTCCTGAATACAAGTGCATGCATTCAGGAGGGGGCTCAGCCCCTGTAGTGATTTATAAATAATCAAGCATTGCGCTTGAATCCAAGAATCGATATCGAAGCAGTTGATTCAGTGGGCATTGGCCTCTAAATCAATGCTCTGCGCGTTCGATTTTTACGTAGCGACGCAGGCGCGTCGTGAACTTCTCGGCGGAATTCGGAATTTGCGCGCAGATAATTTGGTGCATCAACCGAATTTCATCTGCAAACTCTCTGCCGATTCCAAAGCGAATGCTTTCAGCATCGGCTCCGCACACATCGCATGCCAAGTCAAATGGCACGGGCGATGGTTCGTCAAGCTCATAAACCCAGATCAAATCATTCCAGACATTCTTGCGCACCGAGCAGATGCGAAGATCTTTCAATTCTTTGAGTTTTTCCAGGTTTGCGGCCAGATCGTTCAGAAGCTCGCCTTCACTCATGATGTTGACATACACGCTGTCAACTTCATCTTCAGTAAACGCAACCTTTCTGATCGGGTCAGGAATTTCCATTCCCAAAAGGTCCAACATTGTCGTCTCCTTCCGCATGATGCGGCAATAAAAGACGTTACCTTTCCAATGCTCCCGCCAAGGCAGACTCATTGGAAAGGCATTGAATGCCTTTCACTTTCCTTTCTTTAGATGCTTCCAATGTCAATAACGGCATCGCACAGATTGAGCAATTCCGGCGTTTGCGTGATCAGGTATTCGCGAGAATATCCGCCACGTTCCAGCACCGAACGCTTCATCACCATGTATTGCCGCTTGCGCTCAGGATCGAGGGCTCCGTCACTTTCGTCAGAAAACAGTGTTTCAAACTTGGTGTCTGCCGTCTGTGCCATGTGCAATGCGATCGCACGTACCAGACATTCATTGATCCAAACCTTCTCACCGCCCGACATGGAATCGAGCAACTTGCTTTCGCCGCGCTGGGTATCCTCAACCTGGATCAAAAATGATTCCTTTTGAATGCCGGTTGCGGTCTGCGCCTGCGTCACCAAGGTGAGCTGGAATCGCCCGCCGTAGCAGTCATCGAGCAACTGATTGGCAATCAGAGAGATCGCCGGGCCTGCATCATCGATCTGCATGGCAATGATCCCGTCCGTTCCCAAGGCTTTCGCCAACAGGGTCCACTGGGCCATTTCCTCGCTCAGGGCGTTCACACGCTCACGCGCGATGTGCAAATCATTTTTGGCTTGCACCGCACGCTCGCTTTTAGACAGCGCTTCCCGAATCGCTTGCGCGAGTCGAGCTTCGTCATCCTTGGCTTGCACAACGAGGCGATCGACATGCTCAAGGGCCGCTTTTGCCGCAGCGAGATCGGTTTCGCCCACTACCGCAGGCAGGGAGTTCAACTGGTCGTTGAGCCGCTTCAATTCCCCGGCACACTCGCCATCGAACTGCTGCAGCTCCTGCCGTTGCTGCACTTGCATGCCACTGAACGACGCCTGGAGCCTCGTTTCGTTTTCCTTGGACCGCGCCAGTTCTTCCAGTGCGACTGCCAACTGCTCACGCAAAGTGGGCAGCTCTTTGATGGCCGCCTCAACGTAGGATCGCTCTGCAAGACGCGAGTGGCACTGGCCAATTGATTGCTCCAGAACGAGAAGTTCAGCGGTGAACCGCTTTGCCTCTTCGTCTTTTTGCATCAAATCGCCAAGTTCCGTCTGCTTTGCTGAGAGGTTGGCCCGCCCGTCCTTGAACGACTTGCGCGCGACGACCAGCTTTGCCTCGATTGCCGGCACTTCCCGTGATGCCGCGTTGGCCTGAGCGAGCAATTTGCAGCGCCCCGCCATATCGGTCCCATGGCACGGCACTTCCCCGAGCAGCTTGGAGGTGCTCTGAGCGACTTCAAGCGCCTTGGCAATGTGTTCGCCACTGGTCTTCACGCCAGACAGGTGCTGTTGCAGCTCATTGATGGCCGTGCGGATTGCATCGAGCTTGGCGACCGCTGGCTGGCGTTCGGCAACTTGCTCCTGCGCCGTCTTGCGCTTGAGCATCAACTCCCGCAATTGGACATCGGCACTCTCAATCAGTCCCGATTTTGCTGCCAGCGCTTCTTGCGAAGTGATGCGCTCCGTCGTTTCGTTGATTTTGCGTTGCGCCCCTTGTACCGACCGGGCGGCCTCTTGGATTTGCTCGACCAAGGTTACCCCCTGGTCTGCATGGCGCTCTTGGATCTGGCGACGCTTGCCCGAGTGAATGCCCTGCGCATCGCGAACTTGCTTGAGCACGCTTTCACGCACCATCCGGCTTTGCTCTTGCTGTTCGAATTCCCGCTTTGCAACACTCAGCGCTCCCAGCGCTTGATCGCGTTGCGCTGCCAGAGCCTTTTGCTGCTCCTTGTTGTCCAGGCTCTTTTGCTCCAGGTCCTGCACGAGCTGGGCCACATCCTCGTTGCCCGCTTGCGCTTGCAATTTGGCGATGGTGTCGTGCGCCGCGTTCAGGTGTGGCTTGAGTTCCTTGACCACCGCCTGGGCCTTTGCGCCCAGAGTGGAAATCTTCTCCATCCCCAGCATCTGACCCAGCAGCGTCTTGACCTCTCCGGCCGTCATCTTTCCGATGGGCTGCTTTCCTTGTGCGGAAAACTGCGCCGTGAAAAAGACTTCGGGCTTGCCAAGAATCGTTTCGATGGCCTTGTCGTACGTGTCTGCCTTGCCATCGCTGAGCATGCCGCTGGCCTTGTCCGACCAAGCGGTTGCCTGGCCATTGGCGAGGACAAACAGATAGCACTCCTGCTTGCGCGTCTTGGCCGTAGAGCGGAACTTCAGCACCGAACGGTACTGGGTGCCCTCGTGTTCCCAGTCCAGCTCCTTGGCCCCTTCACTGCCCACGATATGCTCGTAGTAGGAAAAGGATCCGGGCGTTGGACTCGCCGCGCGAGAGGGCATGACCCGATAGGGATGCATGTTGTCCATGATCGTTGTCTTGCCCGTTCCGTTGGGTCCGGACAGGGCGACGATCTGAGCCTCGGGCGTGACGCCAGTGAAATCGATCTCGATCTCGGCTTTGCCACGTCCCGATGCAATACCGGCAAAACCGGTGAGCTTGAGTTTCAGGGGTCTCATGTTTTTCCTTTCCCAAATTTGGGGGTAACAATGAGAAGACCGACAGGTTTTCCTATGACGATGGTCATAGGAAAACCCGCCTAAGCGGGTTTGAGTTTCTGCTCGGAATCGACTTGATTCAGAACATATCCACGCTCTCGCACTCAGAAGCCTTGGCGTTGCCAAATTCCCGCACCCGGACTTGATCGTCTTGGGGACGGACTTTGGTGGCGGTCTGTCTTTGGCTCGCGATGCGCTCCAGAGCTGCGCTGCTGATCTGCTCGACCTCGGCGTTGAGCAGCGAAGCCAGATGCGATTGCAACTGGGCCACTTCGGGCGTCCCGGTGGCCTCACACCACATGGCAAGCTTTTGGTCGAGGCCGACACTGGAAATGCCCTTGGCACGTTGGCGCTGAACAATCAAGGTCCGACCCTCGATCTGCACATCCGTGACGCCGGCCGCCTCCAAGATGGCGCGAATGGCGTTGCGATCGACCTTCTGGCGCTGTTCCTCGTCCACTTCATAGCGGACACGAACGCTGGCCCCTTCACAGTCGCGGGCGCGTGCCCGCAGGAAGTCCAGATCCGGGATGCCGTCGAACACCAGATCCACCGTTCGCCGTGCCGGCGTGGGGTGTTTGATGATCGTGGCGCTCTCGGCGTCGAGTTCCCATTCCAGCCAATACTTGTCGCCTTCTTCGCCATGGTGAAACCGGCCGATGGAGCCGGCGTAAGCGACGAGCTGCGCCACACCATGCACCGATTCGCTCCACTCCTGTTGCTTGTGGATATGTCCCAAGGCCACCCCGTTGGCTTCGCAACCAAAGAGAGACCCGAGGCCCAGCTCATGATCGGCCCCTGCCATCGGGACGCCGTGCTCGGTGATCGAGTTGAACACCGTGCCATGGCTCAAGACCATCGACGGGACGCCTTGCGAGCGCAGTTTGCGGTTGACCGGCGCCCAGGATTCAAGCACTTTGACGATGACGCCCCGTGCCGATCCCTGTGCATCTCCGCCCGCAGCGCCCATTGAAGCCAGATCGGCCTTGTTGAGCGTGGGAAGCGCATGGAACACCGCAGCGTACTGCGTGTTTTGGCGCACCGCCTCAATCGCTTTGCCGTCCGTGCGCAAACCGAAACTGCCGACCCTCTCGGCTACCGTGATGGGGTAGCGAGAGCCGACCAGAGCGAGCATGCGCAGAAAGCCGGGCGGCTCGTGGCTGAAAGTGCCTTGCAGCATCAGCACCGGGCAAAAGTCCGCCAAGCGTTGAACCTGGCGGGCCAAGGCGCGCACTGCGGGCTGGTGCGCATCAAGGGCGTGGTCCGTGCTGTCGCCGGTGATGATGGCGCAGGTTACCTTGGCCTCGATGGCTTGTGTGACCGCAGCCGCAAAGCAGCGATCGGACTCTTGCAGATTGTTCGCCGAGTAGTGCAGATCGCTCATGTGTGCGACTTTGATCTTTTTGTGCATTCAGACTCCTTCCTTATTCAAGGTGATGAGAAAACACGCAGCCATCAGGAAAACGAAATTCGAGACAAACCTTCTTCTGGACTCACAAAGGAATCCAGAAGGAGGTTTGCACCTCCAGCGCATCAGCGCCTCTTTGGTTGTCCCCCTGCGAGGAAACCCACTAGGATCAGGCCAAGCAGGAATAAACCCGCAATGCCGTAGCACAACCACTTTCCTACGCGGAAAATCCACTTGAAAACAACTTTCATGCCTACCTCCTGTGAAAAATTGATATCCGTTCTCGCGCCGCCCAGAGCAAATGCATAAGCAGTGCCAGCGAAAATCTATAAGACAGGAATAGGCAAGGGTGCCGTGCATTGGTTATGCACGGCACCCTTGACAGGCGATAAAATCGCCGACGAAAGCGTGAGCAAGCGATGGCCCCACGGGACCAAATACGCTTGCGCTCCCGTTGAGAACCATTGCTACACGATGCGGTTAGGCAAAGCTGTAGCGGGCAGGCTCACCCATTGCTGATCAAGCGAATTCTCGTTAAGAGACTGAAATTCTGGGGATCAAGCCAGAAAGTGAGACAAAACATGTCCCGATTTGAAGTTCCCGCAATTGCGGAGGTAGATGCGCTCATGATGCACGATTGGGACGCTCGCGGTGGATCAAATGCGAGCCCGTAATGTCGATCATTCGGCGACCTGTTTGGCGGTTGCTTGGAATAATCGGATCAGTGCTGCCCCCACCTATTCAAGTTCTTTCGGTCGATGACGTTGCGACCCCTGATCCTCAAGCCCGGCAGGAGGACGATCTCGTTGATCTCAAAAACAGCGAGCGCATGGCTGCACTGCGGCCCAGGATGCGCGCTTTTTCAGAAGTAACGTTCGACGCCGCACCCATTGCCCGAGTCATGCGGCGCGACTGGAACATCCTCAGCATCAACCTCTACAAAAATTCGCGCGATGAGCGCGAACACAAGAAAATCTATTCCGACCTGGTTGAGCTGAGTTGGCAAGTGGACGACACCGCCGATCAGGTCCGTGCAATGCCATTTGCGCACCTGGATCGGCAGTGGCTTCGCCCCAGGCGTATGCAGGTACAAATCGTGCATCCCATTGCGGCCGGCCTGCTGCGTTCGATGATGACGCTCGATGAGGTGTACCGCCTGCTGATCTGCGCAGAGCGGGTGCAGATGATCAGCAGGAAGAAGCGCCACTCCCTCCTGCTTCCCTGCCAGCTTTCGTACATGACGTTCAAAGCCACGGCGATGCGGATCGCCTTTCGCTCGACCGACGAACTGCTGCGCGACACGCGACCACCGGAACACGAATAACACTGTGTTTCGCCCATCTTTCGACCGGCCAAATTTGGCCGGTCCCTCGGCCCAGGCGCCCTACTTCCATCCTCCGCAAATCCCTATGCGCGCTCTTACGTCTGTTTTTCTCGCCAGCCTGCTTGGTCTCACCGCCCTCTCTGCCAGCGGCAAGGAGCCCCCCGCGCTGCGCAAAATACTCGCCCAACGCTTGCCGGAGCTGCAAAAGATCGACGAAATCCGGCCCACGCCGATACCTGGGCTTTTTGAGCTGCGCATCGGCACGGACTTGCTGTACGCCACGGCCAGTGGCGAGCATGTCATCAAGGGCGAGATTTACGACACCACAGCCCAGCGCAATTTGACGGCCGAGCGTGTCGGAAAACTCACCGCCATGGATTTTCCCGCCCTGCCTGTGAAAGACGCTTTGACCATCGTTCGCGGGGAGGGCAAACGCCAGCTTGCAGTCTTCGAAGACCCCAATTGCGGCTACTGTAAGCGCCTGGAGCGCGACCTTCAGAGCGTGGACAACATCACCTTGCACATCTTTCTGATGCCGATTCTTGGCGCTGATTCCGTCGAGAAATCACGCAATATCTGGTGCGCCCCCGACCGCGCCGCCGCGTGGCAGGACTACATGCTGCGCAACAAGAGTGCTCCCGCAGCAAGCTGCGATACCAGCGCTCTCGACCGCAATGTTGCTCTTGGCCGCAAGCACAAAATCACCGGTACGCCCACCTTGGTTTTTGTCGATGGCTCGCGCGTCCCCGGCGCTATGGCCCTCGCCGATTTAGAACGCCGGCTCAACGGGAGCCAAAATCCCTGACCCGAGGCGCTTTTCCTGCCACAGACCGGCCCATTCTGGCCGGTTTTTTTTGCGCTATTCGTGCCCGATTTCGAACTTGATTTGCCGAACTCGCGGGGTACGCTGTACCCATGAATACGCCGTTTCACACCCGCCGCACGGTGCTCTGCGCGATCGGCGCGAGCCTTCTGGGCGTCGCCTGCAGCCAGGAAAAGCTCAGCCCGCGCGAGTCTTACCAATTGCTCACGATGGCCGCCAACGGCTTCTCGCAGCACCTGGGCGCAGCCGGCGCTCCCATCTTCGTGATGTTCGATCCGCAGTGCCGGCATTGCGCTGCGATGTGGGAGGCCACTGCGCCACTGAGCACGCTCAATTTTGTGTGGGTGCCTGTCGCCGTGCTCAAGGGCAGCAGGTCGCTTGCTGGCGCCATTGTCGATTCACAAGACCCTGCCGCGACATTCGCCGCCATCAAACGCGACGAACTCCAGACTGTTGCCCCTTCTGCTGCCGGTCTGGCCGTGGTGGACTCCAACACCGACCTGTTGCGCAAATGCGATGCAAGCGCCGTCCCTTATCTGGTGGCGCAAAACCCCGACGAAACCGTTGTGGCTCTGCAAGGGGCTCGAAAGACCGACGAGATCGCCAAACTCTTCATCCCAGCCCTCGAAGGGAAAACGCCATGAGCCACCGTCCGGATCATGTTTTGGTCGCTGACCTGTGTGGGCCTGACCTGTCCTATTGGGTGGCCCGCGCAAACACCAAGGGAAGCGCGCAGGAGAGCAGCGTGCTCTATGGCCAGTACGCGTGCTGCCGGGTCACCGACTCCCAACTGGAAGACTGCATGCGCCAATTCGTCAAGAATCGCCTTGGGACGGTCCTGCCGCCCCGCGTCTTCTGGCACTGACCGGCTAAATTTGGCCGGTCAAGTGCCGGTCTGGAAGTTCGACGCGGTAATCCACAGCGCGGCCGCAATGGCGGCAATGGAGCCGTAGAGAATGTTGATGCTAATCGGGTACGGCAAAAGGGGCAGCAGCACGAACACCCCAACGACCATCACCAGCGAATGCCCCGCCGACCAGAAAAAGACGGGGTTGTGCGATTCGAACACATCCACCTTCTTGGCCCTGACCACCAGGCCGTCAATCAGTGAGGGCAAGGCCACTGCCAGCATCAAGGCCACGAACGTGGGCCACAGACCAGCCAACCGCCAGATCGCCCGATAGACCATGTTCCAGAGGTTTTCATGGTAACGCGTCGTGCTTCTGGCCAGGTTGCGGAAGAATTTCGGATCGTCTTCCTTCACTTCGCTCATAAATAGTTTCTTGGTCCAGCCCACCAGACCGGTAGCAACAAAAAGGTCTTGGTAGGTCTCGTCGGCCCGTTCGGTGATCTTTGCTGCATCCTGCCCCAGCAGGTACAGCATCTTGACTTCCTCGCGCGGCACGCGCATCTCTTCGCGCGGAACCATTGCCGGGACGAACAAAAACAGGGCGAACGGCAGGACCCAGAACCAAAAAAGGCTATGGCGTGCAAACTGATTTTTAATTTCGATCATGGCGCCTCCCGGTCGGCCTCGATGAATTCCAGGGCGCCCTTATAGATGCCGCGCCCGGCGAGAAACGCAAAGTAGTGCAGCGGTGGCAATCGCGTGAGCAGGGCCGCCGAAATCAAAGCTGTTTTTTCGCTTTTGAGCGAGCGCGATGTATTGCTCCTGAACTCTGTGAAGGCCGCGCTCGACTCCGAGCCCGAGCTGTAGGAGACCTCCAGGGAACGGGTGCTGACTTCGCCAAACAGTTCCGAGACATACTTTGCGGTTTCAGCGCTTCGAACGCGCAGGCTGATGATGTTGTTCAGGTTGGCAAGCACCTGTTCGCATTTTTCTTTGCTCCCCAAACGCACCGTCAGATCGGCAATGGATTGCATGGCCAAGAAGGCTTTGAGCCCCGCCCCGCCCCCTTTGTTGAGAATCTGAATCAATTGGTCGTTGGCTACTTCGGCCACTTCGTCCACAAACAGGTAGGCATCGGTCGGCGCAGAGAAGTTGTAGATCGCTCCGAGCGTGCTGGAGAGGTCGGCCAGGAGAATGGAGCCGATGGCCGAGGCAATGATTTTGTTGGACAGAGAATCGAGCGCGATGTAGAGAACCGCTTTTTCGTCAATCACCCGGCGCATGTCGTAGATCGGCCGGGTGTCGTCCAGATTTTGATGGTCCGGAGAGAGCAGATCGCCCAGCTCATCCGAACCGAGCATTTCCAAAATCGGCTCAAGCACCTGGACCATCTTGGAGTAGTGCTCTTTGCTGTGCTTGACCATCGAGATAATGCCGTCGATGGTGTCGTCAGAGTCGCCGAGATCAATGTATTTCGCAATGCACCAGTCCAGGCGCGTCATCGCGTTCTTTCCGTCTTTGGGCAGGTTGCGCAGGTCGCGGTCCCAGTCGGCGCCAAGCTTTTCAGCGAAGTGGATCGAAAGTACCTTTTCAGCCAAACCCTCGACGCCAAGCTGCACATAGCGCTTGGTGTTGCGGATCGTCGGCCTCTCGCCGGCTGCAATCAGGGCGCGGTGCACACGGTACAGCGTCTTCCACGCGAAGGCCGCGAAACTGCCATCGGCGTCAACGAGTTGGCCAATGCGGGTTGCGGGTTCTGACTTCGTGTTCCAGTTTTGCAGCGGCTGCAAGCGAATCGACTTTGCGGGCTGTGCCGGGTCGAAATAAAGAAATTTCCGCCCCGTCCTGCGGCACTGCAGCTTGAGCATGGATACCCAGTCAATGTCCTTTTTCGGGTCTATCACGATCAGTGCCGGCCCCATATCGACAATCTGGGCGGTGATCATTTCGTAGAGGCGTGTCTTGCCAGCGCGAGTGGTCCCGGTGATCAGGGTATGACCCGGCAGCGAAGTAAAGGGAATGCCCAGTTCCGCTTCCTCTTCAATTCCTATGCCGTGAATCCAGGGCGCTCCTATGTCCGAGTCCAAAACGGGTTTGGTGTTGGGCGGCAAGATGCTCTTGATCGCCGCAGCTTTGATCTTGTCGAAGTCTGTCCGCTGCTCTTTGGGCGTGTGCTCCAGCTCCAGCATGGCTTCGCGTATGAAATCTGGCAGATCCGGCATCTCGTCGGCATTGCGGTTCAGAATTTGATTGGCAATCTCGGCGTGGCGCTGGGACCAGGCAAATCCGCGCCCCAGCGAGAGCATTCCGCGCTTGCGCTGGCGGCGCGAGCGCTCCATCAATGCCGGCAGAGTGATCGTGCGCAAGCGCGACAGAGACAGCGAGAGTCGAAAACTCCACAGCCGTTGCACCTGGCGCAGCCGCGTAGCCGCAAATACCATGGCGATGGGCACCATCAGATACCACCAGGGCGGACGGGCTATCACGAGCACCACAGCGCCCGCCCCCCAGGCGATTGCGGCATAGCCTTCATAGGCCCGACGAAAAAGGTCTTCGTAACGCCTAGCGCTCATGTTCGATTCCCGTGTCTGAGCGACCGGCCAAATTTAGCCGGTCGAAAGATTGTTCAATAGCGCACTGATTCACGCCTTGCCACCAATGGCCTTGTCTTTTGCGTCGGTGTAGGCAGAGGCAAGAGCGCGGTTACAGAGGGCAAAGTCGGCGCCTTTATCCAGCACCACCTTGGCCTCATAGAGAGCCGTGTAGTTTTCCTTCGGCGTGGCGCCGAAGCCGAGCGCCTTGCGGCCTAGCCGGATGCCGCGATCACTGATGGATATCTCGTCATCCATTGAGCGGATGTTTGCCAGTGCCCGCACCCAATCGAGCAATTTCGTGGGAATGGCGGCGGGCTCGGGTTTTGGTTTCGCAGCCTCTGTCGCTACGGCGCTGGAGGGTGGTTGCACAGGATCGGCCTGTTGTGCTGCTGTCGATGCCGGCAAATCCAGCATCTGCGCCGGCGTCCCAGCGAGCATGACCGATGCGTCGCGGCGTCGCTGGGCCTCAATCACCTGGGTAATCGATGTTCTCACCACCCGCCCGAGTGGGGTCTCATTGGGCAACGTGGCGAGCGCCGGGTTGATGGAGCCGCCCAGCAGGGCGAGCATCTCGGGCGAGAGGTGTGCGAATTGCCCTGGATAGAAAACGGTCTGCAGATACAAGAGACCCGCTTCGGTAGGTTTTGACGGCCCCTCGCGCCACTTGACGCTGAAAGAGCCCTGCGCATTAAACAGGGGCTCGCGGCCAGCAAACGTGAAAACTTCGCCATCGGCAAGCACGACTTCGACCTGACCGGCGCAAATCAAAAAGACGCTCGCGAGCGTCGAGCAGTAAGCGCACCAGCGAAAGAGCGGGTCGTTGCGCTGGCGTTCCTGCGCCGTCGCTTTGGGCTGAAAGATCATCGCGTCACACGTGCGCACGGCCAGCAAACCCGATTGGAGTCCTGCTTGTAGAGCGCCGCCCTGCGCTTTGAACACATCGGGCGCCAAAGGCAAGTCTTGCACGCACATTGCAAAGCGCTCAGCCACTGGCATGAACTCAACCAGAAACTGCTCTTTGCCAGTGGTGGTCGCGGTGAGCAAATCCTGAAAGTGCTGACGACCAATGAGGCTGTTGAAAAGATCGCTCGCGGTGCGGGGATGGGAATGCATTCTGCAAGCCTATTCGCACTTTTGCGTGTCTCATCTCGAAACGTTGCCCTCAACGCACACCATTCAAATTTGACAAGAGGCGCGACTCTGAGAAGATCGAAACAGACACCCAAAGCGCAATTATTCGTTCTTAATTGCTCGCAGATTTATAGCAATCTGGAGATTAGATTGTGCCGCGCGACATTAGGAAATTAAATCGTTTGATGTACATCAAACACATAAATAAAAGGGGAATTATCAGCGTCATACAATCCGCGCCGGTCAGTAACTAAAGGTTACTACTTAAACTGAACTTTTCACCAACCAATCTTTGAGCTGAACCAATGCACAATCAAGCGCCTTTTGCCCCGGCATCGAACATCGTTACTCTGGACCTGTTTGGTGATACATCGATTTCGGATCTCAACCAGCAGGCGATCATCGAGCACACAGTCGCCGTCATTGAAAACCTGCAGTTGATGCACCAATCGGCACTGAAAATGTGCCTGCATCTGTACCGCTTGCGCATGGAGTTCGACAAGTGCCAGGAGGCTACCTGGACGGAGTACAGCAAAACTAACTTTGGAAAGTTTGGCCTCTCGGAAAGCGGAATTCGGATGGCCGTCAGAACGGGTCGAAACCTGGCGCGACTCACGCAAGAGGCAGGTGACAACGTTGGCGTTCTGGAGGATTTGAGTCGTGCAGCTCTATATGCTTTCGCCGACTCGCCCCCGGAAATCCAGACCGGGCTTTTGACCTCCATTCAGGAAACCATTGAGGACCGCAACGGCAAGGCGCCGACCGCGTCCGAAGTTCAGGCAATGGCAGCGCGCCTTGCCGAAGCCGAAGGTTTGCTGCAAGAAAAAGATGGTTTGATCAAAGCCAAAAACGACGCTCTCCACCGACTCAACACCGGCTTGAATGCCCGAGAAGCAGAAGCCGAAGCAATGCGCGCTGAAATCGACGCGTTGCACCGAAAGATTGAAACGGCCGCTCAAGCCGTGGTCCAGGAACTGCCGGCCAACGCCAAAGAAGTCAAAGAGCTGATCAAGAAGCTGGAAGGCGAACTCAGGCACAAGCAGCAGATCATGAGTCAGGTGGATGCCGACACTGCGCGGATGCGCGATGAGGCGGCCGCATTGAAGAAGAGCGCTGAACAACGGGCGCACGCGATTAACGCGATGGAATCTCTGGAAGCAGATATCAAAAATCTGCAAATGAAATATTCGCAAGTGCTGGTTGAAAAAATTCGACAAGCAGATCGCGCCAATGCCGCCGCGCTCGACCAGCTCGCAAACGGCCTGCGCGCCCTGGCCGACACGCTTTCTCCTTCTCTCCTTTAAAAATGGTGGTGCCAATGGTTAAGCAACGCGAAAAAAACAATCACGACTCTGTTAGTCCTGCCGCCAGAGCAGAACTCGGTCGTGACTACACGAAAAGCCATTTGCCAAACCTGGGCGACGCCGTTGGTCCGTCGCTGCAACAAGAAATTGCTGCGGTCAACCGCGCGATGATGGCGCTGTGTATCACCGCCGCCCGGCTCGGAGATGCCGAACCACTGGCGCCCGCACTTCTCGGCATCAGCAAAGACGCCTTGGCGGAATTGGCCAACACAGGTCGCGCCGAAATGCTGCTCGCGCAAGCGCACGGGCTTCCGCTGGTGGAAATGAGGATCAAGGACAATGCGACCTTGCAAACGATCTTCCGCTCGGGCTTTGGGAGTGCCGAGGCGGTATCGGCAATCACCCGCTCCATGCCGCTGGACTTGATTACCAAAGTGGTCGGCAAGCGCTGAGGCGGCCATGGCGGACAACCAAATAATGATCTGGGCCAAGATGATGGCCCGTATGCAGGCGCGTGCCTGCGTCATCTCGCGCATTTCTGGACTCAGCGTTGCCGAGTGCAGAAAGCTCTGGCATTCCGAAGTCGGGCGCAGTTCGCCGAGCGGACAGCAGCCTGCCGACGACAACTGGTTCCTGAAGACCCCTTTGCGACGGGGGCACGCCGCATTGATCTTGATGCTCTACGCCCAAGCGCGCAAAACGCTTCCGGACTTCGCCGCATTCCCACACGCTTATTACCATTACGCCCGCGCAACGGCCGGCGTTGCCGATCGAGGGAGTTGGGAGTTTGACCCCGCGTTTCGGCGCAGCGAAGACGATTATGTCATTCCCTTTTCAAGAGCGCATTTTCTCTCGTTGATCTACAACGACGATGAGCGCTCCGATGGGGTACGAAAGTGCAAACTTCAAATCCGGCGTTGCAAAAGTTGTGGTGGCGCTTATTTGGCACATATCGAGGAAATTGGACGCAAATGTGGTTGCTGCGTGCCGAAAGTTTCGAATTGATATTTGCAAATTTGCAACCCTTCTGAAATCGGTCATGATGAAGCACCTTAACTTTCATTTTTATCATGAATTCCGATTTACTTTCCGCCGCTCATTACCTTGAGCTTGCCGTAAAGAGCCTGATGGCTTCGATGGCGCACGTTCCGCCGATTGCCAAAATGGTCATCGAGCCAATTTACAACGTCATCGGACCCCTTGCTGTGCGCGTGCGCCAGACGGCAGAGGCATTGGACCAAGATTTCGATGGCCAGTGAGGCCGAGCGAAAACAACCTGTCCTGCCCTCTCATTTGGCTGCACAAGACCGACTCTCAGGAATAAATTGGTAAGCACAATTTTGTGCGCCCCACCGCCCCAAGCAATGCTCGACGACGCCCCACAGACCCCTCAAGACACGCCAGCCCCTCACTGGGTGATTGCTTTCACGCGAGGCGCACGCGGAAGCCACGAAACAATCCAGGTCAAAGTGACAGCCCGGTCGCCGGCCTCCGCCCGCAGGGCTGCACTGGCTCAGGCGATCAAACAGGGAGCGCCCTGGGCGGCCAGCGCGCAGGCCACGATTCGACGGGAGAAGCCATGACCGCATTGCTACGCTTGCCCAGCGTCATTCAACGCGTAGGTCTAAAGCGCACAGCGATTTACGAGCGCGTTGGTCTGGGGTTACTGCCTGCCCCGATCAAACTCGGGCCTCGGGCCAGCGTTTGGCCAGAACATGAAATCGATGCGTGCAACGATGCCGTCATCCAAGGCAGAACTCCCGAAGAAATCAAGGCCTTGGTACTCCAGTTGCAAGCGCAACGCTCAGGTTGATCGGCTCGCCTCTCACAGCGTCCAGATAATCAGCCCAGTCCTGCATCATCTTCGTTCGTTGGGGGAGGTATTGGGCGTAGTTATATGCCGCCGACACCTTGTCCCTTTCTTGATGGGCGAGCTGCAATTCGATGTGTGCGTGCTCGAATCCCATTTCGTGTAGCGCTGTGCTGGCGACCCCACGAAAACCGTGCCCTGTCATTTCTCCTTTGAATCCCATTCGATACAACGCGAACAAAAGCGTGTTGTTGCTGATGGGTTTTTCGTGATTGCCATCCCCCGGAAATAGCAAAACCTCTCCGGTGCCGGCCATTTGCAAGGCACGCAAGACTTCAACGGTTTGCCTGGCCAGGGGAACAATATGTGGCGTTGGCATCTTCATGCGCTTGGCTGGAATCGTCCAGCGCATCCCCTCCAAATCAAACTCGGGCCATCGCGCCGTTATCAATTCCCCCGTCCGCATGAACACCAGTGACATGAGGTGCAAAGCCAGTCGAGTCCTGGTGTGGCCGTTATAGCGATTCATCGCCTTGAGCAAAACAGGAAGTCGCTCGGGCGAGACGCGGGCGTAATTTTCTTCCACCACGGGCTGCAGAACGTCACTGGGCTCAATTTCCCGCGCGGGATTGTGCTCCGCATGCCCGTGCGCGACCGCATAGCGAAAAACTTGGCCGCTGATCTGGATGGCTCTTCGCGCCAGGTCGTGTGCACCCCGCTTTTCCACCGACTTCGCTACAGCCACGAGATCTGGCGCCTTGATGGTGGAAATTGCCATCGCCCCCAGCCGTGGGAACACGTCCATCTCCAGCCGACGAAGCACCTGGGCAGCGTGCTTTTCTGAGCGGGTGCGCTTCCAGCTCGTGTGCCACAGACGCGCAACCACCTCGAAGGTGTTGTCGGCCACAGACAGTTGCGCGATCTTCTCACTGCGCCGCACCGCTGACGGGTCGGCTCCGCCGAGCAAGGTCCGCTTTGCGTCGTCCCGCAGCTTGCGGGCATCGAGCAACGACACCTGGGGATAGGTCCCCAAGCTCAAGCGCTTTTCTCTGCCGGCCCAGCGGTATTTGAGCCGCCACCACTTGCCGCCTGAGGGCGCCACTTCCAGGTAAAGACCCTCGCCGTCGAAAAGCTTCCGGGGTTTTTCGGAGGGTTGCGCGGCACGAATGGCGGTGTTCGTAAGAGGCATGGGGCAACTCTTGGATAGATTGGGGCAACTGCTTGAAAAGTTGCCCCAATTATCACCCGGCTGCAAGCGGACGCTACCGCACTACCGCGAACGCTAAATCCAAGCCTACAAAGGAGAAATCCGCCAGACCCGGATGTTTACGGATGCTGGCGGACAATGTTTTGGTCGGCGTGAAAGGATTCGAACTTCCCTATGAAAATTCGGTAAATCCCCGGCAGTTGCCCCAATAGTTGCCCCATTGGTCGGCGCGACAGAAAACGCCCTTCTCAATGAAGAAAAGAATCGGCAAGAATTCAAGATTGATTCCTGCGGCAAGCCATGCAGCATAGAAGGGTCAGACAACAGCGGCCAAGTTTATGCGCAATTCGCAACATGCCCAACGCAGCCCGGTCACGGCCCGCGACCGCGAACTCGTGGCGATGCCCAGCCTTGCCTGCCAGCTACCCATTGCCTTCACCACGACAAAGGCGACCTGGACCGAGATTGAAGGGCAGTGCGAAGGCTGCGGACAGGGCTTGTCGGCTGCGCGTATGCGCGGCCACGTGCAGCGCCCTACCCCATCGGTGGCGACCATAGAAGCCGTCGCTATTTGCACGGAGTGCAATCTGCTCACCCGCTTCGTCTTTCGGGTGTACGACGATCTTCGGCTTATGGTGTATCGCGACGGACATTGGAAGACGTTTTTCGGCCGACCCCAAGCACTCTGGCTGCGAGCGGCACGCTGGGTGTTCGGGCTGCACTAGCAAAGGCGCCTCGAATGGCGCTCCTTTTCGATTTGCTTTCAGAATTTTTTCCTGCACCATGATTTCATGTCCTACCTGCAAGAAATCACGAGCAAGCGCCGTCGCCCTGCCGTCCCACCGCCAGCAGAAAAGCTCACGGCGCAGCAAACGGCGCTGGCATCGTGCAACCCTTACGGCATTGTGCAAGTCAACGCCTACGCCGGCACCGGCAAAACCTCATCGCTGTGCGCGCTCGCCATTCAGAACGCCGGCAGTAACTGCCTCTACCTGGCCTTCAACAAGTCGGCTCAGCTCGATGCGGCCAAGCGTTTCGGCCCCAATACCCGCTGCGTGACGGTTCACGGGCTGGCGTTCGCGAGCCACGGGAAGAAATTCGCGCACAAGCTGGGCCAGCCGCGCAGCATCGACATCATCAAGCTCATGGGCCTGCGCTGGGACTGGAACCTGGCGCGGCTCGTGAACGACACGATCGCGGCCTGGTGCGTGAGTGACTGGGTGGAGTTTCCTCGCGTGGCGCAGACCATCGACGGACCCGCGCTGGGATCTCCTATTGCACTGGCCGAGGCCGCAGGGATCGCCAAGCAGGTTTGGGCGCGCATGTGCGACCCCCAGGACGCCATGACCATGCCCCACGATGGCTACCTCAAGCTTTACCAGTTGAGCCAGCCTCGCATCAACTGCGACCTCCTGATGCTGGACGAGGCACAGGACACCAACCCCGTCACCTGGGCCATTGTCAAAGCGCAGACATGCCCCATCGTCATCGTGGGCGATCGCTACCAGTCCATCTACAAATTCCGTGGCGCCATGAACGCGATGGATGCGGTCAGGCCCAGCCAGTCGTTCCCGCTGACGCAAAGTTTTCGCTTTGGCCCGCGAGTGGCGCGTCTCGCGTCGGAACTGCTCGCGGCCTTCCATCACGAAACCTTGCCCGTCGAGGGGCTCGGTCCCGATACCCTGATCTCCGCTCCGCCCGAATCGGCGGCACGTGCCGTTTTGGCCCGCACCAATGCCACGGTGTTTCACCACGCAGTCTGCGCCATTCGCGCCGGCCAAAGCCTCGGTTTCGTCGGCGGGGTTGCGGCCTACGGCTTCGACAAGTTGCTCGACGTAAATAACTTGGCCCAAGAGCGCAACGACCAAATCCGCGACGAGTTTCTGCGCGGGTTTCCCAGCTTTGCGCACTTCATGGAATACAGCAAGCAAAGCGGCGACATGGAGGCCAAGCGACAAATCGACACGGTGATTGCCTATGGCGATGAACTCGAAGAGCTGATCCCGAGCATCTACCGGGCCGCCCAGACCGACCTCTCCAAAGCATTCCTCGTGCTGGCCACCGCGCACCGCTCCAAGGGGTTGACCATGGACCACGTGGTACTGGCAGACGACTTCCCGGACCTCTTGGACGTGTCTGGTGCCCCGCTCGAAAAGGATCAACTTGATCGCCAGGAAATCAACCTGCTCTATGTGGCCATCACGCGCTCGCGGCGGACCCTGCAATTGAACCGGATCGCCCGCGAATTTGCGATCGAGGCCGGCGCAGAAGAAGTGCTCTCCAGTCCTGCGAGAGCCGATTCAGTCGCTGCAGATGCACCCCAGGGCGACCTATTTTGGTGATCTGGGCGGCGGCAGGCGCGACGCGTGCGAAGAAATTGACGCAGCCGTTTCTTCTGCAATCATTGGTCATTCCACAACGCGAACAACGCCCTGAACCCGCACACCCCGCACATCCACGCAGCGCGGCAAAACAGCAAAGAAAAAGGTCGAGAAAATGAGCTTGAATCGCCATCCGCCCTTTGGCTTACCGCAAAGGTACTGGGACTCGCTCTCCCAAGATCACCAGGCGCTCTACCGTCGCGTCAGGCCGATGCCTGAGGCCGCGTACACGGTGGATTGGCATTTGGGGATGCTGGAAGAAACGCTGCGCGATCTTGAATCCAGCATGCGCGAAGCGGGCGGCTCGTTCGAATTGAGCCCCGACTTCCAACGCGGCCACGTCTGGACCGATGCGCAGCGCACAGCGTTTGTCGAGGCACTGATCCGCAAAACGGCTACCGGGCGCATCCTGTTCAATTGCCCTGGATGGTCGCGTTCTGCGCATGACGCGCAAGGCATCAAAGAGAACACGTTCCAGTGCATCGACGGGCTTCAGCGCCTGACGGCGGTGCGCAAATTCCTCGCTGGAGAAATCTCGGTTTTCGGCGGCATGTTGGCCCAAGACCTCAAGGACTCGCCTTTTGATCCAGCCCGTTATCGGCTACAGATTGGGATCTACGAATTCACTTCGCGTACCGATCTGCTGCAGTTCTATCTCGACCTGAACGCCGGGGGCACGGTGCATGCACCCCAGGAGATTGAGCGCGTGCGCGCCCTGCTCTGCGCCACACTCGACGCAAGCGCATAGGTTTCAGCAAAGGACACCATCATGGCCACGTGCTGGGTCCGGACAGGGAGCGCGGGAAGGGGGCGTCTTCCGAATCATTTTTCCGGCGCTGGAGAAAGCAGCAAACGACAGTGATCTTCGTCGCCGAATGCGACCGTAGCCGGGCCGACCCGATCAAAGGCAATCAAAGCGGCATGCAACGGCGTGCGGCGCATCTTTGCGCCGGGCTACCAGTTCGCAAAGTGCGGCGTGATGCTGCTTGATCTGGCGCCGTCCACTGCCGGGCAATGGGAGCTGGATCTGGACGGGACGCTGGGCGGCGACAAGTCAGCGCTGATGGGCGCGATGGATGGACTCAACCAACGCTTTGGCAGACGCTCCGTTTTTGTTGCGAGTGCTGGTCTTGAGCGAAGGCAGGCCTGGGCCATGCGCCAGGAACGGCAAACGCCTCAGTACACGACCCGGCTCACAGACATACCCGTTGCCAGAACCTGACCCGCCGCCATGATTTCGAGTCATAGCCAATTTTCTTAGGAATTTGCTTTCTATTGGGGCGATGGAAAATTGCAAAATCAAACCTCCAAATCCGGAATTCCGGAAATCGCTTGATTCTGCTGCGGCCCCGTACTTGTGGTTCACGACCATGGTGCGGAGTGCCGGATGGCCGAGTTTCAACCACCCTGACGGGCACCAGTTGCCCGTTGGGGCCGGTGTCCGCCTCACACAAAGGAATAAGCATGCCGAACAAAGACAAAGATGAATTGGGCGCTGATCTGGAAACTCCAGAATTGGTCAAGGAGAATCACTGGTATCACCATCGACACGATCTTCAGGCAGAAATGGTTTTTGTGACCTTTGAAGGGATGGTGAAGCTCGATCGCCGCGTTCCGGGTGATGGTACGCAATGGTATGCCGCACATTGGGACAAAGGTTGGACGTACTTTGACTCCATCTTCGAGCCAGGCGACTTGCTGAGCAGTCCGGTGGATAACAAACCGGAAGTTATTGAGGCCGCCTGGAAATGGTTCCAGCAACATGCCGCGAAATCCCTTGAGGTGTCGGGTGCAAGCGTTTCTGAAACGCAACCGCCACGTTGGTGGTTCCGTGTGTTGGGTGCGCATCCCGATCGAGAATTTTTTGAGATCGAGGTTGAGGCCAATGACGCGTTGAGCGCCTTCGGTGCTGCGGCTCTGATCTTGAAAGACGCTGGCGAAGAAGGGGCTGCGGAGTTTTTCGCCGCCATCCCGTGCCCTGGCGCATTTGCATTGCCGGGGGACAGTGTGGTTTCTCTCGAAACTGTGCTCGATCCTGAGCAGGCGGACGTGTTCGGCCTGGAGCGCTAAAGCCACTGGATAAAAGTCCGGCCCGCATCTTCGGATGTAGGGGCCTTTTGACCACCCTGGCGGGCACCCGTTGGCCGCGTTCCTAAAACGGAATTCAACGGCGAAAGCCGATTTCAACCTTCGGGGTCACCTAACCCCGAAGGGGCGTGGTGATCCTTTTTTTAAGGAATCACCATCATGCACATCACGGCATCCCAGATGCACGCGGCCATGGCCGCAATTGTTGAAGCTCCGGACTACCCGCTGCTTCAATCCTACAAGCAGGACTTCTACAAGCACGACTTGGAGAGTCTGCGCCTCAACTGGACAGCGCAATCGCGCGCTATCTGGGTCGTTACGCCCAATGGAACGCACCTGTGCTTCGTAGGGCACCATGAGTGTCAGATTGACCATGTGGACGCGGCCGTGCATAGCGGCTACGAGCACATCGAGATCTACCTGCTGCGCCCCTCGGGGATCAAACGCATCACGCGCGGACAGGCGCTGGACGAGGCCAGGAAGCTCGATTTCCGTGTCAAGGCCGGCGGCCATGTCACGGACGCGCTGGGCAACACCGTTGCCTACATGAGCCTCGGCAAAGGTGGAGACATCCGCCGACGCACAACGACCGTGCACTTCGATCCAGGCCTGAACTACACGGGTTCGCCATCGCATGTTGCGGCCCTTCGCAATATCGCTTTGCATGAGTCCATTCGTGCAGTACAGACGCTGTTTGTGTCTATCCAACGGATCACGATTGGGGATGCGTTGTTGACCGCCAATGGCCTAATCAACGTACCGCATCAAGACAATGGCTTGATGTACGTTCTCTTCAGCGCGGCTGAGTTCGAAAACGATGGTAAGGGGTTTTTCTCCAAACGTAGGAACTGGGGCAAGTTGACCAGCGCGAGCCTGCTTCCAGCGGCAAGCGCATGGGTCGGTGTGCCGACTGGGACTGAAGTGATAACGCTTCGCGAAGCGCACCTGCGCATCGTAGAGCGCCAGGTCCAAGAGGAACTTTTTGTTTAACCACCCTGACGGGCACTTGATGCCCTTCGGGGCCGGTGTCCGTCTTCTTCTAAAAGGAAACGGAAATTGTCGAATTACATTGATCAAGGCGCTTTGGCCGAGAAAGCCTTCGCGGAATACGAGTTCGGTGACGGCGTGATGGTTACCGACACCTCGGGCTGGGAGTACACCACTCCTGGCCACATGCGCACTCGCAAGGTCTATGTTGAAACTGAGCGTGAAGATGACGGTCCTGCACCACGGTGGGTTCTCAACTTCACGGTTCGGTTCGACCCCGTATCTGGCGCTTTGTCCGAGGCCTATGCCATGGACGAAAAGGGGCAGATTTGGGGCAACATGGCCAGCCAACGGGAAGTGTCGAATTACATTGAGTCATCTAGCATGACGAATGACCTCGGAAGCTCGGCACACAGGTACGCTCTCGCGTCTCATGATCCAGACGGTGTCGTGAGGTGGTCTGTCGGTGGTGCGTGGTGTGCTTCTTTGCTGGATCACTCTCCAACCCTCATGACGGGGCCAGAGGTCGATGCCTTCAAAGTGCGTCACCCGAACGCTCGCATCGTTGATGTGATTGTTTATCGTGAAGCGTGCGAGGTGTACAGCGCCGGATGCAATTCCGTGCTCGACCACAGCGAGCGCAGCACGCCGCAGACCCGTCAAGCTGCGCGTGAAGCGGGAATCAAGGCGCTTATTCGCGCGGGCTTTCCGGAAGACGCGTTGAATATCGTCGGGCCAGAACACACTGAGCAAGCCCCGGCCGCCATGAAATTGTCGAATTACATTGAGCAAGCGGCTCCAAAAGAAGTTGAGGCTGTTGTGCAGACCTTCCTCGACTACACCGAGGCTGGCTTCGGGCTTTTGGTAAAGCGGTCGGCCCATTTCAAGGAGCAAAGCTGCATTCCGGCAAATCAACCTGATGAGCTTGGGATTGTGGTTGGCAAGACGTTCCATGAAGAGAATGGGCAGGTGATTTGCTATCCTGAGGTTCATTGGGAAGGCAAGGCTTCGTCCAGCACAAACCATCCGATGAATGTGACTCCGTACCGTGAGCACAACTTGAAAGAGATTGTCTTCACTCCGGTACAGGCCCACACCGCGTATGAAGCCACTGCTGAGGACGTGGAAAACGTGCTTCGCAGCAACTCACTTGCGGTAGCCAATACGAATGGCAAATCCTTTGAAGCCATGGCGGAAGAACTCCATGGTGATTTGGACTTTGACCTGATCGAAAAGGCGGCGCTGGCAGGCGACGACCTGGATGAACAGACGGGTTACGCGAATGATGAGATCGCTCGCCAACTCCGTGAGATGGGTGTTCTGGAGCCTTTGAAACAGGCTTACGATTCACCCAGTCCTGGCATGTAATTGCCAAACTCTCAAAAGCCCTCAATCGAAAGATTGGGGGCTTTTTTCATTGGTGCGGCGGATTGGCGCTTTCCAACTTTCCTTGATGTTGAGGAAGGGCGCCGTTTATCATCAAAAAAGAGCCCAGACGGTTCTCTCTCTGCTTTTCGTCCACCTGATCGAATTACAGAGAGCACATGCCTGAAATCACTCGCGCCAAGACCCTTCATCAAGGGCAATTTTCCAGACTCATCAAGATCACCCAGGCTACGTCCCGCTACCCGGAGCGAGATGTGCTCGTTCTGATGCTGGGTCACCACTGCGGCATGCGGATCACCGAGATTTCGCGCATCACCGTGGCCGATGTGATGCACGCCTCGGGCAAGCTGCGCAGCGAAATCAGCATGCGCGAGGCGATCACCAAGGGGTGTCGCCAGCGATGCGCTTACCTGGTGTCCAGGCCTGCCATCCAGGCCCTGGAGACCTACCTGCTGTATCGCATCGAAAAGGGCATTGGAGCCGCCTTCGTGCATGGTCAGTACCGTGGACTACTGCCTCACCAGCCGCTGATTTACAGCAGCCGTGGCGACGGGATGTCCCAGAACACCAAGCGGCGTGTACTGGAAACGGGCGAGAGCCGCGATTACAAGGCCTGCGACAGCCTGCAGTCGCATGTGACCAAGCTGTACCAGCGCGCGGGCATCAAGGGTGGTTCCAGCCACTCAGGACGCCGCACGTTCGCCAGCAAGGTGCTGGCCACCACGGGCGACATGGAGACCGTGGCACAGCTTCTTGGGCACACCAGTATCGATTGCTCGCAGCGCTACGTGGATGTTGACCAGGCCACGCTGCAGGCGATGTTTTCCGAGGCGGTTTGATTGCTCTATTGATGCGCGATGCGCTACACACTACAATATCAACAATGATCAAGAGCTTCAGGCACAAAGGGCTGCAGCGGTATTTTGAGACAGGGAGCAAGGCGGGCATTCAAGCTGCACACGCCCCTCGGCTGCGTTTGCAACTGGCGGCCCTCAACCAGGCAACCAAGCCCGAAGACATGTCGGCTCCTGCTTGGGCGCTTCACCCATTGAAAGGTGGCCTAAAAGGGCATTGGGCCGTCACCGTGAATGGCAACTGGCGCATGGTTTTCACCTTCGACGGAACCGACGCTGTATTGGTGGACTACCTGGACTACCACTGAGAGAAAGACATGACCAAGATGCACAACCCTCCGCACCCCGGCGAAGTCCTGCGCGAATACCTTGGAGAGGTGACCGTAACGGACGCGGCCCAGCAGCTCGGCGTGAACCGCGTCACGCTGACACGCATCGTCTCGGGGCATTCGGGAATTTCCCCTGACATGGCTTTTCGCCTGGCAAGCGCGTTTGGAACGAGTCCTGAACTCTGGGCAGGCATGCAGATGCAGTACGACCTGTACCAGGCCAGCAAGGCGAAGCGTCCGCGCATTCATCGCATCACTGTGGTTCCTGCGTGATGGCCGCGAAGAAAAAGGCCCCCCGGGGTGATACGACGCGCACTGAGCGCGCGAAGGCGCACCTTGAGCGCCTGGCGGAAGCCAAGGGCAAGCGCTTGCTGGTGGATCTCGATGCCGAGGGGCACGCAGCACTGAATGCGCTGCTCGCGGACGGCTATGGGGGAACAAACAAGGCCGTGGTGAACCGTGCTCTGATCGCCGCCAGCAAGCGCATCAAAAGGACTTGACAGCGTTTATATAAACGTCATAATAGAGCCAACTTAACGAAGGAAGTTCTTCATGAACGCATCGCAAATCGAGGCAGTGGAAGTGGCGGACGCCCACACGAGCAATGCTGCGCTGCCGACCTACAGCGAACTGCTGCGGTTGGCTCAACGACTGGCATACCCGGATGCGGGCGAACTGCTAATCCTGGATGACTACCGCAATATCGCTCGCAACGTCATCCAGCCCAATGGCGTGAAGATTGACAGCCTCCGGGCCTGAGAGGAAAGAATCATGAATGCATTGAACAAGAAGCTTGACCAGTTCAAACGCTGCGCCGACGAGGCGCCGCAAGGGATGTATGCCGATGCTCGGGCGCTCAATGACGTGATCGGCGAAGCCTGTGATGGTCTGATGCGTGAGCTGCGCGCATTGGGCCTCAAGGCCGACAACTGCGATTTGATCCATCACGTCGAAGCCACGATCTACGACTACGTGAAGCAGTCCAACCCTGAAAACTCGATGTTCGCTGTAGCTGAGGGGTTTGGGGCGGCCATGGATGGTCCCGCCGCAAGCCGGGTCTGGGAGCAGTCTCAGCGCGACCGAGACTTTCTCCGCGCCACGGGCGCATTGGCCTGATCCGCAAGGAAAGCAGCGTGCCATCTCCATTGACCGCAAGGGACCGTGAGCTGTTGGCGATGCCATCGGTAATTTCGCAGTTCCCGGTTGTATTTTCAAATGCAGCGGCATGGGAAGAATTCGACGGCGAGTGCTCCTGCTGCGGTAAGACGTTGCAACGGGAGCATGTGCGGGGGCTTGTAGCAAGACCAATTGAAAGAGTTGCCACCGTGGAGGCTGCTGGCGTTTGCTGGGACTGCAAGTTGGTGACGCGCTTTGACTACCGCCTGCACGATGACATGCGGCTGACCGGCCAACGAGAGGATGGCTGGAAGACTTGGCAAGCAACCCCAACGATTTGGGATCGCTTTGCATCGTTATTTAACAGGCTGTTGGCCTGAAAGGCAAGAATGGCGCGGCCTTCCCCCGCTCCTGTGGTAGATGCTTTGCTTGCGTCGCTGATGGCCGACCACGGCGACCCGGTTGAGTTGATCAGCTGCGCCAGGGAGTTCGACTTCGACCCAACGCTATACACGGCATCCGTCGATCAGCTCCTGTCTCGTGGGCGTATCGTGCGCCTCGCCTGTGGGCACTTCAAAATGACCAAGGCGCTCGGCCGAACCGGTTGCCCTCGGTGCGGTGAAATGATCCGTGCGGGTTGGGACCACGATGGCTTCCGCAGGCTTGGGATTGCTGACACGTTTTCATGGCCTGATGACCCGCTCCGCATGTTGCACGAGCGACAGAATGTCGAGCATTCAGGCCATTTTGATCCGACGAATTCGCATAGGAAATAGGCCATGAGCAAGACCCTCGATGCGATCCGCAAGCAGCCGTGGATTTCGGCTGTCGATGATGAGCGCGATGACGGCAGCTCGATCATCGTCACGCTCAAGCGCGAGTGGGAGTTTTGCAGCGAAGACCCCGGCTGCGGCGTGAAGGGCTTTGACACAGTGGCCGAGGCCCGCTCGGGCTGCGTTCGGCGTGAAGTGCAACTATCTTCGCCATCGGGCGTTAAGTGAGCTTGAAGATGCAGCAAGCAGCCGCGTCCAACGCCACCCAGGAAGAGCTTGCCGAGTACGAACGTCTGTTTGCTTGGCGAGCCCGCTGGGCCGCGCTGGCGTCAAAGCGGGAGATGGGTCGGCTGCAGTCGCGCCAGGAGCGCATTGAGCGCCGTGCTGTGCGATGCAACGCCCAGATCAAGGCCCTCATGCGGCACTACGACGCGCGAGTGGGCAATACCGTGAACCCAGTTTGAGATAGAGGAAAGAGCAATGGTCTTTGAGAGCATGAAAAAAGAGCTGAGCGAGCTGGTCGGCCTGGTTCGACAGAGTGAGCGCTACTGCGCAGCCGTGGCCTCCAAGCCCGACCTGGCCACGTCCGAATCCCATGCGTTGGAGGTCCAGCGTGAACACCGCATTGCCGAGCTTTCTGCGCGCTACGGCATCGCGGCCTGATCAAGGAAATCTGCCTCGTGAGCACCCAAGCCAAACCCCGCTACAAAGACGCCCAGAAGCAACGCCTTTTCGCGTCTTTGCTGGCACTGGCCATGGATCGCACGAGCGAGATGTATCACGGTGGTCGCCCGCATCGCGGTGCTGGGCATAGGACGGCATTCTGGGACGGTTACGCTGGCCTGCAGCGCACTGCAAACGTCATTCCCGGAACACTCAGCGCCGTGGCCTATGCGGCTGGCCAGCAGTTCGCGAAGACCAATCCTGGCATTCCCAAGGAAGAAGCCGTGTGGACGCCTGGCGTCACCCGGCAGGGTGAGCCTACCAACACCATTTGAATCGAAGGAAAGAAGCGTGCCCACTCTCATCGACAAGTCCAACGTGATGCGTCAGGTCGAGCCCGATGTGTACCGGTCCGCAAACGGGTTCAGCGCCCGACGAGAGGAAGGATTCACGCCCAACGGCAACCCTATTGGCCAGCGCTGGGTACTTCGTGACGCAAACGGGGCTTGGGTCGATGTGAACCAGTACCGGCATGACCTGTTCGAGCACCACGGGCTTTGTACCGATTACTGATCAAGGAAAGAATCATGATTCTGGCAAAGAAAAACGGTTGGTTGATAGCTGTGCGAGTCGTTCGCAAGACGCGAAGTGGTGCCCATGTCCAGCCTATAGACAGTGACCGTACGACGTTCGTCTCGCTGCGCGATGCGAGCTGCAAGCTCTGTGAGGACGTTGCCCAAGCGATAGTCTTCGTGGAGTCCTGATTTCAATGAAGGGTATGAAATCATGGGAGCAAAGTTCAACCTAACGCCAACGCGCATCAAGGCGCTTGAGTACCTGGCCGATAAGCCAGATGGCGTGTATGTGTCGGGCCTCGCGGACGCGGTGCTGACCAGTGAGTACCGCCGCAAGGCCAATTACGGTTTCAGTGCGCAGCAGGCCACCCGCTCGGGAGCAGGGTGCGCAGTGCCGTTAATCAAAGCAGGCTTGGTGCGCAAGCGCAACACGGAATACGGCTGGGGCATCGTTTCACTGACTGATGCAGGACATGCTGCATTGGCAGCGCACAAAGCAGCAAACGACCCCGCTAATCTGAGTTTGGACGCCGTGCTGGCGAAGTGTGCCGTTACAGAAACTTGAAGGAAAAACCGAAATGCAACAAGCAGAGCTGTCGGCAAAAAGGGAGCCTCGTCCGATTCAAGCGGTCAAGAGTATGGAGCAAGGCGCATTCATCATTCAAGAGCTGACGGGTGACTGGCCTGTGTACCCTGGTCATCCGCTGGTCCTGGCTACCGCAATCATGCGTGTGTTCGCGACGTTTGCTGATGCGAATGAGCCGACAGAGCATGGCTGGTGCGCCGCACTCGGCGACTCGCGTATTCCTGGCGCTGGCGACCATGTTGGGGCTGCCATGCGCACGCTGGAGCTGGGCTCGCGTGGGGAGGGTGTTGATTCGATGGTCTCCTACGCCACACGGTACTGGGAGGCTGGACAAGCCGGTGGACACATCAAGAACGTGGACGCGGGGAAAGCGCAGGCCGAGAAGATCGAGCCTCATTTCCGCGCCATGTCCGAACAGTGGCTCAAGACCGCTGAGACGGTCTGAAAGGATAGATACATGCCTGACTTCACACTGAAGCGCGAGTCGCTGAACACCATTACGGATGTCGAAATCGCTTTCGGTACCACCAAACTGCTGCCGCCCTTCGACGCAGTGCCTGATGAGTTCAAGCACGGAAACGACTACACGAAGCTGCTGGATCGCTTGTTTGCTAACCAGCCCCCGCCCGAAGGTGAGATCGTGTTTCGTGAAGGCTTCGACGACGCAGATGCTCCCGCGCTCCTGAGTCGCGTGGTGAGGGCCCATCTTCGTTCTTTCGAGCCCAAGCACGAACACAAGATCGCAGGCCTCGGCTACCTCATCAGCCAGGTATGCGAAGTCCGGTTAGCCTGAAGGAAAGCAGATATGCAAGCCCTGACCGTTGACGATGCTTTGCGCTGGCCAACGCCGCGAACGAACCTGTCGGCACTTGGCTGGACTCCTTAATCGACCAAACAAAAAGTTGAAAATGCCAGAGCTCATGAGCCAGCACATGGCCATCCATACGGCATTGCCAAGTCGGAATCCAAACCACGCCTCGACGAAGTTGTTGTACGCAGGCGTCGGCTCTCGACTCACGCCCATGCCTATCCTTGGGCTCATGCGCAAGCTGGGATTTCGGCTGGCTGAACTGGGCTACACGCTGCGCTCAGGCGCGGCCGATGGTGCGGATGCGGCGTTCGAGGCTGGTTGCGATGAGGCCGGGGGAAGCAAAGCCCCGATGGCCACCCCAAACTGCTCCACTTATGGCCGGTCAAACTGCTCCAGGCAGGACGGACGGATGGTGACTATACGGGCGTGGCGGTGATGCGTGAGGCGGCCTCCTTCAATCGGTAACTCTTGCCCTCGAACTCCAGCATCGCGCAGCGGTGCATGAGCCGGTCCAGGATGGTGCTGGCCATGGTGGCGTCGCCCAGGTATTTGCCCCAGTCCTGCACCACGCGGTTGGAGGTGATGACGATGGCGCGGCGTAACTTGTAGCGCTGGTGCACGATGGCCTGCAAGAGCTCGGCACTCACATCGGCGATGCGCCGGGCCAGGAACAGATCGTCGAGCACCAGCAGGTCGGGCTCGATCCAGCCCTTGAGCTGCTCGGCCTGTTCTTCTGTGCTGGCCAGCCCGTAGCGGGCAAACTCGGTGTCGGCCTCCACGTAACGCACGTCGTATCCCTGCAGCGTTGCCTGGTAGGCCACGGCCTTGGCCACATGGCTCTTGCCGGTGCCGGGCTTGCCGATGACGAGCGCGTTGGCGCCCTCGCCGATGAACTTCAGGGTGTGCAACTCAAAGCAGGCGCTGCGCGGCAGCTTCTGATTGAAGCGCCAGTCGAAGTCCGCCAGCGAGGGCCGCTCATCCAGGCCCGAGCGCCTGAAGCGGCGCTCGGTCAGGCGCGAGCGGCGCCGGTCCAGCTCGTCCTGGAGCATGGCAGCGAAGGTCTCCAGGAAGGGCTCCTGGGCGGCCTGGGCCTGCATCACACGGGTCGACAGGGTCTCGGCAATGCCGGACAGGCGCAGCTCGCGCAGGGCGCGTTCGATCTCGATCATGTTCATGACTGGATGCTCTCAAGGGATTGGGTGGCGGTGGCGGCGTGGGCAAAGAGACAGCCGTACTCGTCGGCGCTGCGAATGAGCGCGTGTTGCTGGGTCAACATGGAAGGCGACGCCGACGGTGTTGGGGTGTCGGCCTGCAGGGCTGCCAAGGCATCGGCCACGAGCCGCTCGGTCAGCGCCTTGACGTGGCGGTAGCTGTGCACGCCTTGCTCCATGGCACCCGCGCAGGCCGCGTCGATGAACCTGTGTGGATAGCGCCGCGCCAGGTTGACGATGCCCCAGAGCTTGCGCTGGCCCACCCGCCCTTCGATAGCAAACAGCATCTCGCACAGCCGTGCCGCCTGAGGGCCGATGGAGCGGGCCTGGTTGAGGATGAAGCGGGTCTCGCGTGAGGGGTTGAACACGCGCTCTGCCATGGGCAACACCACCGTGCCGGGCCGATCCACCCGGGCATGCGTGCGCAGCAAGGCCTGGGTGCGCAAGTCCCGAACCTCGATGCGCCGCTCGAAGATCCGCACCAGCACCTTGGCGCCAATGGCTGCTGGGCGCGCGGCGTAGCTGCTGTGCTCGATGCGCACGCAGCTGTCATCGCAGACCGTGCGCTGGACCTCGGTGAAGTACGACATGGCGGTGATCGGCAGCGGCTGCAGGTGCGCGCGCTCCTCCTCGAACATGGCCTGCACCTGGCGGCGTTCGGCACCGTGGATGCGAGAGGCTGCCCACTTCACTTCCCAGTGTTCCAGGAAGGCGTTGTGCTCCTCGATGCTCTCAAAGCGCCGGCCCTTGAGCGCGGTGGCCTGGGTGTGGCCGATGGCGTGCTCTACCGTCCCTTTGCGATTGGGGTCTCGCACCCGGGCCGGGTCGGCCACCACCTCGTAGTGGGCCAGCGTGGCGGCGTAGACCGGATTGAGGGCGGGCTCGTACAGGTCGGGCTTGAAGACGCCCTCCTTGAGGTTGTCCAGCACGACATACCGGGCAGACCCACCGAAGTAGCGCCAGGCCTGCTCGTGCAGCTCGGCCCAGACCTGCTGACCAGACTTCCAGACCACACGGCGAAAGCTGCGCCGCGAGTAACGCAGTGTGGCCACGAACAGGCGGGGTTTGCGCCAGCGCTCGGTGCCGGGCACCCGGGTGGGTGCGCCCTCGCCGTAGTCGACCTGCATCTCCTCGCCAGGGGCAAACGAGAGGCGGTCGAACTGCTCGGGCTCCTTGTGGCGCAGTTGTGCCGCGAAGCGTTTGACGCAGTTGTAGGCACCATCGAAGCCGTGCAGGTCGACCAGGTCCTGGTAGATGGCGGTGGCGTTGCGGCCCAGGCGCAACTGGGCGTCGATGAAAGCGCGGTGTGGCTCGCACTTGGATGTGGTCACCGGCACAGGCACCGCCAGGCCAGTCGGTGGCCAGGGTGGAGCAGTTTGCCCTGGAGAGTCGGTGGCCACCCCGGGGCAGTTTGCCGGGTCGGCGGCAAAGCGCTGCTGATACGAGCGGATGGTGTGGCGCGAGATACCGGTGATGCGCTCGATCTCGCGCTGCGTAGCGCCGCCCTTGAGCAGCGTCCAGATGGTGGTTTGTAGATGTGGCTTCAAGACGTTCAACCTCGGGCTCCCTCGGGATAAGGGAGCAGAAAGTAACGTCCTGCCTGTCGGGCCTCACGGCGCCCGACGCACCAGGCTCAGTGCGTCAGATCAACGTGGCCAGGGTGGAGCAGTTTGGGTGGCCATAAGTGGAGCACTTTGGGTGGCCGCCGGGGAGCAAAGAGATCTGGCTCCCTTGGCGCGGCGGTCACGAGGACACAAGACTGTTTGCGAGCACCAAGCACTATGCCGTGGCTTCAAGATTGCACCCGGCGTGGCTCTCGCTCAAACCAAGCGTGCGCAAACTGCACGCACGCAATGTCGGACAGGTGCTGGGCAGCGATTTGAGTACGCTGGTGTCTTTCGTGCTGTGTTGGACACCAGATGGATGCGAGAGTCAATCGCAACGCACGCGTGACACGGGAGGGACGGGAATGGCCATTGCGTTGGCTGGCGAGCACGGCGTGCCGGTGTTCAATCTCCACCGCATTGACGCACTGAAACGACTGGCGCCGCTGGTGCGCTCCAAAGGATAGCCATGACGCGTCTCGGCCCCGCCTCACCACTGCCTTGGAGTGTCCACAATACGGGCGGCTATATCGCCGTATTGGATGCGACAAAGAAGCCAGTCATTCGCAAAATTACCAACACTTTAACCATTGAACAGTTTCGAGTGTTGAAGGCCAATTTGGAATTCATGGTGGCCGCGTGCAACGGCAGTATTGAAACGATCTCGTAGGAAAACACCATGACAGACAGAAGCATCATCAGGATCAAGCTGGAGCGAGCTGGCTTTGATGGACTCTATGTGCCAGGTGAATGCGCCTGTCTGAAAGAGGACTTGGCTCCATGTGGTTCGTGTGATTCCGACGATGCGGGCTGGATCAACGGATGTGAGCCTGGAAAGCGCTACAACGATCCCCGGCCTGGGCATCAAGGTGAGTGGGCTGTCAGTAGCTCCGTCACGCCCATGACCGCAGAAGACTTTGAAGCCATTGGCGCTTGAATCAAGGAAGGCTTCAGCCATGAGCGTTCAATCAGCGAAGCGCATTGCGGTTGCACGGGCCATCTGCATGGCATGCCACGAGAACCCTGACCACAAGGGTGATGCTGGTGGCAACGAGTACCGCTGGCAAGACTACCTAGATGCAGCGGACGCGGCGATTGCAGCCATGGCTGATTCAGAGAGCCAAGAGCTGACCAAGGATGGAATCGCCGTAAGAGTCGGCCAGGTCTGGAAGGACTTGGACAAGCGGATGGAAGGGCGTCATTGCAAGGTCATCGCCGTGGTCGATGGGCGAGCGCACTTGAATCGATGCGCGCCCAACGGTCGAGTGACCTCGGACTCGGTGACCAAGGTGGCCATCGCGCGCATGCATCGCGGCAGTACCGGCTGGGCACTTGTGAACGATGTCTCCAACTAACGAAGGAAGAAAATGACTTTGCTCACGGTGCCAGCGGCTTATTGGGACGACTACAGCGAACGTAACGCTGTCGATGAACCTGACCAGATGGCCTCCGAGGTCAAGCGGTCTGGCAACCGAGTCACCATTGAAGCGAATGCCGTGCAGTTGCATTACCTCAGGAGCGATGCTGCCTTTTACGCCGAGGGCAACACCGACGACACCCCGGCCGCCGTCCTGCGGGGGGCGAAGCGCGTGGTCGAGATTTGCTCTGAACTCAGCAGTCAGGCCTGCGCCTGACCAAAGGAAACCGACATGCAGACAGCGCAACTTGACCCACGAATTGGCACGCTCAACAGCGGCAAGTTTTATGCGTTTGCGCATGGCTATGACAAGCCTGAAACCGTGGGCACGCTGGGGGAAGTTGAACAGGCTTTGGGTATCACCGTGAAACTCGCCAGCACGCCAACGCCACTCAAAGCCTTTGATGTGGTGATGCACTTTGAGTACCCAGCTTGGGACGAGGTAGGCGGTATCAGTTACCCAGGAATCCATGCAAAAAGCAAGGCCCAAGCGAATAAGTTAGCTCGTAGCGAAGCTGAACGCGATGGCCACGCTATCGGCGGGCGTGGTCGCTACTGGTTTACTGCAACAGAAATCTGAGAGGAAAGCTGCCGGCCCCACGGGGCTGGCCAAGGCTCCAGCGCAAAGCCCAATGCGGCTTCGCAGTGCGGCTTATAAAGCAAGGGACCACATGAAAATCACAGTTGAAGTCACGCAGGCCGATCTTGCTGAAATGGGCGTATCTGCCGAGCAGCTTGAGGGCGCTGTGAAGCAAGAGATTGAGGGCGGTTTGGATGTTGACGGGGACACGCTCTACATCAACGATGCGGACGTGACCGTTGTAGTCGCCGAATGATCGGAAACCATGGCCAACCAGTCGGACCTACTGAGCGCGCTTCGTGACCTCGATGGTCGCGGCCAGCGGTGCGTACGCGGCAGCACCGTGGCCGCGCTGCTTTGGCCTGATGGTCGTACGCATAACGCGCGTGGCCAGGTGTTCCCTCTTGGTGCAGGGGTCGCTGGTCGGATGCTGAAAGCGTGCAAGGCAGTACGGGAGATCGCGCCCGGAGAATACGAAATCCTGAGCCACCGGCTTTGCCAATAGGAAGGGAAGTTGGAATCGGGCGCACCAATGAAAAAAGCCCCCAATCTTGCGATTGAGGGCTTTCGAGTGATCGGCAATTACATGCCAGGAATAGGACGCTCGTCCTTCGATTCTTCTACTCGATTCAGACCCAAGTCCTCGAACTTGCTGAAGTGGATACTGCGACCAGAGTAGGTAGCGGTATTTGCTACAACGATGATCGAATCCGAGGCAAGGTTCGCTTCTGCGATTTCAGCATAAACGGCTTTGAACTCGGCACGACCGAAGTCGCCATCGACCACGGCAAGGGCGCGCTTCGTCTTAGGCTCAATGGCGACGATGTAGCCCGCTCCAGTCCGCCGAATCATCGGTTTTTGGGAGTATGCATCCACCATGGCTATCACGCGCTCTACCAGCTCTGCACTTGCCTTTGGTTCAAGAGGTCGGGGTTGCTTCGTCACGGGTTTCTGGGCATCGAGAATTTGCTGCGCTGCATCTACTGCCGCACGCTTTTCGGCCAGGTCCGTGTTGTCCGCTTGACGATAAAGCCCCTCTTCTACCCCTGATTCAATGTCCTCGACATGTGACGCCGCGCAGGCCACGAGCGTTGCAAGCACGTTCAGGTCAATTGCGGTTGGTACAGCCAGAGGTTGTTTGACCTCGCGGGCTTGCTCAATGTAATTCGACATATTCATCGCGGATTGAACCTCTTCAGGCCAAGCCTCGATTTGTACCCCATCCGTGAAGCGAATGGAGAACATCTCACCGCACTCGGTTGCATCGTAGGTCTTGGGATCGACAGCCCCCAGGACAGTGAAAGTCTGACCGTCACGCTCAGCGTGCTGGTCAAACTTCGCTGCAAAGGCGCCCGTCTTTCCCGATGCGGGGTGCTCAATGTAATTCGACATTTTCCGTTTCCTTTTGAAAGAAGACGGACATCGGCCCCGTACGGGCTCGAATGCCCGTCAGGGTTTAAAAATGGCTTTCGCCTTAAATACTGATTCGCCACAGGGGCACGGCTAAGCTACCGCTTCAATCCACCAGCACTAGGCCGATGGGGGAGAAATCTGCTTTCTGCACTTTCCAAAGCATCCGACGATCAGGTGCTTTGGAAAGCCCCCTGCATGATCATGGAGAGGAGCTTTTGGTTGGTAGAGCGTTCGTTCACACGAGCCGCATCAACCGCTGACAGCCAACGGAACATCGTCGATGCTCAGTTCGCCGTGGTGCTCGGCATTCAGGACCAAGCCTGTGCCCTCGTACGCGCCCTCTTCCGCTTTGGTGCCGTCTTCAAGCAGCACCGAAATTCGGAAGGTGTCAAGATCTTCAATGCCCTGATGCTCATGGAATGAATCCAAGGCCGCCGTGGCAATTTCGCTCCGCTCTTGATCGGAGATCGAGCCCAGCACCAGAGGTCGGCTGAGGCTCAATTCAATCAGATAGAAGCCACGAATGCCCTCGCCCTCGGGCTCGCAAGGTTCCCCTTTCGCTTGGATGTAGCAATTCAACTTCTCCGTGGAGGCGTCTTCGATTCGAGTGGTATTCATTTTCGTTTTCCTGTGAAAAGCGATAGGCACCGGCCCCATGGGCAGCGTGTGCCCATCTGGGTTGAAATAGCTTTCTACTTGGCGCTGGCTCGCTGTAAGGCAAGACCTGATGCCGCTCTCTTCAGGCCCCGCTGCTCCGGCGCAAGGGCTCAAAGAAACCCTTGAGGTAGCAGCGCATCGGCCACGTCCAACGGGTGGTCCCTTGATGCTTGATGCCGCAATGGGCTGATGCTTCTTCGTCGCAAGCGATCGAGTAGAGGCCACGATCGTGCCGGTGTTGCAGCATCTGCAGCATGGTTTTCTCCTTTTTTTTTACGATGAGATGGTGGACGCCGGGGTTAGCCGACGAGCTGAAGTTGCATGGGCTCGGCCTGGGGGGCTTTGCCGGTGCAGAGGGTCGCCAACGTGGATCCGATCAATTCCGCGACGGCCTTGAAGGGCGCATAGCAGATTGACCGGCCAAGCAGTTCGTGGGCAATGGTTGCAGAAAGGCCCGCGACGAGCGCTTCCGGGATAGGTGCCCGTTGGGGTTTATAAATCGTCCTGATTGAAAATCAGAACAAGCCAAGTTGAACCGACTGATCGGTTTTCACTTGACAATGCATAGCCGCCGCCTGTTGGGCATTGGCGATGATGGCTCTTGCGGCCACTTGTACCGACGACAGCGCCTTGCGTGCAATGCCGGCCGTGAAGACCTGAACCGCATCGCCAACCGCTTTTGCCACACTCACAAAGGGTGCCGGGACAATGCTTTGCCCCAGCAGCTCGTGCGCAAGGGTGTTGCCCATGCCTTGGACCAACGTCGCATCAATGCCCTTGACTGCCGCATGCTCTCTTGGAGAAAGCAAACGAAGCAGCTCGGGGTTGCGCGGGTGCTGCACTTTGGGTTCGGTGCTGCGGTTCTTGTTGTAGCCCTTGCCGATGGTGCCGACGCGGCTCGATTCGGGACTCACGATTTGCATCTTGAAGCCCTTGCCCGCCGCTAAGTCGCGCGCCTGTTTGTCCTTGAGGTACTGCATCGGCGACCACGAGGGATCGTCGTGTGCAATCTCTTCCAGAACGTCGCCGAGCCGTTGGGGCTCGACCTCAGGTCTTGCGACCGCTTGCATAGAAAACTCCATGCCTTGCGTCACGGCGACCATACACATGCGCTTGCGCTCTTCCAGTGCATTCCACTCCAGGCTGTTGAGCATGGTTTCATGCACCACATAGCCCAGATCGCGCAACTGGTGCCGAATGACCCACATGGACGCCGACGATGCGTAGGGAGGCACGTTTTCCAGGATCACGACAGCGGGATTGACCCGCGCAACGATCGCCAGAAATGCCACCGCCAGATGGCCCACTTCCGCATGCGCTTCGGCACACTCCGTGCCGCATTTGGCCCGGCCCGCAACCGAAGCGCCATTGCAAGGAATGCCACCTTCCAACACATCGACTTCCGGCAGGGTAGCCATGAACTCGTGGTCGAAAACCAGCTCCTGCATCGGCGCCGCAAGCATGACGGTGCGTTCGCTCCACACGGGGTTGTGCTCGCTTGCATGCTCCAGCAGTTCTTGGCGAATGTCGTTCGCAAAGACCAGACTGGACGACAAACCTGCGCTCTCCAGACCGTCATGCACCGCCTTGGAAAGAATGCCGCCGCCATGCGAGATGCTGCCGACCGAAAGCGGCTCCCCGCTCTGGGTCTTCGTGCGCAGCCGTTCAAGACGCCTTTGCACGCGCTCTTGCGTAGCCAGAGGCGCCACGCACAAGCCTTCGTCTGTGGCCCACACACGCACCTGATCCATACCCTCGAACATCTCCAGCAGTTGCGTACTGTTGATATCGATGACAGGAATGGATTTTTCTCCCTTGATCTTTTGCGAGACCCTGCGGTCGCCCTCGGGATCAATCTTCAGAACAAGGCGTTTTGCATCGCGTTCGACAAGCACCCGAAACCGGGTGTTCGGCGCAAGGCCGCCCGACGCTGGCATCTTGCCTTCCAGCCAGAGCCTCGGGGCTCCACGGTTGGAACCTATATTGCGCACTGCAAAAGCAGTCGTATTTTTCATGTTCGCACTCCATAGAAAGTTGGAGGCGGACACCGGCCCTGGAGGGCAACGGGTGCCCGCCAGAGTGGTTGAAAAGATCAGCGAGAGCCTGAATCAAAACAGTCTTGGCAAATTTCAGCCCCATCGGGACAGCCAAGAATGTGATCTGCTTCAGCACCGCAATCACTGCATTGAGAAATTGCCATTTGCGATTTCAGGATCTCGGTGATTTCTTGAAGCTGTCGGATTTGCTCGCGGAAACGAGGATCCTGATCAGCAGGGAGGTCGTGTTGGAGCGCAGTCACCGAATTGTCTTGCGACTCTGCGGCGGGCTCAATGCAATTCGACATTTTCCGTTTCCATTTTGAAAGAGACGGACACCGGCCCAAGGGCAGCAAGTGCCCGTCAGGGTTGATCGACACCACTGGTGCAACAAAAAAATGATTTACCCAGCCAGTGACCAGACTCCGCGCTCAGTAGAGGCGAATTGGTCCCGGTTTTGATTCAGCACCTGCCGAACCTTGGCTTTCCAATTTGGATTGGAGGCCAGCCGCTCGGGCGCCGCTTCAGCGACCTTGGAGTAAATCGTCGTCAGATCGGCTTTCCCGCCCAGGGACTGCAGCACGAGATGCACCACAACCCGCCAAACGGAGGTCAATCGCGCACTTTGCTGTCGTGCCATGGCCCCGAGGTCACCCAGGAACGAGACGATTGCCTGCGGCTTTTGCCACAGGATCACGTACTCGTGCAGGATCCGGAACATCTTCATGCTCCTGTAGGTCTTGTGGTCAGACACCGTGTTGTGCTGCTGCTTGATGAGCACCGCTGCCAACTCACTTCCCGGCATGCGTGCAATGCACTCAGCCTGGTACGAGGTGTAGCGGCCATTGCGGCGCCAGTCACCGATGATGGTCCCGTAGTAGCCACCGGCTTGCGTTGCCTCACGTTGGTTCAGCAACGCAATATGCAGCTTCTCGTGAAAGTCCTGGTCATCGGTACAGCGCGACAAGTCGGCTGCATGGGGCTTGCCCCAGACGTTCCCGCTGTAGAGGATCATCCCGCCATAGGGCGGATGGCTCAGCACCAGGTCGGCCGGCTTTCCCACCCGCTCCAAAATGCTGTCCGCAAGGACATTGAAGCCGGAATGCAGGTCCAGGCCGTAGCACTCGATGCCCATCTCACGAGCAACTTCCACCGAGGTTCCAGAGCCCACCATTGGGTCAATGAACACCCCCGGTGTGAGCTGCTCGAACAGGGCCTTGTAGATATGGCCAGAGCAATTGCCGCGCCACGAAGATTTTCCCCAAGGGCCGCGTTCAGCGAATGAAAAAACGCTCATGCTCGCCCCACTTTCTGGGCTGGCCCGGAAACCGGTTGAAAACGTTTGCACGTTTCAACATACCCGTCTTCATCCTGTTGGCCAGGCCATCCGACTTTGCATTCGCTCAGTTCGCCAGGCCGGTATTGGCAGTGCGAGCAGTCGGAACACAGATCGTCGTCACTGATGGACTTGCGTCCCAAATTCACTTTCATAGTTTTCCTTTCATTCCGTATCCACGGTAAGAGAAAGGCGGAGCCAGAGGCTTGCCAAAATGCGCAACACTTTGGCAAACCCCCGAAGGGGTTGCTCTCTACTCGGATTTCGTTTCGGGGGCGAAGCCATACCGAGCAAGTGCCTCGACGGCCTCTTGTTTGGTGTCCTCAACCCCGTGCACCACGGCACCATCCGACCAATGCAGTTCCCACCGCGCCCAATCGGGTCCGGTGACGAGCTTGGCGCTGTCGGCGGTGTACCAATTTCGGCCCAGAGCCAGTTCATTGGCGTGCATTTCTCTCCTTTTTCATTCCCAGCGGGTGGCGGTTTTGGACGCTATGCATTGAGTTCGCACATCAGCCGGAATTTCTGTTCCCGGAGTTTCGTACTCGCGCAACGTGTAGCCCATTCCAGGTTGGCCGAAAAATTGGCCTTTTCTTTCCCAGGTGGCGGTTTCAACCACCTTAAATACGAAATTTGGCTCTCGCCCCTGACACCTGACATAACGCCCAGTTACTAGCTCAGGGCTGTAAGTTGGTGCTTGATAGGTCACGCGCATTTGACTGTCCCCTCAATAATGCGGCGCTTGGTGATCGTCCAGCGCTCAAGCACTGGATAACCATTTGCGTCTTCGTCCACGGCCACGTAGGCCACGGTCTTGCGAACGATTGCACTGCGCACACCATCCCCCACATCCACTTGATGGATCAGCTCGTGCTGGAGCCCCCACGCATCAACGTTCGGTCGAAACCTGAACCAGCGCTGGGAGTCCGGGACGAAAAAACACCCCAGCATCGCGCTCGTATTGGCGGTCGTGATCAATCATGGGAGATCCGATCACTGCGCAGCCCTGCTTTGCGACGCCACAGTTTGAGGAAGTGCGCGACCTGCTTGCGCAGGGCGTTTGCCTGCGGCGTGCGATATGCCGACAGGCACCGGAAGTAATCGAGCCCGGCCGAGCGCGGGTCATCGAAACAACTTGCTCGGCCTTTGCCCGGCTGCAATGCAACTCCGCACAGCATTTGCGCGATGCGGAAAGTCACGCATTGCACACGGTATACAGGACGCTGACGCCAGGCTTCAAATCCCATACCCGAGGCGGTACAGGCCAATTTTTCATGCTTCATGCCTTTCCTTTCATGCCAAAACAATGGCTTTTAAAAAAGGCGGCGTTGGCTATCTGCAAGACCCATCGGACCTTGTAGGCAACCAACATGCATGCTGCTTGGTGCCCGGCGCTTGCGAGCCGAGGCGAAATTTCCGAACAATCGGAGCTGAGCCTCGGTTGTACCAGCGCAGAGCAGCCACAAACGGGCAATTGCTGCATCCAATCGCCCTTGAATCGTTGGACGCCAAACCCCTCACCGGCTAAATTTGACCGGTCGAAAAGCAGTGCCAAAACCCCATCATTCCAATTCGACTACTCGACCATGCCCCTGACAGACCGCCCGCCATCGCCCCTTTTTGGAGGCGACGGCAGGGATCAGCCGAGGATCATCGGCGGTTCAAACCCGAACTGCTTTTCGCTCAGCAGATAGTCGCCATCGGCAACAATGCGGCCAATCATGCGTTTTGCCATGCTGGCACCTTCCCGCGCGCACTGGGCAACCCCTATGCGCCGTTCATCGACATACACTGCAAAGCAATTTTCGGCTTTGTCCATGCGCCACTGGTGTTTGCCCAGAGCGCCTTCACAATGGCGCAAGCCGCGCAGCCGGGCGAGCGACTTGGCCACATACGCCCGGTCCCGTGGGTAACTGATTTCAGGCGTGGCCTTCACCACTTCACGAAACTTTCCGTTATCCAGACGTTCCAGCACTGTGTATTTAAACTCGTACTTGGCTTTCATTTTCTTCTTTCAATTTCATTGCTTCAGCAGACATTTCTGAAAGCATTTTCAAAACAGCCATTGAGACAATTGAGCGCTTCATTAAAAAAGACCTTTCTCCGCCATTGATGAAATTTCCGTTGCCGTGACAATGATGTGATCCAGCACGCGAACATCGACAAGGGCAAGAGCCGTTTTCAGAGTCTGAGTCAACGCCTCATCTGCCCGGCTTGCCACGCAAGAGCCAGAAGGATGATTGTGTGCAAAGACCACGGCAGCGGCGTTTCGATTGATGCATGCTTTGACCACTTCGCGCGTGTACACTCTCGTTTCCGTAAGCGTTCCGCGAAACATTTCTTCGTAGTCGATGACACAATTCTGACTATCGAGGAAAATCACCGAGAAAACCTCGCGTTCCAGACTGCCGATTGTGAGTCGCAGAAAATCACGAACAGCACCAGGGCTGTCGAAAGCCGTTCCGGGTTTGATGTTTTCCGAAATATTTTCCAGGGCCGCGCCAACGACCTCGCTCTTCTCTGCCAGGCGGTAAATGCCTGCCGGTTCCATTACATATAATTCCATGTTTATCCTTTTCCGCATGTGCGGTGTCAAAAAAGGAGCAAGGTCAAAGGGCCTTGTGCAAACACGCATGTTTGCAGAAGACTCTTTAGGTTGGAGCCCAGGAATTTCTTCCTGGGCAGTATTCAGAACGCCAACGACTTGAAGGCGCTCGCAAAATAAGACCCGATGTAATTCCCGCTGGAATTGTGGACATCGAAAACAGGTTCTTTCGTCTTGGTAAGACGGTTAAACGTAATCGCGCTGAATCTGACACTGACCACAGCGCAATCCGCGCATGCATCCGTACACAGGCCAGCGTCACGCATCAATTCCAGGTCAAGAACGCCGGTTTTAAGCTTCTCCGCGAGGGCGGCGTTTTCCAGGTGTTGATGGCGATGCATCCTTTTCACCAGCGTTTGATTGTCGATAAGTTTATTACCAACCATTGAATCTCCTATTCCCGCAATCAGGCGGTGTTGATAGAGGAGACGACGAGATGTTTTGCACAGACAACGTAACTTGCCTGTGTAAAACGACTCTGCTGCAACTCAAACCCGGTCACGTGGACTGGGTTTGAATCACTGCTTTGCCACAAAAATGGTAGCCGAGACTGCGTGAGCGTCAATCCTGATCGCGCAGGTAGCTGTTCCAGCGTTCACTGGAAGGCAACTGCGCTATTACCATGCGAACCCGCGAATACGCGGGCCAAACATCGATGAAACCGTCCGTGAGGATGGCGCTGTAGAGCCACATTAGATCGGCGAGGGTATTGGAGCCATGCTCTTCGGCAATACCAGAAATCATCTCCACGCTATCAGTCAGTTCTTGCATGAACTGTTCCGCAGCCTTGTTTCTTTCATGCGCGCGTTCGAGAAGGGCTACACGACGAAGCAGCGCTTCCATCGTTTCCTGAGCTTCTTGAGACCCCGGCTTGCTCGATTCAACCGCTGCAAATGCGGAATGCATTTCTTCGCTGAGCATGCTTTGTTTCGGCAGGCTCCAGCCGACACGACCCATGGCTTCGCGAATCATTTTCATATCGGCCAAGCGGCGCTTAACCGTCATTGAAGAATAGGAAATTTTCAAATAATCGCAATCGCGATCCAGTAGCGCATCCATACGATCCAATGCGGAGAAAACATCATCTTTTGATTCACTATTCATTATTCCCTTTCTTTCTGCATTTGCAGTGTTGATGAAGGGTCGATCTGCTAGTTTTCTCATGCCAGTTAGGCATGAGAAAACCCGCTGATGCGAGTTTTGTTTTTCTCCTTTCGCAGGTTTAACCCTATCGGATTCAAACCAAAGCGAGTTGCACGAAAGCGTGCGCTTGGTGATCCGTAAAGTCGCCATGCGTAGGGACAATCCACCGTGCGCATTTGCTCGAAAGACCGCATGCGTGATGGAGAGCGCTGTCATCGGTCGGAACATCGATGACATAGCCGCTTTCGGTCGTGGTGTGCGGCAGTTCCTTCTGTAAACGCTCGACCGTATCGCGCTGATAGGAACTCAACGGGACACTCAAATCCACTTCGATCTTGGTTCCCGCAGGGATCATGGGCGCGGCGTCAATGGCTTCGCGAAACGCTTTGATGCGCTTGCGGTAGCTGCCCGGCTCTTGCAACTGCGCCTCCCAGAGGCTGCAGATGTAGGAGCCAACGATGCTGTACTGCCAACCCTTGCAACGCCAGGTGCCGTCCGCTTGCTTCACCAGCCGGTTTTCGCGGTCCACCTTGTAGAAGGCGGGTACGTCCACCTTGAAGCTCGTGCAGGGCGCCGGCCTGTAGCCCAGTTCCGGGTCGCGGGGGCCGTACTCACAGCGGTAGCCCGCAGACAGAAGGCGCCACGCCCCCAGTGTTCCCCCGTAGAGCGTACTCAGCAGGAGCGGCTTGTCGTACAAGCGAAAATTGATCGACTCGCCCTTTGCCAACTGTTCGGCCTCCTGGACGTATCCCTGCTGGGTAAGCATTTCCAGCACAACCTTCTCCGATACTTTCGGAATGGTGGCCGAAAAGTTCTCTCCGATTTGCAGCCAGAGCACCTGATCCGGCAGCACCGCAGGGTTGGCCAATTCCTTGAGCCACCCGTCGATATACCCGACCGGCGTGAGACTTCCGCCACGCCCTTGCAGCATGCCGCTTTCGCAGCTCGATGCGGCCAGAAAGATCCAGCGCAATGCCTGTGCGACGGTCCCCAGCAGCACGCAAGACCACGTTGGCGTATGCGGATGGCAGTTCTTGTCGTAGGCTTGCTCGAAAAGCGCGTAGTACACATTGCCGTCGATTCCCTTGAAAGCAGAAACGGCTTTTCCCGTGGTGACAGTTGCACCCATGACATTTCCTTTTCTTTAATTGAAACCCCATCTCTTGAAGAAAGCGGGGTTGATTTATTGAACAACCGAATTACAAGCCCAGGGCCTTGATTTTCTCAAGACATTCCTTGAACTCCTCTTCGTCCGCATAAGTCACATCGCTCAGGCGCACCGGAATGGGCTGGTAGCCCTCGTAGATTCGCCCATCCAGAGTAATCCGGAAAGCGTCAACGATGTAGTACCCGATCGTTCCGCTTGCGAAAATCGCAAACTTGAGATCCTCTTCTTTCGTCCCTTCGCTATTGACATCTTCTCCCGGCTCGTTGAGTTCCCCGACCCGGTTTTCTTTCCATGCCCGTTCAACTTCATCCAGAGGCAGATAATATGCCCCGTTGAAATATACGGTTCTCATTTCAATTTCCCTTCTTCCCGCATATGCGGTAGTAATGAAAGGTCAGAGACTTGCCAAATTTGCCCTTTGGTAAATCCCCGAATTGGTCCTCTTTCCAGCGAAAGTTGCGCCCGCATGGGGCTGCGCTACAATCTGCCCATCGAGAGCGGTTTTCATTGTTGGCTTCGAGGTTGAAGCTCGCCCCACAAGGAGAAAACCATGCGCGATCAAACCCAATCCCCCGTCCACGCCCTACTCGCCCTGCCGGCCATCGGCGGCGGCGGCGTTGAACAAAGCATCGTGTTCGCCAACCTGCCTGAGCAGGTGCAAAGCCTCATCCGCGCTGCCCAGGGCGAGCAAGCCAAGCGAGAAATTGCCGCACGCGCTGGCGACGAACTGCCCCTGGTGGCAGAGATGTACGAGCACTACGTTCGCGGTCCCGCAGAACGCGCAAACAACGGTCAGCCTTTTCCCGGCCTGGAGCGCATGAGCGACTTCCCCCTGCCGGGGGTACTCAACGACTGCGATCAGCACTGGCTGCGTCCCGGCCAAGCGGTGCGCTTGATCGAAAACGCGCACTATGCGGGCGTGTGGAACGTGCTGGTCCATTACGAGGACGGCGAAGTGCGCTGCGCGAACGCAACGGCCCTGCCCTATGCGCAGCAAGCGAGCGCCGAGCAACGAATAAGCGAAGTGCAGCGTGCGGCCTACGTTCTGGGACTGGTGTCCACGGAACCCGAATCGCGCTGAGAGCCGATGCGAACCGCTCCTTTCGGAAGGCGGTTCGCATCGATGGCTCAGAGCACCCCGGCTGCTTGCACAGCCTGGGCCATCTCCCTGAATTTCAGGGACGAGAGCTTTTCATCGGGCACGCCCAGTGAGCCCACCTTGCGCAGCATGTCCACACGGCTGATGACGCGGTGGTTGGCAAAGCAGATGCGGCCGGCTTGACGCAAGCCAACGCTGATCGCTTCTTCGTCGGACAGCAGTACCTCGGTGCGCGAGGCCGTGTCTTCCAATTTCTGTGTGCCGCAAAAAACGACTTTCGTACCGTAGGGCCTGGATTCCAGCACCAGCACAGGACGCACCTTGTAGCGCCCATCATTTTCCTCAAATCCAAATCGCGCGAGCCAGAATTCACCGGGCTGTGGATTGTCCAAAGCAAAAGCATTCATGAGAAATTCCCCTTTTTGAAGTGCCACAAAAGCGGCGTTGAGAAGGGGTTGAATGGGGCCGGTGAAGCAATTAATCACGAGGCTTTCCTATGCGGCAGTGCGCATAGGAAAGCCCCCGAAGGGGCTTTGTTTTTAGGTCGAACTCAAGCTTGCGTTTGAGCGATCTCTTCGAACTGGCTTCGCGTCAGCCCTTCCATGGCCATGCGCTGCTTGCACAGGCTCACGGTCTCGGCGCTGCGCTCGCGTGCTTCCTGGGGCAGAGATGCATCGTCCCTGCGACCTTCTGCTTCCACCAGGATTGTCAGCAGCAGCGCGTGGCTCAGCATGCCTTTTCCAACGCCGCTTTCACTTCCTCGATCCCGACACCCGCCAAGTACGCCAGCATGCTTGCGCAGCTATAGTTCTTGGGGTCGTTGGCGACGATCCACTTGATGCCCTTGTCGAGCAGCGGATTGCCCGCTTGCGACGGGCCGCTCGGGGCGGCGCCCAGGGCCTTTGCCTTGGCGGCAGGCTTGGGCATGTGCTTGTTGGTCACCTTGTCTTTGCCCTTGTCCTTGGCGGCCTTGAGCCCCTCGGTGAGCGCCTGAGCAGCATCCTTGCCGTGTGCCTTGACGGCTTCGACTGCAAGAGAAGCGCTGACCTGGCCCTTTTGCACCATGGTCGTGACAGCACGAGGCGCCGACACCAGCAGAAGCAAATTGCCCACGTAGGCGCGGGTCTTGCCAATGCGCCGAGCGATTTCGTCTTCTGCCATGCCGTAGCCGATCAGGCGCTTGCACACCACAGCGACTTCGAACGGCGTCAGATTGCGGCCCTCGTTGGACACGACCAGAGCGACCGTGAGGTCTTCCATGGAAGTGCCTGCGGGCTTGGTGACCACCGGGATTTCCAGGATCTCCGCACCTTCTGCGTTCGCCAGATCCACCGCTTCCAGGCGCGTGTGGCCGTCCGTCACGTAGATGACGTTCTCGCCGTCCTCGCGGGCGACGAAGCCGGCAAGGGGCTTGTCCGGGAAGTAGCCGTTGGCCTTCATGGACTCGGCGATGAAACGCACCTGGGCGGCGTGGTCATCGTTTTGCACGCGCACGTTGAAGCCGGGCATGACCTTGATTCGATCGCGCGGCACTTTCCACAGGTCGGCGCTCTTGACGCCGGCCATGGCAGATTTCACGGCGCCGGGCACGAGTTCAAGTTCAAAATTCCGTTCACTCATTGATGATCCTTTCATTTCCGTAAATACGGTGATTGAGAAGGCGCAGCCAAAGGCTTACCAAATCATTGGTTGATTTGGTAAACCGTCGAAATGTGTTTGAGCGCAACCAGCCTCCCGGTGGATGGGGTGAGGTATGGGGCTCAGTACGTTGCTGTGCGTGCCGAAGCAAGCCGCGATAAAAAAGACGCGCGCAACCCGTCAAACGGGCTTCGTAATCTAAGAAATTGCCGAAAAAACGGACTTCGATGCAACTATGCCGCATCGGTGCGCCGATCGATAGTCAATTCATTTCTCATTTTTTTGAGCTTTCACTCCGTGCTTGCATTGGCGCATGCAAGTGCCCCAAGGTTCCATTCTGGTCGGTCCTTGAATGCGGCAAATGATTCGCTTTCAGGCTGCGCATTTCACCAAAAAAATAGCGTCCCCAAAAGAAAAATGGTCGGCTGTTCTTTCTACATGCCGTCCTCATGCTCACCCGCCGTACGCTCTTTCTTTCCGCGCTCGCCGCCACTGCCGGCTCCATGGCCCACGCAGCCGCCCCTATCACCACGCCGCTGCCAGGGCTCACCAGCACGACGCCCGTTTTGGGTTTGTCGCTTCCGTTGAGCGGCGTGCAGGCAGAGATTGCGAACGACCTACTGGGTGGCTACGAACTGGCCGCACTGGCTTCGGATGGGGCATTTCGCCTGCAAGTGCTGGACGACGCATCCAAGGCCGATGCCACGGCGCTCAACGTTCAGGCGCTGGCCAAAGATCCTCGCGTCCTTGCCATCTCAGGCATCGTGGGAACACCGCATGCGCAGGCGGCCCTTCCCATCGCGGTGCAAGCCCAGCTCCCAGTGGTCGGCATTCGCTCCGGCGCGGCGTCTCTACGGCAAAAGCAACCCGGCGTGTTCCATCTGCGCTCGACCTACGAGGCCGAGCTGCAACGCATGGCCGGCATGCTGGCCGGGGCGGGCTACCAACGCGTGCAAATCGTATTCTCCAAGGACTCCTTTGGCGTCGCCTCCAAAGACACCCTGGTCCAGGCCCTGGGTGCGCTGGGACTTGCTGCACCCGAGCCCATCTCCATGGAGCGCAACGGCGACAACCTGCACGAGGCGATCGGACAAATTGCGCGGCGCTGCAAGGACACCGAGCCCGTGGCCACCGCGATCGTGCTGCTGGTGATTTCGGCCCCCGCCATTGAAGCGACCCGAATGCTGCGCACCCAGCACCAGATCATCCTGCCGGTGTATGCCATGAGCCATGTCGTCAATCGCACGCTGGCGAGCAAACCCATGCCGGGAACGGCCGGCTTCGGAGCCATGCTCGCATTCCCGCTGCCGCGCACCAGCCGAGATAGCGTCGCGGCCAAGTTCCGCGAAACGGCCGAGCGCGGCGGCAAGAGCGATTTGACCGACAGCCTCACGGCTTTCGAGGGGTTCTTTTACGGCAGCGTCTTCGCGCACGCCCTGCTTGCAAGCCCAGGTGTCGCCACGCGCAAGGACATCATCGAGCGTCTGCACGGGGGCCTGAGTGTGTACGGCCTGCCCATCCGGCCCAACGATGCCAACGAAGGATACGCCTACATCGATGTGGCCTACAAGGAAAGCAAATCCGGCCTGCTGCGCAACTGATTTCCATCCATTCCAAGCGCTGCTCCGGGCACACCGGGCAGCGCTTTTTTCTTTTCTCCGATCATGCGCAGTCTTGAGATTCTCTACCTTTGCAGCGGCCTGCTGCTGCCCCTGTTCTACGCGCCGCAGATTGCCAAGCTGTTGAGCGATTCGTCTGGCCTGGCCAGCTACAGCCTGTCCAAAGCCGCCGTGCAGGGCGCCTTGCGGTTTCCAGCCCTCCTGTTCGGCATGTTCGTCGTACAGAACACCTTGTTCATCGCCATCGTGGCCCTGGATCTGCTCGGGCGCAGCGTTGAGTTCGCCGTGGCAATTCGGGCGCTGGTGCGCCACGGTTGCAGCCCCAGGGAGATATTGCTGCGCATCTTGCCTGTCCATGCGCTGCGCACGCCTCGGCGCCACCCTGCCCTCGCCATCGAGCTGCATTGCAGCGCCCCGGCCCGATCCCTTGCACCGGACGAGCCGCTGGTTTTGCCCGAACACGCGACCGGCCAAATTTAGCCGGTCGAAATCTCATCGCGCGGCCCGCTCTTTCGGCCCTCTCCTACAGGCAGTCTCTTGCATAAACAACGTACGCGCAATTTCTGGCGGCCGATCGCCTTGGAAATTCATTTTTGATCCAAAACCACTGCGCACCAGCGCCAGTTACACCCACCCCTCCATGAAAAAATGGCTTATCACGACGCGCACTGGAGCGCACACCGTCAGCGCGTACCAGATTCGCATCCTCGACTGCGGTGCGCTCATATTGGGGGGCGCTGATGGGGAAATGACGCATGGCTATTGCCACGGCGACTGGATCCGGTTTGAGCCGGTTGCAAGGAGAGCCAATGCCCGGCACTGAAGCGACTGCCAAAGTCCTACCCATGACCCTCGTGCCCCTGGCGCTCAAACGTTTGACGCGGCATGGCGTTGTCCTGATTTGGGGCTTGTTCGCAACGGCCCTGACGGTCGCCCTGGTGGCCCTGCCCCTGGAGCGTGCCGTCCAGATCGTCGGAAATGCCTCGTTCGCAGCGACCTTCTTGTCTTTCGCCCAAAGCGACATTCTCAAGCTGCGGCTGCTCGCCATCGCCAGTCTGATCATGGGGCTGATCTACAACACGAACATCCACTTGAACATGCCTCAGGGGCAAGGAATTGCGCTGGTCCTCTTCTGGCTTGCCTTGTTCCTGACGCAAAACCTCTACATGGCGGGGCGCGAACTGGCCCAGTCCATTGAGGTGCCGATGGCCCCCGATGAGCGGCTGCTGGCCTCGACGGCTTTTCCGACCATGCACAGCCGGGACTGGCAAATGCTGGCAAGCGCCTGCACCAAGCGCACCCTGCCCTTTGGCGCATCGCTCCTGTGCGTCGGTGGCCAAACCGACTCCATCATGCTGCTGGCCTATGGCCAAGCCGATGAAGTGCGCAGCGACGGCCTGCCGACCCTGGAGCGCCACGCGGGCACCTTCTGGGGCGAACTGACCTGGACGCTGGGCAAGGGCGCGTTCAACCAGTCGCCTTGTGAGGTGATGGTGACATCCCCCTCGGCAGAGATCTGGGAGTGGAGCTACGAGAGGCTCAACCGGCTCACGGCCAGGAACCCGCGCATGCTGGCCGCCCTGCGCGACGGCTTCTTGCGCAGCGCCTGCTTCAAGCACGGCCTGCTGCAAGTGCGCCGACACGATGCCAAACCCATTTGGGACGAAGAACTTGCCATCGTCTGAGGGCGGCGCTTGCGTCGCACAACCCTTGAAACAGCCCACTGCCAAATCGACCCCGCTTGCGCGCCTTGCCGCATCCGCCACGCATCGTCCGCGCGCAACCCCAGACGGGCGCAGCCCGCAGGAAGACACATTGAGCGCGCGTTTGCGTGAAGATCACACTTTGTTGCTGCTGCATGGCGATGACGTTATGCGTGCATTCGAAGAGGGTCAGCTTGAGCTGACCGAGATTCGTCTCAACCGCTTCTGGCTGCTGATTCGATACCATCTTGGCGATGCCCGCAGCGCAATGCCAAAATTGCTTCGCCAGACGCCGCGCAGTGAGCTGGACAAAAAGGCCCTCGTCCAATTGCGCGCGGATATTGAGCAGTTCGAAAAGAACTTTCACACTCTTTTGCAAACCTACGCCGCCTTGAGCAGGCCGGCGAACGCCCATTTGCTCGATCGCTTTCCGTTCGATTTGGCCGTTGCCTGCCGAACGCTGGCGCACATCCTCAAATGCGAAGAGTCGCTGTTTCTGAAGCCGACGCCAACGCCGGTCGCACGCCCTGCCAGGGCTTCCATTTTTCAGCGTCTTCTTGGTCAAAAGAGCCGCTGACTAGCGCGATATTCGCGCCGGTCGCGATGCCGACTCGCACAACAATTCATTTGCACGAAGAGCACCCGTCCAAGCGGGGCGCTGAAAAGCGCGATTGGTTCGGCCGGTCGGTTTCGGCCCTTGGAAAAACCGCAGCGGTTCGGATAGTGATCCCTCGCCGGGTGCCAGAGGCCCGGACCAATTCAAAACGCATGAAAACACGCACCCTAATTGCGGCGGCTTCTTTCGCTCTCACATCCGTGTTGGCACACGCCCAGTCCGGATGGGAGCCCAGGATGGACCTACTGACCACAGGCGCCGCCGCCTCGGTCGTCCTGCACCACGCATGCGCCCAACCAACCCAAGCGCCGCTGCAACTGGCCAGCCAGCGCCTGCGCGATGCATCTGACCAGACCGACAACCCCCAGTACGCCTACCAGTACGCCGAACACGCTTTTGAGATGAAGGTCAAGGCTCTCTGGCAATCGTCCGGTGGCGAATGCGGCTCCAAGCGCCTGCGCGATATCGCGGCGAGCACGGGTTTTTCGTTGCCGAAATAGCGAACGCGTCAACGTTCGATGGTGCTGCGCAGGCCTCAAGTCTGGCGCTGGCGGCAACCCGGCTCCTGGTGCGGCTCCTAACGACAAGCTCCGCTCAGCAGGCAGTACCCCACGTAGCCACCGATGGCAAGGATGATGCCCAGGCTCGGCAGGATGATGTACCAGAACCATTTTTCCGCCCAGGCGTTGGCCCGCTCCCACCACAAGGGCTTGGACGGCGGGGGTGGCGGCTCTGCCCGCGCCGGGGCGGCGGCACCGAGGGCCGGCCTGCCGGGCGCTGGCGTTCTTGCGCCGTTCCTGTTGGGTGGCGTGGCGAGCATAGGTGTCCCTTCATGCGGCGTACATCCCGACCGCTCCCCGATTGAATCCGCACCGGCCCAATTTGGCCGGTCAAATCACTTTGCCAACGTGCCCTCATTCGGCACGCCGCGTTCTGCGCCGGGAGGAACACTCACGGGTTGTGGACAAGCGCAACCCTACCCCTCTTCCCTCTGATCGCAGGGCATTTGCGATTCGCATCGCAGAGCGCATTTTTGAGCCCGAAGCGCAGAGCGCCCCGTCGCTTTGGCAAAGCATCCTGCACGAGCACTACCCGCTGGCACGGCGCGATCTTCACGCGTGGTGCCTGTGCCGTGGCCACGATCCCCAGGCGCGTCGGCTGACCATCCGCAAGTACCCCGAAGGCACGCTTGGTATGGCCCGATTCCCCGATACCGGGCATGAGCACGACCCCACTTGCCGCTTTCACGGGGAAGCGGCAAGTCACAACGGCTCGGCGGCCTACGCCAGCGTCTTGCAGGAGATCCCCGGAGGGCTGGTGGTGCGCTCGCCACTGGGCTTGTACGGCCAGGAAGCGATTCTTTCCTCGGGGAGTGAGCCCGGCGCTGTGGAGCCGACCCGGCTTGGAACTTCTCAAATGTCTCTGCTGGGTCTGCTGCACTTGCTGATCCAGCGCGGCGAAATCAATACCTGGTGGCCACGCATGCGGGGCAAGCGCAACACCCCTCTGGTCATGCATCTGCTGCGCCGTGGAGCGGCCGAGGTTTGGTACGCCGAGTCGCCACTTTCCGATCACCTGATGACGGGGCTGCTTGCGCGTACCCACTCGTTCGAGAACGATCGCCAGGAGCACATCTTCACAAGCGCCCTGCAAAAGCGCGAGCGCTTGTTGTGCGTGATCCCCTTGAGCCAATACCGCGCAGAGCACGCCATGGATCGCCTGCTATCGACCTGGATGTTCGGCTCTCTGCCTCGGCTGCAGATGCCCGCAGGCATGTGGGCGCGCACCGCCCAATTCTTTCCCTTTGCGATGCAGCATTGGGTGGCCCATGGCCGGGTGCTGGCCATCGCCCAGATCAGCCCGACCTATGTGCGCGGCAAACACGCCGGGGCCGAGGTGGCGGCCCTCGCATTGCAGGCCGTCTCGGCGCAATGGATCCCCGTCGATTCGCAGCGCGAGCTGGCCGTGTGTGAGCAGCTCGTGGCCCAAGACCGCGCATTCGTCAAGCCGCTTCGGTTTGATGCAGGCCACGGCGACATTTTTCCGCAATTCATTTTGCGCGACACCGGTGCGCCGCATGGAACGCCCCTGGAGGTCTTGCCGGCCACAGGCCCACGCGCAAACGTCTCGGCTCAGGAAAAAGAGCGCTACTACCGCGAGAACTTTGATGCTCCCACCGTCTGGTCCTGGGCCGGCCCATCAGGCCCGATGCCGCTACTCCCACCCCGCCCTGCACGGACATGACGAACGCCACCCGATCCATTTACTGCTGCGCCTGCACGCGCGACGTTGAGGCCCGCTTGACGGTCGGCGCCGAGGTGTACCCGAGCACGAAATCAAAAGACTTCGCCGCCATTCCGTTTTGGATCTGCGACACCTGTCGCAATTTCGTCGGGTGCCACCACAAGAGCAACATGCCCATTGAGCCACTGGGCAGCATTCCGACTCCCAGACTCAAGCTGGCCCGCCAGCACATTCACGCCAATCTCGATCCCATTTGGCAATCCGGTGCCATAGACCGCACCGCCTTGTACATGAGGATCAGCAACGAGCTGGGCTACACCTACCACACGGGCGAGATTCGGACGATTGAAGAGGCCCGGCGTGTTTACCGCATCGTGTTGCGATTGGCGCAAGAATTCGAAGACACGTTTTAAGCGCCGGCTTTGAGTTTTGACTTTGCTCGACGGAATGAAAAAATTGCAGGACGCACTTTTACTCAAAGCACCTATTTAAAAGCTAATTCATGCATACCATTGCACAAGTTATGGGGATGATTCAGGCTTGGCATACTGCCGAGTCGGCGCAGCCGGGTCAGCATGAGCGGTTGGCCGAGATCGAGCAAGCGCTTGGCCGTCTGCAATCCTCCAATGGGCAGACGAACGTGCAGGCGCGCACGTACCATCTTTCCCCGCCGCAGCAGTTTTGCGATTACGTCGCATCCAACTATTTCGGCGAGGTGGTATTCAGCGACCCCCAGTGGCATGCAAAGCGGCTTTGGAATGCCGCGATGAAGGCCTCCCTCCCCTTGGGATTACCCAGTAGTCCTTTTCCAGAGCAGAAGTACGACGATACTCTGCTCCCCTTTCTGGAGCTGATGCGTGCTGAGCTGCACGCCAACACGGCCAAAGGCGACCGTCCAGGCTGGTTAACCATGTCACCCGAAAAGGGTTTGCTGGAGATTTACTGGCATACCGCAAAGCTTTCTGCTGCGGTAAAAAACAAGAACACTCCTGCAATCAAAGAACACGCCGCAGACGTGGCCAATATGTCAATGATGCTGCTCGATGTTTGCGTTGGCATCGGGATCGAACCACCCGCACAGATATCGACCACGATGCCCTCGCCAGCGATCCACGCCGAACCTGTGCGCGATGCCCAGGCGGATGCCACGCCCTCTTCACGGGTGCAGCGCAGCCTCAATGACGTGGCAAACGGCGGTTGCCCATCGTGTGGCTCGAAAGGCTGTGTCGCCCTGCAGTGCTCACGGGCTGCGCCGGCAGGGCTCGCCAGCGGGCCGGCAGAACTAAGCGTGGCGGAGCAGAAATGATGCCGGATCTGATGACCAGTCTTGCAGAGTTGGTGACAGAGATCAACCGCATAGACCCGCAGCTAGAAGATCCCCTTCGACACGCAAAGCGGGAGTGCAAGCGCCTTGCGCAGACCACGCTGGAGCATGCCGTTGCACAGGCATGGATGGCACTTCGCGCGGTCGAGGCGATGAACGAGGCCGCTTGCTCCCACACGAAGAACGGCTGAAATGAAAGCCATCACGATTTGCCAGCCGTACCCACACCTGATCGTCATCGGCGAAAAGCACGTCGAGAACCGCACCTGGAATACACCCCATCGAGGTCCGCTGGCGATCCACGCCGGAAAGAGCCGCGCGTGGCTTAACGGGGATGAACACGACTCGCAAGGCAGGCCGCACGTTCTCGGGGCCATCGTGGCCACATGCACGCTCGTGGACTGCGTACGCATCGAGGACATTGAAGCCGGGCGGCTCGATCTGCGCTTCCCGCAATTGCGCAATCGAGCGCATTGCTTTGGTCCTTGGTGCTGGGTGCTTGCTGACGTGAAACCGCTTGCAGTGCCGATTCCCTGGCGTGGTGCGCAGGGGTTGTTTCATATCCCTGACGAGGCATTTTCGTAATGGCGCTGCGCAAGAGCCAGCGCGAAGCCCTGTTCCAGAAGTTCGGCGGGCGATGCGCTTACTGCGGCCAGCCACTGGGCGACAAGTGGCACGCGGATCACATTGAACCCATCGTGCGCAATGACTGGTGTCAGCGAGCGGGCTTTTCGACTCCACCGCGTGGACCGGACTACCCGCACCGCGACACGCTGGAGAACATGAACCCAGCGTGTCCGCCATGCAACCTTGACAAAAGCAGCCTGAGTCTGGAAACGTGGCGCGGATTGATCGAGCGCAGCAACGAGGTTCTTGCGAGAGACGTGAGCACTTTTCGGCGAGCGGTTCGCTACGGGCTTGTGCAGCTCACCCCCCAACCCGTGCTCTTCTACTTCGAGCGCATTGCGGCACAGACCCAGCCATGAACACACCAACTCCCATCATTGACGCCAACGCCCTTGAGGCCATGGCCAGAAAGCGCCCCGGAGAATCATTTTTGAAAGGCTCCAGCGGTTCCGTGGCTCGGCGTTGCGCTGCGTGACGGCTTCGCCGCGCACGGCGAGGCAAGCGAGTGGCTGGGGGACTTCGAGCGCTGCCTGGCATGGGCATGGCTCACGCGCGATCCGATCTAGCCTCAAAGGTCGCGTGCTGCGCAGCAATGCCGTGGGTATAGAGACCGGCTGGAGAGGCTAATGCACACGCGTTTCGCGATGCGGGATAGCCGCACTGTTTCGGGCTGCGCATCTCTTTCGCCTAATTCGCCTGAATCTTCTCGCAAAAGTATCAGCGCATCTATTTGCGTAAGCTCTTCTGATCTTTGTCATGAACTTCTGGCTTTTTTTTGACAACCACTTTTCGTTGTCTAAACTAACCCCAACGACAACAAGATAAACTTAACCGAAAATTCTTGGCGTCGTTTATATCTTCGCACCATAGGTCCAATCAACGGGTCTTTAACCAAAAGGAAAATCAAATGCTCAAGTCTCTTCGCTTCCTCACTCTTGCCCTGCTCGCCGCCTTTGGCTTGGCCGCGCACGCCGAAACCAAAAGCTGGAATTACCAGGCCTACACCGCCAGCGGCAGCAAGGCCAACGTGGGTTACTTCACCGTCACCGAAGAAGACGGCAATGCGTCATTCAAAATGTTCGCTTCAACTCTGCACAACTGCCTCAAGGCCAACCTGAAGGCGCACGTCGAGCGGACCGATGACACGGTTATCGTTACTGTCTCCCCACGGTACCACGGCTGTGACGAATTCCGGCTCGTTCTCAAGGCGGACGGCACTGGCGGCAAGCGTCAGGTGCGCAACGGCGACGAATGGGTCGATGACGGGCTCGACCGCGACCTCACCATCAAGAAATAACCGCTCATTCTCTAGGTTGCAGCCCCGGCTTTGTCAGCCGGGGCTTTTTTCATTTTCGGGGAGTCCTTTTTGGGCATCATGGCCCGACCCAGGCGATGTTGAAACGATCCCTTCCAAGCGCCGCCGCAGCTCGCGCCTTTCTCTGGCATTGGCAGCACGCCAAGCGGTACGTGCAAGCGCCAGAAACCGATCTTCGCTGGGGTCGCTAACGCCCTGTTGATGCTCTTGGTCGAGCCATCCTGGCGCTTGGTCGCAGTGCCGTTCAATTTGCCGGGCTAGGGTGTCGCCAATGGGTCTGGAGCCTTTGATCTGGCTCCACATGCTCGGCGAGATCTCCAGCTTGGCGGCAAAGAGTTGGTCAAGGCCTTTGGCCGGCAGGCCTGATGCCACGGCTTGCTCAAGAAATCGACGGTGCAGAGCCAGGGCGTTGGCCCGGCGTACGAGTGTTGTATTGGCCACGAAAAAAAAAAACAGGGTCGTCGATGTTGACAGCGAAGTAAAGACTATTTACATTCCCTCATCAACGCAAATTTCAGACAAAGAGGATACGCCGTGATAGCTGCAAGAACGACCGCAACCCAGATGCCCGCAAAGGCCGGCATGGGTGCGCGCGCTTGCGATTGCGCCGGCGCACACCCCGAGTCTTGCTCATCGATTTGGACAAGCCAAAGGTCCGCCTCCATCCCGCATTCGACGGGAAATGGATACCAGGACGTTGGCTCGCCGGAGGAAGGTAGCGCGTAGGCGCATTTCCCAAGCTCTCTTCGCAGAGGCCCGGCAACCAGATGGTTCCGGGCCTTTTTTCTTTCACCCTTCACCGCAGCGCCCTGCACTGCCCCTCTGCCGACATCGCGCGGCAGTGGATGGTTCGTTAAAAAATTGCTGCAGCGGTGCGCCCGAAAACTGGATCGGGCGCCCCTGCAATCGAAATGGATGGCAACCAGCCCGGCGCCGGTTGGCCGTCCGATTTCGGGTATGCCTTTGCACTACCCCAGGCGCTCTCGCATGCGCTGGCCTGGCGGGTTGTGCTGGATCTGATCGCCCAGTGCAGCGACGTGCATGCATGGCCCCGGCCATCGCTCGCGCAAGGACATAGCCGAAATGGTTTCCAAGTACATGTAGCTCAACTGGCAGAGCAGCGGTCTCCAAAACCGCAGGTTGAGGGTTCAACTCCTTCCGTGTACGCCAGGTATTTGCCGTCATAGCTCAGCCGGAAGAGCGCCTGCCTTGTAAGCAGGATGTCGAGGGTTCGATTCCTTCTGTCGGCACCATTCTTGCCCCGTTAGCTCAGCGGATAGAGCACCGGCCTTCTATGTCGTGCGTCGGCCGTTCGAATCGGTCACGGGGCGCCAGTGGTTTGCCTCGGTAGCTCAGCGGATAGAGCAGCGGCCTCCTATGCCGATTGTCAGGTGTTCGAATCATCTCCGAGGCGCCAATTTCCGACAGCAAGCAAGCATCCGTTTCCATTTTTAGGGGCATAGCTCAGACAGGTCAGAGCACCCGGCTTTTAACCGGATTGTCCGGGGTTCGACTCCCCGTGCCCCCACCAGCAAATGCCTTTTCCGTGTGTGGCGCAGTTGGTAGCGCGCGTGCTTTGGGAGCATGAGGCCGCAGGTTCGATCCCTGCCACACGGACCAGATTTTGGAGCGTTGGCCGAGAGGTCCAAGGCGGCGGCTTGCTAAGCCGTGGCTGCGCAAGCGGCCCGCTGGTTCAAATCCAGCACGCTCCGCCAGTATTTAGCCAACTAGCTCAGCGGCAGAGCAGCGTCTCGATAAGGCGCCTGTCCCTGGTTCGATCCCAGGGTTGGCTACCAGTATTTTCGGGGGTGTAGCTCAGCCGGAAGAGCACCTGCCTTGCACGCAGACTGTCGCAGGTTCGATGCCTGTCGCCTCCACCATTTTTTGCCTCTTTAACTCAGCGGGAGAGTGCTCGCCTGTCTAGCGAGATGACGCCGGTTCGAACCCGGCAAGGGGCGCCATGTTCTTGTTTTGCTCGGTTCGTCTAGTGGTCCAGGACAACGGTTTTTCACGCCGTAGATCGCGGGTTCAAATCCCGCACCGAGTACCAGCTTCATGGTGGCGGTAGCTCAATGGCAGAGCCCCGGATTGTGATTCCGGTGGTTGCGGGTTCAAGTCCCGTTCGTCACCCCATTTTTAGCGCCATGTAGCTCAGTTGGTAGAGCACCGGCCTCATAAGCCGGCGTGCGCGGGTTCGAGCCCCGCCGTGGCAACCAGTTTTATGGAGGTTTGGCAGAGCGGTCGAATGCACCTGGCTGTAACCCAGGCACCTCAAGTCGCGGTGGTTCGAATCCACCAGCCTCCACCATCGTTTTATGCAGGCCGATAGCCAAGCTGGTCTAAGGCACCGGATTTTGATTCCGGCATTCGAAGGTTCGAATCCTTCTCGGTCTGCCAGGAATTTCCCGATAGCTCAGTTGGTAGAGCGCCGCACTGTTAATGCGGATGCCGCAGGTTCGAGGCCTGCTCGGGGAGCCAGACAGCGCGGGGTAGCCAAGTGGACGAAGGCGCCGGATTGCAAATCCGGAACAAGTTCTGTCGCATGGGTTCGAATCCCATCCCCGTGTCCATTTTTTGCCGCGATAGCTCAGCGGGTAGAGCGTTGTGTTGAAGGCGCAGGCGCCGCAGGTTCGATCCCTGCTCGCGGCACCAGGTTTGGCGGGCTGGCAGAGAGGTCTATTGCGCCGGCTTTGAACACCGGAGGCGGGCTTGTCCCCGTCCGCGAGTTCGAATCTCGCGCCCGCCGCCACCGTTTTGGATAGGTGCCAGAGGGGCCTATTGGCGCTGCTTGGAAAGCAGACGGTCGCAGTCATGCGGCACCGGCGTTCGAATCGCCGCCTATCCGCCAGGTTGGGAAGAGTGCCGGAGCTGGTTCAACGGCGCTGCCTCGAAAGCAGATGGCCCATACCGTGGGCGCACGAGTTCGAATCTCGTCTCTTCCTCCACGATTTCGAACTTGCATGCCGTCCTGCGCATGCCAACATTCCTTCACGCGGCATTGGCCTATCGGTCGGGCAGCAGCCTTCCAAGCTGCACAAGCGAGTTCGACTCTCGCATGCCGCTCCAACTCTGATTCTCCGAAGAACCGCATTTCCATGACCCCGAAAACCGCGCCCAATTCGATGACCCTCGACCAGTTTCAGAGCCTGGTCAGGATCTTGGCCAATAGCGGCTGGCTGCGGTACTACCTGCACTCCCAGCCCGGTCGCATGGTCCTCGAAATCGCCAATCTCGCAGCCGAAGACCTTTCTGGTTTGCGCAGCGAACTGCTAGAAAAAGGGTTTCTGGAAGAACCCGGCATCACAGTAGCGGGCATTTCGCTGGTCCGGTTTTCAGTCGCCCGATCCAATCTCTAAGGCTCGCGGCGATCACATTTCAGCCGCACCGGCTGGCGGGCAAATTCGGAGGCAATCGCCATGCAAAAAATCATTCTGAGCGAGATCCAGGAATTTGCCCAGATCGCGCACCAAGGGCAGGTACGCAAGTACATCGGCACACCCTACGTCACGCACCCGATAGCCGTTTCTCGCCTCGTGCGCAGATTCGGGGGCGACACCGCGATGCAAGCCGCAGCCCTCCTGCACGACACGGTGGAAGACACGGACACGACGCTGCAGACGATCAGCGTTTTCTTCGGCGCAGACGTGGCCGCGCTGGTCGAGCAACTCACGGACGTGAGTCGGCCCGAGGACGGTAATCGGCGCGTGCGCAAGGCGATCGACCTGGAGCACACCTCGCGGGCCAGCGCTCGCGCCAAGTCCATCAAGCTCGCAGACCTGTGGCACAACACCGGCACCATCGCCCTCTATGGCGGCGGGTTCGCCCCCGTGTACCTGGAAGAAAAATCGCGCCTGCTGCAAGTGCTGGCCGACGCCTCCATTCCCGCGCTGCACGCACTGGCTACAAGAGCCCATGCTCGTGCCCAGGCGCATCTCAACACCATTTCCTCAACCTGAGCCCCAACGCTGCGCTGCGCCGTTGGCATGCTCCATGCCGCCATGAAAGGAGCACACCATGCAGCGCAGCATCAGCATCGCACCACCAGAGCACCAGCGGGCCGTCCTGCAGCTCGACGTGCAGGGTACACCGCAAGCCTGGATCTCCCTGGAGCAGGCTGCTACGCACTACGCGAGCGGCTCAGTCGCCTGGGAGGATGGCGAGCGCCCGCTCGCGCTGCTGCGCGGCGGCATGAACGCTCGCACGGGGCGCCAGTCTCGCATCGAGATCGCACCCATCGTCGCCCTGCGAGGGGTCTCGAAAATCAACCTTTTCGACCGCACGCCCGCCGTGACGAAGCGAGGTCTCCTGCTGCGCGACCGCCATTGCTGCGCCTACTGCGCAAGGGTGTTCCCGGCGAATCAACTGGAAGCAGAGCACATCGTCCCCGAGTCGCGGGGCGGTGCCTACTCCTGGCTCAATCTGGTGTGTGCCTGCGGCGGGCCGAATGGCTGCAACACGCGCAAGGGTGCGCGCACGCCCACCGAGGCCGGCATGCCCCTGGTGTACCTGCCCTACGTGCCCAGCCGCTACGAGGCATTCCTGCTGCAGGGACGCAACATTCGCGCAGACGTGCACGAATGGCTCGCGAGCCGCCTGCCCAAGGGCTCGCGCATGCACTGACCAGCAAGAACGAAAAAGGCACGGCAATCGTCGTGCCTTTTTTTTTCGTCCAAACCATTGCCGTCGCTCGACACGAATTTGACTCACCCAATTTGCGGAGGAACATGTCCAGCAACAAAGTGAAATTGAAAGCGCCCTCCGTGCAACACGCCAACTCTCGCCCGATCTGGGTCTATCTGCTCGCCCTCGCACTGGGCCTTGGCGCCTGCAATTTCACTCCGAGGTACGCCGCTTTTCATGTGGCCGTCGCTTCGCCCGAGGCGCTGCGTGGGTTTGTTCAAGAGCATTGCGAGGGGCTGACTGCGCAAGACGCCGACCGCCTCTCGGTCTGCCAGAGCGCCGACGATCGGTTGTGGGCCTTTGAAACCGGCCGGCTGGATATGCCGCCAGATCCGGTTGTGCTTGCGGCGCTGGAGCCGCGTTGAGTCGTACGAACCGCAGATGCAGCCCATTCGTTCGCTTTTTTTTCGCGCCAATCGGGCGTGGTAACGGCGTCAGTCTTTTTAGGCTTGGTTGCAGCCGCGAACCGCCACCAATTTGTTTCTCCCATGACCAAAGCAAATGATGTTCTGACCCTCGCCGCGCACGCGCTTCGTGGCAACAGGGAAATGGTGCTTCGCACATGCCGCGCCATGGCACTCAACGAGGCGCCGCAATCGTCGTTTCGCAGAAAGATGGACATCCTGTTGCACAGCGCGAGGCCGACCATGGATGAGCTGCCAAAGAGTCTCGACGGGTTGCTTCATGCGCCACCTAGTACCCACGATCTGGACGATGTGGTGCTTCCTTTATCGGTCCGACTGCAAGCCCTTGATTTTGTGCGCGAGCATGAGAACGCGGGCGCCTTGCGAGATGCAGGCCTGTCGTGCTCCCACAAGCTGCTGATATCCGGACCTCCCGGCAACGGCAAAACGACGCTTGCCGGGGCCATTGCCAACCGCCTGGGTCGGCCCCTTCTGGTCGCCGACTTTTCCGCGCTGGTGTCGAGTCACTTGGGCGAGACGGGAGCAAAAATTGCCAAGATTTTTCGCTCCATCGAGACGCCTTGCGTTCTGTTCCTTGATGAGATGGAAACCCTTTTGTCCGAGCGCTCGGGCTTTGGCAATAGCACCGATGTCGGGGAAGTGCGCCGCGTGGTCGCCACCCTGCTACTGGAGATAGATCGGCTGGCCGAGCACATCGTCTTGATCGGGGCCACCAACCACCCGGAAATGCTGGACCGGGCCGTGGTGCGGCGCTTTGACTCCCACTGGTGCCTGCCGGCGCCAACCCACAGCGCGGCCGAGGTCTGGCTGGAGGCCTTTGCAAAGTCGCACCCAAAGATTCCGGTGCGCGAAGCCATGAAGATCGACCTCGATGGCTGCAAGTCCATCTCGGACATTGAGCGCGAAGCCATGCGCTGGTGCAGGAAGTGGGTGCTTGATCAACACCCGCCAGTTCTGAGCTAGGAGCCTGGGCGTGAAAAACGATTTCTATTCCCGCGCCATCAGCGTCAACACGGATGCCAGCCACCTTCAAGGCCAGGAGTGGCAAGAGCCAGTTGAGCTTTTTCGGTGCAACTCGTGCCATTCGGTTTACGAGGACGAAGACGAGGCACTTGACTGCTGCCCGAGGGAGCTGGGCCGGCTCTGGCGCTGCGGTGCATGCAAGGCGCAGCACCCAACGCGCGACAGCGCCCTGCGATGCTGCGACGCTCAAGGCCCAACCCAGCCTACTACGTGTCCAGTGTGCTTGCGTGAACACGCATCGCATGCGGACGCTGCCGACTGCTGCTTGCATTTGCACCCCGAGCTGCAACCCTGGGACCGCCGCGCCCTGGCCGACCTGGTGAAAGCTGGGACGCCCTGGCGTGAGGCGATGGAGTTGGTTCTCTCGAAACGTCCTGCGGAGTCTTGGCAATCGCCCGATCCTCAAACCGCCCGCACCGCCCAACTTGACCTGGGCGGGAGCCATGAGAAGCTGGACGCGGACGCCAGAAAGCCTCATTGAAGCCACAACTGCCATTGCCAGGCCACCGGGCCTTTCCCGCCTCCCCCGCTCCACCACAAGGACGACACATGATCAGCCAACCAATGCCGCCGAACGCCGTTCGCAACGCCATCGAAGATGCATTCGCGAAAGGGTTTCGTACCGCTGCAAACTGGGCATCGCGCTCTGACTTGCGTGCGGACATTGGCTCCCCAGCGTACATCGTAGAACGCGATGCGCTGCTCGCCTCGCACATGGAGTCCTGTGCTTGCGCGGCCGAGCGCGAACCGGGTTTCATCAAACCCGACACGGACACGCACGTCTATTTCTACGAGCAGGACTGCTACGTACTGTCCAATTTCAGCGCGTTCAACCTGCAGTGGAAGGGCTTGACATTCCACACCAGTGAAGCCGCCTACCACTTCGAGAAATTCGTTGGCCCTCACGCCGAGAGCGATCGGCTCTGGGATATTCGCGAACAAATCTTGAAGGCCGCCTCAGCGCACGAGGCATACAAGATTGCCGAGCGCAACTTTCACTTCAGGCGGCCGGATTGGAATGAGGTCCGTGTGAGTGTGATGCGCGCCATTCTTAGCGCCAAAGCCCAGCAGCATGAGTACGTCCGCCGCAAGCTGATCGATACGGGCGAACGCATCTTGATCGAAGATTCCTGGCGCGACGATTTCTGGGGATGGGGGCCGAGCCGAGATGGCAAAAATGTCCTCGGCAAATTGTGGATGGAAGTGCGCGCCGAGTTGCGCGCGCACCTTGGTGCAGTAGGCGATACGGGCGACATGGCCGAATTGCGCAGATTGATCGATTCGCAGCGGCAACCAGCGCGGAAAAGCACCCCGCAGATGCCAATGCTCCCCGACTGGCTGCTCAACGCGATCGGCGAGTACGGAATGGCGCGCACCGATCGCGTCAGCGACGTGGAAATTCAGCACCGTTGGGAGGAGCTGATTCGCTATATCAAGCGCTACGCGGCGGATTGCGTCTTTGGACTTGGCTCGAAGTATTCCGAAATGGAAAAAAAATGATTTCTGCAAAATTGAATGCGAGTCAACCGAATGAGGGGGGGTTCACCATCCAAAACGTGGCCGGCTGCCGCCTGGTTTTTGGTCCTATTCCTGTCTCAGAACTGGCGATGTTGACGCATGGCATGAGCAAGCGCGCTTTGGCCGACTTGGAGCTGGCAAGCCGCATCGGAGCGACCATGGTGATCGGCGAGCCAAAGGATCTTGAAGCGTTGCGCCAGCTCAATCTCCCGGTGTCCGATGCCCGAAGGGGTGAGGCGCAGGCCGCTCACGACGCTGGCCTGCCCGCCGTGGCGGCGTGGCTGCTGGATGGCCGACGCGGTGCGTCTTCGAATGCCATGTGCAGGCGGTTCTTTGGCATCCCCGCAAGTGCCGGAATCGATCATCCTCATGATCCGAGCGATTTGCGCCGCTGTCTGGATTTTCTCGATACGACCGGTTCGCACGACAAGCTGGCCCGAATGGCAGACGTGTCAGAGCCCTGGAGCCGCCTCGTGAGCGCCTGGGATCTTCTTCTGGATTCGCTTCGAAGCGAGCCCGTCACGGCCCCCGCGACGTATGCGCTCATGAAGAAGCTGTTGCGCGGCGAGGGAGCCTGAACGTGGAAGCCAGAGAAATGCTGGTTCTCCGGAGCACGGTTTGGGCTTCATGCTGAAAACTTGATTTCGGGCTCCCCCTGTGCAGACTGCCCCTGATGGTGGCCATTGAGCGAGGCATGCCTTTACTCACTGCGCCTACGGCAGCGGCCATCTCTGAGCCGCGATCGACCCTGGCCTCATTGGTCCAAGCTCCTGGGCAAGTCTGATTTGACGGCGGCATTTCGAGTGCAAACATAGAGGCACCTTTCGCACTGAAAATACATCCAAAATGGCCGCACTCAAGCTGGCACGCCTCAAGTCTGATCGCCACTATCGCGGCGTCGATTTCTCCAGCGTCACTCTTTTCCTGAACCCGGTGATCGCCGCTTCAAAGTTGGGCGCGGACGTGGATTACGGGCGCTTGTTCGCCTACCTTTTCCGGCGTTTTGGCTACCCCAACTGCGGCTGGGACGATTACAAGGAGTTGGCGTGCTATCTGCTTGCCACGCCGCATCCGCAGATGCTGATGAAGATCGTGCCTTATGTGGGAAACGACGCGTCGATCAGCATCCGTTTCCTGGTGGAGCACCCAACCGCCAGCACGTTTGACGACTTCGGCCGGCGCCACCGCGATGCGTGGCGGACTGCCGCACTGGATCATCAGGAGCGTACGGGCCTACCCGCCTGGATGCCGCAATGGGTTGAGCGCTGCAAGGACCAAATTCTTCCGCGCCTGGGGACATGGATTCCCGACAATTTCGGCTGGCGCGAGTCGGCGCCCTATGTCGATTTCGACAATGCCGACGATGGCTTGGCCAAGATGGCAAAGGCATTTTTCATCGCGGCGTATGAACTGTACCAGGCCATCGTTCCCGATCCTGGGTACGAGGAACGACCCGATGCGATCGCCGAGTGGAGCGACGAAGACCCCCTCAAGCCATTCGCCCTCGCTGCTGTTGCTGCGCTCAACGATCTTCTGCGCCCCGTGCGAGTGCGCGATCATGCCATCACGGCGCATGGAGAGGTGGCGCCGACCGGACGCACTTTGAAGGAATCCGGTGTCGCCGGGTATCCAAGCGGCGCCCTCGGCAATGCAGATCCGAAGGGCTTTGCGGCTCTCCACGGGTTGATCGTCACTCTCGGGAAGGGCAATGAGAAACGAGGCGTCGCAAAGGCCCTTGCGATTCTGTCAGGTCAAGACAAGTCGAATTCTCGAATTTGAAAACTGAGCAGCGCCGTGTGATCCGTGCCATGCAAAGGGCGCCCCTCCTTGAAATCGTTCGCGAAGCCGGGCTCCTTTTGATCTTCTGCCCTGCCTCCTGCATGCGATCTTGGTCGCATGACCCAACCGCCCGGCCCATCGCCCCAGGATTGGTACGCCGCCGATCGAGCGTACTTAGCCCATCACTTCGGCTGCTCCCAATGCACGGCAGCAGGCGCGTCCAGAACCGGTGTGGTTAAACGTTGCGCCCAGGGCTCCCGGCTTTGGCTCGCGTACAGCGCCTCGGGCATGCCGCCGCATTTCCTTTGGCTGCAGCGCCGTGAACCTGAACCCCGCAAAGGCAGCGTGGGGCAAAGGTGGAGTCGCTGAGCAAATGGCCATTCATCACGGCGTGCCAGCGAGTATCGGCGTAGCGTGATCGTCACCAATAGACCTTGCCATTCGTCGCGAAATGGAGTCGGGCCGGCGCTAAAACAACTGCACACTCATGCGCCTATTACGCCGTAAGGGGCCTTATCGCTGAGGACGGATTTTCCGGTGCCCGGTAACATGCAGAGGATTTTCAGATGAACACGAAACGTCTATCCCCATTCAAACGGCTTTATTCTCGCCTCGCTAAGGCGGAAAAACGATTGCATCAGGCGGAAATTGTCGAGCGACGCGCAGGCCGAGCAGTAGAAAACGCAGAAGATAGGGTCTGGCAAATTCAAGTGGAAATCGACGCAGCCAAGGTGATCTCGTGGGGAGAGAACCCCGATTTGTCTGAACTGCTGAAATACCGATTCGAATCCACAATCCCGATGCATGATGCATTCGAGTCATTTCTTGAGAAAACCGGATTTTTCTATCGCGGAAAATGGGAAGACACCAACCAGTATGCTTTGTGCTTTGGAATCCACCCTTTCGAAGCGGACGGCGTGACACGCGTCCAAAACAGTATTCTATATGTTGCGCCGGCCATGAAGGTCAATCACCCAATAAAAGATGGATGGGTCAAGTTCCGCATCATGCAACGTGCTGACAAACCCGTGGAATACGAGCTTCGCTATTCGAAGAAGCGGGGTACGGCACAAATTCGAAAAACCCTGAATGCGAGTCCGACCGATAAGCCAATAGACTTCCAGGCGCTTCCTGACGCGCTTGCGTATGTGCAGGCCCATCTCTGGATGACCGACGCGCCGGATTCGCAAATTCTGCCAGCCCCAAATCCCGGCTGCTATCACTAGAGGCTCTGTTGCGCCCGTGCGTGTGAAGACCGGCCCGCCGCACCCATCGAAAACTTGATTACCGGTTTTCGCGCCGTATCCTGAGACTGCATAGATGCCTGGACGGAGCGAACGGGGCTCCGCCAAGTCGCACAAAACAATTCACGCCAGGGCGCACGCAAAACAAAGGAATGCAGATGCTCATCGAAAGCAAGTTGGCTGCGCTGTCGCGGCGGCTCGAAAGGGCTGAGCAGAAGCTGACCGATGCTAACAAGGAATTGCGCATCGCTGAGCGCAGGGAAGAACGGGCCAGCAATGCGGTGTCTTCGCTGCGCGAGGAAATCGCCCTGGAAAAACTTCGCCTGTGGGGCGACGAGCCCGATCTGGCAGAGCTGATGACGTCTTATCGCAAGAACAGCACCATGGTGTTCTACAAAGCCTTGGAGGCCGTCGCCGCTTCAAGAGGCTTCTACATCGGCGGCATGTGGGCAGACACGAAGCAGACCGTGCTGCGTTTCGGTTTGAACCGGAGCGAGATCGGCGGGATCGAGAGGGTGGCGGCAGGCATCCGCTACTTCGCTCCGTCGATGAAAAACATCAAGGGCGGCTGGGTGCGGTTCGCGGTCAGCACCCGCGATTGCGATTCGTGCGCCTGGAGCCTGCGGTATTCCAAGGTGCGCGGCAATGCTCAGGTGGTGCGCGAGGTGTATTGCCAAGAGGACAAGGTGCTGGGCTTCAAGACGCTCGATGAAGCTCTGCGCTACATCGAGGCCAATCTCTGGGTCGAGGACATTATCGACGCGCAGCCTGCTGCGGCGCTGGAGCACGCAGCATGAGCCTCGCAGATGATCTTCTGGTCTGGGCGATCCCCAGCGGGTCCACGCTGGCTTGCGTGCGCGACTTGGTGATGGAAGGCACTGGCGAGGTTGCCTTTACGGCTGGCCAGCACTACACGGTGGCGTCGATGCACCCGATCGCGGACCCTCCTTTCGTTCGCACGATCGACAACCAGGGCGAGTCGCGAGCCTGTCAGAAATTTTGTGTGTGAGGCATAGCATGTCAACAAGGAGCATGAATGCCACGCAAGACGAAGACCACCGCAGTTGCGGACAAGGCGGCGCAGCCGCAATTCTCAGCCGAGCTGCTTGAGCAACTCATCCCAGGGCCGGTAACGCCAGCCGAGCTTGAGGGCATCTTCCAGCAGTTCAAGAAGTCGGTTCTTGAACGCGCGCTGGGCGCCGAGATGAGTCACCACCTGGGCTACGCGCCCGGCCAAGCCAAGCCCGAAGGGGCTGCCCCCAATCACCGCAACGGCAAGAGCGCCAAGACCGTGCTGACCGATGTCGGCGCCTTGCGCATCGACGTTCCCCGCGACCGCGAGGGCTCGTTCGAGCCGCAGCTCATTGGCAAGCATGAGCGCCGCTTCACCGGCTTTGACGACAAGATCATCGCCATGTACGCACGCGGCATGACGGTGCGCGAGATCCAGGGCTTCCTGACCGAGATGTACTCGGTCGATGTCTCGCCCGATCTCATCAGCAGCGTCACCGACGCGGTGATGAGCGAGGTCACTGCCTGGCAGACGCGCCCGCTTGAGCCCATGTACCCCGTCGTGTTCTTCGACGCGCTGCGGGTCAAGATCCGCGAGGACGCCGTCGTGCGCTCCAAGGCCGTGTACCTGGCTCTGGGCGTACTGCCCGATGGCAGCCGTGACATCCTGGGAATCTGGATCGAGAACACCGAAGGTGCCAAGTTCTGGATGAAGGTGTTCAACGATCTGAAGACGCGCGGAGTCCATGACATCCTGATCGCCGTGACCGACGGGCTCAAAGGCATGCCAGAGGCGCTGGGCGCGATGTTCCCGGCCACGACGCTGCAGACCTGCATCGTGCACCTGATCCGGGGCAGCCTGGACTTTGCGTCATGGAAGGACCGCAAGGCGCTGGCCGCAGCCATCAAGCCGATCTACACGGCCGTGAGCGCCGAGGCGGCCGAGGCTGAACTGGATGCGTTTGCCCAGGGGCCATGGGGCCAGAAATTCCCGACCGTCGTCAACGCCTGGCGCAGGGCCTGGGACAAGGTCATCCCGTTCTTCGCCTTCCCGCCCGAGGTGCGGCGCGTGATCTACACGACCAACGCGATTGAGAGTGTGAATGCGCGGCTGCGCAAGATCATCAAGACCAGAGGACACTTTCCCAGCGACGACGCGGCCACCAAGCTGATCTGGCTGGCACTGCGCAACATCACCGAGGACTGGGGACGGGCGGCCAACAACTGGAAATCAGCGATGAACCAATTCGCGATCCTCTACGAAGACCGGTTCACCAAATCGAGCACGTAATATCTTCAACCAGCGTCACGAAACTGGTGAAGGTTCAATGAGCCTCACACACGGAAATTCGGACAGGCCCCGAGTCGCATGCGCTCGGGCCGGCCGATCTGCGGCGCTTCTTTGGCAGGTAGCCGGCGTACCCGCGATCGATGGCAGACAATGGGCGGGTGTGCAATCGCTACGCCCCGCCCTCTTCCCACGCTCTTGTCGCGCAGTGGAACGCGCGAGTTTCGGATCGCCTAGATTTGTCCTGGCCTGCGGTGGTGTTCCCACGTGCTCGCGGCCCTTTCTTACGCGCCGGAGCGCACCCTGGAAATCCAGAGTTGGCAGTTGGCCAGTGGGGGCTGATTCCTCCTTTCGCGAAATCGGCCAAACTGGCGTACCAGACGAACAACGCCCGCTCGGAGGACATGGCGAACAAGCCTTCTTTTCGTGATGCGTGGCGGCGTGGCCAGCGTTGCATCATCCCGGCCGTTTCGTTTGATGAGCCGTGCTGGGAGTCGGGCAAGAATGTCTGGTGGCGCTTCTCCCGTGCAGATGGTCTTCTCTGGGGCTTGGCCGGCTTATGGAATACCTGGGTGGATCCTTCCACTGGCGAGGTACTGGCCTCCTACACGATGCTGACTATCAACGCCGATGCCCATCCGCTTATGAGGCGGATGCACAAGCCCGATTTGCGCTTGCCGGTGGACGCGCAGGACAAGCGTTCGGTGGTTGCGATTGAGCCCTCAGATTCTGAGGCCTGGCTTCATGGCTCAACCGACATCGCAAAGGATTTAATTCGACTGTCACCAGAGCGCGCTTTCAAGGCCGCGCCGCTCACCGTGGCGTGATGACGCCCGACATGCTTGGCGCTTGTCCCGCCAAAAAAAAACGGGCCTCAGCCCGTTCTTTTTTTCTTGATCGCTTTCACGCCGGGATCAAGAAATCCTCGCGCTTCCCAGAAGTCATCCAGCGGGGCGGCTTGCCGCGTCCCGTCCAGGTCTTCCCGGTCTCTGGGTCGCGGTATTTCGGTGCTACCGCCTTCTTCACCCGGTCCACATTCGCCACCCGGCCGCCGAAAACGTCGCGTTCCGTCAGCTCGTACTCGACCACAAGTTTTTTGATGGTCGCTAGGGCCGTGGCAACCTCCTTTTCCCGTGCCGCCTCAATTTCAGCATCCAGGGCACGCTTTCTTTCAAGCAACTTCTGATATTCGCTCATCTCTCTTCCTTTCAATAGCGTTGGGTGCGTGGATCATAGCGACAATTTCATTCATCTATAAAACTATTTTTTAGCTTTCTTTAACGATCCTCAATTCCTATCCAACTTGTCAAGGGCCGATCTTAGGGGCGCTAGAGTGCGCGGCGACTCCAATTGATGCATGCATTCATAAATGTCTCTACTTGAATTCCATAGTTCCTCTGCCACACTTGAATCATGTTTCCAGTCACGGAGGCGACATGAATATCGAGTCACGCGTTCAAGGCATCTTCGCCCGCCATTTCGGCTTCGATCCCTTTCTGACTCCTGAGCGGAACTTGCGCGCCTTCAACTTGGATTCGATGGACTCTATTTGGCTCGCCATGGCCATCGAGGACGAGTTCTCCATTTCTCTCTCCGAGGCAGAGTCCACCGAGATCGTCTCCGCTTCTTCCGCCGTCGCCCTCGTCAAGCGCGTTTTGGCACGCATGGCCCCATCCGACCATCAGCCACCAGAATTCCCCGCAACCCTTGCCCATTGCTGAACTAGGCGGGTCTCCCATACTCCGCCACGCTTGTCTCTTGCCTGCCATTGCGGGCATCCCTCGGCTTTCGTCGTTTCGCGAATAAGCAGGTCCGCAGTCTGGGTTGCTTTCGCGGCCGCAGCCGTTTTCCAGCCCCGCGCCTCACCGGCTAAATTTGGCCGGTCCTGCTTCTTTTCGACGCGGCCGCTTTCGCACCATTGGATCCGACGCTCGTGAACTTCAAACCAGCCTTGCGCCATTTCAAGACGCGCCATGATCCAGAATTAAGCCGGCCCTGCGTGGTGTAGCCGCTGACCTCTTCGCAGTCGCGCCCAGGCCCTGCTCTCTCGGCCCCGCGTTCTTCGCGCATGCGCTGGCGCTTTGGCACGAGCTACAGCTTGCATCCGAGCCGCCCGCAGTGGCCATGCCGATCCCCGTCTTTGAGGCCGCCCTTCCCTCCAGGCGCACCTTTCCCGCCAGGTAAGACCCGGCTTGGGTGTGAGCAGCTCGCCTACCCACTTCGCGCCAACTTGCCCCGTTGGGAGGGAGGGGATTTGCACCCCCGACACGTCACTTGAAGAAGAAACTCAGCCACTCGTGGATTGTGTCAATTCCACGCGCCCGCCCGCTTGCGCTAAGACGATCACCAACACCGGAATCAGATTCAGACGCGTTGGCATGGGCACCCTCATGGGCCATGTGCAGTTCTTCGGGAGCCCATCGACCCCCACGGTTGCAAAGCCGTATCACCACCCTCCTACGTGCTCCACCCGCCCCATTCGGCAGATGCTACACACGCACTGGTCGCTAGCCAGTTGGGTTTCACTATCTCAAGCACTCGCTTTCTCTTGCCTGGAGCCTCTCGCCCCGTCTTCCTCCTTTTCCTTTCTCTCGTATTGCGTTCCGCTTCGGCCTTGCGTGCAGTGTTCCGCTTCCTCGACAAGGTGCCCACCGGGTTGCTTTCCACAACTCCCCAGCAGCCTCTCGTCTCGGTCGCAGCCCCACCCTCGCAGTAGCTTCGCAGTTCGCCTTGTGGTTGTTGACCAGGGTCTCCCCGGCCTTGCTTTGTCGTTCAGGTGCCCTTGCGATCGGCCGTTGCAGCCGTCCTCGCACCCTTCTTCGTGTCGCTCAATCTGCCTGATTCTTAGGCAAAAGTAGCTCAAATTTCTTCACTGATTCAGTTCTGTGTAAAGCGCTGTAGTGACGAAAGTTCGTAAGTCGTTGTCAGCATTGAGCTAATCGAGCTTTTTCCGACACTCTGTGGTGAGCTGTAGTGAATCGCATCAAAGAGCACTACTCCCGAGGGAGTGCAGGCGCAACAAAAAAAACGGACCGACCGAAGTCGCCGCATGTTGAACCCACCGAGAGTGCTATTTCAAAGGTTCCCGCAATTGCGGAGTTGGAAAGCGTGCGCAGCCTAGCTAACCGCGCTTGGGGGAAAGCTTAGGTGAATAACGAACAGCGTGGGAATGCGAATGTTGATTGATTTTCGCAAACACTTCCGTTTTCATTTTGCCCTCGCGAATGCACACTGGGACCAACCCGGTTGACCAATTTTTGCACAAAAAGACGAAAACTTGCATTAGATCCAATTCCTGCATTTTTCTGCAATTACTGGCAACGAAAAAGAGCACAACAATGCAACATTCCACACTTCCACCAAATACGCTCCCTACCGTTCGCGTGCGATTGCCAATTACGCCTGAAGAGTATCTTTTGAGCGGAATCTACCGGCAGCTTCGCTCGATAAACGAAGATCGTTTACGGGCCAATTTGATTAGGAAGATCCTATCAACCAAGCTGCACATTCCTGCCGTCTCCTTAGATGGCATGGAAGAGGCCTTCTCGTCGAACCCAGGCACGATCTCAATTCGCTTAACCATATCGTCGCGCGATGTTGGAATGGAGGCATTGCATGCCCTTCTTCACAACGCTACGAGCGATGCGCAGCGGCGACTGATCATCAAGGCAGAGCTTGAAAAAATTCAGATTGGCGCGCTCAAACCTCAAGTGGAACCATCCATTCCGGATAAGAATATCCAGACGAAGGATGTTATTGAAATTAACATCATATCGCAGAATAATCTGAACCAAAACGTCCAGAATATGAATCAACAAGCACCAGATGCTCATACACATGAAGCATTAGAAAAAGTAAATCAACCGAAAAATTCACCTGCTACCTTTGATGCCAAAAAGGACAGGTCTTTTAAGCACCGGATGCGCGATGCTTCGCGCATGTTCGATCTGTAAACATCACGAGGAAATTACATGGCAAACACGGTTATCGGCATTGATGTTGGATACGGAAACACCAAGGCGGTATGGGGTCATTCGCTGGACAAAGCGGGACGCGAGCGCTGGGGTGAAACCTGCTTTCGCTCCATCGCCCCTCTGGCGACGATTGACGAAGAAAGTATGGGCGGCGGCACGAACCCGGACCGGATTCGCATTGAAATGAAGGGCAAGCATTACTACGCCGGCCCGGCTGCAGCCTTGGGGATCGAAGCCCGTGGATTGGACCCCAATTACATCGAATCCGACGAGCACGAAGTGCTCTTGCGTACCAGCCTTTATATGGCCATGCGCGAAAAGGGTGAGGTCTTTGAGGAAATCGACATGCTGGTGGTTGGACTGCCGGTATCCGGATTTTCTGCCCGTGGAAAGCGGCTGCGGGAAATCGCTTTGCTTGAGCGTGAGGTTCCCATCCCACCGCATTTGCGTGGCGCAGGAATGTCGGCCACGGTCACCGTGCGCGCGAAACAGGTCAAGGTCTTGCCGCAGCCGTTTGGCGGCCTGCGCTATGCCGCTCAGACGCTGCCCGCAACAGATGAACTGTTCTCAGAACGCGCTTTGTCGATGGTGATTGATCCGGGATACCGGACCTTTGACTGGTTTGTCGCCAATGGCATGCGCCCCGAGATGAAACTCAGCGGCTCATTCGACGGTGGCGTCTCCAGTCTTTTGCGCCAGGTCAGCCAGAAGATCGGCTACGACCACGGCACCGGCAGTCTTGAATTCGACCAGGTGGAAGAAGGATTGCTGCGCGGCTCGATCAACCTGGGATACCAGGTCATCGACACCCAGCCCTACCACGCCACTCTGCTCGACGCCGCCCGCAAGGAAGTGGTGGCCTTCCTCGGCCGGATCGACTCGAACAAGGCCCGTCTCAGCAGGGTTTTTCTTACCGGTGGCGGCGCCTCCTTCTATAAGGACGCGCTTGCCGAAAAGCTCCCTGGATATCGCATTCAGTCGTTGGACAACAGCGTGATGGGAAACGCACGCGGATATTGGCTCTCCGGTTGTGACGAATTCGACGTTTGACCAGCGCTCAAAATTTGACTTGAGATGCCTGCGTGATAACTTGAATACGGAGTGAAGCAAATGAAGGAGCACCAAAATGAAAGAGGAAACCAAAATCGAAAAGCTGGCGCAGATTCCCCAAAGAGCGCTGGACGATTTCAACAAGAACGAGATGGACGGATTGCCGCCCCTGAGCGGGACGGACGCGCTGGCCATCGGGGTCGGGTGGACGGCGATCGGCATGCTGCTCATCAACGTGGAGATCAGCAAGGTGCCGTGGATCTCCCTGCTGGGCTGGTTGGCGATGGTCCTGGGACTGATCTGCGTGTTGTGCGCGGCGGTGATCGTGCATCAGCAAAAGCCCAAGTGATCTCGGTCGGCGTGCAGCGCATGCTGCTCCTGTACGTGGCGACCGGATTGCGTGTTGCGCGAACCGCCATCGACACCGCACTGCGGGACGAAGGGATGGGCGATGCGGCCATCGAACAGGCGGTCGAGGCGGCACAGCTTCGCTGGCGCCATCTCGTGGTTGGCAGCTACGCCGTCACCGGCATGCTCTTGCTGCTCATCAGGCGGCTGCTCGACGCCAACGCAACTGTGGGGCTGTTCTTCTCTTTGGGCGGAATGCTTGCCGTGGCATTTGCAGCGACGGCAGGAACCCGCCTGTATATAAGGGGCAAGCACGCCCCGTCGAAGGGGGGTGGATCGTGAAGAAGAAACGGCAAAAACCCACCGCGCCCGCGAGCGCCGCAGCAGTGGTGCCCAAGATAAAAAGTGATGTAGTAGGCCAGGATCTGCATGAGTCGATCCGGATTCTCTTTCTCGGGCTCATCACCGGTATTGCGGTCACCGTGCTCTACCAAAACGTCACGGGCCGCCAAGCGGGCGGTGTCGCCTACAGCGCGGCAGCGCCGGTTGAGACTGCCGCCCTGCCCGTTGTCGTTCGGGCGCCTTCCCAACCGGCATCCTCTGCCCATGGTTCGCAGCCGCAAGCCGTGACCAAGCTGATGCCTGTGCCCGGCCTTCCTGTGCTGCCCGCGCCCAACATGAAGCCCATCCGGCTTAAACCGAGCGAGCCGTCTGGCGTCCAGATCAAGGGCATCATCCCCGCCTCAAAGAAGCAAGCCGAGAAAGTCGCCGAAACTGTTGAGCAAACCGTCGAACCCGAGGCCGAGCCGCACGACGATGGCAGCGGAGTCCATGTGGAGATTCGCAGCAAAAAGAAGCCACCACCGGACACCTTGCCAGCGCCGGCTCAGCAAGCCACGGCTGCGCCTGCGCCAGCGCCTGCCATTGCCACTTCCGGGTCGGCCAAGGGAGATACGCCAGCGCCTACGGACAAAGCGCCTCAGATCAGCCTGGAGCCTCTGCACACCAAGCCATTGCAGCTTGAGCCTGCCAGTGGCGCACCGGACCAAGAAATGCACACGCCGAAATTCACGGTCATCGAACGCCAGGCAGACGGCGCTTTGATCCGCGTCGGCAATCAGGTGCGTTTCATTGCCGCTGGAGCGAGCCTGCCGGATGGCACAAAACTCAGCGCAGAAAAATAGCAGCCGTGGACCGAATACCGCCCGAGTGCATCTTGCATGCCTCGGGCTTTTTTTGACAACCCTGTTTCGCGTGCAACAGTAAGGCATGCACTCTTTAACCGAACCAATTTTTCATATGCCGTTCAGGAAAACTCGAAATCAAAAACCCGGCCAATCCGGTTTCACTCTGATCGAGCTGATGGTCGTGCTGGTCATCATCGGCGTGCTTGCCGCGCTCATCGTGCCCAACGTCCTCGACCGGGCCGACGACGCGCGCAGCACGGCGGCGCGCACCGACGTCACCAACCTGATGCAGGCCCTCAAGCTCTACCGCCTGGACAACCAGCGCTACCCGACGGCCGAACAGGGCCTGCAAGCGCTGGTGGCCCGCCCGAGCGCCGGCCCCGCGCCGATCAACTGGAAGCCCTACCTCGAAAAGCTCCCCAACGATCCCTGGGGCCGCCCCTACCAATACCTCTCGCCGGGCATCCGGGGTGAGATCGATGTCATGTCCTTTGGCGGAGACGGGGCACCGGGCGGTGAAGGAAAAGACGCCGACATAGGCTCATGGCAGTGACCGGCCAAATTTAGCCGGTCAAAAAATGCGCACAATCACGAAACTTTCGCGATAAGTCGCTTGGTATTGGGCCAACGCCTAGATCGAATGCGATCTCCCAGCCAGCGCGATTCGCCGCCCCAAAACCCATCCGTTGCGCGACGATAGGGAAATTTGCGAGGTTTCCCATGTTGCCCAAACTCACCCAGGTACTTTTCGCGGCTCTTGTGACAGGCGCGTGCCTGCCCAGCGCAATGGCGGCGCCGGCAGCGCAATGGACCTGGGAGGCCGGCAAGCAGACCAACAACGGCGCCATCACGATCAAGTCGGTCTCGGGCGGTAGCAGCTACAGCGGAACGCAGAACCCAACCGGCGCGGTGGCCAAGACCAACCAGAATGCAGTGACTCAGCCGCCCACGGTGATCTTGCAGGCCACCGGTACAGGGTTCGACTATGACCATTGCTTTATTTTTCAACTGCCCGGCTACGCGACGAAATTCATCGGCTATGGATCTATCGATGGGACCAATAAATTCACGGGGGTCGCATCCTATTTGGGAAGCATATCTGCAAGCACTGCCGTACTGGAGTTGCTCCGTCCACCCAGTCTCGCTCCGGCACTGGCAATGACACTATATGCAAATTACGCAGGAACTTTTCCTGCAAGTGCGCTCCATGATTATCTTACTGGAACATCAGCCAGCGGATACTCTTACCCACTCGGACTTTCTGATCGCGCCACTTCCTCCGTGGTTCAGTGTTATCAATAATATCTTCGTGTATTGACGATGAATACCGATAAGTCATTCATTGCGATCGCATGTTTTGCCGTTGCATTTTTGGCGCACGCGAATTCACTGCCTGGCGATGAAATAATACGAGATTCCGCGCTCGGAGATCTTTATAAGAGATACGCTACTTACCATCAAGCTTTCTCTGCCTATGCCACCCGCCAAGGATTTACTCGCCCGGTAGAGAAAATGGCAACCGTCGCGCACGAAATCATCCACATCGATTCCTTTGCGCACCAGGGCTTCTTCATTGACGGCACCTACTACGAGCCCTACCTCTCAGCGGATGCGTGGCCCCGGTTGAACAACGGGCAGTTGCACCCCTACCTGTCCGAGTCGGAGCGAAGATCCAGCATTTACAGGCTCTACGCGTTGCAGGCGCCCTCGAACCATCTTGGAAACGTGGTGGACGAGATCAACGCCTACGGCCACGTGCTGCCCATCGTGTGCCGCGACGAACCACAGTCTGCCGACAAGCAGATCAAGAACCTGATGGGATTCCTGCTTCTCAGCGAAGCTTACCTGCGCACATTGCGGACACAGCTTCCAAGCGAATACGCCAAGCTGGCGCAACAAGGCCCGACGCGCGGTGTATTCGGCCTGATCGTGCAGCGCGCATGGGCGGCGCTGGGTTCGTGCGCTGTGCCCATCGAAAGCATCCCGGCCGGCGAGACGCGCTACCTGCTGGCGCAGCCCTGAGTCCTGGCCCTTGGGCCTGCGTTGTTGGGATCGCCGGCCGGCGTCATGGGGCGCCGCGAGCCCGGCTCCAGTACCACGAAGCGAACGCTTCATCGAAGATATTGGTCGGCGGGTTCGGATCGGGCCGGGCAGCACCGGCCTCGATGAGCTTGATGTTGAGCGGCGCATTCCTGATCCAGACCACAGCACGCTCGCCATCGAAAACCTCGAAACGTGCATTCTCGGCCTTGAGCGACCCCACGATCTGCGCGGCCGCGTAAGGGTCCACGATCTCGACGTTGGCCAGCGCAAAGCGCTTGCGTTCCCACTGATCCCCGTTGGGCAGTGAAGCAATCAAAGCGCCCTTTTCGTCAATCCCTTGCACGCTCCCATAGACCTGACCAAGGACAACCTCGCCACTGGCGCCGTGCAGCAACGACCGGCCAGACCAGTACACCGCGCTGGCGGCAGCGGAGACACGCTTTTGCATGCTGGTGACCCCCATGGCCTTGAGCATGGCGCTCTCGGGCAAAAGGACAAAGCACACGAACAGCAAGATCGCCCCGCTCAGGCCAACGACACCCTTGTAGGCCCACGGGCGTTCATAGTGCAGGGATTCGAGCCACTCTGAGATCATGGTGCTACTCCGCGACGATGAACGCCACTTGCGCCTTGCCGACGCGAAACACCACCCTGCCCTGATCGATCGACTCTACGACCGGCACCACGGGCGCACTGCCGCTGAAACCGAGAGGAAGCGCATCGATGACCTGTCCGACCCGGTAGAAGCGACCGTTGAGAAAGACGCCATCGTTGGAAACGCCATCGACGCGGGCCAACTGCTTGAACATGCCGGCGTAATCGGGCGGCGGCGCCGGCTGCGCATCGGGCATTTGTCCGGGCGATTTGAGCGCCGGCTCCGCCTTGCGAAACAGCCCTTCCACATCGGCCTGTGATGCAATGCCCGCAGATGCTGCCTGCTTGACCCATACCGGGTACAGCCCTTTGGCGTCCAAGGCGATGGGCTCTTGCCCGACACGCTGAACTTCCTTGACGGGAAGATTCGCCAGCCGCAGATTGACGGCTTCGCCCATGCGCCAGACGCCCGCGATGACGAGCACCGAACCGATGTACAGGTACATGCGGACACTGCCACCGCGAATGATTTTTTGCATGCTGCCTCCCTAGCCTTTGCGCAGAAGAACGCAGAACTCACCCAGGCTGGCGACCGGCGTTGTCTTGTCGCCCTTGATGGAAATCGAGCCGATGGAAACGTCCGGTCGTTGCGAGAGCCGGCGCAATCCGGCGAACAGCGCCTGGTAGTTCGCTGCCTCAACATCCAGCGCTCCCTCGGGCCGCGACGCCGAAGCGATGCAGAACTGCGTGAGCCCGATGGCAATGCCGCCTTGCGCCACAGGAGCAACCTTATTGAGCAGCAGCGTGTCGCTGTCCGCTCGCAGGCCATAGGAACTCAGGCCAACGACGCTATAGAGCGAGATCAGATCCTGCACCGAGTCCTCGCTGCGAAAACTCCCATCCCATTTTTTGACGGTATCGGCAAAGGCCATATACCCTTGCTTCCACTGCATCACGCTTTCCGTCACCGCCTCCTGGGCAAGCGCCTTTTCTGCGAGTGCGCGAAATGACTTCACGCCCTGCATGCCGAGCACAGCGGCAAAAGCCACCACCACAATCAGCGGAACCTTTTTGATACCCGTGCCGTTAATCATGGAAGAACCCCTCGATGCGAAACGTCCGTGTTTCTTTGTCCTCGCGCCACCCCTGATGCGTCAAGCGCAGTGACATGCCGGTGTGCGCCGCGATCTGGGCCATCACGCTCTGGGCCTGATTCACGGCTGGCTCTTTCGCGCGTGGGACCGACAAGGAGATCGCCACATCCGCAGTCCGGTCGGCGGCCAGGGAGCGGCGCTGTTGTTCCTGCTGCGGACTTTCCTCGACCACCCCTGCAGCCGGTGTTTGCGGCGCCCGCACCGCTTGGCTCAGCAATTTCATCTCCACAATCTGCACGCCAGGCACCGATCCGATGCCGCGCACAACCGCCTCGGCCTTCTCCACCAGAACGGCTTGTCGGCGCGGGCTCTCCATAAAAACGCGCCTCGCGCCGGCAACGCTCAGGAACCCGGTATCGATGCCTCCGCGTCCCTCAATGGCCGGGTCGGCAACCGCTTTGCCATAGGCGGCCACCGCACGGTCGTAGCGATTCCAGCCCGTGGTGATGGCTGCAGCATAGAAGGACATGCCCAGCGCCCCGATGCCGGCATAGACCAGGGCCGGCGCCACATGGCGGCTGGGTCCACGCAGCGCGATCGACCGGAAAGAAAGTCCGCGCAGTGGCTTTTCACCCAGATACTCGACCCCTTCAAGCGCCCAGTCCGGAAGGGGCGCTGCCTGCACGAAATGGGCGGTCGGGTACTTCAGGCGCAGCTCGCCCACCATCGACGCGAGCGCATCCCGAAAATACGTGGCCGTGGCCGGTGGCAGCACCTTCTCATCGAGTTCCGAGACCTTTCCACCCGAGAAAGCAAGAATGCTCACATGCGTGGAATGCTCGCTTTCGGCCCCACCGAGCAGCACCACAATCCCTTTTCTGCGCTCGCCAAGACCCCAGGCAAGGTAGCCGTCGAGGGCCAGCGCGCACCGCATGCGGGGAACCTTGCACAGGCGCTGGTCGATCGACACATGCACCTTGGGAGCGTTCTTCATGAAATGCACCGCAAGGCCGCCCTGGGCATCGCGCGGTGCTTGGGACACGAAGCCTGAAGGCGGCAAGGCTCCCTGCAATGAAGCAAACACGACCTCGCCGGCCAGCAGAACCCGACGCACCTTGCGGTTCGTGGGCGGATCAATATGGGCCGAGGTGATGATCTCGAAAGAATTTGCCATGCTGACTCACCTAGCCTGCCGGATGGCAGTGAAGATTTCGACGTAATAGGCGGCCAAGGGCGAGACGATCAGAAATGCCGAAATTGCCAAGGCCACCGCGTTTGCCACGGCAAGCACGCGGTCGAGTGTCTTGATACCTTCCTTCACCAGGGACGGGGCCACGCGCATCATTTCAGCGTCAATCTCGCCGGTTTGCTCGGCCACCATGAAGGCGCTCGACACATAGAACGGCCACCAGATGCTGCGTGGATCGTCTGGTGATTGCTTTGCAAGGTCGGCGGCATCGGCCATAGAGAAATTGTTCGCCGACAAATCACGCTCAAAAGCATGAATGCTGCTGCGCATGCGCACGGGCAGGACCACGGCCGTCAGCTTGAGAGCCTCCACGGTAGCGATGCCCGCTGCCACCATGACGGCCATGTAGTTCGCCCACAAGCCAAAGTACATGTCACGCAAGGCGTCCTTGACCACCGGGATGCCCAGCATCGCATCCAGAATCAGTTCCTTGGCCTCGTCGGTCTGTAGCCAACTCACGAGCACCGCAATTCCCAGCGCGACGGCTCCAAGGAGATAGGCCCAGTTCTGATCGACAAATCCAGAGAGCCAGGACGACAGTTCAAACACGAAACTCTGCGACTTCGTGTGCAGCGACTTGGCAAGTCCCGGCAGCACGAACACCATGAAGCCGAGGAACACCCCCAGACCTGCCAGGCCCATGCCTGCTGGGTACGCCAGTCGGAACATCGACTGGCGCAGGTTCATCTGCAATGCCACCGTCTCTTCGATGCGGGTGAACACATCTTCAAGCTTTCCGGACTGCTCACCCGCCCGCACAGCCCCGACCAGCGCGGGCGGCCACACCGAGGCCAGCGAATCGGACAGGGGCTGACCGGAGCGCACAGAGATGGCGGTCTGTTCCCAGAACTCTTCGTACTTGGGTTGCATGCGCACCAGCCTGTGCAACGCCTGATCGAGCGGAATGCCGGCCTTGATCTGGTTGCCGATGGCGCTTGCGCACGCGCTGATTTCGTGCAGCTTCATACCAGCAGCGCTTCCAGATCGATCTTGTGCTGTGACAGAAGCTGCATCGCGCTCTCCAGCAACGTCATGCTGCGTTCCTTGGCAAGCGAGTCGCGGCGATTGGCGCCGTGCAGCATGGCGATGGCCGCGTCCTTGGCATCCCGGCTGAAGGGCAAGACCTCGTTGATCGGCAGCAACCCCACGTAGCCCTCGTGGCAATGCACGCAACCTGTGGGGTTGGCATGGGCGATCTCCGAAGGCAACTCGGCCGTTTCCCCCACCATCGTGGTGTAGTGGCGAAACAGGTCGCGCTCTTCTGCTGTGGGTTCTCTCACCTCGCTACAGTGCGGGCACACCTCCTTGACCAAGCGCTGCGAGATGACCAAGGCCATCGACTCGATGAGTTGGAAACGCTTTTCGTCATCGACCATCTTGCACAGCACATCGAACGCCATCACGGTATCGTTCGCGTGCAGCGTGGACAGAACGATATGGCCTGTGCTGGCCGACGAGACGCACATATCGGCAGTCACCTTGTCGCGCACTTCCCCCACCCAGATCATGTCCGGATCGTGGCGCTTGAAGGCGCGCAGGATGACCTCAAAGCGCTTGGCCTCGTCCTTGATATGCATCGGCGCGTTGTATTGCTGGATGCCCGACAGGAAGCGCTCGATCGGATCCTCCACCGACAGGCGCTTTCTGCGCTCGCCAAATAACTTCACGTGCTCGCCGATCGCTCCGGCCACCGTGGTGGATTTGCCCGAGTTTGTCGGCCCGACAATCAGCACAAGCCCCTGGGAAATGCGCATCGCGTAGGCCATCTGCTCAACCACCTGGGGATGCAACTTGAGCCCACCAAGCGAAATCACCGACTCGGCCCGAGGCAGGATGCGGATCGACGCCGAGGTGAGATTGCGCATCTCACCCAGATGGTTCAAAGGGACAAAAGAGAGGCGCAAAAACGCGTCGCCGTGGCTGGATCGGTAGGAAATCTGCCCATCGGTAGGCACGCGCTGCACGGTGTTGGTCGGGTTGGCGCCCGACTTGGATTGCAGCAAGGAAAGGATTTGCCGCGCCATATCGGGACTGAGACGATCTCGGACCGACTTGGGTGAGACCATCTCGCCGTACTTGCGCATCTGCACCACCATCTCGCCATTGCGCAGCGGCATCAGGGCCACATCGGTTGCGTCAATGTGCAGGGCGTGGTCGATCATCCGGGTAATCTCCCGGTTTTCCGGCTTGGTCTGGTTCTCAGCCGACGAGGCAATCCAGACGTTGGCCGACTCCATCGAGCCATAGGCCTCGTCCATGGAGCGCGAGGACTTGATGATGGCCGAGATCTCGTCCCGCGATCCCACGGCCATTTGCAGGTTCTCGCCATCGACAGCGCGCATGATCGGGTCGCGCTGGCGCTGCGTGCGGCCCATCGAGCGAAATTTGATGAGCGCCGAAAACGTCGAGAACGCAATCAGCGGAACCGACCCGTCGATGATCATCACCGCCGCGTCCGACTCGTCGGCACGGGCCACCACATCGGGCTCATGCATGCAGGCATGCACCGACATGAGCGAAAGCGATTCGTAGTAGGGATAGCCGGCCTTGAGCGCAAGCAATTGGTCAACGAGCGGAGCAAGCGCCGGGTCTTTCTGCGCAAACCAGGCGATGGTCTGGACATGCTCGGGCTTGGCGGCCAACCACTTGTCGCGCGTTTCCTCGCTCACAACGCCGAGATCCACAAAAAGCTGCCCGCTGGGCGTAACGGCCGCACTGCGCGCCCGGCCTGCGAGCGCGATGATTTCTTTCGGTGGCTCCACCCACCCCCAGGCGCAGGCCTGGGCAACGTCCTGCTCGTGCTGCTCGTAATCCAATTGATCTTGCACTTCACCCCCTCACAAGGCGCTGTTGTCCAACTCAGCGGCCACAACCACTCGGTTGCCGGCTGCATTAAATATGGGCGACTCTGAAACCAGAATCACACGCTTCCCACTGACGAACTGGTAACCAATGTGACCGCCAAAAATATCGAACATATCGGCGCAATCAATTGGAACATCCATGTAATTGAAAACCCCTGAACAGTTTCCTGCGGTGCCTGCATAACCCACCAACGTAGCAATCTTATTTATGCTGTCAGCAGCTAGCGGCACACTGAGATTATCTTTATCCGGGAATTTTTTATTCAGGTTGTAATAATCGGCGAACTTCTGCAACAAACGCCCCATGTGAGCGCGTTGGGTGCCGATCTTTTGATTGAAACTCTCTTTGGTTTCGCGCCGAAACCAATCGCTTTGTTTCCTGCCGCACCAACTCACTGCCGTGTCATAGCCGCCCGTGCCGCATGCATTCGAAGCCAGATATGCGGCCGCAGTCACCCCGGCTGTCCGGTTGTTGGAAAACAGCACAGCCCGAGAAAATTGCCACACGCCATCGGTTAAGACGGGGCTCACGGCGTAGCCCTGCCAGGGTTCGACCAAAGAGCGCGCTTGCTGAAATCCGGCGCTCGCAGCCAATGCTGCGGTGCTCGCCGGAAACACATTGCGTTCCTGGTAGAACTGCTCCAGGTTTTCGGCCAGGGCCACGGTCTTCATTGACCGGGCACGGGCCTGGTACATCTGAGCGACTTCCCGGTTCATCTGCGCCGCGCTGTCGGCGAGCAAGCCCAGCCAGAAAGCAACGGCGAAGACGAGAATCGGGAACACCGGCCGGCGATCAGTTGACTTGACGGAGCACGGTCACCGTGCGCGTACCGGCAGTCACCGTGCCGTACTGCACCACGGGCGAGGCGGCGTCAGAGGCGGCAAGCGCGGTCAGCCCAGGCGAGTATTTCTGCGCCATCATGAGCACCAGGGCGTCGGGGACAGAGGCGTAGTTCACCTTCAGGGGCACGGTGCCGCCAGCCGTCAGCGTCGTCGTGTAGCCGGCCACCGTCCAGCCGCCACCCGACTTGGGTTGACCGGCATCGGCCATCGCCATGACCTTGGATTGTTCGTAGCACGCCTGGTAGGCCGCCGCCACGTTGGCCTTGCCGCCGAAGATCACATCGGCTGCCGTCTTGGTCGCCAGAAGCACGGGCGAAGCGGCCGCATCGGTTGTGGTGCCGCAGTATTGGGCAATCAGCATCCAGTTGTTGCCCGCATCCTGCGCCGTCTTTTGCAGGAACGCCGCGTTCGAGCCATCGCGCGATCCCGCGATATTGGGCGCAATCAGCACGATCAAGATGCCGATAATGCCGACCACCACCACCAGTTCCAGCAACGTAAAACCGCGTTGCAGGGTCTTTTGAATTTTGCCAAACGTTTTCATCGCATTTTCCTTTGGTTAATTACACAAAACACACACAGAGAGAGAGCCGTTTGTCGAATGAAAGTCATTCCATGATGCGCACCTCCATCAGAAGGTGAGCACGATGTTGTTTCCGGGCACCGCCGCATCCGGGGCGCCTCCACCAGAAACATTCGCCAAAATTCGAATTGCCGCAAAATGGGGCGGCGCATTGGGTGCTCCGCTGGCCATAGGGTCGTAATCGCGGCAATACTCGACAGAGCCGCCCCATGCCGTCACGCCATACTCCTGCGCCGAAAGACCCACCGCAGGAAGGACCGACACCGTTCCGCTGGACAGGTCGTACCAGCCATCGCGGCAACCCTGGTTCGTGCCGGGGGCCTTGCCACCCTGCGAGCCCGCTGCGGCAGCGCCGGCCTGATTGGGAAACCAGTTCGTTGTGTCACCGCCACCAGCCGTCACCTGGTTGGTGCGCAGCAAGCTGATGAGCGCGTCACGTACCCGGTCCAGACGTTGCACCGTGGTTGCCAGCATCTGCTTCTGGATCGGCAGCGACGAGATGAAATGCGCTGCACCGTCCGTCCCTGCTGGCGCCCAGGTGGTGAAGTTGCCCGAGGTCATCGCGAGGCTTGACCCCGGAACGCCGGTCGCCACCGTGGGGTTGCAACTTGCGGTCGCCTTGGGGCAAGCGGTCAGGTACACGGCGCCAAAGTCGTAGGTCAAGGTCACCAATGGGCCGCTCTGGAAGTACAGCGGCACCGCCTGGGTGAGCCCCTGAACCACCTGATAGACGCGCACCTTCTTGCTCGCCGTAGCGTCGTCGTTGATCTCGGCCGGATTCACCCCCGACTGCGTGAGCGCTTGGCTCAACGCTATCCCCCCGGCAGACACATCGCCTGGGTTGAAAATCGTTTTGGTAAAGCCGCTCCCGGTGTACGCCGCTGGCAGGCGACCGAACTGCGTCGAGTTCGCCGCATACGTCATCAGCGCAGTGCCGATCAACTGGTTGTTCAGTTGGTGCTTTTCGGAGTACGCCGTGCGCTGCGCTGTCACCAATGAGTTGAACAGTGGCGCAAGAAATACCGTGAGCACACCAATCACGATCACCGTGATCAGCAGCTCGACGAGGGTGAAGCCGCGCTGGCGCATCATTGCCGCTTGCTCACTGCCACGCGCAGTGCGAAGTAGTAGGTCTGCGTTCCACGTGAAGCTTTCTTGTTGCCAAGAACGCCACCCAGGGGGCCGTCCTGACCGGGAAGGCCGTTTTCGTCGGACGACAGGCTGTTTTCGGTCTGCCCACCCACGATGACCAGATCGTTGTCCCGCAGGAGAATCTCGCCGGAGATGTTCTGCTTGGTCAGCAGCGGAATCGTGGTGTTGATCGTCGTCGCGGTATTGCCAAACGTGATCGTCTGCGGGATGGTCTTGCTTCCCGACTTGATGACCTGGTTGAGCGACAACTGCGCGCGGATCAGCCCCGTGGCGATATCGATGCGCGGGTTGATGCGCAGCTCCGTTCCCAGCTCCACGGGAACCAGGACGTTTTGCGTGGCAGTGGCCGCCGAGCCCGTTCCACCCGAGGCGGCTTGCTGCGACACGGTGTTGTAGTAGTCCGTGAATTTCTTGGAGAACACCCCCGGCACGCCCGAAGTGGTGGTCACCAGCGGTCGCTGGATCACGCTGACCTTGCCCATCTCCGAGAGATAGGCGTTGAAAATGTCCATCGCGTTGTTGACGCCGGTGTACGTCACGCCCATGACCGGGCCGCTGACGGGCGAGCCCAACTGGAAGGACGGTGCGCCGCTGCCCGGTGGAATGGACAGGGTTACCCCACCCAGCGCGTTGTTCGCAATCGCAATGCCGGTGGTGTACTTCTTCGACACCCAGCGGGTGAACGCGGAAATATCCACCCCCTCGGAGTCGCTGCGATTGCTCGTGAGCAGCACCAGCTCGCCGATGAAGGAGATGTCGGTGTTGTACATCTCCTGAACGCGCTTGAAGTAGCCGTCGAGATCCTCCAGAACCCAGTGCGGGGCCTGTACGGTGATCGCGCCGGTTTCCGGATTGAGCGAGAACCCGCCGACCTTGGTCTTTACGTACAGCTCGCCCGACGCTGCGCCAGAAGCATTTGCAGAGCCAAGAGCCGGCGCAAGCCCAGGCAGGGTCGGGGGGAAGGGCGCCGCTGGCGCCAAGCCGAGCGCACCGGGCAGCGGTCCAGGCAGGGTCGCGCTCACCGAGCGCCCCGAGGCCATCGAACGCGGCACCAGCACGGACAACCGGTTGTTCAACTCACTCGACAGGCTGCTCCAGAAATCGTCGGCCGACACGACGCCCGTGCCATTCGAAGCGGTCGAGTTGTTCGATGACCCGGAACCATTGCCATTGGCATTGCCCGATTGAGAGCCCTGGGACGAACCGGACCCCCCTGAACTCAAACCGCTGCCGGAAGACTGCCCGGAGGCAAACCCACCTTGCGCCGACTGCGAGCCCTGCGAGGAACTGGAGCCGTTGGAACTCGCATTCCCGGAATCGCCCGAACCAGACCCACTCGTAACCCCATCGCTGGCAAAGGACGACTTGCGGTTGCCGATGTTGAGGAACCAGGAGCGCGAGACCATCGGTTTGATGGCCACCAAGCGACGTTCGTCATCGATTTGGTAATCGAGCCCGACCGAACCCAGAATGGCCCGAAGTGCGGACTCGCCATCGGTGGCATTGACCTTGCCCGAGTAGGTGTAGGTGTCGAGCGGCAAGTCCGACACGACATTGACGCCCTGCTCGGCGAGCTTGCTCACCACCGCCGACAGCGGCGTCGCATTGCGAATGTCCAACTGCACCTTGAACTGCTTGAGCCACTCGCCTTTGTGGGGTGCCACGACCTGAACCACGGGAATCATGGTGCCGCGCATTTCACGCACCCGAGTCATCGGGGCCGACTGCATGGGCATATCAAGCGACTGGGTGCTTTGGCCCTTTTCTTCGATTTGTTCCTTGACCTGGGTATTGATGGTTCCGCACGCAGCCAGTAACGCGGTTGCGGCGGCGGCGCAGGCCAGTTTCTTCATGCGATTCATCAGCGACCCCCTTCTTCGCGCATCACATGAATCAGCGGAGGCGAGTTTTCTTGGTGAAGATTGACCTGGATGCGAACGCCTGGGGGAAGCGAATCGACCAGACGATAGACAGCCGACTTGAAATCAGCGTGAAAAGCGTTGGAGACGCCCAGACGGAAATCTTCTTTTTCCGGGAAGTCCCAGACCAGCACCCAACCTGCTTTTGTCGCCCAGCCGCGCAGGGTCTGGCTCAGGAGATCGCCGGCCCGCACTTGCCAGGTCTCCATGGGCACCATTTCTTGTGCCGCAGGCATGGCGCTGGCGGGTGGCTCGCCGCCAACCACGAAATTGCCCAACCGAGAAGGTGCGCTTGGCTGGGGCACGGCGGCGCCCGGTAGTGCCTTGAAATCGGCGACACCTGCGGGAGCGGCAACGGCGCGGTTCATCGCGGGTGCGGGCGCAGGCATCACATCGGGCGAAGAAGGCGCCTGTACCGAGGCGATTGGTGTGCGACTGCGGCAAATTTCATCGGCCCGCCCCTGCCCGATGGCATTGCGCCAAGTGGCCGAGGCGACCACCGAACCGTCCTCACCGGGCACACACTCAATGTTCGACTGCTGGGCACCCGCGACCCCAGCGGCAAAAGCCAATACGGCAAAAATCCCCAATCGTTGTTCCATGCGCGCGCACCTCTAGCGAAAATCGTTGCTTTGGCCTGTGGTGATTAAATGCAACAGACAGACACAGGCGACGGCGAATGTCACCAAGAAGAACGAACGATTTGCATGGAGGCTGCGGATAGTGGGTATCGGCCAATTGCGCGCTCAAATTGCATGTATCGGCGCCAAAAAGAAACCTGACGCCCAACCCTGGTAAATCCGCGCGTTTTTTTGCAGCAATTTGAGCGCCTTCAGCAATCGCTCAATTTGTCTCGTTTTTTTGGCGAATAACGACTCTCTCTCTGCTTATTCAAATTTGACTTGCGACTTTTCGATGGGAGGATGGAATGGAAACCACCGAATCGAGAAGACCATGGCAAACACCCACCAGAGCGATCTTGTTGCTCAAACCTACCGCTCCCTTTCGGGGCTCTTGCCGGGCTTTGTTCCGCGCGAGCAGCAAAAGGCCACCATTCAGCGCGCACTGGGTTTGATGACCCGCAAGGCGGTCGGGATCATTGAGGCGCCTACCGGGACCGGCAAGAGCATGGGTTATCTGATCCCCGGCATCGCAGCCGCAGTCACCGAGGACAAGGTGCTTGTCATCTCCACCGCCACCGCCTCTTTGCAAGATCAACTGGCCGGCAAAGACCTTCCTTTGGCGCTTGCTGCGTTTGAAAAGGCCGGCGTCTCCGGCATCAGCGTTGTTGTCGCCAAGGGGCGCGAACGCCATGCTTGCCCCATCAAAATGCAGGCATTCGATGGCAGCACCCAGGACATGTTCGCCGCGCCCGATGAAGACCGTGCCGCCCTGCTTGAAGCAGTGCGCATGTGGAACGATGGCGAGTGGAAGGGGATGCGCGACGATCTGCCGGTGCGCCTTGCCAACCGCACCTGGATGAAAATTGCCAATACCGCCGCGAGCTGCTCGGGCCAGCAATGCCCCATGTTCGAAGAGTGCCCCTACTACGCTACGCAACTGGCACTCAAGACGGCGCGGGTGATCGTCACCAACCACGACTACCTGCTTGCAACGCTCTCCAACGTCCCGAACAGCGTCTTCTCGGACGGCGACAAGTGCATCTTCGTTTTTGACGAAGCACATCACCTGAGCGACAAGTTGCTCAATGCCTTTGCGCGGCGCCTCGACCTGATGACGTTCTGGAACGACGAAATCAAGGCGCTCCAGCAACTGACCCGTGGTGCCGAGGGGCTCGATTTCGCGGCCGAACTGGTGCGCGGTATCTGGCGCGCATGCGAAGCCGCAGCCCTCACCATGCTGGGCGATGGCTCCATGCACCGTTTTTCGCTCGGTGAAGTGCCGCCGCAGTTCAAGGGCCTGCTCGACGACCTCATGGGCGCCCTGTCAGGAATGCGCGATTCGCTGAAAAGCCTCAAGGAAGATCAAACGCGCACCACGAACAAGGCACTGGGCCTGCTGATCGAGTCGCGGATCGGACAACTCATGGGAGATGTCAACGAGGCCATCGAGTGCATCGAAGAATTCATCGGCGAGGATCAGATCGCACGCTGGCTCTCGCGCGGGCGCAACAATCTCGACATCAACTGCTCGCCTTTCGATGGCGCACAGAAAGCCCGAAAGCACCTGTGGCCCATCGTCAAGACCGGGCTTCTGACCTCGGCCACGTTTACGTCGCTGGGGAGCTTTGAGCCCATGCGCATCGCACTCGGCCTGCCGGCAAACACCAGCACCTTGAAGCTGGAAAGCCCGTTCGATTACAGCCGCGCGAAACTCATTGTGCCCAAGCTGTGCGTGGAGGCCACCGATCCGGCGCACCCGCGCATGGTTGCCGCCTTCCTGCGGGACTACGCCGTGTCTGCCAAGGAGCACATGGGCATCCTGGTGTATTTCACCAGCCGCAAACTCATGCAGGACTGCATGGAGGCTATTCCTGCCAAAGATCGCGACTGCATCCTTCTGCAAGGGCCATGGCAACCCTGGGCCATGATCGAAGAACACAAGCGGCGCATCGATGCCGGCCAGCGCAGCATCCTGTTCGGCCTGGACAGCATTGGCGAAGGGGTTGATCTTCCCGGTCAATACTGCACCCGCGTCATCATGACCCGCCTGCCTTTCCCCTCGCCCGACGACCCGATCCTCAGCACACACGCCGAATACCTCAAGTGCGCCGGCAAAGATCCGTTCCACTTGCTCACCATGCCCAAGGCCGGCCTGAAATTCGCACAGGTCGCCGGGCGCCTCATGCGCCGCGAAGAAGACTGGGGCGACCTGTACGTCCTCGACAAACGGCTCAAGACCAAGCGCTACGGGTCACAGCTCGTCAAGAGCACTTCATTCAAAGGCATCGAGTGCAACGCCTGAACGCCCGAGGCCGAGCCTGCCGAAGCCAGCGAAGCCGAGCGACCGGCCAAATTTAGCCGGTCGAAAGACAACAGAAATCACGCATTTTTTGCTGGTCAGGTACGCTTTGATACAAGTCAACACCGCTCGCCTTCTGCTGGTGGCAGGATGCGCGAGACAAATCAGAACAGGGCACAGAGGGGACAACGAATGAGCAGCAGGAGAGAAGACGAGGAAAATATAAAGCTCCTCTTCAAATTGATTTTCATGGTTGTGCTGGTGCCCGTCCACGCAATCGGCTACCCGATCAAGATGTTGGCCACGCGCTACCTGCGCAACACCATCGAAGACTTGCTCGAATACCAAACGATCCAGGCGGAACGGCTGAAGCTACTGTCTGTCGGGACAATGATTTTGGCATTTCTGCCCGCGTATTGGGCAGGTCTTTCTATCATCGTGTTTTTCGCAAACAATGAACAGTTTCAAAACGCGACATTGAGATCTGGAACCTCGGCGATCCTTGGCGCACTTGCCTGTTTCCTCGCTTTGATCGCCTACGCGGTCGCCAAAAGCATCTACGCGCTGCTAGATACTCCAGCGTTTGAGATGAAGCTCAAGGGGCATGAAGCGGAATGCACCGTTTCAAAATACCTGGCCGCGTCCTTTCTTCCTCAAAACGGCTGGCGTGTTTTCAACGACTGTCTGTTTGTCTTTAACCGCGACCAGCCCAACGAATGGTCGGCAGAAGTCGATCACATCGTTGTTGGCGGTAGAGCGATTTTTCTGGTGGAAACGAAATACAAGTCGGGAACGATCTACGCCGATCCACATGCCGATCTATGGAATGTGACGCGGTTTGACAGAAGCAGCACCATGCGCAACGCGCTCAAACAATCGCAAAACTCAGCCCGAGCACTCCAGCAGCATCTTGGCATTTCGGGAGCGAATTTCATCCCGGTCGTGGCTTTTGTTGGAACAGACACGGCGGTCGTTGGCGGGCCTTCCAATGTGGTTCACTTTGCCGACTCAGCCAACGTCATTATCTCTATCGACAACACCATTGAGTACAGAGGAATGAGTCACGATCAAGCCGTTCAGACCATCGAGCGCACGTGCGTGAAAGATGCCGCTTCCATGAAACGGCACATTCTTCGTGCGAAAGCAAAGACGGTGGAGAACGAGAGAAAGAAAATTTTTGAAAACGCTGTTTTCTAGGAATGCGGTTTTTCTCACAGTTTTCTGTGCAAAGCGCGCACAGAAATTTGACTCCGAATGTTCGTCCTGTATTCTTGCATCAAGAGCAGGAAAACTTCAACCGGCTCTCAACCAAATTTTTAATCAGGAGATACTCAAAATGAAGAACAGCAATTTTGCACTGATCGTCGCCGCTGCGGCGGCACTCGCAGCCTGCGGTGGTGGTGGTGGCGATGATTCGGCGCCCGATGCCGGCCCGAGCGTGACGCCTGGGAACCTCAATACCACGTCCGTTCCTGGCGCGTATGCCGATGCGGATCGCAAGTACGCCTTTGACACGCTGAACAAGGTGCGCGGCATTACCGGCGTCGGTTTTCTGAAGCAGCACCCGGCGCTGGACAATGCCGCGCAATCGCATGCGGACTACCAAAAACTGAATGGTGGTGTTTCAGGGCATGAAGAAATCCCTGGGAATCCCGGTTTCACGGGAGCGACGCCTGTGGATCGAGCACGTCATTTCAGCTACGCGTTTGATGCTGGCGAGGTCGTCTCGGGCGGAACAATTACCATGCAGTCCCTCTGGAGTTTGCTCGGTGTCCCTTACCACTCTCTCTCCATGCATGCTTCATATGAAGACATTGGTACCGGGGTATGGCCCAATGCGAGACTCGTCATGAATCCTGGAAAAATAAATAGTCAGCTTCTCGATTCAAATTTTGTGGCGATTTACCCCTGCAACAACATTCAGGTCAATATCCAGGGCCAAGGCTACGAAACGCCCAACCCTTCTGTCCTGAATGGCAAGCAGGACTTTGGCTACAGCAGCATTGCGCAGGTTCGTGTTGGGCAAAAACTGGAAGTCACGTCCTGGGAACTGAAGGACGGGATGGGCAATCTCGTTCCCACGGTACTGATGACCCAGGCCAACGACAAGAATGGCATGGTGCAGGCCCACCAAGCCAGCCTCATCCCGCTCAATGCCCTGCCCCGCACCGTGAGCACGTACACCAGCGTGCTCAAGGGCAAGAACAACGGCGTGGCGTTCGAGAAGTCCTGCGCCTGGCGCACCGTGGCGGGCGAGACGGTTCCGGTGAACTAGGCTTTTGCGCGATCCAAAAAAAACCGCCCCTGGGCGGTTTTTCTTTGCTCCTTACCAGCCAGAGCCATCGCCGCCGTCGCCGCCGTCGCCACCATCACCGCCGTCGCCGCCGTCGCCCCCATCGCCGCCGTTACCGCCGTCGCTGCCATCGGAAGCTCCGGCATTCCCATGGCACGCACCATTGTTGCCGAAGCCTATCCAGTAACCGCAACTTGCCCCACCTGACACCAGGAAGCCGCAAGAGTCATACTGGCAAATGGGCGGGGACGGAAGTTCCTGTGGGCAACCGCCAGGAGGCATTGCTTGACCATTCGGGCAATACTGCACCTGTGGAGGCGGTGGCGCTGCCGGGCTTCCACCACCAGCACCCGCACCACCCGCAGGCACGGGATCGGGCACGCAGAACATGCCTTGTACGCCCCCTGCCGAGTAGCCGGGGGGGCATGCGGAACCACCGCCGCCCGAGTCGCATCCCGGCCCGCCGTACAGGCAAGGGTCGCTGACGACCGGAGGCGAGGCATTGATGCACACCCCGAACACGAGCGTCAAGCCGGGCGGGCACGCCTGCGGGGACTCAGGAGGGCTGGCCGGAGGCGGGCACTTGCCGTCCACCGGATGCAGGCCCGTTGCCACGCAGATCAGATCTTCGGGATCGCGGCAACCGTTGGCGCCGGGAAGGCCGTTGGGGTCGCCCCGAGGCTCACGGCGGCAGAAGGGAATGAACGCGCAACTCTCTGCCAAGGCCGTTGTTTCTTCCAGGCAATGGGGCGGCACGCCGCACCAGAAGGGCACCGAACTGGCCTCATCGCTCGTCCTGATCCGGCGCAGCCCACCGGGCACATTGCACCCCTCGATCGGAAGCGCGGCGCGCAAATCGATCATGCCCTCTTTGGACGGATCCCAACTGAACAGGCCGTTGGCGCCTATAGCGGCCCAGGCGCTGGTTCCCGAAAAGGCCAGAAGGGATGCCAAGGCAAAAAATGCCAGAAGCCGTTTGAAGAAATTGCGCACAGTGCTCTCCCAGGATCAGATGAACCAACGGGAGAATTTTTGTTCGGCGCGTGCGGGTTGGGGTGGTCGAATGAGGGCGTGTTCCTTTGAGAACTCCATTGAAAGCCGGCGCCGGCTCTGCAATTTCAGGCGGGCCAAGTGCTAAACCATGAACTACCGCTCGGGCCAGAGGATCAATTCCCGAGCATCGGCTATGCGCCCTGCCCCTCTTTCAAAATCCCCGACTCAGGCATGCGCGCGATCCCGGTCTCGACCAGGAAGGGCGAGAGCGGCGCCTTGCCCGCCGCGCTGACGAAAAGCATTTTGCGCGCCCGCGTCATCGCCACATAGAACAGGCGCCGCTCTTCTTGGATGCTGCTCGACTCGTCCGGAAACACGCCATCCTCAGCACCCAGAATCCAGACCTCATCGAACTCCAGCCCTTTCGAGCCATGCGCCGTGAGCAGCACCACCGGGTTGCCACCGGGCTTCTTGTCCTCGCTCGGCGCAGCGATCATTTCCTTGATGCGCTGCACGCGGGCACGCATCTCCCCTGGCCCGTCCTTGCCCACCTGGGTGCCTTGACCATTCTTCTGCGTGGAGCGGGCAAACACATTGCAGACGATCTCCAACGTGGCCTTGCTGCGCTTGTCGTCCGTGTGCTCGGTGAGCAGTCGCAGGATCTTGTCGAGCACGTAGTCCACGCCGCCCGATTCCAGCACCTGTGACCACTCCACGAATCGGCGCTCAATGTGGGCAAACGCCCGCTTTCCGTTGGGCGAGAGCTCGACCTGTTTCCTGCCGGCCTTGGTCTTGGGCTTGAGCAGGTTGGCGCCGTAGTGCGCATGCAGCGCCTTGAGGTCGTCTTCGCTCACCCCACACCAGGACAGCAGCACATCGGCATCGCGCGCATCCAGGCCCAGCAGAGCCGACATGGCCGCCAGGAACACGGCCATCTCGCTCGACTTGAGAACGGAGCCCCCCTCGCTGCGCGTGTAGGGAACCTGGTGCTTGATGCACTCGGCCTCCAAGTCGTCCAGACGCTTGTTGGTGCGGGCCAGCACGCCAAAGCTGCGCCCCGCCCGCAGGGCATGCCGTGCGCGTTCACAGCCGGCCTCAGCCTCGCGCAGACGCTCGCCATAGCGCTCCCAGGTTGCCAGGCCTCCAGCTCCTTTGAAGGACGTAAGCGCCTTGTCCATGCGCTCCTTGTTGAGTGCAATGAGCTTGGCGGCAGGGGCCAGCACCTCGGCGTGCGAGCGGTAGTTGATGCCTAGAACGACCGTCTCGGCGCGCAACTGCTGCGCAAAATCGGTCATGCCCTTGTAGCCCAGCGCCCGGCGAAACCCATAGATGCTCTGGTCGTCGTCGCCTACGGCCGTGAGCACCGAAGCCTTGCGGTGGTGCATGGCCCACTTGAACTGCGCAAGATCGGTGTCCTGAAATTCATCGATCAGCAAATGGTCGCACTGCAACGGGCTGATCACTCCCTGGTCCAGCGCCTCGTTGGTCTTGAGCAGAATGTCCTGAAAATCGATGACCCCGTGGCGTCCCATGATGTCCTGGTACGTCGCGGCCAACTCGGCATGCCGCTGGGTCTCGGGTTTGGAGTGGCCAGATTTGATGCCCTCGATGACTGCGGTCGCCTCTTCGATGGTCAGTTCGAGTTCGGCGTGCTCAATGGCGCGGGCGACGAAGCCTCTGCGGCTTCCCTCGCGCACGATCTCCCAGGGGCGGCTCAAGCGCGAGTGGCCCTTGCGCAGGATGTCCGCGCCCATGGCGGTCCTTTGCTTCCCGGGGAACGCCATCAGCAGATCGATGCTGTGAAAGGTGCCCACGAGCAACATGGACACCGCCTGCTGCCCAGCAATCGCCAGGATGCGATCTCGCAGCTCCAAGGCCGCGTCTCGGGTGAACGTCACGGCGGTCACGCTCTTGCCGCGCGAGAGCAGCAAGGCGGCCTTGACGGCCAGGGTCTTGGTCTTGCCCGAGCCTGGGGCGGCAATCGCCAGGCAGTGCCCGTCATGCAAGGCGACGGCCTTTTGCTGGGGATTGAGCCCATCGATTTGGGCGGCGAGCTTGCTGTCCATGCGCGGCTTTCGATATCGACCAAAAAAAACACCCGGACGCGCCGGGTGAAAGGGGGAGGACTGAGAAAAAAAAAAGGGGTTAGTCGGCGAGCGCTTCGGCAGGCTCCGCACGGGCCGGTTCTGCCTCTTGCATGGCAGGCGCCGGGCTGGCAGCGTGGCCATCGTTGCGTTCATTCGCGGCGGCCATCGAGCGGCGGCTCATGCCCATGATGATGGTCACGCAATGCTTGTTCAGCGCAGCAAACAGGCGGCGCTCGCGCAGGCGCACTTCGCTGATCTGCGAGGACGTGGTGCAGGCGTTGAATTCCATCTCGCACATGAGCCGGATGGCCTCGTCCCAGTGCTGCGCGGCTTCGGCCAGCGCGAGGGTGCTGCGGGACTTGACCTGGAACTTCACTTCCAGGGCGGGAGCAAGGTAGTGCGGCTCGATCCACATGAAGTTCTCAGCACGCCCCTTTTGCGACAGCTCGGCCGCGACGGCAGCGGCTTGGCGGCCTTCCTGCACGTAGGTATCGCACATTTCCTGAATCGACTGCTGGAGTTTTTCGATCTGCGCATCGCTCATGAAGTGCCGACCGATGCGGCCCACCAGATGGATCGTCTTGTCGGTCAGGCCGAGGAAGCGCGTGACGGACGAGGCAATGTGCGGGTCGAAAATCTTGATCTCGCGGTCCACCACCATGACGCCGGAATAGACGCGCTCCAGCTCCTTGAGACCCTGCTGGCGCTGGCGAGCGGCCCGGCGAATGAACAGTTGAACGCGGTCTTCCTTGCGTGCGGCACGCTCGGCATCGCTCATCTCGGCGGCAGGTGCCGGCTCAACCAAAGCCGCTGCCGAAGGCTGCTGGGCGTTGATGGTCTCACGGGCGAGCTGGGTGGCTTCGTCCAGCTCTTCGATCACCTGATGCGCCGCAGCGTGGGCGGTCTGGTCGATGGCAGATTTTTCGGCTTTCATGGGCATTTCGTGAAGGTTGTGGTTGAGACCATTCTGGAGTCACCACTTCTGCCCGATTTGTCGAATGACGGCGTAAAATCGTCACGAGTCGGAATTCGCACCTTTTTGCTGAAAATTTGGCCGGTGATCGGCGCCCCACTCTGCGCGTTTGAAATCTTGCGTTTTAAATGCATCATTCGATGCGAAACCGTGAAAAAATTAAATTTTAATTATAATGGGTATTCTAACAAGGGCGGTGTTAGAACTCTTAATACCTAATACTATCTAATAATATAAACATTATATAATAATACTAACGTATTATTATACAATGTTATAATATTACAATAGTATCCCCTATTATAGATCTGTTAACTATAATATAGATTTTTTGTTTTTGGTTTTTGGTTTTTGGTTTTTGGTTTTTGGTTTTCTAATTACGTCCGTTTTTAATTTAAGAGCCGTCGAATACCGCTTTTCCGTGAAGTGGTTTTGCATGCGCTGCGCTCGTTAAGGTGCGTCCGTTCTGGCGCAACCTCCCCACCCCCCTCTTAGAGTCGTCACTGATCTGCGCACGCGCGGGACCGGCTAAATTTGGCCGGTCGCAGACTGCGGGCGACAAGACATACGCGCTCGCAACGTGCGCGCGAGAAGCTCGCAACGCGTTTTTCCTGAAAGACCGGCCAAATTTAGCCGGTCGAAACAGGCGCCGTATCCCGTACTTTTCGCTGCTGGCCGCACTACCCCATCACGGCCTTGCTGAATTTTTGAGCACGCGGTACGAAGGACCGGCCAAATTTAGCCGGTCGAAACAGACTTGATTTCGATTGACAATCGCAAAAATTGCGACTGAACACAAAGCGATCATCACTCAATTTTTAGCAGAACGCGCTGCGTGCCTTTCTGCGCGTTATTTGCTTTGCAGAAAATTTGGGCAACACTGCGCCATGAACATAATTCGTGAACTACGCTCGAACTCGCCTACAGGTCCAGAATGCGTTGAAACGCAGCTTCGACATGCTCTCGCTTACCTAAAAAATGCTCACAAAAATTCATCCAGTCTTTCTCCGGAAATGAGTTGTGTTTTTACTGAGGATATCGAGAGAATTTGCTCTGAATTGACCTTGTGGTTGGAGGCTATGAAGTCCAAGGAAATTCACTAATGAATCATCCTCTCGTATTTTTGATAGGCTTGCACGGTACTGGCAAGAGCACTGTTGGCCGTAGGCTTGCCACTGAATACGGATTTCACCATCTCAGCCTGGGCGATTTGGGAAGGCTCTTGCGGCGCAGAAAAATTCCAAGTGGGTATTCGCTTCGATTCTTGAGAAAACTCGCTGCACACGAACCTGGCCAACGCATGGCACGCGATTTTGTTGAATCGCTTCATGCTGAAATCACTGTCTTGGCCCAGCACCGGCCGATTGTCGTTGATGGGTTTCCCGCTGAGCCTTACCATGTCGCCGAATTGCCCTGCTCCTGCACGGTCGTCTATTTGAGCTGTCCAGAGGATATTCGTCTCCAGCGGCTCGCAGAGCGCGGTGAAAGCACCCCTCGCAGATGGACCCCAGGCGGTGTCAGCTCTCGCGACCAACAGGTAGGGCTTGTTGTGGAAGCGGCGATGCAGCGAACCGATGTTTGTGTTCATCAAATTTCCACTCTTTCCGAACCAAGTGCTATTGCGTCTCAAATTGCGGGCTATGCGCTTCGCACCGTACGCAAGCCTGTGTCTCAGGCGCAATAGCGACTGCGCAAAAAGAAAAACCCCGTGGCAAGCCACGGGGTTTTGAGTCGATAGCCGACCAGAACCCGAAGGTGCTGGCCGGCTTTCTTACTTCACAGCGTTCGCCTCCATATACGAACGCGCCACAGCAGGGCCGTTTTCCAGCAGCTCATCCACATGCGTAATGATGGCCGAAAGGCGATCACCAAGTCCGATACCGCCGAACCGCGCCTTGATGTAAGGCATGGCGACTTCCTGAAAAGGAATGTCGTTGCTCAGCAGACGGGTTTGCAGATCGAGATAGGCGCCAGTCGCCTGTTGACCAAAGCGGCTCTCGATCGCGGCGAAGCTCTCCAAGACCGCAGCGGCTTTTTCCGCTTCCCAGTCCTCACCGAAGCGTAGCTTGGCCCATTCACGCGTCTTTTGCGCAATGCCCATGCCTTCTGCCTTCACCAGCAAGGTTTGGAGGGAACCATGGCTTTCATGGTCGCCACCGCTGGCCTGCGGCTGTCGTTGAGGCGCCGGGTTGACCAGATCCTCCACCACGCCATCCTCATCGACGTGAGGGCGCTGTACGGCCTGGAAATCGCCTTCCTGGGCCACATCATCCGGCTCGCTCAGTGCCCATGCCGCAGGCAACCCGGAAGCTGCAGGTGCAGCAGACGGCGCGGCCAACATCATGCGCTTGCTCTCCTGGATCAACTTCACTTTCGTCAGGTCGATTTCGGTTTCGAGCACAGGCACCCACTGCTCACCCTTCTTCTGCTTGCCATCCTCGTCAAAATAGACGCGGGTTTTCAGGGCCTTGGACAGCCAGAAAACCGGACGACCATCCGGGGTGAAGTTCGGAAGCGAGCCGCATTCCTGCAGCAGCGAAGACAGGCGCAGGTAGATCTCCGAAGCCGCGAGCGTGCTCCCCGTTTCCAAGGAAAACACACCAGCGCCCGACACCCCAGGGATGTAGAAGCGCAGCGTTCCAGCGAATCGGCACTCGCCTGAGGCGTACTGCGGGCAGATATCAGGCTCACAGAGTCCACGAACCACAAACTCGCGTCGTGGGTGCTGCTTGCGCTGGGCATCCTTTTGGGGGACCACCGGGGGCAGATACACGCAGCGCCGCACGCCGTCATCACCGTATCGGCTCTGATAACGAATGGTCTGGGCACCACCACCCCGAACAGCCAGGCCGGAGCCCAGCACCACATCGATACCGCCCTTGTGAATGTCCGGAAACACCACTGGGAAGCGGTACAAACGCGGCTGTCGATCGCCCTGACGAACTTCCCCGTACAGCGCCATCAGCTTGTCGGCCGCCACATGTCCGCTTTCCATGTCCCACGGATGTGCGCTGTAGAAAGGCGTGTTGCGCGGGAAGAAGGGGTTCTTGATATCGAACCGCTTGCTGATCTCGGTGGCCGCTGCCTGGAACGAGATTTCACCCTTGTGAACGCGTTCGACAATTTTCATTGCCTCGGGGTTCTGTTGGGTGGCCTTGGTAGGCGTTTTGATGCCTGCTCTGATTTTGCCAGACGTAGAAAAACCATTAGGTTGCTTGGCAACCATTTCAGACAGAAAAGACTTCACCTTTTTCTCCCGCAGTTTCCCGCATTGGAGGTTGTCGGTGTCGATATTGACCTCGACCTTCTGTATTGCCACACTCGCGGCGTTAGAAGACAGCGCAAGGCGGGTGAAGCGCCTTTTTCATAGTTGTGAAAGCATAAAACCACCCCCGGCATGTACGCAGTACCTGGATTTGGTTGACTTACACAACTATGAAAGCTGTCAGTGCAGAGACAATAACAGACTCCCACTACACCGGTTTGGCGAATACTTATCAATTTGGAGTATCATTTATCGCACTTGATTGCCGTTGTTTTTGGTGTAAGGTCCAACTATCGTGGACGCAGGAAAATTTAACCCCCTGATCGCCATCGGATGCAATGACCCATCCGATGCGTTGCTGTGTCTGCCGAAGACATATATCGACAAAACCCAAGCGTTTCGTTGCCTGGAGGACGCGCCTCTGAATCGCGCTGCCCTTTTTGAGGGCTTCCTGGAATCTTTTCGTGGACTTGATGCCGATGGAAAGACTACGAGCAGCCCCTACCCACGGTCCATTGAGATTTCTCTGCGATTCCAAGAGGGGGTCATTCCCACGCGGCTCTTTGGCATGCGAAAAGAAGACCTGGCTCTATTGGTTGGGGAATGGGTAATCATTGAGGGAGTGTTGCGACGTTTTCCGTCTGGCTTTTACCTGTCTGGCGTCTCGTTTTCCGCTCTTACAGGCGAGATAGAGCCACAGTATGTGGGCGCTCAGGGAGTGGTCTCGGGCGAGAAGATATTGGACGCCGTTCGCGCGGCGCTGGAATCACAAGAGATATTTGAGGCCGCCGCAGCATCCATTGAAGCCGTTGAGCCCATTCGGGCGCTACTTTCGGCGAATGGCCTGGACGCAATGCGACTGCTCCATGGGATTCACCGTCCACGCTCACTTGCGCAAGGCGACCGTGCGCTTCAAATTGCCCGCGCCTGTACAGTGCGGGAAATTCAATCTCTTGCGGCCTCCACCGCAGGCGATCCCAAGCCGGCCGCGTACAACATCGACGAGCACCTGATCCGCCTTGTGGGCGAGCAGAAGGAAACTCTGAGTCCTGACCAGCGTCGAGCGCTCAACGCTATTCGCCAGGAGATCAATACGCGCCGAGGCGCTCGAATCCTGCTCAACGGCGATGTTGGGACTGGAAAGACACTTGTCTTCCTATTGGCCATCGCGTCGATCGCGATGACCAGTGGACGGGCTGTTGCCGTGGTTGTGCCGAGCGATCTGGTGGCAAGGCAGATCCACGCGCAGGCGCTGTCGCGATTCCCCCAATTGCAACCCGCCCTCGTCCTTGCCGGCAGCGAACCGCCCTCGGCCAGCAGTCTGCTGCTTGTGGGAACTCAGGCCCTGTTTTCGCGCACCGAGCACCTTGATTTTGAGGCGCTGGTTGTGGACGAGCAGCACAAGTTTTCTGTGGAACAAAGAGCGATCCTCGCAAGAGAGGAAACGCATGTCATTGAGGCGAGCGCAACGCCCATCCCGCGATCCCTGGCCTTGGCGCTTTTTGATGGGTGGAAACAAGTTCGCATCACCAAGAGTCCGGTGGAAAAGTCGATTGCCTCCCGCATGGTCATGAACGAAGACAGGCGCAAGGTTTCCGGCTTGGTTCGTTCGCACCTGATGAACGGTCGAAAAGTGATTTTTCTCTACCCCAAGGTCCGGGGTGAAGGCGCATCGGTCAAAGGCGCAGGAGAGCGGCTGGCAGAGCACTTCCCCAACCAAGTCGGCGTGCTGCACGGCCAAATGAAGAGCGATGCAAAAAACGCTGCGCTCCAATGCTTCTCCAGCGGCGAGAAGCCGATCATCGCCGCGAGCACTGCCGTCGAGGTCGGCGTGGATGTTCCCAATATCGGGCTGATGGTTGTCTCCGGAGCCGATCGGTTTGGCGTCGCGCAGTTGCACCAGTTGCGCGGCCGTTTGGCACGCAATGGCGGCGCCGCTGATTTTGTGATGGTACTGAGCAAGCGACCGAGCCGATCGACCGAGCAGCGCCTACAGGCGCTGTGTGAGCACCCAGATGGTTTTTCGCTCGCCGAGCGTGACATGGAAATTCGAGGATTTGGTGATGTGCTGGGCGATTTTCAGATCGGCCGGGCCATGACCACATTCAAGCTCACGCGTCTTGAAGTAGAGGACTTCACGCGCGTGGCACAACACCCCCTTCAGGAGACCTATGCCTAAAACTGCTGTTTGTCGAAGGTGCCACGGACGCGGTGGCGATGTGGAAGTTCTATGCCCGAGCTGCGGCGGGACCGGGGCTGACCGGTCCCACGAGAGCGCACAATGCCAGGATTGCGCTGGGGATGGAACCATCCAGGAGATCGTCTGCCCGGACTGCAATGGCGAGGGAATGCAGCACTTCGCAGAGCCCGCGTAAAGCCGCAGCGCCAGAAAGCAAAAAACCCGCCGAGGCGGGTTTTTGCGTTTCATGGCATCGATGGGGTTGTGCCCATCCGATGCAAGACACCGAGGCGCCGTTCAGGTCATCGGTTTCGGACGACGAAAATCCCAAGGAGGAACCGGGCTTGGATCGCTCCACAGCCCCCTCTTCTCGCGCTTGGCTTCACGCTGGAGGGCGTACAAGCCCTGATCGGTGACATACCGGTCATAGACCCAGGCCATGCCTGTTTTGACCTGGTGTGCCTGCGCGTCGATTCCATCGCAGGTGATGCGAGAAATCGTGCGCCCATACCGATCGCGGTTGCCCAGCGCAAAGGAAGCTTGCTTGCCATAGCAGATCTCGGAGAGAGACTGCTTGGAGCGCGCCCCAAAGGCTTGGTGCGACTCGGGAGCATCAATTTCTGCAAGACGGATCTTGACGCGTTCCCGTTGCGCAGTAAGCACCGTGATGGTGTCTCCATCGGAAACACCCACGACCTTCCCCGATTGCGTGGCGGCGCCAGCGCCGACTGAAGTCAGAAAGGCAAGAATCACGAGGGTGTTCATGCCAAGACCTCGCCATCGACCCGAACCTTGGGAATGCACACTGGCGGCTTGGCCGGCTCGTCTGCATAGGTGGCCTTGGTGATCATCCAGGTCAACAACCTGCGCGCGTGTCGTTGGTCGATGTTTTCCCGAACGTAAGCGCACAAAGAACCCTCCAGATCGCCGTTGCCAAACACCCCGACATGTTTTGCCAGGGATACCATGTTGAGCTTACGCGATCCGCCCGCACTGCAATTGGTAATGATGGCCAGGACCATCCGTTGCTTGAGAACGGCAAGGCTCGTACTCCGCTTTTTCATGCTTTCTCCAAATAGAGTTTAAGAAGCATGAGGCCAAATGGGCTTTGGATTGGGCGCTGCCCAATCCAAAATCATTTAGATCTCAATCAAGCCAAGCTCTTCCATGGCTTTCCGATCCCAGTTTTTCAACTTGTTGAACTGGTCCTGTTCCACTGCAAATGCCCAGTCCGAATCTCCCTTGGCAACGACCTCGTAGTACGTCCCAAAATCGTGCCTGTTTGCCTCGATGCACAGGCTGGAGTCCGAAGGCGCGGGATAATAGCGTTCAATCTGCCGCATGAACACCGCGCATTCATTCATGGTTCTGGCAGTGTAATTTTCCTGCCCGATGCGCGCACAGTCTTCATCCCACGGAGCAGAGCCAATATTCACTTCAATCATAATTTCCTTTATCCCGAAACGTCGGTATTGCAAAGGAATGCGAACAAGCGTCGCGCTTGCAGAAGACGAAGGTCTTTTGTAAGCGAGCTTTGAAATTTTGCTGGGTGATGACTATTCTGGAATTCCGAATGCATCGGAAAACCCACAAGCAATCAAACACCCCCCGCAAGCGGGGGGGGGGTTCTTTTAGTCAGCCTCTAGAGCAACCGCACTCTGATCTTGCGAATCTATTTCCAGATCCGCATCGATTTGTGCTTGCCTCTCCAAGGCCTCTTCCAGTGCCCGTTCGTATTCAAACGGGAGAGTCAGGCGCTGTTCGCACTGGCGAATCGCGGCGCGTTGGCTTTCGGTCCGGTCGATCGACTTCGCAAGCTGCTCACGCAACTGTTGTTCAATCGACCTTTCACGCAGCGCTGCGGCAATGTTTTCCGCACCGTAGGGAAGCGTGACTTCGTAGGCCATATCACGCAGCCGGACGGCCAGCCGTTTGTGGCCGTAGTCCTCATAGGTCATCGAGGCGTTCCCAATAACCATAAGGTCCACCTTGCGCCGCCCGTCTTTTGCAGCGGCGCTTGCCTTGGCAAACAACTTCATGACCTCTCTGCCCGCCGCCTCGGCGTTCGACAAAACTATCCCATCAATCCGCACCAAGGATGTGTCACCCAAGATTTGAAGATCGGCAGTCAAGTTGGAGGTCAGCTTCAGTTGGTAGTCCAGGGAAGCCTTGGCGTATCTCGCTTCAGATTCCGCCCGGTCTCGACCGTTCAGGTACACACTCTTGAGCGCCAGCAGACGCGCAACATCGGCATCGACACCCGCCTTTTCGATCACCATCGGGTTCCCCGACGCCAAGGCTTTCACCTCAGCAAACGAGAGCGCCTGTGATGTCACATCCTCCACTGTTCGCGCTTCGCCGTTGTGCTCCATCACTTGCGCGATGAAACCGGCTTTGCGCTCCAGCGTCTGCCACGAGTAGGCGTCGAAGGTCTGTTCAGTCACGTAACGGTATATCCACACCGCCTCGTTCTGATTTTTCTGCCGGATGATGCGCCCATCCCGTTGTTCCACATCACGCGGACGCCAGGGGGCGTCCAGATCATGCTTACAGATCAGGCGGTCCTGCACGTTGGTGCCAAAACCCATCAACTCCGTCGAACCGATCAAGACACGAATGGCCCCTCGGCGTACTTTGCGGTGCAGCTCGGCCTTGGCCTTGTCCGTCGAGAAATCTTGCGCGAACGCGATTTCCCTTTCCGGCACACCTTGGGCGATGAGCTTGTCCCGAATATCCCGGTAAACCGAGAATCCAGAATTGCTCGGCACGCTCAGATCAGCGAACACGAGCTGCGTCAGACGCTTTTCGCGCCCGGCATGCCAGTGATGCAAGACCTTCTCCACGCACGCGTTGACCTTGCTGCCCGGGAAATCCTCTGCCTGTGGATCAATGCAGCGCATATCCAGCGCAGCCTTTCGACCATCGCTCGTAACGCACAACATGTTGTCCTCATCCGGCTTGACCTTGCCGTTGCGAATGTCTTCCGCCCGTTCGACCAGGGATTGCACGTAAGCCTTTTGAGCTTGCGAGGCCGCCACGGAAACGACCGTTTGCTTGCCTCCTACCAACGTAGGCTCAGGCAATGCCAGATCCTTTTTGGTGCGGATTTCAGCGACTTCACGGAACAACAGCATCAGCTCAGGCACATTCACGAACCGGGCGAACCGGGTATGCATGCGGTATCCCGAGCCCTCGGGCTTGACCTCAATGGCAGTTACTTCGCGAGCGAAGTTGGCGGCCCAAGCGTCAAAACTATCCACGCCCTTCTTGGCCAACGTCCACGGCTGCAGGTACGTTTGCATGACGAACATCTCCGCGATCGTGTTTGCGATCGGAGTAGCTGTCGCAAAATTCAAGCCGAACCCGTCAAAACCCCGCTGCTTGAAGATCAACCTACTTTTCAAAAGCAGATCCAACGCCCGCGCTGAGCACGCATTGGAGAGTCCAGAAATCCGCGTTTTCTTCGTGTGAAACCACAAATTCTTGAACAGATCTGCCTCATCGACGCTCAACAGATCAATACCCAGCTTGTCGAACGTCAGTACGCCGCAATCCTTCTCGCCCTGGCTGGCCAAGGACTCAAACTTCGCTTCCAACTGCTTTTTTTGCCTCATCGCATCGCGCACAGCATTGCGGTCTTCCGCACCAAGCACTGCTTCCTCAACTTTCGTTGAGGCTTCGCGAATGAATTCCTGCAGCTCATCGTTCCCCACTGCGAGGCGCCCGAAGGACGCATGGGTGATGATGATGCAATCCCAGTTGTGCATGGCCGCCCGCATGAGCAGCGTGCGCCTGCGATCGCCAACCAGATCCTCCTTGCCCGCTGCCAGCACCCGCGCACGCGGAAAGGCCCGAAGGTATTCGCCTGCGAACGCTTCCAGCATGTGGTTTGGGACCACCAGACAGGGCTTGTTGGCCAGTCCGATTCGCTTTGCTTCGTGGGCAACGCAAATTTGGATCAGCGTCTTGCCACCACCCACCGCCAGAGCGTAGAGCGTGTTTCCGCCAACCAGGCCGCGCCAGATGGAGTCCTTCTGTGCTGCACGCAACTCGATAGCCGGATTGAGCCCTGGGATCACCAGATGGCTTCCGTCATACCGACGATTTACGCGACCGTTGTAGGTCCGGTTGTACGTCGATTCCAGTCGCGCAACACGTTCGTCGTCTTCAAACACCCAGCGCTCGAAAGCCGCCTGGATCTTCTCTGCCTTTTCTCGCGCAGCCACCGTCTCGTCCGCATTGAGCACAAGCTTCTTCTTGCCGTCGCCCACATCCAGTTGGTCGTGAACTTCGATCGTGCGCTGATTCAGCAGAGCTTCCACCAGAACATGAAACTTCTTCCTCGATGTTCCCCAAGCGTCGTTGTTCAGATATTTCACTGAGCCATCCACCGCCCATGTCGAAGATGTTGCGATGTGCGTAACCTGGACAAAGCCTTCATACCCCTTGCCAGTCAACTCGCGAACGAACTGCTCGACCTCCTGCGGCCCAATCCACGGCACACCCAGGCGCACCGCCACCTTCCGAAGAGGGATGACAGGCGGGATGATGGACTGCAAGGCGGCCACGTTGCGGGTGAACATGGGATCAGCCGCTTGCGCGGCTTGCGCCACCGTCAGCCTCTCGTACACCTCGCCACTCAAATAGCTTTCGCTGTCCACCCATTCGTTGCTCTCTGGATCCAGGTACACCAGGTCCAGCGCGATCATCTCTTCCAAAACGCTCTCAACCGGGCGCCCCAGCGCTTGCGCTACGAAGGCCACGTTGAGTTTTGCGTACCGGTTAAGTGACAACGCCATGGCCTGCGCCAAGGTTTCCGCCGTCTCCGAAAGTACCGCCTTGGCCACGGTCGGCCGATGGAAAATGTCGGCCTTCACCGCACTCTCATTTTCATCGTCGTAGCTCTCCAAGGACCACACCAGGGGCGCGTGGCTGTCGGCACTGAACAATCGCCGGTTGTGCGGACTCATCAAGAAGCCATGCCGCTTGACGAATTGGTCGTACAAGGCGTTCAACTGCTGGCGCCTTTCGGCCGCGACTGGTGAGTGTGTTGCATCGGCCTCCAGCAACTCAAGGGCTGCATCGCGAATACGGGTCATGCCCTCGACCCGCTGCAACGTCCCGTTGGGCAAATGCGTTTGGACCTGGGCCTGCGAGTGCTCGTCCAGCAGAAAGAGACGGCCATCTTCAGAGAAGAAGTAACCGAACGAGGCGCCGCACTTGATGTTTTTGGCATCGCGCACCAACCTCTTTTCTTCGCCTACGTTCTTCGAGGAATCAAACCGCCCTTTCAACCCGTCAGCGTTGCACAAGGCGAGAAATTGCTCCTGCCAGTTTTCAGGGCCTTGCACCCCGATTTGTGTGCCAAACCGGCCTTTCACCGGAATGAACTTGCCCAGAACATGCGATGGGTTGCTGGCGAAGAACTCGTTGATGTTCCCCGTCATGAACGTAGCGCGCATCGACGCTGGCATAGAGACGCACGATTCAAATGGGATCTGCGCCTTCTCGCCAAAAGCTTTCTTCTGAAGCACCACCAGGTCGGTCACAACGTCCGTTGCGCCCAGGCGCTTGAACGCACCAGAAGGCAAGCGAATGGAGGTCACCAAGTTGGCACGTTCGGTCAGGTAAGAGCGCACTCGGCTATCGGCCTTGTCCATCGTCCAGGTGGAGGTGATCAAGCACAGAATGCCACCCGGCCGCAATGCATCCAAGCACTTCGCGAAGAAGTAGTCGTGGATGTTCATGCGCAGATGATCAAAGCGCTTGTCGCTGACACGGAAATTGCCGAATGGCACGTTTCCGACCACCAGGTCAAACGATTCCGAGCGAACCGGAGCGTCCTGCAGCCCGGCTTCGTACACGATCGTTTCGCTGTCGGCGTACAGGCCCCGAGCTATCGACGCCGTAACTTCATCGATTTCCACCATCACTACGTTGGACCGCTCGCGCAACTCCACCGGCATTGCGCCGATGAAATGTCCATTACCGCAGGAAGGATCAAGAACCCGCCCACCGGTGAAACCCATTTTTTTCACCATACCCCAGATGCCACGAATGACTTCAGGTTCGGTGTAATAGGCTGTCAGCACCGATTCCATGGCGCTGCGGTAAGCCTCAGGGCTCAACAGATGTTGCAGATGCTGCTGGTCGGCAGGATGGGCGGTGCTCTTTGCGAAGATATCGGAAAGACCACCCCAGCCGCTGTATGCAGCCACGGCGGCTTTTTCGTCCAGGGTAAGCTTTCGCTGTTCCTTTGACGCAGCTTTCATTATCTCGATAGCACGCAAGTTGGCCGCTATTTTGGAACCATCCGTTTTCAGATGCTCCAAATGACTGTCCAGCAGCACGAACAAATCCCGAGCCGGTTTAGCTGGTTCGCATGTCTTCTCCACCACCAAAGCCACCGCTGTTTTCTCAGCGATGTATTCGGGGACGGCGAGGACAGCCACATCGTCAAATAGCGACAATTGTTTGCCGTTATCTTTATTGCTCATTATTTCCTTTCTTCCCCGAAACCGGGTGTTGTTGAAAGGAGCAAGCTGTTTCCTTTTTGCACTGCGACGCAAAAAGGAAACCGCTCGAAAGCGGTTTTATTCAGATCACGACGACACGCTCACCGCGATTGAAAAACGAAGTGGCAGGCTCTCCACCATTCCCATAGTCATGAGAAACCTTGATGCCACCATCGCGCGTGAATTCGACACCAACGACATGCTCGTTATGCAAATGTCGAACCATCCAATCGCCGACTTTCAATTTCTCAGCAAGAATAAGCCTCCGAACTTCCATCATTTCTCCAAAAAGAAACCCGCCAAGGCGGGTTTCGGTTTTACAGACACGCCCCGAAGGGCGGCGAAATATCAAATCATCTCGCAGAGCAGCTCTTCAGCAGCCTCCTTGAGCGTCGCGCCCGAGCCGAACCACTGGCTGTACAGCCGGTTTTCCGGGTTGTGTGCGCGCGCATGGTGATCGGCGTACTCGGTGACTGCGTTGAGCAATCCCCAGGCCGTACCCTGGTTGCCAGGGAGATGCGAGCCCATGCCGCCGCCATTGAAAAGTCCCATGATCTTGATGAAACCCGCAGACTCCTGGATTTCCTTCTTGCCAATGGGAGCCGGCAGGAGGGATGCCACGATGTTCTGCGCATCGTTCTGGGTGATTTTCACTTTCGTCAGGGCGCGCATGTTGCCGAGGAAGGCATCGAACGCCTTTGCACCGATCAAACCCATTTCGCCCTTGACGGCGTTGGGATCGAACGTGGTGTTGTGACGCACTTTGACTTCCATGCCCCCTTCACCCAAGGCAATGGCCTGGGTGTTCCAGCAGACCACGCGAACGCTCGTAAACTTCGCCGTGGTGGCCAGAGAGCCATCGCAACTGGTGACCAGCAAAACGTAGGCCTTCAGGCGATCGCTGCCCAACACATCGTTCTCGATGCTGGTCTTGGCAAGCGCCCAGATGCGGCGACCCTCCTTGAGACTGCCCACGGTCTCGATCGAGAAACCCTCCCGCTCCACGAGGGAGCGAAAGAACTCCACCATCTCTTTGGGCTGGACCACCTTGTAACGCGGCGAGACCACCGAGAGAGGGCGGTTGTTGTCGCTGCGGTACAAAACGTGGTGGTCGGGGTAGTCGTGCAGGCTACCGTTGGTGTACTGAACAGGAGCACGCTTGATGCTCCAGTCCATACGCGCCTGCATCATCCACTCTTCCAGACTTGCGTCGGGGCGGACTTCTTGACCAAAACCGTGCCAGGGTTTGGCGCCGATGTAAGCCATTTCTGCTTCGCCGATCGCATTGAAAGACAATTCATGTGCCATTTTTGCTCCTATGTTTCCCTATTCAGGGTGTTGAAAAGAGCACGCCGATAGGCTTTCCCATGAGCAAAGCCCATGAGAAAACACACCGAAGTGGGATTTATCGATTCACTCATTGAAGAGCGCTACGAAAACAGCAGGATCGAAATAATCGAAACCAGCGAAGTGCCTACGATGTAGGCCGGCAAAATCCAGCGCGTGAGCGTGTATTTGAAGGAAGCATGGACGCGATGTTCAACACGCTTCTCAGCAGAACGGCCGCGATAATTACGAGTGTTGCGCACAATGTCGCCTTTCTTAAATGCTGGATTCCCAGCGTGATGAAAGGCAAGAGCTACCCGCTCTGCGAAGCCTGCAGCTTGGCGGAACGTGCAGCGGCACGCACGATTGATGGTTTCCGGACGGACCGGTAATCGAATTCTGACAGGACGCGGGAGGTTTAGCCGATCAAATCTTTGCCCGCACGAAGCAGCTTTCGACCGGCCAAATTTAGCCGGTCGATGCCGCTAGCCGCGCCAAAAGCGCAGTCGTCCGTCATCGACATGCAGGAAGTCTTTCCCTCGGTAAAGCCCCACTCCGCCGCCTTGAAGGTACAGGGCGATCCTCGCCAGCAAATCCCCTGACACACCTGGCATGCGTCCGTCCCAGGCCCGGCCCTGGAGATGCATGCTGTTGCGCGCAGCCCCTTCGGTCGCGGCATTGGTTGCAGGACTGCGGTAACCAGAGGTTGTCACCAGGGGAATGCTGTGGCCGTGGGCCAGCAAGAAGCCCTGGATGCCGCAAAGAATATCGAGCAGTACGGGCGACATTTGCACAGCCTGCCCAGCCCTGACATCACGCAGGATTCGACAACTGTTGACGTACCCGCTCGGAACGATCCTGCCATCGGCGAAGTACACATCGCGCACTTCCTCGGTGCCGCGCTCGGTCTTGCGTTGCAACCAGAGTGTGCGTGGTAAGGACCAAAAATCTTCTTGCCCCCAAACCGTGCTGGCGGCCGAAAACAGCGCAGGCGCGATTGCAGCTTGGCAAAGAAAGCGACGGCGATCCATCCGGGCATTTTGATGAATACGGGTTCTACCCCCACATCGAAATCTCTTCGCAATACAAAGTGATTTGCATTGCACCCCAGGTGCCCTTCCCACAACCATCCAGTGCTTTCCAATCAATATAAATTTGCGTTATAACGCATCAAATCAAAAACTATTTTGTGTACCAATTGAACGGTAAGAATATGCGCAAACCGATATAATCCCGGCTCTTGACCGCTACCCGTACAACTTGCAACTGTCTCCGTGTCGTCTCCAATTCAAACTGCCCCCTCAAATCACGAGCAATCGCGACAACCGCGTGACGTTTTTGACCGGATACTTGAAACAACCCTGTCAGAATGGACCAGGGGCGGCTGCTCTTTAACAGCCATCAAACAAGAATATGCGGGTTGCGATAAGAAAAGACATGTTTCTGAACCGGTTAAAAAAATCACCCCTTGAAGCCGTCCGCATCACAGCAAGAAAAACCATAAAGGTTTGGGTAGCGAGAGAACGGATGGAAACGCCGTGGTCGAATGAAATGAAGTTTTCTTTCATTTTTTCACCCACGGAAATCGATCCTGGCGCACAGATTGAAATTGACGGCCTTGGAAATGTCCGCATGAGGATCGATGATAATTGGCTTCAGGTTCGCATATTCGATATAGGTGTAAACGTTGATCGTCAGGCAATCAGCCTTGACGATGCAAAGCGCCGGGCAATCGCTCAACGAATCCTGCCATTTCAGTATTGTATTGGACAGGGGATGTTTTCGGTAGGCCCAGTATTTCGCGCTCCGCTAAGAACACCACCAATTCTTCCAAAAATTCCACGGCACCTGCGGGACCAATTGCTTGCCAACGCGGACCTCTTGCAGACCGTGGGCGCACCTTCCGAATGGCAAGATATGCGCACCAAATGCAGGACGGGGCAAGAGCACCGCTCTATTGAATTGCAGAAAAAAACCGCCTAAAGGCGGTTTTAAGGTTTTTTTCTGAATTGCCCATAGTACGCCTGGGTTACCTCTGGGCGATGATGCCCCATATTGCGCGAAACGATGTTCTGAATTTCTATTCGGGCTTGTTCTTCGATTTGGCTGATTCTCCCACCCAATACAGGTGGCACCAAGCCATTGAGTAGCGCAATATTTTCGGCATATTCGGCGCGCAAACCATGACCGACGCAATCACTGTCTTTTCCAGTGATGCCTAACTTGCGCATAAAATACTTGTATCTTTCGATATTTTGATCGAAGGTGTAGCCATCCCAACCAAGATGCTGGTCGCGATTTCGGCAAAGGCGTTTTGAATGCTCAAGGCACACTCGCTGAAATGGGTGTTCGATCGGTATGTCCCGGTCTTTTCCCGACTTGGCCATGTTCTGGCGGATCAACAGCACCGTGCCTGCATCCATCAAGTAGGGCTTGGCTCGCAGTTGCTCTTTACGGCGCAAACCAAATGCAACACCCAATCGGAGCATTGCGCCGAACCGTGCGTCGATGGAATCGGCCTCAAGGATTTTCCCGACCACATCAATCCCCTGCTCCGACCAGCTCTTGGACCGTTCTGCCACCGGGTTAACCCGAAGTTGTTCCTGCGGCACGTGCGGATAGAGACGAAAGAGATACCTGTTGGGGATCAGGTCTGGTTTGCCTATCCATTGCGCGATACGGCGCAAACGGCTCAGATTGTTCTGAATGCTCTTGATGGCGAACTCGTTCTTCATCCAGTCCTTGACGAGCGCCTCGACATGGACCTCGGACAGCGAACGAATGTCGCGCAACTGAAAACCCAGCGCCCACAGCCGCTCGCAGCACGCCATGGCCACTTCCATGGTCATCTGCTGGGTGCGCAGCGATGCCACTGCCCCGTTGACGCGAAGCACCCCGTTTTTCTTAATCAGATCGCGGGCAGATGCTTTCAGGCCTTCAAGGTGCCTGGAACCAATGGCTTGCATACTCGCGGACCTTTAGCCGGCTTCGTCCCATGACACGGGCATGGCCCACCAGCGGCCATCCACGAACATGCTGATCTGGCGTGGGTTGCCTCGTATCACGACATAGGCACCGTAGGCCGACCAGGATGCAGGTGCGCCGCCAGCGCTGATTTGCTCGATCAGCACTCCGCGCTTTGGCACCAGCCAGATTTCACCCCGCACGTTGCGCCAGGCCACGGACACCGGACCACGCACATGCTTGGCGAACACGGTGCTGCTGTCTTCCGGCTGGAAACTCCAATCGAAATTTTTGAGCGCACCGCAGCCCGCAAGCGCAGCAAGCGCAATTGAGCAGGAAATGATTTTGAACGCGCGCATGGTTTATCGACCCCTGTAGGGCTCCATCTCCACATCCCGCGCTATCGTCAGCGTAAACGGCGTTCCGATTTCAACCGTGGCTGTGGGATTGATCTTGGAGTTGCGAGACAGCACCTGTTGAATGGTGTTGTAGAGCGACGTTCCGAGGATGCTGCCCGCAGTCTGAGCAGAGCCGAGGGTCGAATTGATCGTGACTTGCTGGTCGTTCTTGGGCAGCAACAGGGAGGCCGCGCCGAGCATGAGCGAGGTTCTGAACATTTTCCAGAAATGGTTGTTGATTTCCGCTGGAAGACCCGAGGCGCCCTGCATATCGCTGGCCGGCGTCCCCAGCAGGGAGAAGCTCTTGCCGTTGGGAAGGCGCAGGCGATCGCATGCCGCAAGCACAACCTCTTGGCCCACCAGCAGCTCCGATTGGTAAGTGCAAGTCACTTCGGACCCGCGTGGAATCAACAGGGTGTTCATCGTCACGCTGTCGTACACATCGCTCATGACTTTGGCGGTGATGCGCCCAGGCAAATCGGTGTGCAACGAACGGGTCAGCACCGTCCTGATGAGCGTGCCCTCATAAATAGTGTTCGGGCGTCGAGCGTCCACCATCCCGAGTGGCGGCTCAATGCGCCGATCCTGTGACTGCTTGAGGAAGTCGCCGTGCAGGTCTTCTTTCGGGGAGGCGCCGTTCTTGTCTCCGAGGCCGGCGCCGTTGGCTTGCATGAGCGCTGCGCGCATCCTGTCGAGGTCTCCCAATGGGTCGCCTGCCGGCCCCTTGGTCTTGGCTTGGACGTTGCGCCCACCGTTGTTGCGCATGTCCACATCGGCCCCCATCGGCGAGGCCAGAATCATCATCATCCGATCGTCGTCACCCTTTTCCACCTTCTCAGGGACGGGTGGCGGCGGCGGAGCTTCGAACTTCATCTCCGGCACTTCGGGCTTGATGCGGCTTGCAAGATCGTCCGCAATGCTTTGGTCCGAACGGTTGACGTTCTTGCCGTCGAGTCCGTTTCCGGGTTGACGGGGCCAGATCAAGGCCACGATCACGATCAACCCGAGCGCTGCCACACCCCAGGTCTTGAGATTGCGCCCTGGCATGCCCCGCTGCAGCGCATCATGCCCATCGTCGGGCGGAAGCGATACCTGGGGATGGCCTTGCGGGCTTCTTTCCTGCTCAAACGGATCGTGGGAGGCCGGTGGCAGATTCGGGTTCTGTTGCATTGGCAAATCCCTTAATCACGCACCACACGAACCTCGACCGACTTGCCAATGCGCAGACGCCACTGCGGCGCCGTGCGGTCAATGACGATCACATCGCGATCGCGCACGTTTTCCCGGTCCGCGACGGTGTAATTCACGGGCATCAATTGCTCGCGGCCCCGATCATCTTTCTCGACCATGAAAACGGCCGGCAGATCCTGAATGCCAGGTGGCAAGCGCATCCAGGTTTTCACGCCATCGGCGTACACGTGCATGCGCTGGAACTCTGGCGTCTCGGTCTTGACCGTGTAGAAGACCAACTGACTCGATTCGATGGGCTTGTCGGAGAGGTTCTGCGACTGCAAGTGCTTGGATTGTTTTTCAAGAGCGTCACGGGCAATGTCCTGGGACTTGCGCCACGCGATCTGAATGCCCGCTTCTTCATCCGGGTAGGTGAACTGGGCTTTCTGAATGCGTTCTGCCGGTTTCGTGGTGGAAATCAACTCGAACTGATAGACACGCTTGTTCGTAACCAGCGACAAGGAGGTACGCACGCCCGGCTGCAGCGCCTTGATGTAGATGTTCTTTTCGTTGCCCTCGACCCGCCACCGGACTTTTTCACCGATACGCGGGGTTTCGATCAGCTCTTCATCTTCGCCCATGGGAATATGTGTGTGCATACCGACCGTGATCGGCAACTGGTACACCACATCCGGCGTGTAGGCGAACGTGACGATGCGCGAATCGAGGTTTCCTGGCATGGGAACGGAAATCGCGCTCTCCGGCGCCGCTTGGGCCTGAAGAGCAAATGCGGCACAAATGGCGAAAGCGATAGAGTGAAATTTCATTTGGGGGCGCCTGTATCTTCAGAAAGACTGAAATTGAGAGCGGCAAGGCCTGCCGGGTTGTTGAAAACATCCTCGCGGGTCTTGTAGCCAATGTTCGCAAGGGTGATGGTGATGGCAAAAGAACGCGTCGATGCCGAAGCGCTGGGCGCGACGCGTGAAACAAGGTCGTAGCGCACGAGGTAGGTGTTGTCGGCAACCTTGTTCACCGATTTGCGATGAAACTCTCGCACGTACAGGTTGTTCTTGTTCAGCAGTGCGGCGGGGTTGGTGTCGCCTCTCTCCAGGTAGGCGCGTACCTGATCCACTGCTACCCCGGAAGACATTTTCACAACGCGATCGACATTGCGGCGCCAAATGGCAGGGGTAATTTCAGTGAGCGCCTGCGCATAGTTCACTGCCCAGGCCATCTTCGAATCCTCGTCGGGAGCAAAGGTACGGGCGGCGCCTGCAACCTGCAGCTCACCCGATGAATCCTTGGCGACCTGAACGACAAACACTTCTTGGCGCGAAGCCACCACCGCTGTCAGGGCCGCCATCACGGTGACCGCAGTCATTGCAATCAGGGCGGTGACCCGCCAGCGGTTTTTTTCGATGGCCTGTTTGGACCCCCGCTCAAAGAATGAGCGAATTGCTGCCTCTTCCATGGGGCCTGGGACATGATCTGGAATGTGATGCTGCCTGGGGGATTTCGCTTTCATGCAAGCGATTTTCCAGATCGCGACCTTCACTTTCTATTGAATGGCGGCCTTATTTCGCCATATTTCGCCACCGCATTTCAGGCACTCGACCGTTTAGGCCAAAAAAAAGACCGGCCAAATTTGGCCGGTCTATCGCTGGCGAAAATGCCTGGTCAGGGATTGCAGTAAGTCAGGATCAGTGCCATGGCGCTATTGCCAGCAGCAGATCCATCGGAGCCAGTAATGGTCACCTGCCATGCCGGGCTGAGGGTGGCCTGGAAACTGCCCGTATTGTTTCCGGTGTTGTTGGACCCGATGATGTTGCTCGCAGAGACGGCAGCGACCACCGCAGACGGGACCAGGCCGGGACGGCACGCAGGCGTTGGGACAACATTGCCGTGTTGGTAGTAGGCCGAGTTTTGTAGCCCACTGCGCGCCTCGGAAACCCATTTGCCGTTGGAGCAGACCAAAGCAACGTTCGCGGTACTCATGCCGAAATTGGCGTCCTGGGTACACGCTGATCCCTCGACTGCGTAGGAGATACCGTTTGCAGGCGTCCATTGGCCTGCCATGCATCGCAACCACACCGGGGCGCCGTTGATTTGCCCCCACAGCGCCATGCCATCGGTCGGACAGGCATCCCCCACGTTGGCCGTGGAGAGGACGTTCAGGCCGCCTTTGAGCGTCATGTTGTTCATGAATTGCGGATCTCGTGTATCGCGCACACGCAGGAAGTCGAACATGGTTCCGGCCCCATAGCCAAAGCGCGCGCAGACGATCCCCGCTGGCGCCCCGGCAATGGGATTGGGGGCCGTCCAACCACCGCCAACACCCATGATTTCGCCAGTTCCACCCAGCAAGCTGGCGCCCGCATTCCCGCCGATGCGCAGCAGCATCTTGCCGATACCAAAGGCATCGACCTCCGCAGCGCTGTTGGGATCGCGCACCGGTCGGTCGGTACACACCATGCCAGTGATATTGCAGTCGGCACCCAAAGGTGAAGCTTCGCAGCCTGCCGGGCTGCGCTGGATCGTGATGTCATACCCGCCCTGCACCAGCGACTTGTAGCTTCCGGTCTCAGAGATACCGGTCAAGCCCAGATCCATGGCCGCAAGCTGAGCGACTGTCGGATGCAACGCCGCCCCGACCTCATCCCCCCACGCCAGGGTTACGTTGTCGTGCGTGATGGGCTTGCCTTCCTGGAAGTCTCCATAGTGGTCGAAGACCAGCTTTTCCGCAGCAACGCGAATGGAGGCGATCGTGTCGGCCTGAATCTGCGCGAAATCGGCCTGCGTTTTTGCCGCCTGTTCGCGATACCCGATCAAGGCAACCACTGCCGCCACGATCAGCGCCAGCGCCGTTGAAAGCATGAGCCACCCGCCTTGCTTGCGGCGGTGAGGCATCGAACGAATGGAGCGCATACAACTCTTTCAAAAAAAACGCCCCGGCGCTTTGACAGTGCCAGGGCGCGACTGCACAGAGGGACTCCGGTGCGCAGCGCCTCAGGGTGCGGCAGTGGCGGTAACCACCACCAGTTCGGTCTTGGTTTCCGTGATGGCGCCTGCGGTGATGGTCACTTCCACCTGGAAGACCAGCGTCCCTTCATCAGACGGCACAACGTAGATCGATTTGCCACTGGTGCTGCTCAGCGTAGCCTCGGGTCCAGAAATCTGGGTCCACTTGTACTCGGCCTTGTTCACACCGGTGCCAGGAGCAACCGTGTACGAAGCGACCAGATTCGCGGGGCTTCCCGCGACCACGTTGGGCTGCTTGGACTCTGCTTCGACTTGGAAGTCGAGCGCAGTGGACGCTTCGGATTCGCCTACCACCAAACTTGCCACTGCCGAACGCGTAACCGCTTCCGTTCCGTTGGTGTACTTCGCTACCACAAGGTAGATGTACTTGCCGGGGGTCGGCAGGATCACATAGGTGTCCTTGGAGGTCGGCGTACCAGAAATGGTCCCTGGACCAAAGAGCAATTTCCATTCGTACTCGACCTTGGCGGTGCGCGGCAGCTCATGCTCGAATTCCGTGTCGGCCACCAGATGAATCGGAACGTTCAGGGCCAGGTCGCCAACGGCGCGGGCTTCCAGCGTGAAGTCCATCCTGGGACGGGGCAACACATGGACGGCAACGCGTTCCGAGCGCTGCGTGGCATCCTCGCCGGTTACCGTTCCCACGATGACGAAATCGCCCATGGCATCGTCAGAGACACGCGCAACCGTTTCGCACAGACCGGTGCCCACGTTCAGGTGCGGACTACCGGGCACTTCGCGCGAAGAAAACGACCCTTGCTTGCAGGTTGGATCCTCGACGGTCAGAGTGCCACTCGCGGCACCCGACGCCAGTGCGGCACTCCAGGCCATGCCCTTGATCTTCGGGCCGAAGGTTTCGCTTGCCGCATACAGCGGCACCGACTGACCGGCCGTGACGGTAACGGCCGCGCCGGGCAAAACATCGAACTTGACGATGGTGTTCTGCGGGCCTTCTTCGCCGCCACCGCCGCAGGCCGTGAGCGAAGCCAGAGCGGCCACCGCGAGAGACAAGAGCATGGATTTGCGTTTCATGAAGTGATTTCCTTCGATGGTTTGCGGAAAGTAATTGCGGGCGCTTTAAGAGCGTCCCACCCAGAAGTTGATGGTCACAGCCGTATCGGAATCGCAGGCGGTTTCCAGTGCTGCGAAGTCGATGGTTCCATTGTTGGCTTTGACCGTGGTCGAGCCGACGCCGACTTGTCGCATTTCTCGCTCAACATTCGTCACAATGTCCGAGCATTGGTTGGGCGGGACGTTGGGCCATGCGACCTGAACGGAATCGTTTGCCCCGCTGAGGGTGGCCGGGGTGGCAGTAATGGAGCCGCCAAAGGTATTCGTCGCCGTTGCGGCCGTGCCGTCACGCAATGCTTCCGGGATCGAACCCGAGCGCACCGCAAGTGCAGTAGTCACGTTGGCATATGCGTTTGCCTGGCCATACTTGGCCCGCAGATTGGCCGCCGTGGTGAGAATGTGCTGCGTCGTGTTGTTGATCGAGGTCTTGCGCAGGTTGTCGCGGTAGTAGAGAACGGCCGCCACAATGGCCAGTGCGACGACGAGCAACACCAGACCCATTTCCAGGCTGAGAAAACCGTCTTGACGTTCGATGCGCTTGCCTTTGCGAGCAGAGTTGATTTTGCGCAGGATGATGGATTGCATGGAAATCTCCTTGTGTTTGGGAATCAGGAACCAGGGGTTGAGGGAGCTGTGACAGAGGACACGGGCGCGGTCTTTTGCTTTTGGGCATCCAACTGTTGAAGCTGCTGCTGTCGCCTTGCCGCTTCACGCCGCATAACCGCCGATGGGCTGTTCGCCTCTTCGATGGATTTGATGATTGCCCCTTGTCCCCCGTAGAAGAAGACGATGACGGCAATGGTGGCGACCAGCAGCGAGGCGCTGAACTTGACTGCGCTGCGTTCAAGAGCCGCTTGCGCTTCGTGCTGGCCCTTGCTGCCAATCGCGATCAGGACTTCGCCGAACCGGCCCGTATCTCGGCGCACCGCGCTGTGAAGGCGGCCCGCCAGGAAATGGGACAGCACCCCTTGCCCGAACGCACCAATGTGGTCGCCCGGATAGGCGTGCAGATGCCCAATGATCTTGACGAGGTGCCGGCGCATCCAAGGCGTAGCGTCGTGGGCCATCGTGGTCAGCGCATCCTGCAAGAGCATCCCCGACTTGAGCAGGTAGGACAGGTCGGAGAGAAATCGCGTCCCCTGAATATCCCGGTACATCTGAAGGGCGGGACGAAATGGGAAAACAAGATTCCAGATCAGCCGATTGGTCCCCGTGGCGCTCTCAGCGCGAAACCGGGCCTCAGCGGTCACGTTGGCCAAGCCCCAGGCCAGAAGCCATGCCGTGAAAGCCATGATGGTTCCGAACACCAATGGTCCGAAACTCGCAAAGCTCTCCGCCGTAACCCGCACCACCTGGTTGAACCCGGTCCAGACTTCTGGAGGCGCTGTTTTGACGAACTCCGGAATGGAGACCGTTGTCAACACGTAGGCAAAGACAAATCCCACCGGGATCAGCAGCATCGGCGAGACCAGGTTTTTCAGGACCAGTTTCGTCATGGCATTCTGCTCATCAACGCACTTGGCCAGATTCTTCAGCGCGTCAACCTGGTCAGGAGAGTGGCGAAGCACTCCGAGCGCCATGTGGTCGCTGCGTGGCATCACTGCAATCAGCACATCCGCAACCGAGTAAATACCGCTCTCAAGCACAGAGCGCATGTATTTCAGCCCGGCCGCACGCGTCGTATCGAGCGTATGGGGCGACAAGGAGATAGCCAGCTCCCCTTCCACGAAATCGCGAAGCAATTCCTTGTCCTCAATGGACTTGGAAATGTCCCGGTACAGATCGGCTCGCTTGCCCCAAAACCCGCTGAGGCCAAACCGCAACCACATCTGAAAATCATTGACCCATTTCATTTGACGATTTCCATTGTGGCGAGTTGCCCGAACCGCTCGATATTTCGAGGATCAATCAACCCTTTTTGGGCTTTGAAAAGAGCGTGCTCGATCACTGGTTTCCCGTTCATATTGGCCGACTCATGATTCCGATCAGAGTATTCGTAACGCCATCTGCGAATGGCTTCCCGATCCTTGTTCTCTGCACTGAGATCGAGCCACTGGTCATCGGGCATGAGCACTTCTGCGCAAATCGTCAGACCTTTGGTTCCACGTTGGCGACAATGCTCGCACCCGAAGGGGTTTCGCCATCGCAGAATATTCGGATCAATACCGAATCTTTCGGACGTGACCTGCACCAGATGTGTGATGTAACGGTCTTCGCGGAGCGACTGCTCATCGCCAAGTTTTTGCAGCGCACGCCCGACCTCTGCGCGTTGCAGATTGCAGCGGGGGCAAAGCAGGGGCACCAGCGCCTGATAGCACAGTAGGCCCAAAAGATTGCCGCTGGTCAGCTCCTGGCGCGTCAAACCGATCTTCGGGTCCGTCAGGCGGTTGATCGCGCCACCAATGGAATCCACGTGCAAGGTGAACATGGAAACGTGCCCCGACTTTGCGACGTTTGCCATAGCACGCGCACTGAGAATATCCCGCACTTCACCCACATCCACGAAATCCGGGTCCGAACGCAAGAGGCTTTCAACCGCCTCGCTGTACAAGTCCTTGCGACCTTCCTCGTTCAACACCAGCAAATTGCGCTGCACGTAGATTTGGTGCATGTGGTGAATCGGGTACTCAATGGGGTCGGCCACCTGGTACATGGCCGAGTGCCCATACTTCGGATGGGTCTCTACGAAGGTTTTGGCAGCGGTAGTTTTCCCTGAGCCCGTGATCCCCATTTGCCCAATGGCCCCAGAGTCCAGGCGCTGCGCACGTTCGAACAATTCAATATGGCTGCGCGCAAAGCCCATTTCTTCGAAAGACATCCCCCGCTCCAGCACATTGGAGGGCAGCAATCGAACCACTGCTTTGGGTCCGTACAGGCCGCGCAGCGATGAAAAACGCAAGCGGATATTGGGAATGCCCAATGCAGAGTCGATCATCGAAGAAAGCGTGCTTGTCTCGGAAAAGGTGCCATGGTTGTTGCTGTGCCGATCGGAGAGCACTTCGTACGCGGACTTCATGGCGTTCAACGCATCACGTGCTGTGAACAAACCGCGATCGGAGCCAAGAATGGGTTCCAACTCGCCATCAACACGCATCATCACTTCCGACTGGCCGCCGTCGAGAATGCGGATGTGCAAGTCCGTGGCACGTTCTTCCTTGGCAATGCGAATCCATTCCCGGAACAAATTTGCCCCATCGGACTTGTTGCCAACGGAGGACTTGGTTTCCGTGTTCTGCTCAGCATTCAAGCGCACCGCCCGGATCACCGAGCGTTCCGCGTACAGGTGCGGCATGACCACAGAAATACCCACAGCTCCCAGCGCAGACTGAATGGGAGCGAAATAAGGGCTTACCTGATCCTCGCTCTCTGGATCGCAAACGATGCGCGCTTTGGTTGCTTCCAATTTCAGCGCAAGGATTTTGTCTTGCAAATCCCCAGGTATGCGCAGAGAGATATTGGTCGATTTCGGATGCGTGAGCACATCCTTGTGCGGCGGGAAGTCGGCAATTTGCTTGATAACCTCAAGATCGCGTTCTTTGCGATCTTGACGCGCCTTTTCGATGACCGTGGTATCGATCTTGAATGCGCCAGCGCCGCGTGGCGCCTGTTGCGCTGACTCCCCAATATCTCGTGGAACAAATCGTTTAAGAAGGCTCACTGTTTATCCATTTCAACGAGGGAATTCCATGGTGTCGCCACCGCGAATGCTGGTCGATACGGCCGGCAACTGCTTGCACTTGCCCTTCTTGGTTTCCTTCTTACAGGCCTCTGGAATGCGCGGCGGAATATCAAGCACTACGCCCTTGCCACGCTCGGCCCGCTTTACGCCAAACATCAGCGTTCCAGAACGGATTTGCATGCCCGTTTTCAAAGTGACAAATTTGCCGTTGAGCATGAAATCGACGGTTGGCGAGGACTGGGGGCCATACACCGCTTGCACTTTCAGGCTGTGCGGAGGCGGCGGCGGAAGCTTCGTTTTGGCCTGCACTGCGGGCTTTTGTGGTTCCTTGGTCGTGTAGCCGTGCTTGGCCAGGAACTCTTCGGTGAGCTTCTTGCGTTGCATTTCCGACATTTCGCCAATCGTCAACGGCTTGGTCCCGTCCCAATACTTGAGCTTGGCCTCGTCATCCTTTGCAACTTCTGGAGCTTTCACCGGAGGGCCGGTGACGATCTGCATGGCCTGGGGTTGCGGCGCCGGGGCGAGAGGTTTTGCCGGGGCTTCGGCCATTGCCAATGCAGGAACGAAACCAATGGCAAACACAAGTGCCGAAAACTTATTTTTCATAGATGAACCCCTTGATCGAAATAGACATACCCTGTTCGGTGGAAAGAACAAAGTTTTCAGGAATGAAATTCGACGGCATCTCTTTGAGCGTTTCCACTGCGAATGGATGCTTGTAGGCAATCTCAAGCCGTGTGCGTTTGACAATCACATCGGGCCGAACGCCTGTCATCTGCATTGCGGGCCAAGTCATGGTTTCGCCAAACTGACCCGTAGCGCCCGCGTTTTCGAGCTTGTTCAAGACCGGTTTGAGAATCTTGTGGGTATTGAGCTTGCCAAGCGTGATCATTTCGTGCGTCAGCTTCGCCGGCTCCCCATCGAACGGCATTTGAACGACTGCCTCCTTATCGGAGACCGAGCGCTCCGGCAGGTAGCTGCTGCCCGGCCGCATTTCCATGAGTTGCGTGACAGTGCCGCCATGGCGGCCCCAGGATTCGGTGCAGCCGTTGACGTTGCAGTCCAGGCCCTTGAGTGCCCACCCCTTGAAGAAAAACGCGTCCGTGTTGAGCTTTTCCAGGCTGGCCACCATGGAAGGGACCGCCCACCCCGCTTTTTGCATTGCATCCTCAAGCGCTTGCAGGTACAGCGGGGTCCGGTCCTGCTCGGCCTTCTTGCGCGCTTCTTCCGCCCTCTTGGCGGGCAATGTCACCAGCGTGTAATAAGCGCCGTAGAGACCCAGCCCCAGCAACACCGAAATGACAACCGCATATTGGGCGGGGTTGCGCGGAACGGGAGCCGTCAGCGTTTGCCGGGTGGCGTACTCGATGAGCGAGCCCAGCTCGACAAGGGTGGCGTCGTCGTACTCGTCCTGGTCGGAGAACAGTTGGAAGTTCTGCTCGCGCGTGCGCTGCTCGTTGATGATCTCGACGGCGCGTGCGCGGGTCTCCAACCCGTCATGCGTGATTCGGCCGCCCTCGATGATGACGATTGCGCGCACATCACCTTGGTTTTCGGCGTGCGGCGACACCGACAAAATTCCGTAGAGCATCGAGCGATCGGCTTCGGACGACTGCAGGATCGCTTGCAAGAACACCAACGCAAGCGCGTGAACATTGCGATGCTTGCCCTGGTGAAGATCCAGGCCGCTGATTCCTGGCGTGTACAAGCCCAGATAGGCCTGATCGTCAAAATGGTCAACGATGAACTTCGTCGCACCCACCGAGCGCCCCGCGACTCCGACCGCGTTGGAGCGCGCCCGAGAAGACTGGGCGTTCAGCACGGACCAGCGCAAGCCACTTGCGATCGCAAGCGATTTGTTGGAGAAGACAATCGAACTCATTCAATGACCTCACAGGGGCGTTGCGCGAACCAAGATCAGGAAGTGCTCGCGCTGGTAGTCCACCTTGCGTGATCCCCCGGCGATGACCGGAAGCCCATCGATGAGCCGCGATTCATCGCGTTTGGCCACCAGGCGCGAGAGGCCCGTGATGACCGCCGTCTCACCCGGCGCAAGTGCGATGGTGGAAGAAGCGCTGAGCGACTCGGTGCGCGGCGTCTGGACTTTTTGCAGCGTTGCGCCCGAGCCCGTGGTCACATCGAACATGCCGAGCAGGTCCGAGAGGCTCACCGAATACTTCAGCACCACCGTGTTGTCTTGCTGGACGTAGGGAACGACCGCAAACTGATCGCCCGTTGTCACCGTGTCGGTCTTGAGGCCTGGCGCCCCGGCCGCACCGGAGGAACTCGACAGCCCTGGCGTGGTTTCCTTCAGGTAGCCCTCGGTGGCCAAGCGCGATTTGGTATCCCACATGCCGTTGAGCGTGGTGATCGAAATAGGCCGGTGCTGCGAGGTTTCGCCGTACTGGTTCAGGAGTGCCAACATGGCTTTGGTGGTGGTCGAGCCATTGCCCCACACCACGCTTCCGCCGATGACCCCAGCGCTGGCGCCCGTCAGCAAGCTCGGGGTCGAGAAGGTCACCCCATAGTTCTGGTTGAGGGTCTGGAAGATGCTCGACCAATCGACGCCCTTTTCGTCAGAATCCTTGGTCTTGATCGAATACAGGTCAAACGTCACGTTGACCATGGTGCGCAGCATCTTGTTTTCCTTGCGCAGGAAATCGCGGACCTGGGCCTGGGACTCCTTGGAGGTCACAACCACCATTCGACCGGAGCCATCCGCCCACGTGGCGCTGCTGCCAGGCACCTTGGAAATCAATTCCTGAACGGTCTTGAGCAGGGAGGTCCGAACATCCATCGTCCCCTGCTGCGTGATGGACGTAGAGGTCTGGCTCGTCATGCTTGCGCCCGAGCCGCCCGCAGCCCCTGCCGTACCCGTGCCACCACCGCCCACCGTAGTGTTGAAACTCTGCGATCCAGGGAATGCCGCCACTTCATAGGTTTCGGTGACCATGCGCATCAGCACCACCGCGCCGTCGCGGTATTCCCACGACATCGACAGCGAGTTGGTCAGGTGATCGAGAAAATCGCGCAGGCGGCCGTTCCAGCGCATGTTCACAGCGTTGACCGAAATCTCGGAGTCGGACGACACTGCACTGGCCGGAATGTCATTGCCCAGGGAAATGCCACCCGCGCTGCCCAGCGGAGCGCCGGCAATCGGAAGCGGAAGAACGGCCCGAGTAGGCTGGGCTGCAGGTGCCTTGCCGGGAGCCGATTCTTCGGCCCGAACGCGAACCGGGATGTTGGTCAATTTGGTCAGCCGGGCCACCACGGCACCCAGCGGGACGCGGCTCTCGCCGAAATCGAGCACGAAGTTTTCGTTGAAGACGGCAGGCAGCTTGTCCTCAGTGCGGGCCACTGTCTGGATACCGCCGACCCAGGGCACTTGCACATGGCGCACGAGCTGCGTGGTGCGCTGGAGCTGGGCACCGCGACTTTGGACATGGCTTTGCGAGCCGAAACTGCGGTCGTGGGCCTGCAAGCCACTGGGCATCGTGGCTGCGGGCATCTGCGTCATTGCGGCATCGACCTGCTTGTCCAGTTGCGTAGCGCAGCCCGTGGAGATTGCCGCAACTGCGCAGCCGAAAATGGAAAGTGCGAAACGAGGCGACATAGATGCTTACTCCTTGACGGGTTGATCGCCCAGGCGGGTGATCCGGATGACCGGGGGGTTGTTGGCGTAGAAGACGGCTTCCAGCGGGTAGTCGCTATCGCGAATCGCGGGGGACGACAGGACGCGGTTGATGGCGTCCGAAATGGTTCCGGTGAACTGGTCGGCCGCCGAGATGAGAATCTGGCGGTCCGCGTCCCAGACCAGCTTGTAGCCCGCCTCGCGCGACCAGCGATCGAGCGTCGTCTCCAGACGCACATCGGTGATCAGCGTTGTCCAAGTGCGCACCGGTGCGCCTTGGTATTGCTGCGGGTAGGGCTGTCCGCCTTGGGTGTATTGCCCCGCCGCAATGGGGCCGGCTGCACCCGCGCGCAGGTAGAACTTGCGGGCGCTCCAATCGAGACGGGCGGAGAACTGCTCCTGAGCCAGCCAGCGATCAAGCGCTGCCACCCAGGATTCCCCCGCCGACATGCGCAAGTTGCTGACCCGGCGTACGTCGATTCCCTTCTGGGCAAAGCCGCTCCAGGTGGAAGGAAAAATCGTTCGCGCCGCCGTCAAAACATCGGTTCGCATATCCACGGAGGATGTTGCGACTTCGTTTTGCATCGCAGGGCCAACGTGTTCAATGCGCTGCTGCGCCTGCGCAAACGACTGCGTGAGTGCCACGAGCACGGCACAGCCGATCAGTTTTTTCAGCATAGTTGCTTCTCCGGGGTTTCAAGAGTGGGGGTTTGAATGCGGCCCAAATGCTTGAGGACGCCAGCGAGGTAAGGCTGGTTAAGCGTTTGGGAGCGCGAGTGATACCGGGCAATTGCGCCGTGCCAATTTCCGGTCGCCTTGTGGTGCTCGGCAAGAATCTGCCCGGCGACGCGGACGTTTGTCACGGGATCAAAGGCCGACTCGATATTTGCAAACCTGTGACCGTTCCAGCGCCAGTTCACTTGCATCAGGGAAACATCGAAGTTGTTGATCCCTTTGCCGATGAGGTATTTCGCGGCCTCGATGGCCTTTTGCCGCGACTCCATGTAGAAGCCACGACCGTTCCAATTGATCGTCCAAGGCCAAAAGCGGCCTTTCATTCCGGATTCCTTGACGGCGATGGCGGTCAGAATTTCCGCTGGAATTTCCGTGCCGGCCACCATTGCCAAGGTGGTCAGGGGGACGGCCGACCAGATCCCCCGTCCTTCAGCAATGGCATCGACCGTGGTTGCGTCGATCACCCCACTGGACCAAACCGCCTGCCCGGATCGAAGAAGTGGCGCTGAAGCGGTTTTGTCCGCATTTGGAATGACGCTTTGGACCAGTTTTCCGCCATCGCATGAGTACACCGTGAGCGAGGATGCGTGGAACGAGGATTCGGCGTTTGCGTTGACCGTCCCGACAAAGGCGAGGAAGACTGCGGCGATGGAAAATTTGGCGGCTCTCAAAGGCATGGGGCAATTACAAATGCCACAAACCCTATTCATCTTGCGAATGTGCGCGCTATGAACGCACGATTCACTGTTAGCCGCTTTCATGCGCCGGGCTGTTTCTCACTGGCTATGCCCGCACATCTTTGGCGCCAAAAAAAAAGACCGGCCAAATTTGGCCGGTCGGTTTGGCGAGCGCAGGGTTCAGCGATACACCAGGGGGACAAATTCTTCATCCTGGACAGGCGGCCGGGGCGAATAGGTCGGTTGGTACGCTGGGCTCGACAGAACGGGCGCGCTCATGGCCACGTAGCGATTGGAGGCCGCCTCACTGCCAAAAGCAACTGGCGTTGCCGGCGCACCGGCTCGGCACATCGCATTGGCACGGTCGGCGCCGAGGGTGTTGCGCCACACCAGGGCCGCTTCAAGAAGGCCATTTGGACCCACTGTGCATTGGATGCTCGACTGGGCCTGTGCGCCGCACGCCGCCGCCGCCAGCGCGACCAGAGCGAAAAAAGAACGTGTTTTGAATTGCATGGTCGTTTTCCTTGAGTTGATTGATCGCGCTTAGCGTTTTCCGAATTCGTTTCGGCCCTGGCGCCTAACTTCGCTGCTGTGCGAAGGTTGGGCTGATGCTTCTTGCCTCTTGGCTTCGGCTGCGGCCTTGCTACGCGAATAGCTGGATGTGAATGATGATTTGGCCTTGCCCATCCATCCCGTACTTGCGCCGCCGCCTGTACCGCTTCCGCCTGGACTGCTTGCACCGGCTTTGGCTTGTTCCATATTGCCCACGCTTCGCGCCACGGACTGCGCCGTAGGGCTGTGCGTGGCGGCCGTTGTGCCAACCCCAGGCGAGGAACTGGAGGCGATACCGCCCGCCCCTCCGCTGCCGCCACCATTGCCATCTGGTGTATTGCCGGCCGCTCCGGCATTGAGGCCGCCGCCGCCGCCATTGCCATCTGGTGTATTGCCGGCCGCTCCGGCATTGAGGCCACCGCTGCCGCCGCCATTGCCATCGGGCGTGTTGCCGGCCGCTCCGCCCTTGATGCCAGCGCCTCCACCGCCGCCACCACCGCCGCCGCCACCACTGCCGCCGACACCACTTCCGCCGTTGTCGGTCGAGCTGGCTACTTGGGAGATAGCTTCGCGCCCCTCGCCGCCGCCACCACCGCCACCGCCGCCACCACCGCCACCACCACCGCCGCCACCGCCGCCACCGCCGCCACCGCCGCGACTTGCCATTGCTGCCGCAGCGAGTCTTCCTGCCGCAGCACCTGCTGCGCCGCCAGCAACAGAGGCACCAAAACCACCCATTTTCGCCGCAGCAGCGTTTGAGCCCCCATCTCTGCCCATCGCACCGCCTATGCTTGCTCTACCGGGGAACAGTGCATCAGCAAAAGCCGGAATATTCGCGAATATCTTGGACATGGATGCGCTTATGAGCGCAAATGCGACTACACGACCAATAGTTCCTCCGCCTTCACCGGTCGCTCCAATAAGTTTTACTGTTTCGACCAGGACATTTTGAATCAGGGTCATCACAATAACTGCAATCGCCGTAACCATGGCTGCGGTGATCAGAAAATCTACCCATTTTTTAAGCCAGCCCCTTGATACTTGCCAAGGAAGCGTTGCAATAAACAATGGGCCAAGTGCCACTCCGATGCCTAGCGCAATTGGACCAAGCAAAAACACCGAAACCAGCTCGATCAAAGCGACAAATACCAGGATCGCAGCAATTACCAAAAACACTAAAGAGATAAATACTTCAAGCGCTATCTTAAAAAAATCCCAAGTCAGCTCAAACCTCGATAATGCCTGATCGAATAACTTAACAAAAACCGTCACAAATGCGTGTACAAAATTCGTGAAGGCCTGCCCAACAGAACTACCAGTCGCTTCTAAGGTTTTTTGACCCAGATTAACGACATCACGAACAATCATTTCATAATTGCTCAAAAGCAATACGGTCAAGACCGAAAATATCAGCGTCTCCATCGTCGGAGAGAATACCGACTTTTGTTCGAGAATCGCAAACAACAGGCCCCAAAGTATCGCTACCAAAGCCAAAATGCCTGCCAGGCTCATCGCCAGACCATTCAGGCTTCCCGCAATTGACATTGCCCCCGAAACAAACATTTCTACGGTGTTTTTACCAAAAACACCATTGATAATGTCTTCAATTATTTTAAGTGAAAACAGCTCGATCTGCTCCTTTGCCATCACCGAACTAGATGACAAGGCCAGAATGAGTGTTAGCAAAAATTTACTGCGCATAGGGGGAAATTTTGGTGGCCACGATCCGATGGTCGGCCCTATTCGGTTTTGATACCTGCCTTGTTAAGAATTGCCTTATCTACTTCTTTGGCCTTTCTGACTTTATCGAAGTATTTTTTCTTCGATTTTTCCAGTTGCTCTCGTTCAGTAGCCTCGCGCTCCAGCTCTTGACCATGCATTTTGTTTGCGGCGGCCAAGGTGTACAGCATGGTGGAATTTTGATCAATGACGACCCCAACCGCATTGACTACTGATTGAAGGGCCTCGGTAGGACCATTCACCGATCCTGCAGCGCCTTGAATTTTTCGATTTGCGGCGAAGGCAACGCGAATTTGCTTGTCGGCGGCATACGCCGCGTCATAGAGCATGGTCGCCTGCTTCTCTCCCAGCTCTTTGCGCTTGGCAATATTGGCGGCGAAATCTTCCCAATTTTCATACGGGGACGCGCCAAAAACGTTCTGAAGGTTGTCCATAACCTTCTTACTGTCTTTCAAGGCTGCATACAGTCCGTTCGCCGCCTCCAGACCCGCCAGCATTTCCGCAATCTCCGGACTCCCAGCAACCGTGTTGATAATTTCCTGAGTGTCCATGTTGGTCTTGATGTTTTCGATCAAGCTCAGCGTGGTCTTGATAGCAGTGATGATGTTCTCGACATGGTTTGTCGGGTCATACACGATTCGCCCACCGCCAAGTCCGAACAGTGCGAATGCCGGAGACATGGGCGCGGAGGCCAGCGCCGTAGCGGCGCACAACGCGAGAATGTGGCGACGATTGGATTTCATTTTTTTCTCCGGATGGCTTGCTGGATGTACCACTCGCGCCAGTTTTCCCGGCCGCTTGCCTTTGCCTGATCAAACAGGTCTTGGTAAACAGGCTCTGAGCGCAAGTAAGCCAAAGTATGTTCATCGAAATTCGTGCGCAGGGTCTGGCAATTGCCATTGAAAACGCGCAAGTAATCGCGCTTTGGCGTCAGCTCGCCAATCATGGAAACCTGCTCATTGCTCATACCGAACATGGTTCGGTACAGATCACGGTGGTTTTCGAGGCGCGGGTTGTAGCCCAGCACCAGGTTGGGCACGTTGTCGGCCAGCGTGGCACGGATTCGCTCGCTCTCGACTCCGGAAACCGATTCCGGTGATTGCACGGTCAGCCAGACCATTGCATTGAGTTTGCGGAAAGTCTTGAGCCACCCATCGATGGCGTCAAGAAAGGCGGTGTTGTTCAGCAGGAACGATGCCTCTTCGAGGTAAATCATGGTCGGGCGACCGGTCAGGTTGCGTGCGATGACCGTCAGCGCATGGTCAAGGAACGCCCGCGAGAGCCGCTCGACGGCCATGATTTCCCGCATCTCGATACAGGTCCAGGAGGACAGTTCGAAGTCGTCTTCGGTCGAGTCGAAGTAGCCGAACGGACCACCCTTGACCCACTCGGACAGCAGGATTTGCATCTTGCGCGGCAGCAGGGTCCAGACTGTTGACAGGCTCAATTCCTGGGACGACTGGGCCACGTTGTCCAGAACCCGGTACAGCTCCTGGCGATCCTCGGCCGTGACTTCATCGCCCGCCTCGGCAATCCGGCGAAGAAGGAATTCACGGGCTTGCACCTTGCCGATTTCGCCCTGGCGCAGGTTTGCCAGCGGGTTCAGGCGCATGCTGTTGGTGCGCAAGTCCATGTGCGTGCCGCCTGCCAGTCCGGTGATGATGCGGCACGAGCGGTCCCGGTCAAAAATGATGACCTGGGAATCGGGGTAACGCGTGAACTGCGACAGGCAGAAGTTGACGAAGGTGGTCTTGCCCCCGCCCGTAGGCATCACCATCAAGGTGTGCCCCACCTGACCTACGAAGGGGTCGAAATGGACCTCGGTGCCCAGCATGGATTGGAAGGTGGCCAGCGGTGGTACGCGCTTGCCGTAAACCTCGCCCGAGAGGTGATCGCAGTAGTTCAGGCCCGTCTCGGCCGTGATCAGGGGCGTGGCCTGGGCGACCAGCTCGGCATTGGCCAGCATCAACCGCTGGTTGGTGGCCCACTGACCCGGCATCATCGAAAGAAAGGCCGCTTTGATCCCCACGCGCTCACGAATGAACGGAATCTGGCTCAGCGAACGCATTGCATCGTTGGCCCGCGTCTCGGCAGCATTCGCGCTTTCTTCCAGAATCACCAGCGTCATGGAGTGGTGCACGAAGCCCAGGTTTTCGGCCATCTGGCGCCGCATGGCCTCGATACACTGCATGTACAGGTCGGCCTTACCCGGATCCACTTCGGGCTCTGCGTTGTTCAGATATGCGGCGAAACGCTGCACCAACGTGCTTTGCGTCATGCGGTAGTAGCGCGTAATCTCGTCCAGGGTGGAGCGCGCCGTTGTCACGCTCATGCACTTGACCACCTGAACCAGCCGGAACTCCATCTGCAACCCCAGGATGCCCATGATGGTGCTGGGAGTTGAGGGGTAGTCCTTGAGCGAGAGGGCCACCCCGAAAACCGGGCGGTCAGAGCCGTAGCTGATGAATACCTCGCGGCCGAACTTCACATCGGAGAGCGCGGCGGCCCCGTCGAGCATCGCCTTGGGTAGAACCTGGTGCTTGGGCTCTGCACGTGCGCTGATGTTGGCCATCCGCGTGAGGCAGTTGTCCAGATCCCAGCCGCTCAGACGCCTGAAAGACAGCACGTTGTTCATCGCGATCAACTGGCGAATCCCGCCCTCGGCCTGGCGGATGTTCTCGTCCAACTGTTTCGCGTCGTGAAGGACGGCGTTCTTGAAATTGCGCGCCGGGTTCAGGCCCGAAAGAACCGCCATCGGAAGTGATTTTCCGTCCTCGGTCATTTGCCGGCGAACCTGATCCATGAAGGCATACACCCCCGTGTCCCCGGTGTAGCTGATGAAGATCCGGAAATCAATGCGAAATACCCGGCCGTTGTCGTACTGCAGCCGGCGCCGCGCTGCCATGGCGGCATGGAGCCCTTCATGGTTGTCGGACTCCCATTGGTCCGGGCTGGCCTTCTTTCTCTTGTCGATGACCCACCAAACGTAAAACCGCTCATCGAGTGCCTGCAACGAATTTTGCAGTTCCCGTACCGCCGTCTCGGTGACGATGGGGTTGTCCTCGTCAATGTCCACGCCGGTGAATTCGAAGGCAGACAACAGGGAGCCGTCTTTGCACAGGACCAGATCGGGCGTGACATGGGTCAGCCAGGGAAGAAATTGGGCCAACGACTCGCGAGAGAATCCGTCCGGAGAGCGCGCTTGCTGGAACATTAAATCGAAACTCCTTTGGCATATCCATACGGACGCGAATCGAATTTTTCGCCATGCGTTGGAATGCCGGCTTTCAAGTCATTGGGGACGACTTCGTACAGCAGGTAAATATCCACGATGCGAGGGTCAATGCGGAAAAACCAGGCGGTGGCTTTGTGGACGATGGCCGCGACTGGAATCCACAAAAGCCCCCACGGCAATCCGACCCCCAGCGCAGCCACTGCGCACAGGGACCAAATCATTGAAGCGGTTTTGGCTCCGACGCCCGCCGTGATGCGCGGGCGCCGCAGAACCGGGTAATCGACAGCGACTTGCATGCCAAATAGACAGTCAGATAGAGCAGCTCGTTTGAAGCCCGGTCAGGCCAATGAGGTACACCACAGCGGCAGCGATCGCGCAGCCAATGATCACGTAAAGAATGATGTCGCCGACCACCGACGATTTAACGAAGAATGAGTTGATGACGTAAATCAGCACAGCAATGATTGCCGCCGCAGTAAGAATTGTTTTGATCCACCCTGCCACTTTGCACAGCCCGGCCGCCGCAGCATCACCACCCCCACCACCGGCCGCCTGCGCAAAGGCATCCGGGCTCAGCACCAGCGAAAACAAAATCATGAAGCCGACATACTTCATGATCTGAACAGCACGGTCACTGAAAAAGAAACTCAAGGTCATATTCGCCATTTTTTACTCCATGAACAAGGGCGATTTCCGCCACGCGACGCACACTCTTTGCAATGCCGTCCACCAAGGAATAACGGCGCTCGCAAAACACGATCAGATTAATGCAGCTAGTGATATAACGCTGGGCAGCCGCAGGGGACATTTGCACACCTGGGGGCAATGACATTTGGAAGAGCATTTCGAGTGTGCTCAATGCACCCACTGCTGACGATGCGTGCAACGTGGTGACACTGCCGTTGTGACCGGAAGAGAGCGCACGCAGCAAATCGAACGTGTCGTCACCGCGCGTTTCCGAAAGAATGAGGCGGTCAAATCGCGAGCGCATGGCGTGTTGAATCAACACCTTGGCCGTGAGCCCGGTTTGCGGGCTTGCCAACATGCATTCCTTGTTGTCCACCCGCAGGGCTATTTCCCGTGCGTCTTCGATCAAACCGATGCGCTCATTTTTGGGAAGGCCCATGAGAATGGCATTGGCCAGCGTCGTTTTGCCGCCTGAGGTTGGGCCAGCAAAAACGCAATTCTTCTTGTCTTCGATCACCAGTTTTGAGAGCAGCTCCGATTGCTCTTTGCTGAGCATCTTCCAGTCAATGAGCTGCTCCAGACTTGGGCGCTCTTCCGGCTCCAGGTGCTTGCGGATGGTGATGGTGGTGCCGCGCGAATCGACCCCCATCAACGCCCCTGCGAAGCGCAGGCCGCCTACCGCCGTACTGACCACGGAATCCTTGGTGCCGCTGACCAGATCTATGCCGGTGCCGCTGGCTCCGCTGGCCTTTGCGACGGCGGTAAGTGCGATACGACGATCCGGTTCGGGCAGTATCAGATCGGTACGGTCAATGGCACCGCCCCGCTCGACCCAGACGCGGCCATCGGCGGTGACCATGATTTCTGTCACGGCCCTCTCCTGCATGATCTCGGAGATGGGCCGGAGCGCCTGGGCGATGATGCGATTGACGGTTTCGGCGTTGATCATTGCGGTCGATCATCAGCGCCAGAAAAGACGCTCACGCGCCGAAAGAGCGAGCTTCTACCGAAGATTTCGACCGGCTAAATTTGGCCGGTCTGTCCGATCTGAGCCTGGCAGAGCGCAGGCCCGACGCGGCGGACGGCTATGAACCACAAGTTTCATGCGGAAATCACGCTTTCCCTGCAATTTGCGACCGGCCAAATTTAGCCGGTCCGGTGTTGGCCCTAGCGGCCGGTTAGTCCGATCAGGTGCGCCGAACCCGCGCGGATTCTTGTGATGCGACGGGAGGAATTTGGCCGGCGAGACGCGCAGGAGTGGAGCAACCGGGTTGAGCGACAAGGTGATGCCAATTCCGCACAGGCCCAAATTCACCCACAGGCCTTTCTCCAAAAGTTCTGCCCTTCTACCAAACTATTGAATTTGATATTGCCGCCTAATGAGCGATGCTAGTGGCATGACAAAATTCAAAATGGACAAGCTCTCTCAAGAGTCCGAAGCCTACGGTTGCGCACGCATTCTGCAAGCTTTCAAGCCCGTCTTTCCCGAAACACGCGTGTTGCAAAACATCATCATGCCTATGGATGGCATCGGGGGCTGTCCAACCGCAGAATTTGACGTTATCGTTGTGTGCCCAGCGGGAGTGTATGTTTTTGAAATCAAGGGCCATACCGGTAAATCAATAGAAATTACCAAAACAGAGAGTGGAGCCCATCGCTGGAAAATTCATAAGGACTATGGCGCGGTCGAGATTCAGGATCCGCTGGTACAGGGCGGAAGAAAAATCAAGTATCTGCGTGAATCAATAAAAGGCCCTTTGATTCGTGGGTTCGTATATTTTACGAACGAGGCCATTGCTCTTGACCCCAAAACGAACGCTGATGTAATAACTTCCAATGATCTTGAGTATCTCGTTCGCTCGCTGAAATACGAGGCAAAACGCCGGGACAAGATTCAGAGCGAAGCGGAAATCAACCGAATTGCAGACGCTATCCTTGAGCTTTCGCAGAACTTCACGATCGAAGAACACATTCAGAATTGCCTTCAAGCCGGGGAATTCCAGCGCCAGAACAGGAATGCCAAGTTCTCCGCCAAATCAAGCGCCCAAAAAAAATACCCGCATCCGAAGATGCGGGTATTGGCTACAGACGTACAAATCCCTGGTAAGGCGCAGAACACACAAAGACCTTACAGGGTAGCGTGAAGTGGACTCCACGGCCTGCACCAGGACTGCCATGGTGGAAAAACCAGAAGGCCCCTTCCACCACTTCATCGATCAGCGTCAATGACGCCTTGGGCACCGGAGGGTTCAACGACCCGCTGAAGCTGGCCAGACCACTCACACCCAGATAAAACGAGCCTCCTGGCGCGGTTTGGATAGAACGATCGCCGGCCCAGCTAAACCGTTCGATTTGTCCCGAAGTAAAACGAACAAAGTCGCCAACAAGGGGCTGCTGCTCCCCTTGCCTCTTTGCCAAGCGCTCAGCGCGGATGGCCAAATCGATGCGATCAAGCATGCTCAAACCCTTTCTGTCGTATGCCAAGCGCCGCACCAATCCTGGATTTCATGAAGAGTTCACCGGAAGGCGTTCTCAACACTATTTCCGCCCCCTCGTAGAGCTTGGTTTCGGGATGCTTCGTCCGGAGGTTGGCAAGCCAGTCCTCGAATTCAGCGTCGCCGCGACCGATGTAATACGACCCTTCAAGTCGGCAAAAAAGAAGTGCGCTTGAATGGCCATCTCCTGTTGCGAACAGGTGATTGCCGACCGATATGGAATATCTGAAGCACCCAGAGATTCTTTTCGTCACGGTAGCCTCCTTACAGCCGGTAAAACGCACGCACGCTGCGCCTGCGATCGGCCATCGATTTGCCTTGACCAATTTCGATCGGTGCGACAGCACACAGACAGCGAACCGCAGCAGCGCGAATGGAAAGCTGCTGCCCGCGATTGAGTGCAAGTGCGCGCAAGGTTGCAGTCCGCAGGCGCATCAGGACGGGCATGATTCCATGCACAGCCTTACGCACGATGCATCCTTTCGCCCTCAACAGGCACATTATGGTTTTCAGTCATTGAAATCCCTTTCTGCATTACAGCAGTGTTAAAAGACTCAAGCAGACTGTTTCAATGGTCCATCGGCGGATCATTGAAACAATCCCCTGAAAGGGGATTGGGGTGCTAGCCAATGCGACGTAACTAAATACGTGCAGGCATGCAAATGCCAAGCCAATCGGAAATCGTGGCTTCGACCGGGGTAATCACAAACTTCGCCGTTTCGTCGTTGCCATCAAGGGCAAGTTCGAAAGTCGGCGTTTCAACCGCCTCGATGGCTTCAGCAAGCAATTTGCCCGTCACGCCGATGCGAACGGTTTTTCTGATGGCCAAGTCCACTTGAAACTCTTCGCGCTGCTGACCGTCCACGGAGAGGATTTGCACCCCGTTGGGAGCGAACACAATCTGCGCAAATGCTTCATCCGAAGCCGCCATCACCCGCCAGAGAGCGCTGACGATAGCATCGCGGCCCAACACCACAAGACCGACACGCTCACTGCGCGGAAGAACACGGCGCCAATCCGGATACACACCCGCGATGGACGAGGTAATCCATTGGACCCGCTCGCTTCGCAACAGAATGCGCATATTGCTTTGCTCGCCGATCTGCTCCACCACGAAATCCTCGTCGGCATCAAAGACAGCACGAACCGCTTCAGCTACCGAGAATGGAAAAATGCAGGGCTTCATCATTGCGTGCGCCGCAATACCGCTCTTTGCCGTGCAAAGCTTGGTTCCGTTGGTGCCGGTGAGGCGCAAGAGACCACCGTCACAAATCGCCTGCACGCCCACCAGGTAGTAGCGGACATCGGACTTTGCGGCGTACTGGATGGGACCGTCCATCAGAAGCGAAAAGTCTTTTCCCTTGGTCTCGAACGCTCGAATGCGCTCGCCCTGGAGGGAAACGCCGAACATGTCGGATACCGTGTCCTCGAAGGGTTGCGTCAGTTTGATGCGCGAGCCACCGAACGACAGCACGATGCCGTTGTCTGCCTTGATCTTGCAGTCAACCGCATCGGCAACCCCGCCCAAAATGGCGCCTACCTGCTTGGCATTGATCACCGCCGAGCAGGCAGTCACCGGACCCTCGACGGGTACGTCGATCATGATGCTGCCCTGCGCGGATGCCGCAACGATGGTCAATTTGTCGTTCTGTGCCTGGATGGCACAAGAACTCGTTTCGACCGCTTTCAATGCCTTCTTGATCGCGCTCTTCAAAGCGCCAATTGTCGTTTTCATCATTACCTTTCAAAAATTCCCCAAAATTGGGTGGTTGCGAAAGGCTGGCATGCGTATGCCTTACCCATGACTGCGCGGCGACGCACAGGCATAGGTAAAGCAACAGTCCCGAGATTCCATGCCACAGATGCGGCCAACAAAATCTACCATCGGATCGCACCCCGGCTGAGT
>JAUCCA010000016.1:0-9425 GCA_034676525.1 Giesbergeria sp.
GAAGATCAGATTCACGCTCTGCTCGGTAAAGCTCGGCACATCGGGTGCCAGGCGCGATCGCCCCGGCGCTGGCCTGGGCCAGGATGCGCATCTTGCTACCCGAGGGCATGACTTCACCGAGGTTCATGCCAGCAACGTCGATGTGGCCACCCATCACCGAACTGCGCAGCGGGCCGTGCCGTCGAAGGGCACGTGGTTGAGCTTGGTGCCGGTCAGGCGCTCAAACAGCACCATGGCCAGGTGGTCGTCGGTGCCCACGCCGGTAGAGCCGTAGCTGATTTTGTCGGGGTTGGCCTTGGCGTCAGCAAGATCCGCCAGCGTTTGGTACTTGCTGGTGGGCAGCACGCTGAAGGCGCTGGGGTCGCGCACCAAGTCGGCGATGTAGGTGAAATCGCTCGTCGAACCGCGTGCGCCGCTCAATCGGTAGCGTGACCAGACCGGGCATGTTGGTCATGCCGAGCACGTAACCGGTGGCGGGCGCCTTGGCGACAAAGCCCAGACCAATCTCGCCGGACGCGCCAGGCTTGTTCAGCACCAGCGCCGTGGTGCCCAGCTCTTTGCCCAGGAAAACGGCCAGCGTCCGCGCGGTGATGTCGGTGCCGCCGCCAGGGGAGAAGCCCACCACCAGCTCTATCGGCTTTTCAGGCCATGCAGCCATGACGGGGGCGCTGGCCAACGCGAGGGCGCCCAGGCTCAGCACAAGGCTGCGGCGGGCGTGGGAAAAGGAAGCTTGCTATACGGGTCATGGATGTCTCCTGATGGTTACTGGATATAGAAAATCACGCGAAAAAATTACTTTGGCTTGGCAGGCACGGTGGGGCAGCCCCAGTCGGCCCACAGTTTGGCCACGGCGGCGTAGTCGTCACGGCCATAGCCTGCGGCAGCAGCCATGTCGTACACGCTGTGCGATCCTTGTATGGCAAACAGCGGCACGCCCAGCGTTTGCGCCAATTGCAGCGCCAGCACCGAATCTTTGCGTGCAGCGTCCAGCGGCATGCCGCCTGCGTAGTCGCCTTGCACGATGCGCTCGGCATAGCGGTAGGTCAGTGGGCGGTGCAGGCCCATATGCGTGTCGGACAACAGGGCGACGAGTTTCTGGCAATCCACGCCTGCGGCGGTGGCCATGGCGCCAGCTTCGGCCACCACGATCATCACGGCGTGAGCGACAGCGTCGTCGATGACCTTGGCTGCCGCCCCGGCGCCCAATGCGCCAAAGTAGGTTTGCTTGGTGGCAATGGCGTCCAGCACGGGCTGCGCGCGTGCAATGGCCGCTGTGTCGCCACCCAAGGCCAACGAGGCCTGCGCCCGCCTACCTATTTGGCCTATGCTGGTGCATGATGGAAGCGTCCACCACATCAATGCCAAACGGCTGCAAGACTTGCTGTTCGGCGTGGATATGTTCTGGGTTCACGGTGCTGGTTTCCAGAACTACCGCGCCCTTGGGCAGGTGCGGTGCGATCTGGCGCAGCACGGTCAGCGAAATGTTGGGCTGGGCAGGCACAGCACCACCACCTGGGTCGTTATCAGGTCCTCAGGCGACTGAATGGCTGTGGCGTTGAACTCAGCGTGTGCGCGTGCCAGCGCCGCGGCATCGAGGTCAGAGACTTGGATTCGGAGCTTGCTGCCCACGCGTGCGGCCAGCGGGTAGCCCATATTGCCCAGGCCGTAGATGGCAACGGGAGATGCAGAGGACATAGTGGTTTGAAGTGTGAAGGGGAACTGCCGGGGGGCGCCCGGCGCCCGGTGCGCAATTACTTGGCAACCGCCATCGGCTGCTCGTGCAGGCCGAAGTAGATACTTTTGACTTGGGCATACAGCTTCATGCCGTCGATGCCCTTTTCGCGGCCAATGCCGCTGTTTTTGAAGCCGCCAAACGGCGTGCTGACCACCGATCGCTTGTAGGTGTTGATCCACACCGAACCGGCCTCCAGCGCACGGCCAATGCGCCAGGCGCGCTTGAAGCTCTCGGTCCAGATGCCACAGGCCAAGCCAAACGCAGTGCCGTTGGCCTGCTCGATCAGGTCGGCTTCGTCTTTGAAGGGCAGTGCCACCAGCACGGGGCCAAACGCTTCCTCCTGGCACGCTACCGCTTGTGGGCCCAGGCCATCGATGACGGTGGGCAAATAGAACGCGCCGTGGTCGTAGTCGCCGCCGGTAGGCGCCTCGCCGCCACACAGCACGCGACCGCCTTCGGCGTGGGCGCGGCCCACAAAAGCGGCCACGCGGTCGCGGGGGTGGTGGAATGAGGCCAGCGGGCCCATTTCCACGCCGTCGACGTCAGGCAAGGCCACGCGCAGGCTCTTGGCGCACGCCACCACAGCGCTTAAGACTTGGTCGTAAATACTTGCCTCGATAAACAAACGCGAACCCGCCACGCACGATTGGCCTGCCGAACCGAAGATGCCCGCCACCACAGCGGCCACGGCGTGTTCCAGGTCGGCGTCGGCAAACACCACGTGGGGCGACTTGCCGCCCAACTCCAGCGCGGCGGGTACCAAGCGGTCACCTGCCACTCGGGCAATGGCGCGGCCCGAGGTGGTGCCGCCGGTGAAGGAGATCATGCGCACGCCGGGGTGTGCCACCAGGGCAGCGCCCACATCAGCGCCACGGCCCTGCACCCACCTGCAGCAGGTCCTTGGGCAGCCCGCAGGCCAGCGCAATACGGGCCAGCTCAGGTGCCAGCAAGGGCGCATCTTCCGAGGGCTTGAGCAGCACCGCGTTGCCCGCAGCCAGTGCTGGCGCCACTTTTGTGGTGTCGTTCATCAGAGGTGAGTTCCACGGCGTGATCGCGGCCACCACACCAAAGGGTTTGAGCACGGTGAACGACAGATAGTCGCCACGTGAGGGCGTCACGTCGCCTTCCATGGTTTCGCACACGCTGGCGTAGTAGCGGAAGGTGCCAATGGCCGACTCCACCATCCCGCGGCATTCGCCCAGCGGTTTGCCGTTGTCCTGCATTTGCAAGCGGGCCAGCGATTCCTTCTCGGCCAGCAAGCCATCGGCAATGGCGTGCAGTACTAGCGCTCGCTTGTGCGGCAGCAGGGTCTTCCAGCCCGAGTGATGAAACGCTTGCCATGCGCGCTCCACGGCGGCGTCCAGTTCAGGCAGTGTGGTGACGGCAACGCGTCCGACTTCGGCGCCCGTGGCGGGGTTGGTGCTGATGATTTCTTGGGTGGTCATGGAAGGTGTCTCGAAGGCGCGTGTTGCGGCAAGTCTATGGAGTGCCTTAGGAGAAAACAACAGGCACGTTGTCGCCAATATCGGTGATAAAACTATCGATAACGCAGCGCTTGGCGCGTGCGCAATCGACCAACCCAGCCAGAACCTCCATGAGCTCGCACAACTTCCCCGACGCCGACGCCCACGCAGGCGCGTTTCCCCACGCCGCGCTGCCCACCCAGGTGGCTGCGGTGATCGCGGCCATTGAGACCGACATCATCCGCGGCCGAATCCTGCCCCGCAACCGGCTCATCGAAGACCATTTGATGGAGGATTACGACGCCAAGCGCCACGTGGTGCGCGCCGCACTTGCAGAGCTGCAGCGCCTGGGCGTGGTGGTCAAGCCACCGCACCTGGGCGCCAACCTGCGGCGCTTTGACGCGGACAGTTTGCAAGCGCTGTACCACTTTCGATCCGTGCTGCATGCCGCAGCCGTGGCGGCCATGGCGCTACCGGTGGCGCCTGAGCGCTTGGCAGTGGTGGCACTGGCCGCGCAGGCACACGCGCAGGCTGCAAGCACAAGCGACCTCATTGCCATCCACCGCACCAACATGGCATTCCACCGCCTGTTTTTTGGCCTGTGCGACAACCCGTACCTGGAGGAATCGATTCGGCTGCACGACTGGATCAGTTTTCCAGCGCGGGCCTATGGCATTGCCGACCCTGCAGCGCAGCAGCTTGCGTGCGTCGAGCACGCGGCCATGGTCGCGGCGCTGCACGCCTGCGACCGAGCGCAGCTCGATGCACTCGCGTTCAGCCACATGAACCGGGCGCGTGCCCTGTACGTCGAGAAATTTTTGGTGCGTTGAAACACCACAAGCCACCACCTCGAACTGAGAGGCTGAGAGTTTTTCTCCAAACGCCTTGAACTCGCCCACGATTGGCTCATCGAAATGGCATGACGAAACCGACAGAGCAAGAAGACGTGGCCAGCAAGGCTGGGCTGTTCGAGGAACTGCCCCAGCCCGGTCAGGCGCAACAGGCGCAATAGGCCCAAGCCGAGATCGAGCGCAAGCGCAGCCAAGGCGCGGCCCGGTTGTTGCAGTCCAACCGATTGCAGGTTGAGCTGCGAGCGTCGGACCTGGAATCGTTGTCGCCCGAGGACCATCGGGCCCGACTGGTGTGGGGCTACGTGGTGCGCCAAGACCTGGGCAAGCTGGTCGAGGCGGTCAAGGCACGCGGCTCCAACGCCGGGCGAGTGGCGATTGACCCGCACATTTTGTTTGCTCTGTGGCTGTACGCCACGCTAGAGGGAGTGGGCAGTGGGCGCGAAGTCACTTGGCTGAGCCAGGAGCATGACGCGTACCGCTGGATTTGCGGTGGCGTGTCGGTGAACTACCCCGCACGACGACTGCGTTTTGGTCATGCCTTCCACACGCCAGGCGCGCGAGGGCGTGACGGTGGTGCGGTTTGCGCGTCGGCGGCCGCTGTGAACGCAGCCAAGTTCATGTGCCAAATGCGCTGAATCGTCGCGTTTGGCTTCTTTTCCTGGGTGCGGACGGTGGCAGGGCCTTGCTGTGCTTCGTTTTCATGCGGAAATCCCATCGGAAACGGCAGTCATACGCAAGCGTTTGTTGATGTCGGTCAAGCGTTGAGCTGGCCGGCGAAGCGGTGCGCAAGCAGGGGTCTTCGGGGTCTGGACGCTTCAGAGTCACAGGTCTGATCCGCATGCCCGAGCACTACGGCGCCTTGAGCCCGCTGCTGCACGTCGTGCCGCTGCAACTGCTGGCGTACCACACGGCGCTGGCCAAGGGCACCGATGTGGACAAGCCGCGCAACCTGGCGAAAAGCGTGACGGTGGAGTGAGGGGCTGGAGCCTTTTCAGATCTTGCCCGCTCACCACGCCAAAGAGCGCCTGCTCGTTGTTGCAAATGCTCGCCATAGCCCGAGCGATGTCTGCGCTTTGCGCCCAGATCAGGCGCTTTTTGGCGCGCTGCTCGGACACGCTCAAAAAAGCTTCCAGCCTCTGAGCAACCCAAGCTCGCGCGCGGGCCAGGTGTCCCTGAAGAAACGAAGACATTCAGTTTTGTTTCTTGAGAGGCTTTGGTTTGCTGGAAACCGGTGAACCCCACGGCCAGTGGTGCACCGTGCGCCTGGCCGCCGCCAATGCCGCTGCCGCCGAAGGCGCCCGCCCGCTGGCCGAGCCCGACAGCCCCTGGCATGTGGCTGCGCCCATGCCCGGCGCCAACGTCAACGTGGCCGTCACCGTGGCATTGAGCATTGATGCGGTGAATGAGCTCGGTATTCGCCGCTCACAAACCGGTGAATCAGGCGCGCAAGCGCCGCATGCTCCAGAACAAACGGCTTCGCCGACGCACCCAAATCTGGCCGCAGCACCAGCCTAAGCCACCGCGCGCAGGACGGTACGGGCAAGCTCACCAATGCCAAGTGGACCGCGATCGGCAAATGTCCTGCGGAGACGGCGCTGCGCGATATCGCCGATGCGCTGCAAAAAATGCGGGGGGCAACAGGCAAGACCTGATCCCGATGCCCGCGCCGACGCGCCGGGCCGGGCGCATTCGGCAAGGATCAGTCTCTTGAGCTCGGCGCTGTAGCGCCGGCGCGGGCTTTTTCTGACGTCATACATGGTGTCCGCCGAACTTGTTGGGTGGGCAGCATCGCTACCGTTCAAGGCCATGTCTTCAAGGGTGGCGTGAGCGGGCGCTTAGATTGGAGCGAAGGCCCAGCTGTGCTCTCGGGCTGCGCTTGATGTGCGCCAGCGGCGCAGCCAAGCACGCTTGCGAAACGCGAATGAGGTTCCCGCTTGCGGTTGGCGATTGATGCGAGATGTTTCATGGCGGGCATACGGCAATGCTGAACGCGGTGTCTCATGGGTTGCAAATTTCCGTTCGGGATCGCAAACGCATGGTCTCAGGTCGCTATGCTCAGCCATCGCCAAAGGCGCTGCCAACTGGCAAACGTCTTGATATCTCGGCCCCCCTGCGGCCGAAATCGGCGATCAATTTTTCAAGGAAATATGGCCATGAACCGACCCAACCCCTTCCGCCGCACTGCCGTGCTCGCTGCGCTCATGACACTGGTGGCCAGCCCTGTCGCCTTCGCCCAGCAAGCCGGCGCGGATTACCCCAGCAAGCCCATCACCATCGTCGCGGCTTATCCGCCGGGCGGCAGCACCGATCTCACCACCCGCTTCGTCGCGCAGGAAATGAGCGAGCATCTTGGCGTACCCGTGGTGGTGGAAAACGTCAGTGGTGCCGGCGGCGCCATCGGTGCCCACAAGGTTGCCCGCGCAGCGCCAGATGGCTACACCTTGTTGGTGGGGGCAAGCAACGAACTTGCAATCAACAAGCTGATCACCAAAAACAGCAAATACGACCTGAAAGACTTCACCGGCATCGGCCTGATTGCAACGCAACCCCTGGTGCTGGTGGCCTCTGCGACGGCGGGCCCGAAAACTGTGGCTGAGTTCATGCAGAAAGCTGCGCAAAACCCGGGCAAGCTCAATTACGGCAGCTCTGGCGTGGGCACGGCCCTGCACCTGGCCGGCGAGATGATCCAGCAACTCGGCAATGTGCGTCTTTGACCCACGTTCCCTACCGGGGCGTAGCGCCACTGGCGGCTGACTTGATGGGCAACAACCTGGAGTACGGCGTGTTTGTGCTCTCAAGCGGGCTGCCGCACATCCAAAGCGGCAAGTTGGTCGCGCTGGGCACCACGGAAGCCAAACGCTCGCCGTTGACGCCTGACGTGCCGGCGCTTGCCGAACTGCCGCAGCTCAAAAATATGGATATTGGCGTGTGGTTTGCGCTGGTCGGGCCGGCCAAGCTGCCCGAAGCGATCAAAGCCAAGCTCAAAACCGCGCTGAACGCCACCTTGAAGTCCGAGGACTTTCGCAAAAGAATGACATCAACCGGTTCTACCGTGGCAGACGCCGCGGTGCCGATTGATGCATTCATGCAGGGCGAAGTGGAGAAGCTGCGCAAGGTGGTGGCGTTCGCCAAGATCGAGCAATGAGCACCGCCGCACCACACACACCCAGCGAAGCACCAGCCGTCGCCGCCACTTCCAGCGCGCTTGCGTTTGCGCTGCCAGCGCCCGATATCAGCAAATGGCGCAGCGGCAACGTCGGCGTTGAAGGCGTTTGGCACTTTGACACCGGCAAGCCCGGGCGCAACGTGATGATCAGTGCACTCGTGCATGGCAACGAGCTGTGCGGCGCCTGGGCGCTCAAGGGGCTGCTGGAGTCTGGCTTGCGCCCGCAACGTGGAACCCTGACGCTGGCATTTTGCAATTTGACGGCCTTTGATCGCTTTGACCCCGCGAACCACGACGCTGCCCGGTTTGCCGAGGAAGACCTCAACCGCCAGTGGAGCGACCCGCGCATCGATGCCGGCACCACCCTTGAACGCCAACGAGCGGCGCAGTTGCGCCCCTACGTGGCAAAGGCCGACTGGTTGCTGGACATACATTCCATGCACGAGCCGTGTGCCCCACTGCTGCTCACCGGCCCGCACCCGCGCAACCAGGATTTGGCCCGCGCCATGGGAAGCCCGGAGCATGTGGTGAAGGATGCTGGCCATGCAGACGGCGTGCGCATGCGCGACTATGGGCGCTTGGGCCTGCCCGACGCCGAATCACCCGACACCCGCTCGTTGCTGGTTGAGTGCGGTTTTCATGGCGATCCTGACAGCCGAGCGGTAGCGCAAGACCAATGCGTGCGTTTCCTGGCGGCGTCGGGCCTTGTGGAGGCAGGCGAACTTGAACGTCTGCTACCGCAGTGGAAGCGCGCTGACCCGGCGCGTCAGTGGCTTCTGGAAGTGAGCGGAGCGGTGGTGGCCAAAAGCCGCGCGTTTCGCTTTGTCGCCCCGTACACCGGGCTTGAGTTCTTTGAAAATGCGGGCACCGTGATTGGCGACAACGATGGCGAGCGCGTGACCACCCCGCACGACGACTGCGTTTTGGTCATGCCTTCCACACGCCAGGCGCGCGAGGGCGTGACGGTGGTGCGGTTTGCGCGTCGGCGGCCGCTGTGAACGCAGCCAAGTTCATGTGCCAAATGCGCTGAATCGTCGCGTTTGGCTTCTTTTCCTGGGTGCGGACGGTGGCAGGGCCTTGCTGTGCTTCGTTTTCATGCGGAAATCCCATCGGAAAACGGCAGCCATACGCAAGCGTTTGTTGATGTCGGTCAAGCGTTGAGCTGGGCCGGCAAAACGGTGCGCAAGCAGGGGTCTTCGGGGTCTGGACGCTTCAGAGTCACAGGTCTGATCCGCATGCCCGAGCATTGCGGCGCCTTGAGCCCCGTGCCGGGACGCGGTGCCGCTGCAACCGCTGGCGGACCGCGGCGCGCTGGCCAGGGCGCCGATGTGGACATGCCGCGCAACCTGGCGAAAAGCGTCACGGTGGAGTGAGAGGTCGAGAGTCTTTCGATCATGCCCGCTCATAACGCCAAAAAGCGCCTGCTAGTTGTTGAAATGCTCGCCATAGCCCGAGCTATGTCTGGCGCTTTGCGCCTAGATCAGGCACTTTTTGACGCGCTGCTCGGACACGCTCAAAAAACTCTCTCAGCCTCTGAGGCCTGGGGTTATTATGCACGCAGGTCTCGCGCTCCAATGGGTTGTCCTGGCCATGCAGGTGCCCTATGCCGCCAATCGCTCACGCGGCGATCACGACTTGTCTTTGGCGGCACAAAAAAGCCGCAAAGCAGTTGCTTGACCTGACTCGGTTTTCGGTCAGCTGCTTCACGCCGCGCGCGTGAAGCGCACCCAGGGTACGCGCCCGGGGCTTCGTATCAAGCGGATTTATTCAGCGCAAATGCTGGTTATCACCGTTGTCAACCCTGAGTAACTACCTACTTCGTGAAAAGTAGAATTCCCGCCGACAGCGAAGGAATGCAGCCGATGATCCGCGCCCATGCTTGCTCTGCGACCCGCCAGACCGTGACGGCCTTGGCTTGGCGCAGAGAGGCGGTTGTCGGTCGGAGCGAAGCTGGCCCAAGTAGAGAACCGTAAGCAGCATCCCAAGTTGTTTGTCGCCAATGCCTGCGCTGTTGTCGGCGCATTCGGAAACTGAAAGAACCTTGTGAAACCTGATGTTCGCGACCTCATCGCTGGTGCTGCCATCATCGGTGTCGGTCTATTTGTGGCGTTTTACGCGCCCAGTCACTACGAGGTGGGCGAGGCGGCGCGCATGGGGCCGGGGTATTTCCCGACCATGCTGGGATGGATCATGGCGGGCTTTGGCCTGAT
>JAUCCA010000017.1:0-30573 GCA_034676525.1 Giesbergeria sp.
AATAGTGGCGATAGCACGGTTGATCTGGTTCAAGTGGCTGATGGTCCGCCATCTGCGGCGCCAGGGTGTCAACATCGGCCGCCGGCGGGTGCGGCGGCTGATGACCAAGATGGGGCTGTCACCGATCTACCAGCGACCGCGAACCAGCGATCCGCACCCACAGCACCGGATTTACCCTTATCTGCTGCAGCATCTGGCGATTGATCGACCGAACCATGTGTGGTGCGCCGATATCACATATATCCCGATGCGGCGCGGCTTCCTGTATCTGGTCGCCATCATGGACTGGGCAAGCCGCAAGGTGCTGGCCTGGCGGCTGTCGAACACGATGGATGTCGGCTTTTGCGTGATGGCATTGGAAGAAGCGCTGGCGCGCTTCGGGCGGCCGGACATCTTCAACACCGACCAAGGCAGCCAGTTCAGCAGCTTTGCCTTCACGGCCGTGCTGAAGGACGCCGAGATCCGGATCAGCATGGATGGCCGTGGACGCTGGATGGACAATGTCTTCATCGAACGCCTTTGGCGCTCACTGAAATACGAGTGTGTCTATCTCCATGCATTCGAGACTGGCTCCGAGCTGCGGGTCGGCCTGACCCGCTGGATCGGCTATTACAACGCCGACCGGCCGCACTCGGGACTTGCAGGCCAGACCCCGAATGAGGCCTATGGGACGAACGAAAATCTTCCGTTGCCGGGGCATGCCCCGGCAACGGAAGCACTCCAACTGGCGGCATGATCGAAACCCGGGATTAGCTTAACTTCGCCGCCAAACTGTCCAAATAGGCGAGACCCCCTCAAATGCCTCACCCTTCTGGCGGACACATCGCTGTCCGGCGTCCGTGTCGCGCGGGAGTTGGATCGCCTTGTGACCGAGCGCGGCCGGCCGAACATGATCGTCAGCGATAACGGCAGCGAGTTCACCTCGAATGCGATCCTTGGCTGGGCGGATGCGGCACAGGTTGAGTGGCATTATATTGCGCCCGGCAAGCCCATGCAGAACGCCTTCATCGAGAGTTTCAACGGCTGCCTGCGCGACGAGCTTCTCAACGAAACACTGTTCTCGACACTGAGCCAGGCCAGAACGGTCCTGGGCAGGTGGCGATCCGACTACAATGGATCACGCCCCCACTCCGCCCTCGGCTGGCAGACCCCTTCCGCCTTCGCCGCCACCTTCCACCCGCGACGGGATCTGCAGCTGCGCCAGACCAAAAGCTCCGCGCCAGATCCCGCCGCTCACCCGGACGACAAGCCCAAACACAACCGTCAGAACAAACTCAAAGCTGGACGGTTCTAAAAACCTGTCGGGTTTTGTCGTTTTCTGATTCACTTGTCTGCGCGGGATTGGAGACGACGTGATGGGCAAGGCACCTGGGTTGTTCGATTTTGACGATGGCCTGAAGCGCCTGAGCGACCTCGGCGATCAATTGGAGGCCTTTGGCCGCGCCGTTGATTTCGAGATTTTCCGGCCCGCTCTTGTCGCAGCCCTTGATTATTCCACGGGTGAGCGCGGCGGGCGCCCGCCCTTCGAACCTCGTCTACAACATCCGAAGACTGCTCTTCATTGGCCGGAGAGCCGCCGCCTGAGGAGCCGGCCGGCCCACCAGGCCGATAGCGATCCCCATACGGCGTTCAGCCGAGCAACCGTCGAGAGCAAAACGGCGACGGAAATCCCAAAATTAGCCTGTCTCCAGAGCGCCCAGCGCGTTGATAGAACCGTCCAGCTGGATAAAACTTGGGGGCAACGTCACCCTGTAAGCACCCAAAGGAATGCATTCGCGAGCGTCAACATTAAACGGCAGTCGAAATGCTGAAGGGCAGGCTCATGGACAGATTGCTGACAACACTTGGGATCACAAAGCATTTTATTGTGGCTTACTCGACCAGAGCATTTGGTTGAAGTTGTAGGGTACATTATACTCAATCCAATGTCGGTTCTTCGCGAGATTGGAACGCTTGGTGATCAAAGGGAAGACTGAATTCAGTAAGGACGTTGTTGCCCTCGTCCACCACGTTGAGCTTAATGAAAGTGGGTGGCTGGGGACTGCCACCAAGCGAGCGGTGGGTTTCCTATGTTGGTTGATGGGCGAGCCAGTTTCGGCAGCGACGCTGGTCGATAATCAGTCGGCAGTTGGCTTGAAGAATCTCTCCGAAGGAGAAGCACAGGCGATCCTCCAAGTGTTGTGTGACGACGGCTCAGTCGTTGTCACTGCTGACGGAAATTACAGTCTTACACAGGCGGAGCGCCTACGTGTCGACGGCGAGGTTCTTAACGCTGAAGACGTCGAGACTAAGGTGTCTTCGAAAGTAATCGAGGCCGCTAAACTCGCGCACGATCTAACGATATCGGAAGAAAACGCCAAAAATGAATGGAGAAATTTTCGTTCCGATTTCATCGTGCCTTTTATAACCGAGTTCGGTGCGAAATCTTATGAATTGATAATTGGTAAATCATCAGTCGGAAGCAACGGCCCATTTTTGTTGGATTTTCTAGCAAAATATCCTGACGATCGTAAGCCGGTCTTAGAGACTATGGTATTGGCGCTTCTAGATCGGAACGACCTATATTGTCGAAAGTACATACTCCACCTCCTCAACAACTATTTCTTCCAGTCAGCGCTGATCATCCCCAAGGCGATCTCAGATAAGGCCTTTAATCGCGATGGCAAGTCGAAGAACATAAAGATCGTCCTAGACACCAACTTCCTTTTCTCCCTTTTGAAGCTCCACACGAACCCGTCGAACGAGGCGGTTGGACTATTGCTGGACCTAATCTCCAAGTTGCCAAGCCAACTCTCCGTGCGGATGTACGTCCTGCCAACGACGATCACAGAGTTTCAGCGGTCGCTGACCTACTACGAGGGTGTGGCGTCCACAATCAGGCCAACCCAGACAATCGTTGCCGCTAGCCGCCGTTCTCTCATTTCTGGGGTCGTTGAAGCCTTCCTTATCCGGGCCGCCGAGGCGGACTTTAAGCTCAGCGCTAAAGACTACTTTGCTCCCTACTACGATGACATCAGGACAATCCTGGGGGCTCACAATGTCAACATTCTGCATGGCGAGGATGACCGCTACGCCACGGATCAACCGACCATTGACGATGCCACCGACCAGAAGGCGTTCTATGCGGCGAAACCAAGGGCAGGTCGCCGGGAGAAGAGCTATGAGACCATCTGGCACGATATGGTTCTGTGGCACTACGTAGATGATAGGCGCCCGGACATAGTTGATAGCATTTTCGATGCGCAGTGGGTCGGCGTCACGATTGACTATTCTCTTCTCGCGTTCGACATCCATAAGCGACACGGCAAGGGACTGCCCGTAATTGTGCACCCCGCCTCGCTAATCCAGGCGCTGCAAACGATCATACCGACTGATGAGGACGTGGAGAAGACGATCCTTGCGCTAATGCAGCTACCATTCCTGTTCGATCACTTCGATGTCGAGGAGGAGAAGGCAACTCAACGTATCCTATCCACGCTTTCGCGTTTTGAACACGTCGATGAACTTGGCGAAGAAACCATGATCGCGATCTTGGGTAACAGGGCGCTGAGAGCGAAGTTCCAGAATCCCCATGATCACAACGATGAGGTCAACTTGATCAGGGAGGAATTGGTTACACACTTGGCCGAGTATAAGCGCATTTCGGAGGGGGTGGCTAAGGCGCTTGAGACCGAGCAAAGGGAACGGGCCAGTGAACGTAAAGAACAGTCAGACAGGCTTGCCAAGATTGAAACAGAGAAGTTGATCGCGATTTCAAAGGCCTCAGCAGCGCTGACAGCGAAGGAGGCCTCAGAGGCGCAGTTTGCGGAGCGCGAACAAAAGCTTCAAGAGCTCGTCGATCAAAGTAAGAATGATGTTCAAGACAGCGCGGCGCTGGTTCAGAAAATCCTATTCGGGATCGCGATGGTGGGTTTGTGTGTGCTGCTCTCAGTCTCCGGCTACTTAGCATGGCACTTCGCTGCCTTGATCGCAGTATCGTTCGGCTGGCTCGCTCCGTGGGCGGTGTTGTCCACCGTAAGCGCAACTCTTCTGCTTCTCTTCCGACATCTCATAGGCAAGCTCACACACATCGAAGATCGATGGTACGTACGGGCGTTCTCGCTAGCGGCCAAAGCCTCATGGGCACTGTATGCGTTTCTTCTGGTTACCATCGGCCAAGAAATCGTAACTGCCTATTCCGACGGCGGGTTGAAAGTGCCTGCCGATGGCAAGCCCACAGTGTCCGCACCCGCTCGCGCCGACTAACAGCCCTCAACAGTGCCACTAATTTGGTATTGTGGGAGCGGCTTGATTGCCGCGTACACCTAACTAGGCTGTGTGGACGAATTTCCGCTAGCAGTGGTTTGAGGATTCCCACGACGAATCTGATGTGATTCATCGATTTCCGACTGATTTGGAGGTCGGAAGCGATGTCGACGCGGATGAGCGAAGAGGATTGGGCGGCGACGCTCACGGTATTCCGGGCCTGCCTGCCGCGGCGGGGGCGCAAGGCGGCGGACGATCGGCTGTTCCTTGAGGCTCTGCATTTCTTCACGGTGGAGAACGTGCGCTGGCGGGCGCTGCCGGAGCGGTTTGGGAACTGGAACACGGTGTGGAAGCGCTTCGACCGGCTGGGCAAGGCGGGCGTTTTCGAGGCCTTCTTCGACACGCTGGCGGGCATGAGCGCCTCGGCCCATCTGATCCAGATGTTCGATTCCACCATCGTGCGCGCCCATGTCTCGGCGGCGGGTGCAAAAGGGGGCAGCACGGCCAGGCGCTCGGCCGCTCGCGCGGTGGCTTCACGACGAAAATCCACGCGAAGTCAGACGCTTCTGGCGCGCTCATCGGCTTCGACCTGACCGGCGGGGAGAAGGGCGACGCTCCGCACTTTCCCGTGCTACTCGACCTCGGACCCGACATCGCGCCTCGCGCCGTGATCGGTGACAAGGGCTATGCCAGCAAGGCCAACCGAGTTCTGGCGCGCTCGCGCGGCATCGCGCCGGTGATCCCCTGCAAGGCCAACGAAAAGAACAAGCCAGCCTTCTTCGCCAGGACGCTCTACAAAGCGCGCGCACGCATCGAGCAGGGCATCGGCGTCCTCAAACGCTTCAAGCGCGTCGCCCTCCGCTGCGAAAAAACCGCCAGAAACTTCCGATCCATCGTCAGCTTCGCCGCAGGGCTATGCTTGATCAAATTCGTCCACACAGCCTAGGCTTTGTGGACGAAGTGCCTGATCCACATTCGGATTGATGCGATGAGGACGAAGCCGAGGAAGCTGTTGGCGGTCTTGTCATATCGGGTGGCCAGTCGGCGACTGTGTTTGAGTTTGGAGAAGCAGCGCTCGATACGGTTTCGTAGGGCGTAGATATGTCCGTCGATGACCGGCTGGACCTTGCGGTTGCGCTTGACGGGAATGACAGAGGAGACCGCTCTCGCGGCCAGATCTTCGCGGATGAAATCGGCGTCATAGCCCTTGTCGGCGAGCAGGATGCAGGGTCGTGGCCCGGGCTGGTCCATGACCGGAGCATAGCCTTTCATGTCGGAAACCTGCCCGCCGCTCAGCGTGACCGCGATAGGGAGGCCCACAGCGTTGCTGCGCAGATGGATCTTGGTCGAGAAGCCACCTCGCGAGCGCCCAAGACCTTGGTCCTGATCCCCCTTTTAAGCGCCCCTGCGGCGTGCTGGTGAGCTCGAATGATGGTGGAATCGATCATCTGGACGCTGGCGTGATCCTCGCCGGCCTCGGTCAGCGCCTCAAGCATCACGTCCCACACGCCCGCCAGCGTCCAGCGTCTGAACTGCCGATAGACCGAGTTCCACGCCCCGAAATGATTGTGCAGATCCCGCCACGCCGTTCCCGTGCGCGCGATCCAGAACACCCCATCCAGCACTAGACGATGATCCCTCGGTCGACGACCCCGCCGGGGGCCCTTCTCCACCACGAACGGCTCGAAGAACGCCCATTCCTCATCCGACATCAATCCACGAACCAAGGCCGCTCTCCGCAAAGAACAGCCTTGAATCAGAGATCAAACAATATGGGAATCCACTTCGTCCACACCACCTAAACACTCCGGCAATTAGAACCGAGCTAGCCGATTCTGTTAGCTGTACAGTAGGGCTTATCTTGAACGCGCCAAAAACATGAACTCGGCTCCGTAGAGCGACGCTGGAGCGCCCCACGGGTGGCCGCAGCGGAGCGGCGGCTATTCCACTTGCGGTTCTGAAAGCTGCCATTCCGCTCTCGGCCCCAGATCGGCCACGGGAAATCACTTCCCATTTTGGAAGCAGGGGGCTGAGGTCTACGGCCCCTATGGGGTGGAAAGCCGACTGGCGGGTTTTGAGCAGCTACTTCGGAAAGCTGCCGTTCATCGGGGTAACGTGCTTCGGCAGCAATGCGCCCGATGTTGGTCGTTTAGAGGTTCTCGGTTCGATCCGTAAAGCTGCCGAGCGTTGTGCGACGTGCGAACGTTCATTGAGGGCGGAAAGCGCTCTTTCGCTACGCCTTCGACAAACGTCAGAAATGGAGCAGCCGACGACAAGCCTATCGCGGGCGACCTGCCGAACCGAGGAGCAATGCGTGATTTGACTTTGTGCCAGTATGTCTTTCCAATGCGCCCAACCACTTCCCCTGCCTCATCGCCTGCGATAGCTTCTTGAAATCTCTATTTTCTCGGAGCCTGAGATGTATCTTCAACGAATTGAGCTAGTAAATACTGGTCCCATTGAGAATCTGAACATCACCTTTAGGTTCGGTGATGATGGGTCTCCAAAGCCTATAATTTTTGTCGGGAAAAATGGATCAGGGAAGAGTGTCGCCACAGCACACGTGGTAAGCGCGCTGATAGCTGCTCATGGAACCGTTTATGAAGACTCTGACGTTGAAAAAGGAAAGGTCTATAAACTGAGGAGTCCGACCTACATTCGGCACGGTGCCGAATACTCGACGGCTGAGGTGCATTTCTCCAATGATTTTTCCGTATATGAAGCTCAGCTTGCAATGCCAAAGAGCTCTTTTACAGAACCACCTCCACCATACGCGAAATGGAACGAAGTTTCTCCAAGTGAAAATTCTCACTATACTTCAAATTTTCCTGATGCACACGAAAAACTTAAGTCCTGCTTAAATACAGAAACTCACCTCTTCTTTCCTCCAAACAGGTTTGAAGAACCAGCATGGCTTAATGAAATGAATCTCCGAAACAAGGCGAGCTACGCCTCCCTGAAGAAGTATTCCAATTATTCAAATCGACCCATTGTTAACTACGCTCCAATGCGGGATCTGCAGAACTGGCTGCTTGATCTAATTTATGACAGCTTCGCGTTGGAAAAGCAAAGCATCATTGTTATTGGAGCGGAAGGTATTGGAGGAACTGCTGCGCAGCAGCGTTTTGAATATCGAAATGGTACAGCAACGGATATTCTGAAACCTATTGAGGAATTTCTTCAAACTCTATTTGGAAAAAAGGGGAATTTGACATGGAGCATAGGCGCGCGAAATCGAAGAGAGATTGGGATTTATATAAACAATGAGCTAATGACTGCCAACCTGTTCCAGCTCTCCACAGGGCAAGCTGTTTTGCTCGACCTGTTTTTAGCGATCATCAAAGATTTTGACCTTTGCCATTCGAAGCTAGATCAGCTGAGTGACATTGAAGGAATGGTTATTGTTGATGAAATCGACCTCCATTTGCATACCGACCTTCAACATGACTTACTGCCAAAACTTATCCGCTTGTTCCCAAAAGTTCAGTTCATCATAACTACGCATTCGCCATTATTTTTGATTGGAATGGAAAAAGCCTTCTCATCAGATGGCTTGCAACTCATCGAGCTTCCAGATGGCCGGGAGATCGAGGTTGAGCGCTTCTCAGAGTTTGAGGCAGCATATAAACATATGCAGGATAGCGCGCGATTCCAAGAGGAGGTTCGAAACAGAATTGAAACTAGCCAAAGGCCTATCCTCTACCTCGAAGGCACTACGGATATTGACTATCTGATCAAGGCGGGACAACTCCTTGGCAGGGCTGAATTGCTAGCTGGGTTTGAATTATTTGACGCTGTAGGCTATCCCCATCTGAATAAGATCTGGGATACTTACAAATCACATTTGAACTCGACAATACAGAGAAAGTGGATCTTGTTGTATGATTGCGATGCGGGCAAGCCCGACGGAAATCATGGAAACCTTTTTCGCCGGACGATCCCCCAACTGCCCAACAAAATCGCATCTGGAATAGAGAATCTATTTACTGATGAAACAATCCAGAGAGCGATTGATCACAAACTTGCCTTTGTGGATGTCACGAAAGAGCATAGTTTGCGCGAACGAGGGGTTGAACAGATCATTCCGGAGACTTGGAAAATCAACAGGGATGAAAAGCGGAACTTATGCGATTGGCTTTGCGATAATGGAACCGCAGAAGAATTTAGTAAGTTTTCTTTTGTTTTCGATATTCTTGAAGAAGTAATGTCGATAGGAGTAAGTTAAGCGATTAGTTCTGTATTTCTGATTGGCTGGAGTGTCCTTGCTGACTTTTTCCCATTGGGATATTCGACTTATTATATTCGAATGGCCGAAAGTGACTATGCGCATGTTGAACGCGAATGTCTGCTTCGCTACTTGTCGAGACTAAGACCAGCCAGTCTGCTCCCGGCCCCATTCCGGCCATGCTCCAAGCCTCTTGCCGCTTAATCTCATGCGCATATATAATGCGCATGAGGTGATCAAATGCAGCCACAAGCACAGGCCAAAAAGCCAACCAATCTGACGCTGGATCCATCCTTGCTGAACGAGGCCAGAGCCCTTGGCGTCAACCTCTCTCAAGCCGCTGAAGCCGGCCTCCGTCGCGCGGTTGCTGATGCAAAGGCCGAAGCCTGGAAGCGAGAAAATGCTGAAGCTCTTGCCAGCTCAAATGCTTGGACAGATGCGCATGGTCTCCCTCTGGATCAGTACCGGCAATTTTGATGTCGCGCTTTGATGTTTATGCCAATCCCGGCGGGATGGGCTATGTGCTTGATGTGCAGGCTGATGTGCTTGAGGCACTGAACACGCGGATCGTGGTCCCGCTCATGCCTGTCAACGCGGCACCTTCTCCAGCAAAGCGCCTCAATCCGACCTTCAGGATCGAAGCTGAACCCTATGTCATGGTCACGCAATTCATGGCAGCGCTCCCCCGCGCCCACTTGCGCAGCCCAATTACGAACCTCGCTCAGCATGACACCGAGATTATGGTCGCCATTGACCTTGCCCTTGTGGGCTTTTGATCTGCGCAGACCGGCCGCGCCACACTTCTCAAAAACGACCGTTAATGAGAGGTGGTGGCCTTATCTCTCATCACCACGATGAATCCGTCTTTCGCGTCTCGCAAAACTGTATCTTGAAATCTACCCTCAAAAAACTCGTATGGACACGACTTTCGAGAGGATAACGAATGATGCCGAGAGGCAATATTTTTCAGAATACGGATATTCAGATATGGCCCTGATCGGATACGCCCGTGTTTCAACCAGGGAGCAGACCGTTGCTGCGCAGCTTGATGCGCTTCAGGGGAGTGACTGCTCTCGCGTGTTCGAGGAGACCGCCTCTGGTGCGAGCCGTGACCGGCCGCAACTCGCCGCTGCCATGGACTACATGCGTGAGGGCGATACTCTTGTTGTCTGGAAACTTGATCGGCTCGCCCGGTCACTCAAGCAACTTATTGAAACGGTCGAGGATCTCGATCGACGCGGCATCGGATTCCGGTCTCTGACCGAAGCCATTGACACAACGACTGCTGGTGGCAGGCTTGTTTTCCAGATTTTCGGGGCATTGGCCGAATTTGAGCGTGGCGTTATCCGTGAGCGCACTCGTGCTGGCCTCAATGCAGCCCGTGCACGCGGGAGAACAGGAGGGCGGCCGCCAAAGCTTAACGCCGACGACCTGAAAGCTGCAAAGGCGATGCTGGCCGACCCCGAGATCAACGTTGAAGAGATTGCTCGCCGCCTTGGTGTCTCTGCTGCCACTCTCTACCGCCACATGCCCGCGCCACGCGCGACTTATGGTGGCTCTACCACCTGACAATCAGCTCAACTGCAATCATGCACCCCCGGCATGACCTCATGCCGGGGCGTCTCCACCTTTCCACAGGTTACGGCCTCGCTTCAGCGCCATTGAGGGGGCGCACTTCGGCCTTCACCTGCAAGCCCCGCTTGTTCAGCGGGGTGGAAAGCTGGAGCCGAAGGCCATCACAAGATAATCTGTGAACTGAAGCGAATTTTGCGCACGCCACCAATGCGCTTCAGGTCTTTGGAATAACGTTTGGGGCGAACGACCTTCATGGGAAAACAATTGCGCCATTGGCGCAATATGCTCTGGTGTCCCTTGTTCGACGCGCCGCAGGCCGTTGATTTGCTGGTGGCGTCCCTCGCCCCGACACTTTCAGGAGTCCGCCACCCGCAGGAACAGGCAAGGACAGCCGAAGGCTGGGACCAGAGCCACGCGCAGCGCTTGCGCGAGCATGGCGAGGACCCACACCTTACCGGTTCTGAGGATGGTGGTTTTACGCATCGTTCGACCTGCGGCAGCTTTGCCGGACCTGTTCAAAAGCATGCTGCTCATTTGGATCGGCAATAAAACCCAGTGATGACTTGTGTTTTCGGGTGATCCAGATGGGGCATGGTCACGATCAGGCCAAAAGGATGATCGACCGGCCCTATCGGGGATATATGCCCTTTGGCTTTCGGATATACATAATTGTCAATAACGACGTCGAACCCGTTTCCTGATGCTTTCAATGAGCGGATTTTGCCATTCAAGGGATGTTCGGAATCGCCTGGCATCTCCCCATACAATGACTTGCTGCCGTTGAATTTCATTCGGCCTTCCGATTGAAATTTCGCTTCACCCTCAATAGAGGCCAAGTGCGCACATGCCGCCGCACTGGTTGGTTTGACGGGACCGTTATCCCCTAACCACTCTACAAAATATCCGTCCCAGCCTTTCGGGAAGGCATCGGACTGCGCCAGTGCTTGAGATGCCGCGAGCAAACAGCCCGCCACAAGCAGAGATCGAACTGTCATCAAGGGCTCCTTGAATGATATTCCCTGATATTAAATGATATCCGCTGACATAAAATGTCAGCGGATATCAGCGGATATCATTTTAATGTACTGATTGCCGGGGGAATGCCGGGGCCAAGTTGATCAATTGGCGTCATCCGCCATCCGCGCGCTTCTGCGTTGGTTTCCCTGATGAATGCATCCGCCTTTGCGTATTCGTTCGGCCCCAGATCTGGCAAAGGCGCGGCCGCCTTCAGCGCGGCGTAATGTCGTTCGTAATATTCATCATCAGATTCATAACTCATCCCTTCGTCCTTTCCCCTTGGGTACGCTTCGCGTCGCGGTGATCCGCATGCAGGATTGCGATCATTCGTATGATGGCGAAGATCATTCCGAACGTCAGGTAGAATATTCCACCGATCAAAGCTCCAATCACAGGCATCAGTGCCCCCTCATAATCCCTGAAATTGCCCTTATTGTATCACGAGCGACATTGGAAACAAGAATTATAAGCCTAAGAATGGACAGTGCCGGAGGTCCTAAAGCTGTCCATATCACTGTTACAAGATTATATATCATGAATGCGGCAGTAGGTATTCCAATGAATACACAAAAGCTGCTGATGATGCCTTCATCATTCCACCCATAATACGCCAGCGGCAGGGCGGAGAGGGCGAGCCAGCTCGCCCCCGCTATTTCCCAGAAAACGCGCTTCATTTTCCACCTCCGGCCTTTGGAGCGCGGAGTCCGCCTCGACCGAGCCCTGAAAAGGCCTTTCCTGCCGTCCTGGAGAGGAGAGCAGGCGCGGCGATGGCACCGGCCAGCGCACCACCAATCGCACCCGACCTTGCATCGACCTGCCCGCCGACGAAGCGCAGGACCGCGTCCGGCAACTCGCTGATCAATGAGCTGGAATAGAGGACGATAATGGCGGCCGAAATCACATAGAATGCAATTGCCCCCGCCCCCAAAAGGCCGCTGGTCGTCGGGCCACCGTCCAGCGGAATCATGATTGCAAAAATGCTTTCACTGAAAGCATTGAGCAGCAAGATTCCTGCGCTTGCCACCAACAGGCTGATGATCAAACCCGACACGATCAGCGCAGGCCGGATCAGCAGCCCGAGGGCCAGTGACAGTGCGCCCTCAAATCCTGTGAATGCGCTCGCCCCCTCGCGCGGGACAAAAAAATTCAGGACCGCAACCGGAAGGGCCAGGACCGCCTCCACCGCCGCGATCAGCCATCCCAGAACCGCCGCGAAAAAATACGCCAGTGGAACCAGTGGCAAGAGACCGCCCACGATAAAGCCGGCGAAGATCAAAGTGCTGGCCAGTCCCGAGGCGAATGCGCCCGCACCCGTGACAGCCGACGCCGCGCGCGTGGCCGGCAGCCAATCCAGGACAGCGCCGCTGATAGCGGTGCCGCCTGCTGCATAGGCAAGTGCTGACCCCGTCCCCGCCAAGGATGCGAATGGGTCAACAAACTGTCCTTCCGAACCTTCTATTTTGATTTGGCTTAGGATCCCGCGGAAAGCCCGCGCCACCACGCCCGCCGATGCGTCGGCTGTAGGAGTTGCTCCAGCCGCCCCGGACGGGTTTGTCTTGCTATAATCGGTGATGAAGGCGGATATATTCCGTAGTCGATTTTCCTCCGCGCGGTACTTCTCAGTGATCGTCCGCATGGCAGAGTCCAGCCCACGCGTGGAATTCATCACATAGCTCGAAAGATCCTCCGGGAACGCGAACTCAATCGTTGCGCCCCGTGCGAGCGTCTGCAATTTGCTGTGGCTGTTGACCATTGCCCGTTGCCAGGCGGGTGCCATGACCCATCCGGCATCGGTTGAGCTTTTCAGCACGTCTTGGGCCAGCGTTTTGAGATCCGCGCTATTCAGCCCAGTGGCGATACCTGCCTGGAAGCCGAGGGCGGCTGCCTTCACGCCGTCATCGATCTGCTTCTTCAGGGTCTCCACGTTCGGCTCGCTGTTCATCATGAACCGTGCAATGGCAGCAGCATGTGCGTCTATCTGCGTAAATGCCGCGTTCATGCCCTTTTGGACCGAGTTTTCGGCAAGCGAGTCCAGCTTGTTGTACATTGCGGCGTCTGGCCCGCTCACCTCCAGCGGAGCGGCCATGCGGTATGAAATAGAGCCGCACAAGGCATCCGAATTGTCGAACCACGGGCCGCCCTTGAAGCCCAGACCCCTGACTTGCGCCGAGGAAAACCACCCACCGTCCGAGCTCAAATTCGTCGAAGTGACAGTGCCGCCGCTTGCGCCAAAAGTCTTGCCAAGATCCGCCAAACCGTACGCGCAAAGCCAACCGGCCGTCCGCGCGTAGAGCGCAAGCGCGAACTGTCCGCGCTGCTCGGGATCAACTTCAACCTTCGGGATAGCGGTTTGCGTATATGCGCCAGCCTGGATCGCGGCAGACGCCTTGTTCCATAACGTGTCGCCGAACCCCGAGCCCCAGACCAGAAGCTGGATGACGACGATTTGCGCAATGGTGAAGCCGCCTGCCATAGGGAGCAACAGCACCATACCCGCCCCAATTTTGACAACGGAATAGCCGGTGGAGCTACTTTCACCTCCTGCTTTCCCGTCGCGGGCAGTGTCGAAGGTCATTTTGTATAAATTGTAGGTCACCAGGAGCGCCGCGACGATTGCGACACCAACGTTGAAAATGCTGGCAATGGTGCTGATCAGATCGCCATTCTGGCATTGCCCGCCATTCCAGATCGCATCGACGGTACAACCCAAAACGCGGGACAAAAGAGAGAGCCCAAAATCCGATTGCACCGGGGTGAAAATGTCAGAAAAGGTCTGGTTATCCGACATGAGCCGGCTCCTTTTGCGCATTGCGCAAGGCGCGGCGCAGTTTTGAAATTGCGTTCATTGGGGCGCGGATGTCGCTTGGCGTGCCGGATGCGTAGATGACCGTACCGCATCCGGAAAACCTGAGGTGTCCACGCGAAGTCTGCGACACCCGGAACCCATTTCTCCGGGCGAATTCCAGAACCCGGCGCATCGGGCCGGCAGTGCGAACTGTCATCGACCTAACCGCTCATTGTGACCGAGCCCGGCCATTTGCTTATCCAGCCACCAGCGGATTTTTCGGGCCCGCACGGGCGACTTCATGCGCTCGAAGATGATCAATCCGGACTGTTTCCGGACCAGCTCGGGAGCGAGAAGCCGGCGCGAAACACGCTGGACATTTGGCTTCTGGCCGATGAGTACCGTTTCGTCGCCAATCGTTTCCGATACGAGCCGCGCGGTTGTGTCATCACTCACATCTGAGAAAATTTGAGTGCCCGTGGCGGCGAAAAAATCACGCGACTTGCGATTGTAGATATCCTCAATCTGGGCGACAGACTGGAAAAAATACCAAACTCGCAGCCCATAGCCTGGCGCAACTACAAGTGCATCTTCCAGTGCATTAAGTCGGCCCAGGGAAGCGCATTCATCCACCATGAAGATGCAACCGGACCCAGGGAGTGGATCCTGAGTAAACTCACGATAGATTGACGTTGTAAGCACCCGAAGCCATTGCGAAAATGTGTTTATCTCAGCGGGCGGGAGAACGATAAAAACCGTCGCTACTTCACTCTTTAGGTCCGCGAACCGAAAAGAGGAGGTCTCCATGCAGCTAGAGACGGATGGAGAGTCAATCCATTCTGTGGCCGTCACAACCGTAGATATAATATTACCGTAATCCTTCGTATCGCGAGCGAGTTGCTGGCGTGCAGGACCATGAATTGCCCGGATTTTATGCGCAGCCATTTCTGTCAGTGTTTTACGAAAATCTTGCTCCCCCTGGGACAAGAGGCACCGCAGTGTGACCAGATTCTGCTCTGACTCCGGGCGGTCAGAAACGATGTACAGGATAAGAGCGCGGATCAATGTCCTTGCATTGCTGCTAAAATACTCACTGGCTCCGCCGACACTCTCCTTCGGACAGATAACTTCAGCTTGTGTGAAGCCGTCATCAATCCACTTTGATGATCCGGCAAGCCCTGCCAGAGGGTTGTAAGTTGCGCGTTGCCGTCCGGTTATCCCAAACGGATCGAGCACATGGACGGGCCCGAACTTTTCGCGGTATGCCGCAGTTGCGCGCGTGGCTTCGCCCTTCGGGTCAACCACTACGATTGACCCTGTTTCCATCAATAAGGTGGGTATGATTTGCCCCGCCCCCTTCCCACTTCGCGGCGGCGCAACAGTCAAAAGCGGCGCATCTCCTGATGCGCGCAACAGCTTGCCCTTTTCATCCAGTCCGAGGACAGGACCTGTCTCTTTGTAAAAAGATTTCACCTCCCCCGTGCGTGCCCACCGCGCCGCACCATGCGAGTTCGGCCGCGAAGGAAAAAGCAGAAGAAGGATCATGCCGCCGAGCCCCAGGGCCACCGGCAGCAGCATCAACCAGAGCGTCCATGCGGGAGGTGCGTTCAGCATTTTTGCGCCTCCCGAGCTTCCAGATCTCGCAGCAAATCAGCAAACAATGTGCTGTCGATTTCGCGGCTGAGGTACTGCGCGACGATCCTGATGATTTCGAGCGTTAGGTCGGCCACGCATTCCTTCAGGGCGCGGGCTTCGCGGCGCAGGTCCTGGACCTCACCGGTGGTCGCGGCACGCGCAGTATCCCCCGCCAGGCGGCGCTTGTCCGCTTCCATGAACTCCCTCGACCTGGTGTAATACAGGCTCTGCGCGATGCCTTCCTTGCGGCACAGCTCGGCAATGCTGTCCTCGCCGCGCAGCCCATCGAGCACGATGCGGATCTTGTCTTCGGCCGAAAAGTGCCGGCGGGTCTGCCGCCGGATGTCCTTCACCACCTGAACCGCAGGGGCCTTTGTCGGCGATTTTTTTCAAGAAGGGTTGGGGCTTCATCTTCGTTCCTTCGTCACTACGACGCAGCCCCAACCCTCCTGAATTCACAACCTCAATTCTGGGCCATTAATCCTGACGCCGGACATCCCAAACCGCATGGACCGGGCCAGATACACAGAGTTTCAGACGCTCTCACACGTTCTGATCTCCTCCTTCCTAGAGACCAGCAGACGCCAAATCATAGCTTACGTCATTGTCCGATTTTCGGGGAGTAGCTCTTGTTCCGGCGAAAAGTTCGGCGCGCACCGATCCAATTCGCATATGATACCGCGCTCCTCCTCAGTCGCCGTTGCTCGCTCACGCGCGGGGACGACGATACCATGCAGCTGGGCCCGCAGGTCGTCCCAGCGGCGCTGAAGCACCCGCCAATTGTGCTCGTCATAAGTTCCTGAGAACACGATGGGACGGATCTCGATCCGGGGCATATGGGCGGGTATGCCCTCGAACCTCTCCATCTCGCCCTCCCAACGACTGCCCATTCGGTCAACGCGGCCTATCTGCTGCTCAACCACGCCCGGATTCCACTCCGGATGCAATAAGACCACGATGCGACAGGCCTCATGCAGGTTCAGTCCTTCACGCCCTACCACCGACTGTGCAACCAGAACTTTGGGATTGCTCTGGGGCCGATTGAATGCGGCTTGAAGCAACCGGCGCGTCTCGTGCTTGGTTTCTCCATACATGAGACGCGCGAAGCCGCCGCGTGTCGCGCCATACTCCTCACCGAGCAGCGTCTTGAGCTGATCCCAAAGGATCTCCACCTGAGCGGGATCGAAGGCTATCGATCTATCAAAATCTTGGTCGTCAAAAGGCTCGTGGTCGGGATCGTCCGCAGCCTGCAACGTCTTCACCAGTTCCCGGAAAGCCCAGGCACAGACCGCACTATCGTCGATGCTTTCGCCCGCCATCATCTCGGAAAGCGCACGGGTCAGAGGCGCCAGGACAGTGTCTTCCGCATCCTTGTGGCGGACCTTTTCGAGCAGAGCTTGCTCTCTGCCGTCCCGTTCCCTCAGGCCGTCTTTGATCCGCTCGAAGATGTGTGCGCGCAAATCCTTCTGGGCCTTCTCATAGGTCGCGTACTGAGTGGAAAGCCAGATTTGGAGGTCCACTTCGTTCAGTTGATCTAGGTTTCCGAGCTGCCGCCATGCGGCACGAAGGGCGACGCGGGCGTCAACATCGCGGCCATCGGGCAGCTTAGACTGGGGCCAGGGCGCCCCCGCGATCCGTGCCCGTAGCATAGCCCGTGCATTCAGCAGCTCGACCAATACCTGCATCGGGTGGGTGAAACGCCCGAACACCAGCACCTTCTCATCGTTGCCCACCGCCTCCTCGATCATCTCGGCCGCGGCCAGGATTGCAGGATGATGGAAAAGCCCGTCTCCGCCGTCGGACTTCGCAGCGCGCTGGAGCCGCTCATACCACCAGTGGGTTCGCTGCATACGTTTGTCGGGGTCGCCCAATGGCGCGGGCATGCTTACACTGTCAAACTCCTTCCCGTTGACCTCATCAACTTCCGTCTGCTTCTGGTCAGCGACGTTATTCCGAGTGCCCTCGTCCATCCGGCTCGCGATGCCATGCCCGTTACCAATCGTCAGACGTAGGCGCTTGGTGGGGAGATCGTCATTTCCCAACGCGGTGAAAGATAAAGCCTCCGCGGCGCAGACAGCTTGCCGCCACTGCGGCGTAAGCTGCGCGACATCGATGCTGATCTCGACCAGACTGCGATAAGCGTCGTGCGGCTCTCCGGTTTTGTCGGCAAAGGCTTGCACTGTCTTGTCGGACTGCTTGCTACGCCTCAGGACATATCGGCTCAAGCCGCCCTCAAAGTCCTGCGCGGCCGCTCCGTAGGCATCACGTGCAGTTGCATTCGTTCGCCAGCAGGACCGCAACATATCTATTGATTGCCGATAGCGCTCGATCACAGCCTGTAGCCCATTCCGTTCCGATTCAGGAACCCCCAGACGGGAAAGCGTTTGTATCCATTGACCACTGTCCAATTCCACCGGCGTGGCGGTGAGGCCGACACGACGATTGTCCGAACCGAGCCAGAGTCGCTCAAGCAGCAGGGATAGCTTGCTGTCCTCACCTCGTCCCTTGTGAGCCTCGTCGATGATCACAAGATCAAATCGACCCAAGCCGACGCAGATGGCACGCTCAAGACGCTCGCGTAGAACACCCTGTGCTGAATACTGGGACGCGTTATCGTAATCCGTCTCCGGAGAATGACCGAAAAGGTGATCCACCAGGCGGCTCGCTTCCCCTCCTCCTGGTGCGGACAACTGCTCCTTCAAATGGAGGCAGATCTGCTGGGCCGCATTGAAGACCCATTCATCCACACCTTCTCTTTGTCCGGAGCCCTTCCAAATGCCCCGCATGACGCATAGCTGCTCCCAGCGCCATTGAGGCCGACTTACGCCAAGGCGCCAGTTCATGAATCCGTGGGAGGCAAGCACAATCGGCTCCCGGAACCACGGCTTCGCATTCAGGCCGTCACTCCAGGCCTCAAGATACGCCCAATAACTGCGGAGAATCGAAGGGACGCTCAATTGACCGACGGCGCGAAACTCGCGCTGCCACTGAAATCCAAGACCGGGCGGGATCAGCACAGCGACGCGGCCCCCCGCCTCCGCGACCACGCGGGCGAGAGAGGTGGCAATGCGTGTCTTACCCATGCCGACCTCATCGGCGATCAACACGCCGTTTCCCGGCAGCCGGTCGGCAATGGCGCGAAGTGCCGCGCGCTGACCGTCATTTAGTGGGCCCGGGCTCGCCGCATGCGTGCGCAGCCTTCCAGCCACGGCATCCCAACCTTCGAATGGCGCCATCATTTCACCTCCCCCAGTCCGGCCAAACCATCCACCCGCCATATTTCGGCGATGTTGCCGACCACCCGCTCATAAGTCCGACCATGCTCCGTGTCCGCATTGGCGGCGAAGTCTGGCCGGAACGGTGCTTCCATCAGGGGCGCAAGCGGATTGAGCCCAAGGTCGCGGAAGGCAGCAACCGTCCGGTCATCCTGCATCTGGTGCAGCGTCGACCCGAGACGTATCAGCCAATGCTGCCATTGTGCCGCCGAAAGCATCGTCTGGCGACCGGCAATGCCTTCAATGAGCTCCATCATCTGCCGGATGGGCGACTGTGCCGTGGAGCCGGCACCGCCACCCTGCCCCATCGACGATGTGCCTGTCTGCGAGGCTACATCGTCATCTTCCGCCTCATCGTCCTCTGGCGGTTGCGGGAAAGACAAAAGCTGCCGGATCGCCACGTCGATTTCCAGATTGGGCATGGGGCCGCGCGCCAGCATGCCGAACCGGTCGCAGACCGGAACCACCGCGCTTTTGCTCGCACCCCAGATAATCCTGACCTCGGCCGGCTCGGCACCTCTCCAGATGAAATACTCACCGTCCCGCGCGCACGGCTGAGCATCATCGTCAAGAACATTGAAGCCCTCAGATAACTGGGCGTCCGGCTGCGCAGACTTCGGAATGCTGAGCCAGCCCCCGTCTCTGTCCCGAGGCTTCCACTCCAACCAGGCGACGGGCGGCGCATAGGTCGGCTCTGGCCGATCCGGCATGGGGTCTCCGGGCTGAAGTACGGACGGCTCGACGGCTCTGTCCCACCGGAGGGGCAGAATTGATTTCCGACCATCAATCTCGACGGTCTCCTCGCCCCAGGTGAGATCTTCCGGCGCGAAAACGACGCCAGCTTCCAGATTCCCCCTCTGCGCGGACATGCGCCTCAGGAAGCCCGCATTGGTCAGATTTCCAGAACCGAGATATGCCCAAGCCTGCAGACATTTATCCGAATTCTTGCGATATGACGCGCTAAAAATGAACTTGGCATGTAGACTACGCGGTTTATTCTGAAATTCTGGAGCAATCCAAGGCTCTCTGATATCCCAATTCTCTGCCTCGATGGCAGCGTGAGCCTCCGCAATGGCCTGACAGCTGTCCGGGTTTACGGTCAGGGAGATTTCTGGCTCTTTCGTCAGAAGGCCCTCATCCTGCAAGCTCACCACGATCCGCCGGGGCACTTCTGGTAACATCGGGACCTCAGCACCCCCCTGCTCGTAGAAGCCAGACCCTAGGTGCAGATTATTCCGCGCCCCCTCCCCGGCATGGTGTTTCACCAACTCGGGAATCTGCTCAAGTAGGGTGGCGCGTCGACTGTCAAAGAACCGCGGCTTGCCAACCGCCTGTCTCCTCACCCGTCGCATCCAGGCATTGAGCTCTTCGACATCCAGCGCGGTCGACGAGCTCTTGAGAGCGCGGGTATCAAACCTCTCTCGCAGCCAAGCGACCAGATCCCATGCCTCGATCACGTCCGCGCAGACCTGTGGGTCCTTCGGTACTCCAAACTCGTCAGGCTCAGCCGCTACCGTCCAAACCAGATCAAGGCTTTCTTCCAGGGTCTGCCGTGTCCAGTTTCCGGTGGAAACGATCAAGCGCACGCACCAATGATCCGGGTTGTCTTCACAACGGTATCCAAGGATCGCAACCTTGGCGTGGAGCAGCTGGAACGGATGGGGGGGCTTGCGATAGAGCAGATGCAGGACGCCGGGCGTCTCCAGCGGCGTGATCTGCGGCGTACCCGGATCGAGCATCGCAGCAAGGCGGATTCGCCCCATATAGCGCCGTTGGCTGTTCGTCTCGCCGACGAAGCGCTCCGCCGCTGCGTTGAGAAAATGAGCGTCCGCCGAATAGCCGATGATCCAGCCGAAAGATCCACGATATCCCTTGGGCGGTTCGAAGCGATCGACCAGAGAGGGCAAGTGTAGTTCAGCCATGAGCCTTACCGTCCCGAAGCTTGAGATCGTTGATCATCCAGAAGAAGTTGCCGACGCGCCCCGATATGCCTTTGGGCAGATCCGGCACTCTGAGGACCTCCTCCTGTGCGCCATTCGGCTCGCCGGTCGGGGGGGCCTCCGCCCCTTGATCTTCCAACACTTCCGCAGGGTCCGATATCGCCCCGCGGAATACCGGCCCCGGGACGATCCGCGCGCCATCCATCGCGAGCGCCCGTCCTTCACGCGCCACAAGCGCCATGAGAACGTCTTTCGCATCGCCAGTGAATAGGGCACGCGCAAAATCCCGCGCCGATGCAACGTTGGGGTCGGCCGTTGTCTGCGGAGTGTCGTAGAAGATTCCGGCGCGTTGCCGCACGTCGATTAATGCCCGTTCAATCGGCTGTTCCAGCGTGGTCGCCGGATCAAGATGGCCGCTTCGCGAGCCGATTCCTCTCTCTACTTCGTCCAGCAGGGCAAGGCAGGCATCGCGCATGGCAAAAAAGCCCGCTCCGGCCTCCAGATCCCGCCAGTGTTCAGGATCAATGCAATCGGGACGGCTGGCCCAGTCAGCGCTGGTGCCGACGGCAAACCATTGGTGAATGGCGCACCTACGCGCGACCTGTCTGCGCGCGCCATCCGTATCGAAGCCGAAGATCTGCTCTCTCAGGATAGCCAGCGCCTCTCCGGAAATATCCTGCAGCGGAGAGAGGGCGCTAGCGAGCGCTTCACCTTGGTTCACCCGATCTTCCCGCCCCTCCCGCCAGGAACGCAGATAATCGATGAGATCACTCCTGTGGGGTCGATAGTCCTTTGATGCCTTTTCGAGAAATGTGCGCCCCCTTTCGCTGAGCCGCATGGCATTGAAGCGGCTGGATCCGGGCTCGACCAGCCCGAGCGCGGGCAACGCGGATGTCGTCGCCATGCGCATTGGCTGCGTCACATAAGTACCGGGCCGTCCCAGCACCTTGAAGGTGCGCTCTTCAATACCCCTGAGCTTGCGCCGGCCAGCAAGCCGGTTGTTCCGTTCCCATTTATTGCGATCGAACGCGAGACAACATGCCAGCGCCTCTACGGCATTGGCTGCTGTGATGTTGGAAACCTGACTACCTTCCGCGATCCGGATGCCCAGCAGGGACAGGAAGAGAGGCTTGGCGAACCACAGCCCCCCCATCCCCGGCACTGCGACCTCGTTGTAGTAACGCACGGCCCCACCCAATTCGAGGCCGCGCGTCCTCCGCTCCACTTGCAGACTGGCCGGCCCGAGAACGCCCCACTCCATATGTGTCTCCTCCATGGTGAGCTACTCTCTCATCTTTTAGACAGAAGCTGGCGTAATTTAAGCTACTCTCTGCCCCTGCCGATTGGCTTCTCTCTGGTCGAAGTAGAGCCTGGCAGGCTGCGGGTGTATAACGAACACGATGAGTGCCCAGTTTTGGGTAAAGGCTTTGAAGGATGCCACGGCAAGCCCTAGATCTTTAACACCGAATTTACCAGCCAAGCATTCACCGGCGCTCTGCACGAGGCTAAAGTGCATATCAGGCGTGAGCCTCACTCCAGTCGTGCTGTCGGGGCGATAATCAGAAACTCGGTACGCGGCGCATCTAGCAGGCATTTGATTAAGCATGGTCCATCAACGTGTGAGAGCAGCATGCCTGCTCCATCATCCACCTCTTGCAGGCTCCATTGCACACCCTTTTGAATGAACTGTCCCATCACGACCCATGGTAGAGGCTGGGAAGCCTGCCTGAGGTTCCATGATGATGCAAAGTCTGCAGCGGCCTCTGGGCCCTTGCCCATGACGCATTGTGCAGTCGCCTCCATGCACCTGCCTTTTTCCAGACCCAAGCAGTTTATAATATCAGAATTATCGACACCGATCACACCCATCCGCAGTAAAAAATGAGCGATATCTTCAGATATATTGATAATATGATTGTCTGGACACCAGAGGATCAGGTCAACATCCTGCAAGGCTGGGCTTATGCTCCTGCCTGCTTCATTGTCCGGTATCAGCGCGATGCACCATGCCTCATCGGTGCGCGACAGTTCATCTCCTGGCATGTTGAGAAAAGCGGGCACATCCTCAACCACCAGAAGCGACCATATCCCTTCTGCCCTACCGTCAGCCTCTGGCTGCACCCAGGATGGCAATGCCGCACCTATCCATTGGACCTGCATTCCGCAAGACGCGAGCTCGGGGAAAGATTCCGCTGCTTCACGCGTGATGGAATCGGGCCAGCATTCGATCATCTGCCCATTTCCACGAAATGAGAATGCGCGTGACGTACCAGAAGTAACGGTCATGATCTGCGAATCCTGAATATCGATGCTGATAAGGCTTATCAGGATGGCACAAGCCCGCGCCAGATATGGACGTTCTTCCTGCAATCAGACACGCTTTTTCTTGGACGCGTTCAAACCTTTGCGTCCGGATCTGACGTTTGAGCGTGCCATATTATATTCAGACCCTTCAGCTTTGCTCAGTCCTTGTTCCGGAATGGCCGACAGGCAGGATCGACATCAGCAAAATTATTTTCCCAGACATGACTAAACTTGACACCCTTGAAGGTTTCATCACCCGTGGTGAGTGTAAATGCAGGGCTGCATGGAATGCATGCATCCAGTGATACCAGATCATCTGTATTCCAGTCCTCTGCGCCACAACCCATCAACATGTGGCTGCGGTTCTATCAACATTCAGGAGATGTCATGCATATTTATGAGCGTGCCGTGATGCGTTCCTACCTGAAGCATATTGCCACTGGAAACGGAAGGAAATGGCACACGATCTGGGAAACAACAACCATCCTGCAATGGCTTGAATCCTACCACCATGAGCTTGGCTTTTCCCGGATACATGCCTCTGCCCGGCAGGATCTGGATCAGCATGAGAAAGCCTCTGGCTCAAAGGCCAAAAGCGTAAATCAGAGCATTGTAAATGATTATCAGCGCCTGACTGGCCAGCGGATGACCCGCAGGGAAAGGGCCGAACTGCTGCGTAAGGAGAATGCAACATCCAATGAGGTCCATCTGTCGGATCTGCTGAGAGAGAGGCTGCGTGTCCATCTCACCGAGATGCCCAGGATCGCACTTCCCCAAAGCCTTTCAAGGATCGAGCGCCGGTTGCACTGGATTGCGGGTCTGATCGGCCTCAATGCTGTAGAGACCGCCATTCTTGGCTTGATGGCGCGCGCCTCGATGCATGAAGTGACAGGCCAGTTTTTCAAGGCTCTGGTGCTTGGCTTTGACAAGGGAGCCTTGTTTGAATCCAAGCCTCAGGAAATTAATGCACGTTTCATGAAACTCATTCTGAATCATCCGGAACATAAAATCCGGGATGCATTGTCAGAAAATGCGAGCCTTCAGGTCTTTGGCCTTATCCGGGATAGGCATGGTGATGATTTCGAGATCTCGAATACGACCTATTGCCTGATGACCGAGCCGCGTCTGACAACAGAGCGCGCGCAAACCATGCTTCTGGCTGCTCCACGCAAAACGTGCCTCAAGTGGAATGATTTCGATCATCTTGGGCATGATGCAACTCTGGTCTGTGATCTCGTGCGCAATGGCCTTGCAGCGCGGGAGAAGGGGATCAATATCCTGCTGCATGGCGTGCCGGGCACCGGCAAGACCGAGTTCGCCTGTGCTGTAGCTGAAAGGCTTGGGTTGAAGGCTCTGTTTCTGGGAGAAGACGATAAAGATGGCGCAGAGCCCGAGCGCCATGAGCGGATCGCCGCACTGACCGTAGGCCAGCGTCTGGCCGCCAATGTGGATGATGTCCTGCTGGTGGTTGATGAGGCAGATGACCTGTTTATAGGGGTCGATGATACCAGCGGTTCCAACCGGAAGGGAGCGAAGGTGTTCATGAACCGGCTGGTGGATGGCAGTCCACGGCCCACCCTGTGGATTTCGAACCATCCTGATATTCTTGGTGCAGCGGTTCTGCGCCGCATGACATTCGCGTTGCATTTTCGCCAACCGGGCCGGGCACAGCGCACCCGCATGATTGAGCGCATTATCCAGCGCCAGAACTTTGACCTGCCTCAGGCGGAGGTTACCCGTCTGGCTGCGCTACCGGCACCTGCCGCAGTCCTGGACCATGGCATCCGCGCCGCACGCCTGTGCGGTGGCGGCGCGCGCACAGCCATCCGTTCGGCAGCTTCCATCCTGACAGTCATGGAGGGGCGTGTGCCACACACAGAGGATGAGCCAGCCGCATTTGATGAGGACTTGTCGCGCGCCGATCGCGATCTGAAATCATTCACCCGGCAGGTTCTGTCCAGCAGACGCATGAAGCTGTCCTTCTGCTTCGCGGGAGCGCCGGGCACGGGCAAAAGCGCTTTTGCCCGGCATCTGGCAACCCTCATGGGACTGGAGGTGATGGAGCGACGTGCCAGCGATATTCTGGGGCCTTATGTGGGTGAAAGCGAGGCCCGCATTGCATCCGCCTTTCAGGAGGCAGAGGCCAGAAAGGCATTTCTCATCTTTGATGAGGCGGATTCCCTGTTGCAGGATCGGGCGAAAGCGGTACACAGCTGGGAGATCACACAGGTCAATGAAATGCTGACCTGGATGGAACGACATCCATACCCCTTCGCCTGTACTACCAATTTTGTCGACAGTCTGGACCCGGCAACAATGCGCCGTTTCCTGTTCAAGGTCCGCTTCCTGCCTATGGAAAGCGCACAGGTCCGGCTGGCATTCCGCCGTTTTTTTGGTCTGGAGGCACCCGCGCGCCTGTTGCGGCAGGAACATCTGACGGCCGGGGATTTTGCGGTTGTGTCTGGCAAGGCCGAAGTGCTTGGCCTGAGCGATCCTGAGCTGCTGGCCGAGGAACTGATCGCGGAGGCGATGGTCAAGCCTGATGGGAACAGCCGACCCATTGGCTTTCACACCCGCTGACAGTCTGCGTTTTCGCCGGTTTTCTCTTCACCCCTTGCAGGGTCACGCATTCAAAAACGGATACACCATGCAGAATGAACCGCATGTCGGCATCTTCTGGCTTGTGCCAGATGATACACATCCCCAACGTCTCGTGACAGACATGACCCCCCTCTCCCGTGCGCAGACCTATGGGCAGGCACTGACCCATCCGAGGGGACATTATGAAGTCTGGTTAGCGTGGCAAAAACTGGGGGTCACCGGACTTCTGAGAAACGGTCTGCCCCGCACAATTTATGCGCATGAATATGAGGCGTTTCCACGCGGACGCATTGTTTTCCAACAGGCCGAAGAGAGGTTCATTATTTATGGAGACCGACTGTTTCAAAATGATGCATCTGAAAAATCGATATGTTCCGTATTCCACCTGACAGGTCATGCCGTCTGCATCAGGACAGACAGGCATTATGTCGTTTGAACCCTCACCCTGACATGTGCACAAAACTCAACCGCCCCGCTCGCACCCAGTTTATGGCCGCGAGAACGGGCGTCCTCTCGCCTTCGCTCGCACGCAAGGCCGCCACATAAGCGGAAAGCTGGGGCCAGAAGTTTGCAAATCCCACCTGAGCATCTGCCAGCGCTGCGGTTTTGTGATCAATGACAGCCAGTCCTGCAGTGCCAGTGGCGACAAGATCAAGGGCAGCACTGAGATGCGCTCCATTCGCCAGCGTCAGATCTATCGGTACTTCTGTCATGAGGCGATTATAGCCCTTTGCATTCAACCAGGCCTTGAGCGCTCTGGTTTGTGCGTGCAGGGCCAAGACCGTTGTTTTATCCAGACCAAAGCGCTCCGCCACACGCGGGGCAAGTTCAGGGCGCGCTAACAGAACCTGCAGGGCGGCATGAACCGCATCGCCTCGTGCTCCCGCAGAGGCAAAAGCCGTTTCCTCCCACACAACCGGCGTGTCCAGATCCACAAGGCCTACATGCGCGGGCATGGGATGCAGGGGCAGTTCCAGCCCTGAGGGCAAAATAAGCCCCGGCCCGCCATCCTCGCGCATGGGCTGCGGCATCACAGCCCGCCGGCCAAGGCGAGGCAGCATGGCGGGCACCGCATCCATCCCCTTATCAAACTCGGGCGGCATCACAGTGCCGCAATGGGAGATCAATGCGGGGAAAGTCTTTTTGCCAATGCGGATCCGGCCTGTTTCATCCAGCTTCATGCCTGTCTCCCGCACCAGAAGCTGCACACCACTGAAGCTGGCTCCCTCTTCATCCTTCGCCTTTTCAGCAGCACGCGCCGGCCATTCCAGTACCAGCGTATCGCGTGCTCGGGTGAGAGCTACATAAAGCAGGCGGCGCGCGGTGGCCTCGGCATCCGGGGCGGCGGATTCTGCAAAGCGCGCCCAGGCATCGGGCGAAGCAAAGGCGGGGGAGAAGCGCAGGTCCATATGGTCCAGCAACGCATCCAGATCGGAAAAGTCCGTACAGATGCTGCTCAGGCTGTTTGGTCGGGGAGCTGCCTCATTATCCAGCCCAACGACCGCAACCACGGGCCATTCCCGCCCCTTGGAGGCGTGCCATGTGAGCACCTCAATGCCGATTGCCGCCGCTCCTGCCGGGCTGGGGTGTTGGTCAAACCCCTTTTCATCTATCCGGCTGGCCAGCCAACCCAGAAAGACCCGTGCGCCAAAGCCATGGAAACCGGCAGCGGCGCGCATGTCGCGATGGGTGGCCAGAAATTCATCTGCCTCAGCTTCCAGCTTCAGAAGATCTGCCCGTGCCTGTGCGGGGTCATCCTGCATCTGGGCAAAATCACGCAAGGCACCGGCCGCAATGGTGCGGGCGAGAAGTGCGGATATCGTCAGGCCCGGCGCTTCATTTCCAAGAGCTCTCAACGAATCCAATGATGGATGGGCCAGAGTGCCTGTCTCCAGAATCTGCTTCAGCGCAGTTTCCAAAGGCATCCGGGGCGGACCAAGCACAGCAAAGCACAGTGCTGCATGCAGGTCATGCGGATCATCCGCCACCTGCAGGGCATGGCATGCGGTCTGCACAATGGTGCTGTTCCACCAGCCCGCGCCATTGACCTGCACCGGCAGCCCAAGCAGGCGCAGGCTTTCAGCATAACGTGCGCACATGGCGTTGGTCGGGCACAGAACCGCCATGTCGGAGGGCCGCAGCGGGCGTTCTTTTCCTCTGTGCCGGTCCACCGCCCGCGCATCCTTCCGCTTCAGCATGGCGGCAAGATGCGCGGTGAGGTGATGGTGTGGGCGCACATCAGAGCGCCCCTTGCGCGGGGCTGCTGTTTCCACAACCTCCAGGGCAGAGCCGGGAGAGTTCTTGCGCGTGGGGGCAAGCGGGTCATAGGCCTTGCCGAACAGATGCGCGCTGACGGCGTTTACAAATTCCATGATGCGCGGGTCAGAGCGCCAGTTGCGATCGAGAGGCGTCACCTTGCGTGTGAAGGCAGTGGCAATCGCCTCCATCAGCCGGGCATCCGCCCCCTGAAATCCCATGATGGCCTGTTTGACATCGCCCACCAGAATGGTGCGCGGTGCGCCCCGCGCCAACGACCAGAGCAGGTCAAACTGCACCGGATTGGTGTCCTGAAACTCATCGACAATCACACAGTCGATCTCATCCAGAATGGCTTCGCGCACGCGCCCGTCTTCCCGCAGCAGGCGGGCGGCATCCACCACCATGTCAGAGAAATCGATTACGCCCAGTTCACGCTTGCGACTGGCGTAGCGCACCAATATCTCCTGCGCGCCCCCAATCAGCGCCTGCAACAGGGTGCAGGAGGCCTCCAGCGGGCCGGGGTGGGTGGCCACAGCACTGGCAGCCTCCATCACGGCCTGCGCCAGCCCATCGTAACCAGGAGGTGTCGGGCAGCCGCGCTTGCTCTGGCGCAGGCTGGTGAGGCTCACCCAGAGCGACCAGTCATGATCCAGCCGCGCACGATCGCGCGCCTGCGCGAGGTTACGGAAATTGCCGCGAAACTCTTCCTGCGGCGTGTTCTTCATGTCCGCTGTGGCAATGTTGCGCGGAAATGCATCCAGCAGGGCCAACACAGCCTTGTGCAGATGGTTTCCCAGCACCTTGGTGGTGCCGGAAACCGGGCCATAGGTTTCTCGCACCATCTGCACTGCCTGTCCCGCCAGATCCGGCGAGAGACCACGCGGCCCCAGATGCGCCAGCATGGTGACAAGGGCCAGCACCTGCCCGCGAAAGGCATCGGCCGCGGAGATTCCATAGCCGTCGGCATAGCCATGGCGTTTCAGGTCTGCGGCAATGGGGTGCAATACTTCAACCCGCGCCAGTTCCTGGCGGATCAGCAGATCGCGCTCGGCATCAGACAATAGGCGCGGTGCAGGTGAGGCACCAGCAGAAAAGGCATGCTCCGTCATCAACCGCAGGCCAAGGCCGTGAATGGTGGAGACATAGGCCTGATCCACCGCCAGTGCATCCTCCATGCGTCCGGCGGCAATCAGGCTGGCGCGGATGCGCTGGCGCAGTTCACCAGCTCCGGCCTCGGTAAAGGTCACCGCCAGAATACGGTCCGGGCGCACCAGCCCCTGTTCCACCCATTCCAGAAGCGTGGTCTTGATGTGATGCGTTTTGCCCGCCCCTGCGCCGGCCGGAACGATACGAAGATCATGTGTCATGTTCATGCTTCCTCTTCCGGCGCAGGCAAAATGAAGGTGGCGGCAAGGGGGCTTGCTTCCAGCGCATAGTGCACCACTCCGCCATCTCCCATTGTCTTGAGTTGCCCTGCATCGGGCAGATGCAGTTCGCCTCGGCGCAGGGCAGCGATCTCGTCTTGCAGACGGGCTATGGCTGCCGCACCGATGTCGGCCTCGATGACCTCCGTCGTCGGCGAGAGGGCGGAGGGGGACAGGCCATGCAGCAGCAAGGTATGATCTCGCGTGGTGTGATAGGCGACGCCCAGTTGCGTGCCCTTGCGGCCTTTGCCAGCGGACTGCAAATCCGCAAACAGGGATTTGATCTCGGGGGCCATGCCCTCTGTCTCGCCCTTCCGCGTCGCCTGTTTCAGCATGTCGCCAATCAGGGTGCGATACAGGCCGACCTGCAAATCCCATCCGCTTTTCATGCGCTGGCGACGGGTTTTCGCACCGCTGGTCTTGTGATCGACAATGATGAGGCTGCCATCGGGCAGGCGCAGGATGGAATTGGCATTACCACGGCAGGCCATGCCCAGCGCCTCGCCCTGCAATGGCACTTCATTGGCGATGATCTCGGCGCCCAGTGTGTGCAGGGTGGCCCGCCATGTCTGCGCCGCACTTGTGAAATCGCGCGCCATGCGCTGGCGCTCCACCAGCCATGTCCCGGACTGGAGGAAGGGCGCAATCTGGCGAATACCCTCATCCAGCAATTCCGGTACCCTTGCGGCAATCATGTCATCATCCGGCAGGGGATGCGCGGGCCGGAACAGGTGTTCCGCCACATGGTGGAAAAGGCTGCCAATGATCAGTGCATCCAGCCCTTCCGGTGCCCAGCTCTTGTCCTGCACATTGAGCTCGTTCAGCAGCCATGCCAGCGGACTGACCAGCAGATTGTCCAGCCGCGAGGGGGATTGCGCAGCGGGTGTGATGCCATCGCTGCGCTTGCGCAAGGTCATCAGGTCTTGCCCAAGCGTGAGAACCGGGGGCACTAGCAAGGCTGGCATGGGCACGCTTTTGCATTCCGGTGCACGGGGCAAGGCGCGCTCATCTTCCAGAAGGTCTGCATCCACAATCAGCTTTTCCGGGTCCTCTGCCTCTCCCAGACAACGGGCGATCAGGCTGAGGGAAGCTGCCGGAGCCATGCGTTTCCCGGCCATGTCCCGACAGGGCACGAAAATGCTCACACTGCCGGATACCGCCATCAGCTGATGCTGGAAGATTTTCAGCCGCCGCATCAGCACATCCTGCCGTGATGGCAGGTCAAGACCGCAAGCCTTTTGAATACGGGCGATCTCGCTATCCAGAAACACGGATGAGAGGCCGGGCG
>JAUCCA010000018.1:0-30249 GCA_034676525.1 Giesbergeria sp.
CCGCTGTTTGTATTGTTCAAGCATCGCTAGATTTCTTTTTAGTGCGTTGCCGCCGGACGCTATTTTTGTAGCGACGAATGTCTTCAAGGCTATCCAGTTTGGGCAGAAACAGATTGTCGAGTTCTTTGGCGCGGCCAAGAACTATCGCCACGCGGACGACATTATCGAACCCAACATTGCGCCCGGCTTCGAGGTTGGACACGGTATTGACGCCGATGCCGGCGCGGCCAGCCACATCGGCCTGCGTCATCTGCCGCACCAGTCGTTCTGTGCGCAGGCGTTCGCACAGTCGTTTCACGATTTCGTTTGGCTTGCTGAGTGATAAATCCAACATAATGTGTATTTATTGGGTTATTGTCTATATAATACACAAAATAATGGAGTTATCGTAAGCCTTGATTAAGTGTCGTCAGTATGACTATGTTGATCGGTACCCGTCTGGCTGGCGTGCTGGAAAGCCTGGCGTTCCTAATCGTGAAATACGTCATCCAGTTCAGTGGCGTCCAGAATGTTCAACGACCAGGTTTCCAGCTGTGCGGCTGTAGCGGTCCGAATGCGCTGGTTGATGTCGTCCGACTGTGGACCAAAGCGGCGTTGAATCAATCGCAGAAGGAATTGAGCCTGTCCCTCGAGGCTGCCTTCTTTCTTGCCTTCAGCTTGGCCTTCGGCAAACCCCTTGTCGCGGCCAGCGCGTTCTATCAGCGTCACATACGTCATCTCGTTCTCCTTGGACAGCGCATCGACTGCCTGTAAAAAATCTGGTTCCAGGCCTTCGGGCAGGGCGATCATCCATTCGATCAGGCGGGTGCGCTTATCCCGATAGTGGTTGGCCTGCAATTGCGCCATGACGACCACGGCAAAAGGGTTGCTTGGGGCCAGGGATTCCAGTTCGTCCCAGCGGTTGCGCCATGTCTCCAATTCTACGACAGGAAAGCGAAAGCGCACCCCTTGGCCCTGGTATTCGTCGGTGTGGAATATATCGGGGCCTAGCCCTTTGCTTTCCAGCAAAATGCCCAGGCTGTAGATCTTGGGCGGCAGGCTCAGCCGCCGTTGCTGCATGATGCGCGACTGAATGCGAAAGCGGTATTCGTACAAGCGCCAGGCAAAGGTCTTCAGAGCCTGTTTGCCGTCCAGGCGGCGTTCGACCTCGACGTGGATCAGCAGCCAGGCGTCTGTGCCGTCGCGCAGGCGCACTTGCGCCAGTTTATCCACCAGGCGGCGGCCCTTTTTACTAGGGATGGCGATGGCTTGTAGTTCTTTGTCCAGGAATTCTGCGGGGATGGTCCAGTCGATGGCCTTATGCACGTTGGGGGTCAAGAGCGCCAGGGCCTGCGGAAAATACAGTTCCAGGGCGTGCTTCCAGGGGCTGTCGTGGTCGTCGGTGGTGGGTTTTCTGTTTGGAGGATCGGGCTTCGATGGCATGACGGCATCCTGGGGCGGGGATGCCTCATTATTCAAGGAGACGCAGGAGTCAGGGGTGGTACCGGGACAGAAAGGGCATATCTGATTTTCAGGGGGAGATGTACCGCTTACGAATCGTGCTTAAATGGCTGAAGTGCTGAAATCAGCGCACCTTCACCCCGCCAATAACGCCTTGAGATCTTTGAGCATCAAGGACAGGTGATAGGGATTAGTCGGGCTTGGCTCGAATTCCCAGGACTCATACCACTGCCGTGCAGTCTCATTCTTGGCGTGAACCAGCAGGCAACGAATGCCCGCAATATCAGCTGCCTGTGCCGTGCGCAGCAGCGCGTCTTTGAGCAGCGCCTTGCCCAGGCCTTTTCCCTGGCGATCACGATCTACGGCCAGTCGTGCCAGGATCATGACTGGTGCAGGATGCCGGGCCAAGCCCTTCATGACGCGTGCTGGCGCATCCTCCGGATCAACACTGCCGACCGCCAGACTGTAGAAACCGACGACCTCGCCGCTCAGACAGCACACATAGATCTGGGCGCTGTTGGCCTTCTGGTTGACGAGCGCGTAGCGTTGCAGGAACTGATTAAGCGGCGGTTGCCCGCAGTCAAAGCTTTCCGTAGAATCCTCAGGCGCGAGTTTGCGAACCGATTCATACGCTGCACTCAACCCAGAACCCCGGGTTCATTTAGCAGTTTCTTTAAGCGCGGCTTGGCTTGCACGGGGCGATCCAGCGCCTGCTGAAACGCCTGCCACTGATCATCATTCAGCATAAAGTGACGACGATCTGCCAGTGCCTGATTGGCCGCGATCACCCCGGCATCCAGCAGGAATTCACTGACGTTTTTGTGGCAAGAACGCGCAGCTTCCTGCAGTAGCTGCTTGACAGAGCTGCTGGCGCGAACATCGATCCGTTCGGTTTTGGAGAGGTTCAAGGTGCTCATGGCAACCCCTATTTTCTAAAACTACCCTCATCATAACGTCCGGATGATGTCCTGACAATTCAAACGTGCGTTGATGTCTCTTTGTTTCCGTTTTTCTGGGGGGCTTAGTCGGGGCGACGCTGTAGAAGGCGCATCCCTGCTGATCAGTGTGTAGCGGTCACGCATGGCCTGTGGGGTTGTGCTTTGTGCTGGGATACCTGCCGATGGCCCAAACTGGATACCGCCAATCAAGCTGACTAATCTCGAAACACGTCATCCAGTTCAGTGGCGTCCAGCATATTCAAGGACCAGGTTTCCAGCTGTGCGGCTGTAGCGGTCCGAATGCGCTGGTTGATGTCGTCCGACTGTGGACCAAAGCGGCGTTGAACTAATCGCAGAAGGAATTGAGCCTGTCCCTCGAGGCTGCCTTCGGCAAACCCCTTGTCGCGGCCAGCGCGTTCTATCAGCGTCACATACGTCATTTCGTTCTCCTTGGACAGCGCATCGACTGCCTGTAAAAAGTCCGGCTCCAGGTCTTCGGGCAGGGCGATCATCCATTCGATCAGGCGGTACACCTGCATGGCCACCACCGCATCGTAACCATAGCGTTGCAACTGGCGCACCATCTGCAGTTTAGGCCCCAGGCGGGTGTATTTGTCCCGATAGTGGTTGGCCTGCAATTGCGCCATGACGACCACGGCAAAGGGGTTGCTTGGGGCCAGGGATTCCAGTTCGTCCCAGCGGCTGCGCCATGTCTCCAATTCTACGACAGGAAAGCGAAAGCGCACCCCTTGGCCCTGGTATTCGTCGACGTGGAATGCCTCGCAACCTAGCCCTTTGCTTTCCAGCAGAATGCCCAGGCTGTAGATTTTGGGCGGCAGGGTTAGCTGCCGTTGCTGCATGATGCGCGACTGGATGCGAAATCGGTATTCATACAAGCGCCAGGCAAAGGTCTTCAGGGCCTGCTGGCCGTCCAGGCGGCGTTCGACCTCGACGTGGATCAGCAGCCAGGCATCTGTGCCGTCGCGCAGGCGCACCTGGGCCAGTTTATCCACCAGGCGGCGGCCCTTTTTACTGGGGATGGCGATGGCCTGCAGTTCTTTGTCCAGGAACTCTGCGGGGATGGCCCAGTCGATGGTTTTGTACAAGTTGGGGGTCAAGAGCGCCAGGGCCTGCGGAAAATACAGTTCCAGGGCGTGTTTCCAAGGGCTGTCGTGGTCGTCGGTGGTGGGTTTTCTGTTGGGTGGGTCGGGCAGCGATGGCATGATGGGCATCCTGGGGTAGGGATGCCTCATTATTCAAGGAAGCGCAGGAGTCATGGGTGGTGCCGGGGCAGGAATGTCATAGCTGATTTTCAGGGGGAGATGTACCGCTTACGAGCCGTGCTCAGTTTCAAAACGCTCCACTACAAATTCACGTACTGCATCGCCAACAATGGTTTTGGGGCCTACAGGCGCAGCCGCATGACCCGCTGAAGCACCAAGGCCCTAAAGCAGATCATGGCGTGCGCCCGGATACGGCTCTGGCAGCCGATGGCAGACAGGGCAGATCTCAATGTCGGATCTGAGCACCTTGAAGCCGCGCTCAATCAGATTCTGCCGATCAGCGTCTGCCTGGTCTGCCCTGGTCGTCAAGATGGCACCTGCGTTTAGCATGCGTTACATGAAGCGTTTTATGCCACCGGTATGTGGCATGCTCACTGATATCTAAACGACAAAACTGTTGGTATATAGCATTGGTGTGTAGATAAAAATGAAAAGTGCTTGATATTCACTATATACTCGTTTATCCTACTTATAAGTAGTATTAAAGTACAGATAAAATGAATCAGATCGAGATGATCAATTTGCTGCATCAGCTAGACGCCCTGAAAATGTGCGTGATTAGTCACCAAAATTTGCGTACAGCCTTTGCTCACGAGCCTAACAAGACTTTTTCCGAAGGATTGGCACGCATGGTTGGTGTAGGGCTGCTCAGGCGTGCAGCACGCGGCGTGTATGTGAATGAACGCGCAAAATGCAGAGACAAGTGGCTCATCGAACGCGTGGCCTTGGCGCTACGCCCGGGTGAGTACAGCTACACAAGTTTGGAATCGGCACTATCGGAGTTTGGCGTCATCTCCCAAATCCCCGTTGATCGGATCACCGTCATGACCACGGGACGTTCGGGCGAATTTGTCACCCCTTACGGCACAATTGAATTCACTCACACCAACCGCACAACTGCCAGCGTGTGTGAAGGCACCATTTTGGATGAAAGCCGTCCGATGCGGATTGCTAAGGTCCAGACCGCGCTCAGAGATCTTCGCCGTGTTGGACGCAACTTGCACCTGGTGGATATGGATGAGTTCGAGGAAATCCTAGCAGAATCTAAATTAAACGATCACGACGAACTTGATCGAACTCTCCTCAGCGATCAAGACCGAGAATCAAGTCATTGCAGTGACATGTGATAAAGAAAATGGTATGGATAATATCCTGACAAACATGGTCAATGAGCTAGTGGCAGATCCGTCTCGTGTGCATATGCGCCCAGTGATTGAAAAGGAACTTCTTCATTACGATATTCTGTTTACGCTTGCCAAAGAAAGATTTCTCGACCGGCTCACTTTCCAAGGCGGCACGTCTCTGAGGCTATGTCATGGTGCCCCTAGATTTTCAGAAGATCTGGACTTTGCCGGAGGTCCAGATTTTGATGTCAGCACACTACATAACATTAAAGCCTGCCTCGAAGACTATCTTAGTAAACGCTACGGTTTGCTAATTCAAGTAAAAGAGCCCAAGGCTAAGCCATTGGTCGATGGTCGTGATCAGGATGGCCGCCTCGTAGATATCTTTAAATGGCAAGTTAGTATTCAAACGGCACCCGCCCGCCCTGACTTGCCTCGACAGCGTATCAAGCTAGAGGTGGCAAGTATCCCGGCTTACACGCGTGAACTCAAAACGCTGGTCAAAAATTATCCTTTTCTGCCTGATGGCTATTCGGATGTGCTAATCGGTGTGGAGACTATTAATGAAATCATGGCAGACAAACTCGTGTCATTGCCTAGCTGTACGCGCTACGTGCGCCATAGGGATATCTGGGATTTGCGTTGGCTCAAGCAGCGTGGCGCTATTACTTCTCTGGAACTAATTTCTCGAAAATTGCAAGATTACGGTGAATCAGAATACCTGGAGAACTTGAGCGAAATGGTCAATCGACTGCCAGCAATCACGGCCAGCGATAGCTTTAAAGGTGAAATGGCCAGGTTCCTGCCCCAGGATGTGCAGAATCGCACAATCCTGGCGAGTGGATTCAATAGGTTTTTATCCAACGAAGTGGGCAGCATGCTGCTTGATACGCAAATTGCATTGATGCCAGGGCAGCTACTAAAAAATGGGTTTCCTCGTGGGAAATTTAGGATGTAGTCAGACAAACGCAATGGGTAGCGCCAATCAAATCTGCCTAATCTCGAAACACGTCATCCGGTTCAGTGGCATCCACAAAATTCAACGACCAGGTTTCCAGCTGTGCCGCCGTCGCGGTCCGGATGCGCTGGTTGATGTCGTCCGACTGCGGGCCAAAGCGACGCTGAACCTGCCGCAGCAGTAATTCCGCTTGCCCTTTCACGCTGCCTTCTTTCTTGCCTTCGGCACGACCTTCAGCTTGGCCTTCGGCAAACCCCTTGTCGCGGCTCGCGCGTTCTATCAGCGTCACATAGGTCATTTCGTTCTCCTTGGACAGCGTATCGACTGCCTGTAAAAAGTCCGGTTCCAGGTCTTCGGGCAGGGCGATCATCCATTCGATCAGGCGGTAGACCTGCACTCCAATTCTACGACAGGAAAGCGAAAGCGCACCCCTTGGCCCTGGTATTCGTCGACGTGGAATGCCTCGCAACCTAGCCCTTTGCTTTCCAGCAGAATGCCCAGGCTGTAGATTTTGGGCGGCAGGGTTAGCTGCCGTTGCTGCATGATGCGCGACTGGATGCGAAATCGGTATTCATACAAGCGCCAGGCAAAGGTCTTCAGGGCCTGCTGGCCGTCCAGGCGGCGTTCGACCTCGACGTGGATCAGCAGCCAGGCGTCTGTGCCGTCGCGCAGGCGCACTTGCGCCAGTTTATCCACCAGGCGGCGGCCCTTTTTACTGGGGATGGCGATGGCCTGCGGTTCTTTGTCCAGGAATTCTGCAGGGATGGCCCAGTCGATGGCCTTGTGCACGTTGGGGGTCAAGAGCGCCAGGGCCTGTGGAAAATACAGTTCCAGGGCGTGTTTCCAGGGACTGTCGTGGTCGTCGGTGGTGGGTTTTGTGTTTGGAGGGTCGGGCTTCGATGGCATGGCGGACATCCTGGGGCGGGGATGTCTCATTATTCAAGGAAGCGGTGCGGTCAGGGACTATGCTGGGCCAGAAATGGCATATCTGATTTTCAGGGGGAGATGTACCACCGCTTACGAACCGTGTTCAAATGGCTGAAGCTTGAAATCAGCGCACCTTCACCCCGCCAATAACGCCTTGAGATCTTTGAGCATCAAGGACAGGTGATAGGGATTAGTCGGGCTTGGCTCGAATTCCCAGGACTCATACCACTGCCGTGCAGTCTCATTCTTGGCGTGAACTAGCAGGCAACGAATGCCCGCAATATCAGCTGCCTGTGCCGTGCGCAGCAGCGCGTCTTTGAGCAGCGCTTTGCCCAGGCCTTTTCCCTGGCGATCACGATCTACGGCCAGTCGTGCCAGGATCATGACTGGTGCAGGATGCCGGGCCAAGCCCTTCATGACGCGTGCTGGCGCATCCTCCGGATCAACACTGCCGACCGCCAGACTGTAGAAACCGACGACCTCGCCGCTCAGACAGCACACATAGGTCTGGGCACTGTTGGCCTTCTGGTTGACGAGCGCGTAACGTTGCAGGAACTGGTTAAGCGGCGGTTGCCCGCAGTCAAAGCTTTCCGTAGTATCCACAGGCGCGAGTTTGCGAACTGATTCATACGCTGCACTCAACCCAGAACTCCGGGTTCATTTAGCAGTTTCTTTAAGCGCGGCTTGGCTTGCACGGGGCGATCCAGCGCCTGCTGAAACGCCTGCCACTGATCATCATTCAGCATAAAGTGACGACGATCTGCCAGTGCCTGATTGGCCGCGATCACCCCGGCATCCAGCAGGAATTCACTGACGTTTTTGTGGCAAGAACGCGCAGCTTCCTGCAGTAGCTGCTTGACAGAGCTGCTGGCGCGAACATCGATCCGTTCGGTTTTGGAGAGGTTCAAGGTGCTCATGGCAACCCCTATTTTCTAAAACTACCCTCATCATAACGTCCGGATGATGTCCTGACAATTCAAACGTGCGTTGATGTCTCTTTGTTTCCGTTTCCCCGTGTGCTTCACTCTCAAAATCTCGACGGTGCGGGACTTTTCCAACACGCGATAGAACACGATTTCGTCAACCCTGAAATATCAATAACACATTGATTTCATGAAATAATATTGGCATTAAAAGTCACCTAATCTCCCAGAAGCGCCCCTGGTGCGGGTAATCTTCTGGGAGAAATGCCAAATACCCGATGAGCCAAATCGACGATTTTTTTCCGCAGCCGCCTGGACCAGATGATCGATCTGCGTAAACCGCTGGCGGTGCTCGCCACGCATATTCCCTGGCAAGAATTGGAAGCCTCAGTGGCCCATCGATTTGTCCACCAGGTGCGTAGTGGCAAACAGGTTGCTGATGTCGATTTGTTTGGTCTAACGGTGGTTATCGTGGGTGGGGCAGCGTCAACTCGCCGCGCCGGGCCTCGCGACGCCAGCGCTGCACCATGTTCGGGTTCAGGCCGTGGGCAATGGCAATGCCCGAGACCGAGGCCCCCGGCTCGCTGCAGGCCTGCAGGATCTGCGCCTTGAACGCCACGCTGTGCTGGCGTCGCGCAGGACGCAACGTCGAAGTGTCTGACTCCATGGATAGTCCCCACTAAAAGTGAAGTGGGAACTATCTGCCAACTACCACGCGCCTTCAAGATGTGTTCGCTGCATGCTTACAAAAAAGCTTCAATGAGCCTGTGCTATCGGGATTCAAAGCTTACTCCTTCGACTGCTTATTTCATAGTTTGTACTTCGTCCCCCAGCGGCGGCTTTCTGAAGTATGCCTTGCTGCAGTAGCTCGGTGATATCTCGCAGAGCAGTGTCACTTGAGCATTTGGCGACTGCTGCCCACTTACTGGTAGTTAGCTTCCCTTCAAACCCATCTAGCAAACGATTAAGCACCTTGATTTGCCGTTCATTCATGGGAATGGTCGCTACCTGTTGCCAGAACTTTGTCTTGGCAAGCACCTGATCTAGGGTGCTATGTGCTTGGTCCACAGCCTTTAGCAAGGCCGCCAGGAACCATTCCAGCCATGCCGTCACATTCATACTGCGCTTTTGCGTGCGCTCAAGAATGTCGTAATAGGCTTTGCGTTCCCGTTGGAGTTGTGCGGAGAGACTATAGAACCGTTGTGGGCTTGCTTCAGCGCGGGCTAGGAGTAGGTCACCTATGGCGCGAGCAACCCGGCCATTGCCGTCATCAAACGGATGCAGTGTGACGAACCATAAGTGTCCCAACCCGGCGCGCAGTAGGGCGGGTTCTTTGGGGTTGATGTCATTTAACCAAGCCAGGAAGCGATTCATTTCCGTTGGTAAGCGGCTGGCCGGTGGCGCTTCAAAATGAACTCTTGTGCGACCAATTGCACCAGAAACCACTTGCATAGGGCCAGTAGAGTCGTCGCGCCAGCCGCCGACATGAATGCGGCTCATGCCAGAATAGCCGGTCGGAAATAACGCGGCGTGCCAGCCGAACAGCCGCTCCAATGTCAGGGGGACGGTCGCATTCCTGGTTGCATCCAGTACCATATCTACTACGCCGTCTACGTGACGGTCTACAGGGGCTAGAGCACCAATATCTACGCCCAGACGACGTGCAACTGAGGATCGTACAGAGGCTACATTTAGCGTTTCGCCCTCAATGGCACTGGTTTGGACGACATCTTCGGTGACAGCAGATAAGCTGGCTTCGTCACGCAAGGCCATACCTACGTCTGCTAGGCGGCCAAGAAGTAATCCCTGCGCACGACTAACTGCTGTCAAGGACTCTGTCAGGGTTGTGAGATCGTATTGCCAGTTAGGCCAATGCGGCGATTGCCAGATGTATTCACCGTTATTCATGCGGTGATTATGTGATGTTTTCGTCCGACTGTCAAATTTAGATACAGGCTAATGGGCTAAGTACGCAGGGTACAGGGATTTGCAGTTACCAGAAGGATAATTCTGGATTGCGAGAATGGGAATTGGACGCATGTTCAGCTCTCTGGCCATGTCTGCCACTGTGCGGTTGCCGCGCCGTAACGTCTTGCGCACGGCCTCCTCCTCTTCGATGTCGCGCAGGCTCTCCCTGTGCGTCAGTTGCGCAAAGGCCATCACACGAAACGTAAACGCACCATTTTTCCCATGATTGTTCGCGCCCGCTCTGTGGGGCATCGTATCGGTTCTGCAAGCAAACAGGAGAACCGAGGATGTCGACGAGTCGAGGACCAGGGCAGGCCTGGTGGGAAATGCACCTTGACGCGATAGCGCGCGAGGGCATTGGCGCCACGGCCTACGCGCAGCGTGAGGGGTTGCCGGTCTCAAGCCTGTATTATTGGCGCCGGCGCCTCAAAGCCCTGGAGCGGAAGGCTCAGGTGCCCGTCAAGGCGGTGGCTGCGCCGGTTGCGCGCCAGTTTGTGCCGGTCAGCGTGGGTCCGCTCGCCGCTGTCGATCACCCTGTCGCGGCGGATCGCCATGTACTGGTGCTGGGCGCTGGCCTGCGTCTGGAGCTGCCCGGCTTGCCCAGCCCGCAGTGGCTGGCGCAGGTGCGTCAGGCGCTGACTGAGCAGGTGCATTGATGCACCCGGGAGTGGCGATTGGGCAGGTCTACTTGTGCTGCGTGCCGGTGGACTTTCGCAAGCAGATCGACGGGCTGGCCGCGCTGGTGCAAAGCGAGCTGGAACTGGATGTCTTCGGCGATACGTTATTCGTGTTCGTGAATCGCCAGCGCAACCGCATCAAGATTCTGTATTGGCATCGCAACGGCTTTTGCCTTTGGCAGAAGCGGCTGGAGAAAGAGCGCTTTGCCTGGCCCGCGCCAGGCGCGCAAACGACCGTGACACTCACCCCCAAAGAGTTGGAGTGGCTGTTGGAAGGGTTTGATTTATGGGCGAATTATCCTCATAAAACACTGAAATATCAGTCAGTTATGTGATAATTCTGGTATAATTATGCATGTCTGATCGCCCTGCAGCCACCCCATCCTTCCCCCCTGAGCTCAGCCCCGAAATCGGCGCTGTGCCGACCTCGGTTGAAGCCTTCCAGGCGGCATTGAAAGCCGAGCGCGAAAAGACGCTGGCCGAGTTACGGGCCACGCTGCAGGCGCAGAACGAAACCCACCTTCACGCCTTGCGTTCGGCGATGCAATCCGAGTTCGAGAGGAAACTGCAAGAAGGGATTGCCGCCGGCGTCGCCACAGGGGTCGCCGAGGCGGTGCAACGCATCCTTGAGCAATGGCGCTTGGCCCGGCATCAGGTGTTCGGCCCCAGTAGCGAGTCGCACCAGGGCGAGCTGTTTAACGAAGTGGAAGCCTTGGCCGAGCAGGCCGCTGATCTCGAAGACGCACACGAGGGCGCGCCCGCGCACGACACGCCTCGCCCCAAGCGCGGTCATCGCCGCGCTTTGCCGCCCGAGCTGCCCCGCGTCGAGTTCCTGGTCGATGTCCCCGAAGCAGAACGCCAATGCGCCTGCGGCACCCCCATGGTGCGTATCGGCGAAGACGTGAGTGAACAGCTGGACATCGTGCCGATGCAAATCCGCGTGATCCGCACGGTGCGCCCGCGCTACGCTTGCCCCAAGGGCGATCAGGCACCGGTACAGCAGCCGGCACCGGCGCAGGTCCTGCCGCGCAGCAACTTCAGCGCCGGGTTCCTGGCGATGATGGCGGTGGTGAAGTATGTCGACGGCCTGCCTCTGGCGCGCTTCGAGAAGGTGATGGCCCGCCACCAGGTGGACGTCCCACGCCAGAGCATGACGCGGGCCATGATCAGGCTCGCCCAGGCCTTGCAGCCGCTGCACAATCTGGCCCGCGACACCTTGCTGGATGCGCCCGTCATCCACATGGATGAAACCACGGTTCAAGTGTTGAAAGAACCAGGGCGAAGTCCGACCTCTAAAAGTTATATGTGGGTGCAGCGCGGCGGGCCGCCGGGGCGCACGGTGGTGTTGTTTGATTACGAGGCGAGCCGTTCGGGGCAGATACCGGTACGCCTGCTCGAAGGCTGGCAGGGTTACCTGATGACCGACGGGTACGAAGGCTACGCGCCGGTGGCGCGCCTGCCCGGTGTGGAGCACCTGGCGTGCGCAGCCCATGCTCGGCGCAAGTTCGTCGAAGCCAAACGGGTCAGCCCCAAAGGCAAGAGTGCCCGCGCAGACCACGCGCTGGATCTGTTCGCCCGGCTGTATCGTATCGAGGCCAAGCTGAAAACAGCGAGCGATGCGCAGCGCTTCGAGGCGCGCCAGACCCACAGCCTGCCGATCCTGCAAAAGCTGCGTGCATGGTTGGATGAAACCCTGCCGGGGGTCACGCCCAGGAGCAAGCTGGGCGAAGCGTTGGGATATCTGCACAAGGTCTGGCCGCGCCTGATCCGCTATACCGAGTGCGGCGATTTGCCCATCGGTAGAGTCGAGATGTGGCGCGGTGGTTCCATTTGGTATTCAGTCGGGCCGTATCAGAAGATACGCCACGCCAGTAACCGCCTCAGAACTCCGTTTCCACATCCCGCTCATCGAACCGGACGTGCGGATTTCCCGCATCCGGCTCTCTTTCGGGTCAACAAGCCTTCGCATTCGAGAGGTCGTTGCGCGTTTGTAAACGGATCAGTCCCAACTTGTCGTATAGGTACTGGTCGGAGTATTGGCGATACCCCGTTCCCCGTTTCCCTCGCCGCCGCATCAACCAGATTCGCAGACGTCGCGCCGTGTAGTCGTCAATCAAGCGGTACGCCTTATTGACAGGGCCTTGGTTGAAGTAGCCTGCCCAGCCCCGCAGAAGCGGATTCAGGCGTTCTATTCGACTTTCAGGCCCCAACGCATTCCAGCGCGATGTCGTCATGTCATGGACTTCTTTCATCACCCGTTTGATGGCTTTTCGGGATGGCGCTGTTCCCCAATAGGATCGCCCATCCTTCCCGAAGAATCGGCCGACGGTGTAACCAAGAAAGTCAAAACGCTCATCCGGCAGTTTCACCAGCCGCGTCTTCTTTTCATTGACCGTCAGGCCTAGCTTCTGCATCAGTTGCCGCATCACGATCATCGCTTGCTCGCCGTATCCGGCCTTGCACAGAATCACGAAGTCATCGGCGTAATTCACCACCTCTGATTTGAACCTGTGGTTGTACCCTCGCCCGTACCACGCCAGCATGAAGCGTCGGAAGTACAGGTTTGCCAGCAGCGGCGAGATGATGCCGCCTTGCGGTGTTCCCCGGTGAGTGTCCTTGGCGGCGGTGCTACGTTCCTCGTGGCCGCGGCCCTTGCGCTCAATCACCGGAGAATTCAACCACTCGCGAATGATTCCGAGCACAGTACCATCAGCCACGCGGCGTGCCACACAGCGCATCAGGTCCCCGTGGGGAATAGTGTTGAAGTAATCTGAGAGATCCGCGTCGACAACTTCTCGGGCGCCCCGCTTCACAATGCCGAAGTGAATGCGCCGAAGGGCCATCTTTGCGTCTACCCCCGACCGAAAGCCATACTGCCAAGGATACAGATCCACCTCAAAGATGGGTCCGATCACCAGAAGTACAGCGGCTTGGACAACCCGGTCCCGCACACAGGGGATACCGAGCGGACGTTCGCCACCATGAGCTTTAGGAATCCACACACGAAGCAGGGGTCCAGGCCGATACTGCTTGACCCTTAGTTCCTGCTGCAATCTTTCCAGCCACTGCCGCCTGCCTTGGGTTTCAATCTGCTCGAATCGTTCTCCATCCACCCCCCCCCCCTCTGTCACAATAGATGTCCGCTCGGTTGATTTGGAAATTTGAGGGAGCGGACGGAGTGAAGAAGTGCCCAGCTACAGCGCAGAATTCAAAGAACAGACAGTCAGGAAATTGATGCCGCCGCACAATCGGACGGTGGTCAGCCTGAGTCGGGAGATTGGGGTCTCAGAGGCGACCCTGTACAACTGGAAGAAGCAGTTTCGTGCCAAAGGATATGTTGTGCCCAACAAGTCCACGATAGCCGATCAGTGGGATGCCAAGGCCAAGCTGGCGGCGGTCATTCACACGGCGGCCATGAACGAGGCAGAGCGCTCGGAGTATTGCCGCAAGCACGGCTTGTATCCTGAACAAATCGAGGCATGGAAAGCTGCTTTCGAGGCATCCGACCCGGCAGAGTCCGCACCGTCGAGCAAATCGGACTTGGCGGCCGAGCGCAAGAAAAGCCGTGCGTTGGAAAAGGAGCTTCGCAGAAAGGAGAAAGCGCTGGCTGAAGCGGCGGCGCTGCTGACCTTATCAAAAAAAGCCCAGGCCATCTGGGGCGCGAACGAGGACGACTGATTCCTCTGGAGATGAAACAGATGGCCATTACCCTCATTGATGAAGCCGTCAATGCCGGCGCGCGTCAATCCAAAGCCTGCGCAGTGCTGGGGCTCACGTGCCGGACGTTGCGCCGTTGGCGCGCGGCCGACAGCCTGGTTGACCGACGCAAAGGGGCACCGCGCAAGCCTTGCCGCCATGCTCTCACCGCAGACGACAAGAAAGACATCCTGGCCGCTTGCAACAGTCCGGAATACCAGAGCCTGCCGCCCTCACAGATCGTGCCACGTCTGGCCGACAAGGGGCTTTACCTGGCCAGCGAATCGAGTTTTTACCGGGTCTTGCGTGAGCATGGGCAGGCAAACCGGCGCGGTCACGCCCAACCGCCCCGGGCGGTGCCTAAACCTCATGCCTGGGTGGCCTATGCGCCGCTGAAAACCTGGAGCTGGGACATCACGTTCTTGCCCACTGCCGTTCGTGGCCAGTTTTACCGCCTGTACATGGTGATGGATGTGTACAGCCGCCTGATTGTGGGCTGGGAAATCCATGAGGACGAACGCGCCGAACATGCTGCCACGCTCATCACCAAGGCCTGCCTGCGCCACCGAGTGCGCCAAGATGCGCTGGTGCTACATGCCGATAATGGCTCGCCCATGAAAGGCGCCACCATGCTGGCGACATTGCAGCGTCTGGGCATCGTACCGTCGTTCAGTCGCCCGGCCGTCAGTGACGACAATCCCTATTCCGAGTCGTTGTTCAGGACACTGAAATACACACCGGCCTATCCAAAGAAGCCGTTTGCGTCGATCAAACAGGCCCGCCAGTGGGTGCTGCGCTTCGTGACCTGGTACAACACAGAGCACCGCCACAGCGGCATCAAGTTCGTGACACCCACGCAGCGCCATTATGGGCAGGAGCACGTCATTCTTGAGCGCCGCCGCCGCGTCTACGAAGCGGCAAAACAATCCATGCCTGAACGTTGGAAAGGCCGCCAAACGCGGGATTGGAACCCAGTTGGCGAGGTGTGGTTAAACCCGCCGAAAGAACATGTCGCAGCACCTAAAGAATTGAGTCACGCGGCATGAAGAAAACGGACATCATTGTTGACAAACACCGCTCTGGAAGCAACCCAAAAGGCCAGTCAGTCCAGGATCACTGGTCCGTATCGGTCAGCGGCAACTGGCGGGCACCTCGAAAAACCTCACGCGGGCAGCAGCACCCGGTAAGATGCTGATAGCTGAAGACGCCCGATCCGAGACGACCTTATGAAACGCAAGAGTGCCATTAAGATTGATCTGTTTGCTGCGGAGCATCACCGCCAGATGATCGACAAGCTGGGTGACCCGCTTGCCGCTATCGAGCAGGAGATCGACTTCACCAAGCTTGCCGCCCAGGTCGATGCGATAGCCCCCAGGATTGAGAACCCCAAGGGCGGGCGCCCCGCCTACCCAACGGAGACGATGGTTCGCATCCTGGTGCTCAAGCGGCTGAATAACCTGTCTGACGAACAGGTCGAGTACCAGCTGCTGGATCGGATGAGCTACAAGCGGTTTTGTGGTCTGGTTGATGCGGTGACGATTCCTGATCGCACGACGGTGTGGACGTTCGAGAACCGGATCGGTGAGGCAGGCGCCAAGATGATCTTCGATGGCGTGGAGTCTCAGCTCTTTGCCAAGGGCTACATTCCACGTTGTGGCCAGATAATCGACGCCACGCTGGTGCCCGCTCCCGTGCAGCACAACAGCCGAGGCGAGCGCGAGATCCTTGACCAAGATGCCGTGCCCGTCGACTGGAAGCCGGCCAAGCGGCGCCAGAAGGACACGGACGCGAGCTGGACGAAGAAGCATGGCAAGAGCCATCACGGCTACAAGCTGACGATCAATGCGGATGCCAAGTACAAAGTGATCCGCAGAATCAAAACAAGTACGGCGGCCGAGCATGACAGCCGACACTTCGAGGCGGTCATCGACCCTTTCAACACGAACCGCAAGCTCTACGCTGACCGGGGCTACCCCTCGAAGGCACGTGAACGGGCACTGCGCGAGCGAGGTCTGGAGAGCTGCATTCAGAGAAAGGGCACTAAGCAAAAGCCACTCTCGGCCTGCCAACAGCGCCGCAACCGGCGCCTGGCCAAGACCCGGGCGCGTGTCGAGCACGTGTTCGCTGCGATGCGCCAGATGGGTGGCAAGTTGGTGCGCACGGTGGGCCTGGCGCGTGCGAGCTTTGCCATGACGATGATGGCGGCCTGCTACAACATCAAGCGCGCCGTCGTCCTTGCCCGTGGTGTGCCCACATGATGGGCAATAGGGGTCAAATTGCGCCTTCAGGGTGCAATTTTGGCCAAAAGTGGGCTGAAAAGCCCTGCGTGCTGATTGTTTATTGAACAAAATCGCCTCGAAGTTCGGCGGCTGTCATGATTAGAGGCTGGCTTGGCTGAAAACACTGGATATTCGAGGCGCCCTATTGTGACAGAGGGGGCAGGTGAAGAAACGCGCCGTGGGCTTCAGGCCCCGGATCCAGGCGCTGCCCTCGGTGGCGACGGCACCCAATGAACGCTGGCCCACGGATCTGTGCCGGATTTGGACGGGGCGTGATGGCTGGGCCACACTGGCGCTGGTGATTGACTGCCATACGCGTGAACTGTTGGGTTGGCACCTGTCACGAAGTGGCAAGGCGACGACCGCCAGCAGCGCTCTGGAGCATGCTCTGATCGCCCGGTTCGGCACTCTGGGCCAGGTACCGGCGCCGTTCCTGCTTCGGTCAGATAATGGCTTGGTGTTCACGAGCCGCAGCTACACGGCGCTGGTGCGCAGCTATGGCTTGCGCCAGGAGTTCATTACGCCGCATTGCCCGCAACAGAACGGTATGGTTGAACGGGTTATCCGGACGCTGAAAGAGCAATGTGCTCACCGGCATCGCTTCGAATCTCTGCAGCACGCCAGCCGCGTCATTGGCGACTGGATCCGTTTTTACAATCACCGACGCCCGCACCAAGCACTGAACATGAAAACCCCGGCCGGGGCCTGCGCATTAGCCGCCTAACCTGTGCAGGTTCTGCTGGGTCATTACAAACACGCCCACGCCTCTAGTAGTGAAGGGAAAGCTTGTTTTCTATCCCTAATTGGCAAATGGGCCGATTGTCCAGCTGGTAGACTACGATTAGTATATTCCCCAGCTGGGATTTCCTTCAAATCGGCCCCTGATGCTGTCAGAGCCTCCTGGAAGGCAAGCCCAGGTTTCTGGTAAGGCAGCCCTTACAAATGGATATTGAAGCGCTAAAAGGCTAGTTTGGATCGAAAATGCATAAGAGAACCACCTTCGTTACGCAGCCATTTTTGCCGCCATTAGAAGAATTCATGCCATATTTGGAAAAAATATGGGAGAATAAAATATTAACCAATGGCGGGCCTTTTCATCAGCAGCTTGAGCATGAGCTGTGTAGCTATCTCGGGATTGATCATATAGCACTTTTTGCAAATGGCACTATTGCGTTGGTTACCGCACTTCAGGCCTTAAGGATTACAGGAGAGGTAATTACTACGCCATATTCGTTTGTGGCAACCTCACATTCTCTGCTGTGGAATGGGATTAAGCCTGTATTTGTGGATGTAGATCCTCTGACATTGAACATGGATTCTCAGAAGATAGAAGCTGCCATAACCCCTAAAACAACTGCAATTTTGGCTGTTCATTGTTACGGGCATCCATGTGATGTTGCCGCAATTCAAAGGGTCGCGGATACGTATAATCTCAGGGTAATTTACGATGCTGCGCATGCCTTTGGCGTCAAATTGAATGATGAAAGTGTCTTAAAGAGTGGTGATTTGTCAGTATTGAGCTTCCATGCCACGAAGGTCTTTAACACGTTTGAGGGTGGCGCGATTGTTTGTCCGGATATAAGAACAAAAACACGAATCGATCACTTGAAAAATTTTGGCCATGCTGGGGAAACAAGTGTTGTGGCACCCGGTATTAATGGAAAAATGAGTGAGTTTAATGCGGCTCTTGGATTGCTTCAGTTAAAGTATGTTGATGTAGCTATTCAAAAACGCAAAGAGATTGATCGAATATATAGAAATAAGCTTTCCGAGGTTAAAGGCGTACATTGTCTTGAAGTCTTGGAAGGGGAGATCGCGAATTATGCCTATTTCCCGATTTTGATTGGTGGTGAATATCCTATTGATCGTGACGGTTTGTATGAGAGGATGCTGCGAAGTGAGATTCATCCGAGACGCTATTTTTATCCTTTGATATCAGAATTTCCAATGTATCGGGGGTTGCCTTCTGCGCATAGGGGTAATCTACCTATCGCTAGTAAAGCTGCGGAACAGGTGCTGTGCTTGCCAATTTATCCTGACTTGGATGTAAGTGTAGTTGAAAGTATTTGCCGTTTTATTGCGGATCAGAGCTAGATGTTTCCCTGATCTTGGCGTGGCTTTAAAAATTCCGGTGAAGGTGAGTGATTTGAAAATTGGTATTATGCAACCGTATTTTTTACCGTATATCGGATATTTTCAACTCATTCAGTCTGTTGAGAAGTTTGTTGTTTACGATAATATTAAGTACACGAAAAAAGGATGGATCAATAGAAATCGAATGTTGAGAGGAGAGGGGGATGTGACTTTTTCTCTTTCTCTAAAGAAAGATTCTGACGATCTGGACGTTCGCGATCGATTGATTTCACGTGATTTCAGAAGAGAAAAAATATTAAATCAATTTCGTGAGACATATCGTAAGGCTCCTATGTTTGGGAGTTTTTTTCCTATTCTCGAGCGGATTGTCCTGTATAAGGATGATAATTTATTTAATTTTATATTAAATTCTATTGAGAATGTCTGTAAATATATTGGCATCGATTCCGATATTAAAATATCGTCGCTCGTTAATGCTGATCATTCTCTCAAGGGAGCGCAGAGGGTGTTGGCTATCTGTGAAGCAGAAGATGCAAAATTCTATGTTAATCCTATTGGCGGATTAGATCTTTATTCCAAAGAAATATTTTCTAGACATGGAGTTAACCTGTTTTTTTTGAAATCAAAGCCGCTTTCATATCGCCAATATGGCGCAGGCTTTGTTCCGTGGCTATCAATTGTGGATGTTGTAATGTTTAATCCTCAAGAGGTGGTGGCGGATTATATATGCAATGGATATGATTTAATTTGATGTGTTTTTTTATATGTCCTGGTTTGTAAAAAATTCACTAATAAGAGAGAAATTTTATGGCTAATGAACTTGACAATCACGTGCTTGCATATCAAGGAAATAATATTTATGATTTCGATAATGAGTTGCAGCTGAAATGGTATCCCCAGCGTATCATGGAGTCCGTTCAGGAGGTGGAGTCATTGCTGGAGCTCGGGCTTGGTCATGGTATTACAGCAAAAACGTTCGCACCGTATTTTAAGCGCCATGTTGTGATTGATGCGTCGCCGGCTGTGATTGATAATTTTAAAAAACAATACCCAAATTCAAATATCGAAATAGTTGAGTCCTATTTCGAGGATTTTGATACTGAAGAGCGATTTGATGTGATTGTTCTAGGGTATATTTTAGAGCATGTGGATGATCCAATTCCAATCCTAAAATCTTTTAAAAAATTTCTCCGCCCTGCCGGGCGAATGTTTGTGGCAGTACCGAATGCCGAGGTTCTCAATCGCCGACTTGGTCACATAGCAGGTATGCTGCCGGATATGCAAGCTCTATCTGATCACGATCATCTGCTTGGTCATAAGCGTTATTATACAGTTCGATCTCTTAGGGAAGATATTGAATCGTCAGGATACATTATTCAAAAAATGGAAGGCATCTACCTAAAGCCTTTGACTACAGCGCAAATGATATCTTTGAACTTGGACGAGCGAATTATTCAGGCTCTATGTAGAATTGGTGTTGATTATCCTGAATTATCTTGTGGCATCCTTGCGGAAATATCTTAAGTGTATTGAGAAAGATGAATAGGAAACGGAATGTTTTGGTCTTTCCTGCTGGGTCGGAGATCGGCCTGGAAATCTATGGCTCTCTGAAGTATAGCCATCATGTCGATGTATATGGGGCGTCAGGGAAAAAAGACCATGCCTCCTTTTTGTATCCTTCTGGCAGATATATAGAGGATGAAAATCTGTATGTAGATAGGGATGGGTTTATTGAAACATTTAATAAGTATTTGTTGGGTCTGAATATTGAATTTATATATCCGACCCATGATACCGTCGCGCTTTTTCTGGCTGAACATATAAATTCCATAGCGGCGCGGGTGATCGGCTCCTGTGTCGAGACAAATTGGATCGCTAGATCGAAGGCCCGAACCTATGAGCGGTTCTCGTCCCATGAGTTTTGTCCGAAAGTCTATGATACCTCCGCTACTGTTCCGGCGTATCCTGTATTTCTGAAGCCCGATCAAGGGCAGGGGGGAAAGGGGGCATTTAAGGTGGGTAGTGAGGCGGAGCTTGCCTTCTATCTAGAGCGCTTCCCAGATCTGCTGATCACCGAGTATTTACCAGGTGATGAGTTAAGTGTTGATTGCTTCACAGATTTTCATGGGAATCTGCTGTTTATTGGCCCTCGGACTAGGGAGAGAGTTCAGATGGGAATTTCTTTTCACTCCGTTAGAGTCGATTTGAGTGATGAAATTCAGCGTATAGCGCAGACCATAAATGATTCCCTGAGATTGGATGGAGCATGGTTTTTTCAGGTGAAACGAGATTCTTCAGGTTTGTATAAGTTGCTTGAACTTGCACCCCGACAGGCGAGTACTATGGGTTTGTACAGGCACACTGGAGTTAACTTTGCGCTACTTGGTTTTTTTAATAGTCAAAAAATTCCGGTGAGTATTCTATGTAATAATTATTATGTGGAATTGGACCGCTGCCTTTATAATCGTTTCAAAGCGGATATGTCATACGATAATGTCTACATAGACTTTGATGAGACGATCGTAGAAGGAGATTGCGTGCATGCCCGTGTCATGGCCTTCATATATCAGTGTAAGAATCAAGGAAAAAAAGTTGTGCTGATAACGAAGCATCAATATGATCTATCTGCCACGTTGAGACGATTTTGCATATCAAGTGATTTATTTTCAAAAATTGTTCATTTGAGAGATGATCAAAGTAAATGGCAATATATTGATCCTGTTGGATCAATATTCATTGATAATTACTGGTATGATCGCCAGTCTGTTCACGATCGGTTAGGTATTCCAGTTTTTGACGTCGATGCGGTAGAGTGCCTGTTGCTGTAGGAAATCAAATGTTTAAATGGAAAAAACTAGGAAAGATATTTGATCCACGCGATTATGCTGGTCGGCTCTGGATGAGTGAGTTTGCGCAATCGGCGTCCGCTGTCGTCTTGGCTGACCGGGTGAGAGTGTATTTTTGCTCACGCCCCAAGCCAGATACGGCGGGGCAGTATCTCAGCTATATGGCATATATTGATCTGGATCGGCAGGAGCCTACACGGCTGATTGGAATATGCAAGGAGCCGTTGCTGAGTTTAGGTAAGAGGGGGACGTTTGATGAATTCGGCACAAACCCTGTATCTGTAATTGAGAACGGTAGAGAATTTCGTGTGTACTATGCAGGGTGGACACGTTGTGAGTCGGTGCCAATCAATGGTGCTATCGGTGTTGCAATTAGCCATGATGGTGGGGAGTCGTTTCAGCGATTAGGTGATGGCCCGGTGATTTCTTATAGCCCCGATGAGCCATTCATGATGGGTAGCCCACGCATCCGAAGGTTCAATGAACAGTGGCAATTATGGTATGTAAGTGGGAAGCGGTGGCTGAGCACAGAAGGGAAACCAGAACCTGTGTATAAGATACGTATGGCGACATCCAATGATGGATTGACGTGGACAAAACAGGGGCGCGATCTTCTGGAGGATCGACTGGGGCCAGATGAGTGTCAGGCGTGTCCCGATGTTATGTTCCAAGGTGGGCGCTACCATATGTTTTACTCTTATCGGCACACTAGGAATTATAAGACTAGTGAGGGGGGATATAGAATCGGTTATGCCACTTCTGAGGACATGCTCGAGTGGCGCCGCCAGGATGACTTGGCTGGGATAGATGTGTCGACGGAAGGGTGGGATTCTGAAATGGTGAACTACCCGCATGTTTTTAAAATTGATGATAGCGTTTATATGCTGTATCAGGGTAATGGAATTGGAAGAGCTGGTATTGGGTTGGCTCGTTTGATGAACACCTTGGCGTGAAATATAGTATGAAGTGGAAAAAGCTGGGAAAAATATTTGATCCCTCAGAACACCAGCTACCCTTTGGTAGTGCAGGGTTTTCTCAATCTCCTCAGACATTGGTGCTTGAGGATCGGGTTCGTGTTTATTTTTCGACGCGAGAGCGGGACAAGACGGGGAAATTTATTAGTCATGTGATATTTGTTGATTTCGATCACAGGATGCAGCGTATTCTAGGTGTGGCGAAAGAGGCCGTTATTTCCCCTGGGAAGCTGGGATGCTTTGACGAACACGGAATTTTTCCATTCAATGTTTTGCGGACCAATGATAAGGTGTTAGCGTATACAACAGGTTGGAGTCGTCGTGTTTCAGTATCGGCGGATGCCGCTATAGGTTTGGCAATTAGCTATGATAATGGCACTAGCTTTGTGCGCCATGGCGATGGTCCTGTAATGGCTGCCACCTTGCATGAGCCATTCCTTGTTGGTGATGCGTTCGTATTAAAAAATAGTGACGCCTATCACATGTGGTATATCTTTGGTTTGCGTTGGGTATCTGAGCTCATGAACGAGCCGCCCGATCGTGTCTACAAAATCGCCCATGCCGTATCTGCGAATGGTATAGATTGGGTTCGCGATAGCAAACAGCTCATTACAGATCGGTTGGATGCAGATGAATGTCAAGCGCTGCCTACGGTGATTAGCATCGATGGCGCTTATCATATGTATTTCTGTTATCGGCACGCATGTGGCTTTCGAGATGATCCTTCGCGAGGCTACCGTATTGGGTATGCGTATTCTCCTGATCTGAAGCGATGGACGCGTGATGATAGCCTGGCGGGGATTGATATTTCACCGAGAGGGTGGGATTCAGAGATGCAATGTTATCCGCATATCTTTGAATGCGGAGGAGATGTTTATATGTTGTATAACGGAAATCAATTTGGTCGCTATGGTTTCGGGTTGGCCATATTAGACAGGAGATAAAGATGGAAAAAAGAAATTATGATAAAGAAATGAATGATTCTGGCAATAAAGAAAATGAAAAATATGCTTATTCATTTGATTTCGATGTGCTTCATCATTACATGATCCGCTCGTTTGAGCCATTCTTTCAGCAGGGTGGTTTGTTGGAGCTGGGAAGCTATCACGGGCAATTCACGAGCCGATTATTGAATTATTTCCATGATGTGACTTGTGTGGAAGCCTCTTCGCTGGCTATTAATGAGGCTCGACGGAAGTTTGGAGATCGGTTGCAGTATGTTAATGGATTGTTCGAGGATATAAAACTACCTCGTCACTACGATAATATCGTAATGACTCATGTACTTGAGCATCTGGATGATCCAGTTTGCGTTTTGAAGCGTGTTAACGATGAGTGGTTAACTGATAGTGGAAGATTTTTTTTGGTATGTCCAAATGCCAATGCACCATCACGTCAGATTGCGGTGAAGATGGGATTGATCTCTCATAACGCTGCAGTAACCCCTGCTGAGGCCGAACATGGGCATCGTATTACCTATACTTTGGATACCTTGGAAAGAGATGCGTTCGCAGCTGGGTTGAGAGTAATTTATCGGTCAGGTATTTTCTTTAAAGCATTGGCTAATTTTCAGTGGGACCGTCTACTTCAAACTGATATTATTTCCTCTGAGTATCTAGAAGGTTGCTATGCCTTGGGTCATCAATATCCGGATTTGTGCTCTAGCATTTTTCTGTTATGTGAGAAAGGATCTAAGGTGAGTTGAGTTATGAAAAAATATGTGGAACATAATCTGTCTCATGTTTCTTTGTTTTCTGATCCTGGAAACCCATATTATATTTTCTCTCCATCGTACACGGATGCTTCTTCCGGGATAAGAGCACTTCATTATTTGTGTCATGCCTTGAATTTGATGGGGCGGGATGCGTATATGTGCGGAAGTAGTGCGGGAAACACCAAAATAAAAACCCCTTTTTTGACAATGGATTTAGCGGCGGACCATAAGTCGCGGGGGTTAGTACCTATTGCCGTGTATCCTGAGATCCTTTCAGGAAATCCCCTTGGTGCGCAAGTTGTTGTCAGATATTGTCTTAATAAAATAGGGTTTATACTTGGAAATGATATCCAGGCGGGTTCCGATGATCTTTATTTTTACTACGATACGAGCTTTGTAAAATCTGGCGATCCTTGCAATGGGATTTTAAGTGTTCCAGTAACAGATACGTCCTTATTTAGTCTGCCTGAATCTCCAGAAAAAAGATCTGGAAGTTATCTTTGTTTGAATAGGTACTTAGAGAGTGATGTGGATTTCTCTATTTTGCCGGGAGATGTTTCTGTTTTGTCTCGCCAGAATTCATTGAGTCTAAATGATTTGGCTGAACTGTTTAAAAAAATAGAAGTCTTATATAGCTACGAATATTCGCACACTTGCAACCTTGCCGTGCTTTGTGGGTGCCCTGTAATATATATGCCTGGTGGGCTGGGGTATGAAAACCTAGAATTAAATGAACTCTCGAGGAAAAAGATTGGCTGGGAGTTTTATGAAAATAAGAGTAATTTGGAAATTAATGAAGAAGGAATTGATGAGGTAAGGCGCTTTTTTATTGATGCAGAAGATTTTTTTTGGACTCAGCTAGATGAATTTATAAAAATAACACAGAAAAAATCTGAGACTATATCTGAGATTCCTGCCACGTCGAATTTGCTCTGGGGAGTTCCCGAATGGCTCTCTGATCGCACTCCCTACGCAACCCGCATTCTCGCCATTCAATCCATGCTGCAAGCCAACCCCGACGTCGGTACCTTGGGCATCGCCGTCATCGTGCCGGATGGGACGGACCTGGATGCGCTGGCTGATACCCTAGATAGTCTGACTGCACAGCATCGGTCTGTGGACGGTATCTGGCTCATTGGTCCGCAGATTCCGCCTGGAGTGGTGGGCGGGATGGTCGAACCGGTCATCGGCAATGAACCCTGGCCCATGCTGCTATCTCGCGGGATAGAGCAGGGAGGTATGCCCGATTTCATCTGGATTTTGCACGCGGGCGATCAACTATTGCCCCACGCCACACTTACGCTGGGCGAATATCGCCTGCGCAATCCAAACCCCATGGTCTGGTATGCCGATGAGGCTGTCTTGAAGGACGGCGTGGCAGCCAACCCGATGCTCAAGCCTGATTTTAATGTAGATCTGCTGCGCAGCTATCCCTACATCGGCCGCGACCTGGTGATCAGCACCGCAGCCATCCTGGCGGCGGGGGGGCTAGATGAAAGAGTTGCAGACCTGGCGCCTGTCGACTTGCTCTGGCGTTTGGTGGAACAGGTCGGACCACCGGTCGTGGGACATATTCCAGAAGTACTGCAGTTTGGCAGTCGGAGTTTGATGGATTGGGTTCGCGATTCAGACACGATGCTCTGGTTTCCAGCAGTGACACAAGCGCATTTCGTCCGCATGGGACTGGAAGCACAGGTCGAGCCTGGGCCGTCGCTTGGTTTGCAGCGCATCGTATATCCCTTGGCGGTGCAGCCGCTGGTGTCCATCATTATTCCTACGCGAGATCAGTTACCCGTTCTGCAGGCGTGTGTCGAAGGGCTGATGGAGCATACAGCCTATCCTCATTATGAATTGCTGATTGTGGATAACGGCAGTGTTGATCCTAAAACCGTTGCGTTTCTGGCTGGACTCGACACGATGGAAACGGATCAGATTCGCGTCCTGCGCTGGCCGCAGTCCTTCGATTTCGCGGCCATGAACAATTTTGCGGTCACCCAGGCACGTGGCGACGTACTGCTGTTCTTGAATGATGACATACAGTTCGCCTCGCGTACTCGATCCGACTGGTTGGAACGGCTGCTGCGGCATACGTTGCGGCCTGAGATCGGGATGGTTGGTTCACGCCTGGATCTTTCCAATGGCGGGGTAGACCAGTGCGGTCTGGTGCTGGGGATGGATAATAGCGTCGGTGCCGCGTTCCGGGGCTTGGCGGAGGATCGCCAAGGCTATATGAACCGTCTGATTGTCCAGCAGAATGTCAGCGCGCTCAGTGCGTCGTGTTTGATGATGCGGCGTCAGGTTTTTGATGAATTGGGTGGCTTTGATGCCGGATCCTTCCCCATTTATTATGCGGACGTAGATCTGTGCATGAAAGCGACGCAGGCAGGGTATTTGCTGGTTCTGGAGCCGGATACGGGTCTGTTACATATGGGTGGTGCGACCCGCTTGTTGACTGAGAAATCTACCCTTAACCTTGTTAAGGATGACGCACAAAACGACTGCCTGTACCAGCGATGGCTGCCGCAGTTGGCGCGGGACCCGAATTATCATCCAGCCTTTGGTAAACATTCCCCTGGCTTCGATCTTAGCCCGGAGGCATCCCGCATTCAGGAACCCTTGCCTGGCAGGCCTTTGCCCGTGGTGCTGGCTGCACATGCGGATTGGTATGGCTGCGGGCACTATCGAATCCTGCACCCTTTCAGGGCGATGTCCAGCGAGTTGCGCCTGGACGGCGGGTTGAAGCATGGTGATTTCCATTTCACTGACGTGGCTCGCATCCAGCCGGATGTGATCGTACTGCAGGGAGCGTGGCTCAATGAGGGCATTCTGACCCAGATCCGTCGCTACCGCGAGATCACTGGTGCCAAGGTTGTTCTGGAGTTTGACGACTACCTGCCTAATCTGCCGACACGCAGTATCCACCGTAAGGAGCTGTCGCAAGGTGCGATCAAGCACATGCGTCGCGCGATTGAACAGGTCGACTGGCTGGTGGTTTCCACACCGACGCTGGCTCATGAATATGCGAGATTTCACAGTGAGATCCGGGTGGCGCTGAATGGCTTGCCCTTGGATCCATGGAGCGGATTGCAGGGGCAGCGGCGCACAAAGCAGAAAATGCGGATCGGTTGGGCAGGTGGTAGCAGCCATACAGGCGATCTGGCTGAAATTCGCTCTGTGGTCAAAGACTTGCAGGATGAGGTTGAATGGGTCTTTATGGGGATGCGGCCGGATGACGTGCCATGTGAATTTCATCCAGGGGTGGCCATTGACCAATATCCGGCGCAGTTGGCGGCCTTGAATTTGGATTTGGCAGTGGTGCCTCTGGAACTGAATCAATTCAATCGCTGCAAAAGCAACCTGCGTTTGCTGGAATTGGGCGCGTGTGGAGTGCCGGTGATTTGTACGGACATCGAGCCCTACCAGGGTGATCTGCCGGTGACACGTGTGCGCAATCGCCATCAGGATTGGGTGCAGGCTATCAGAGAGCATTTGGCTGATCCCGAGACGCTAGGCCAGAAGGGCGACGCCTTGCGTGACGCGGTACATCGGAACTGGATGCTGGAGGGGGATTTTCTGGATCAGTGGGCCCGTGCCTGGGGGGTGGCATCGGGTGCCGCCTAAGAGCGGCAAAGGTTGGTACAGACTATTTGGCCAGTATCTGCCTGACCCGCGCCATCACTGCTTCCGCCGACACATCCATACAGGCGTAATTTCGCCCGGCAGGGCAACCTCGTTGGCAACAATACTGACAATCGACGGTTTGTGCCATCGTGTATTCTGCCCCTAAAATAACCGGGTGCATGGCGCCAGGCAGCATCAGGGACGGGCAGCTTGCCAGCTTGGCCAGCCATTGCGTAGAAGTCGCCACGGTGATCAGCAAATCTGTAGCGGCCAACCGCGCCAGAGTAGTATGCATGGGCAGGCTACCATCGAATCCCGTCCAGACGTGGTAGCCCGCCTGTTGTAGCAGGCTAGTTAGGGCATCTGCCTGCTTGTAGTGTTTGATGGCCGTGGTGCCGCGATAGGATACCGCGATGATCGGGCGTTCGGCTGCCGCGTCCCGGAATGCGCTATCGGGCTCGATGGAGAGGCTGGGCTCGATCGTATCGCCCAGGCCGCAACAGTGGATTAGATAATATTCTGGGTAATTGGCGTGGGGTTGCGGCTGCAACCACCAAGGGTGTAACCAATCCCGCATTTTGGGATATGTGCTGACCATGAAGGCCGTGTCAAAATAATCCGCTGGCAGCTTTCCGGCATGCAGCGCAGTGAAAAAATCGTTTACCGGGCGATCCAGGTGATTGCCTTCTACGTTCAGCCCGATGTCGATCAGCACCTGTGCCAGGAAACAGGGCATGAACCAAGTGTCCAGGCAGATGATCTGATCGTAGTTGCGCGCGGCGATAATCTGGGCAATGCCTAGAAAGCTCTGAGTTGCGGGGATCAGGTCGCGCGGCCATTGTTCTGCTGTGATGCCCAGCACGTCGCCGATACCTGGACATAGGGACATCAGCTCAATACCGGCTCCGTAAGTCAGCACATCAATTGTAGCGTCTGGCGCTCGCTGACGAACTAGCTGGATGGCAGGAATCAGGATGGATGCGACATCTCCCAAGCCTGCTAAACGGGTAATCAGGATTTTTTGAGCCATGAGGAGCTAGGGTGTGATGAGACGAATGTTCGAGAACAGATACCCCAAAAAAAACCGCCGGAGATAATCCGGCGGTTTCGGTGCAAGAGGCAGTATAACCCTGCCTCGATGCAGTGCTGTGAATTAACGCAGCAAGGACAGCATGGTCTGTGGAACTTGGTTGGCCTGGGCCAGCACAGCAGTACCAGCCTGTTGCAGGATTTGAGCACGTGTCATGTTAGACACTTCTACAGAGTAATCTGCGTCTTCGATGCGCGAACGCGAGGCCGACAGATTGTTGATGGTGTTGTTCAGATTGGCGATCGTGGATTCGAAGCGATTCTGGATCGCGCCCAAATCGCTGCGCATCGTGTCAACCTTCTTGATCGCGTCGTCGATGCTCTTCAGAGCGCCACTGCTAACAGTAGATACGCCACTGACGGTGGTAATTGTAAGACCGCTGGCAGATGAAATCCCCGAAGCGCCGGACATCAAGACGCTAGTTTGGGCATTTGTGCCCTTGATGTTGATAGTTTCGTTATCGTTAGCACCGACCTGGATGTTGATGCCACCAGAAGCAGACCCATTCAGCACTTTTGTGCCGTTGAACTGAGTTTGCTCTGCAACACGCTGGATTTCTGCCAAGCGGGCCTTGACTTCTTCGTTGATGGAATCCAAGTCTTCCTTGGAGTTCGTGCCGTTGTATGCTTGGTTAGCCAGAACACGGATGCGCTGCAGGTTGTTGTTGATTTCGTTCAACGAGCCTTCTGCGGTTTGGGCCAGCGAAATACCATCGTTGGCGTTACGTGCAGCCTGGGTCAGACCGCTGATGTTGGATGTGAAACGGTTGGCGATGGCCTGACCAGCGGCGTCGTCCTTGGCGCTGTTGATGCGCAGGCCGGAAGACAGGCGCTCGATGGAGGTGCCCAGGGATGACTGGGATTTGTTCAGGTTGTTCTGGGAAACCAGAGCAAGGTAGTTGGTATTAATGACAGCCATGAGAGACTCCTATGTGGTTCGGCGGAGATCCGCCCTTGTTGCCCAGGATGACAAACTGAGTGACCTCCTGTTCTGACACATTAACGGAGGGGAGGTTAGGAACTTTAGGGGAAGATGCCAAATTTTTTGTTTATTGCAGTTGGCTAGCCACAAGTTGATAGGTTGGGTAGAATTCTACGGATATTCATATCAAAACGTAACGCTATATGTCTATTATTATCACCGATATTCCCACCCAGCAGACATTAACCCGTCACCAGTAGTCTGAAAGCGCCCTTGGGCAGGCCATCCAGCGCCTGTCTTCCGGCCTGCGCATCAACAGTGCCAAGGACGATGCGGCGGGCCAGGCCAGGGTGCTGACGGAATCCAATGGCTTCTTGCCAGGGGCGGTGTATGACGACGGTCAGTTGTTGGAAGGCGGGGCCACATTTGATATCAACGGCAGCGCATCTGGTAGCTATAACGGGATGAATTTTTCCTATAGCGGTGATGGTGACCGCTATGAGACTGGCGTCGACTTCAACAATGGTTCAAATGGTGCTGGGGGTGTGCTAGAGCGCCTGACCATCGACGAGGTGGCCGAGGACCTGCTGACCATTGTGGTTGGCAATGGCGCATTCACCGCTGTGGCGAGCTGGGCCCGATTGAAGAAGCCCGCAAGGCGATGACCGGGTTGCGTGACGTGCTGAACCGGATAGACAGCTATCGGGAGCAGTACGGGGCCTTGACCAACCAGTTCGAAAGTGCGATTCAGAACCTGGGCCAGCAGCAGCTGGCGA